>NZ_CM145488.1:1847500-2738997 GCF_055521575.1 Novosphingobium sp. BL-S-24
CGTGCCCCGGTCATCACTCCTTCCATGGCAGGCGATCGGCTATTTGTAGGAACGGGTATGGGCAAACAGTTCTTTGGCACCGATGGCATCCGCGGGCGGACCAATCAGGGGGCAATGACCGCGACGGTCGCCATGAAAGTGGGGCAGGCCGCCGGTACGCGGTTCCTCAGAGGCAGCCACCGTCACCGCGTGGTGATCGGCAAAGACACGCGCTTGTCCGGCTACATGCTGGAAAACGCGATGGTCGCCGGATTCACCAGCGTGGGCATGGACGTGGTTCTGTTGGGGCCGATGCCGACCCCGGCGATCGCTTTGCTTACGCGCGAACTGCGTGCCGACGTGGGGGTTATGATCTCCGCGAGCCACAACGCCTATGAAGACAACGGCATCAAGCTGTTCGGGCCGGACGGCTTCAAGCTGTCCGACGAGGACGAACTGGCGATCGAGGCGATGCTGACCCAGGATCTGGCCCTTGCGCCGTCACCGGAGATCGGACGAGCACGGCGTATCGACGATGCGCGCGGGCGTTACATTCACGCAGTGAAAGCGTCGCTCCCTTCGACCGTGCGGCTCGATGGGCTGAAGATCGCGCTCGATTGCGCCAATGGCGCGGCCTATCAGGTCGCGCCGTCCGCGTTTTGGGAGCTGGGTGCCGATATCGTATCGCTAGGCGTCAATCCCAATGGGAAGAACATCAACGATCGGTGCGGCTCAACCCACGTGGATTTGCTGCAGGAAACGGTTGTTTCTTCGGGGGCGGACATCGGTATCGCGCTGGATGGCGACGCGGACCGATTGATCGTCGTCGACGAGCACGGGGCTGTGGTGGATGGCGATCAAATTATGGCGCTGCTCGGATGTGAGTGGGCTGCAAGTGGGCAGCTTCGGGGCGGCGGTGTCGTCGCGACGGTGATGTCCAATCTCGGACTGGAGCGGTACCTCGCCGGCAAGGGTCTCATCTTGGAGCGTACGGCGGTGGGCGATCGCCATGTGCTTGAAAGGATGCGCAGCGGCGGGTTCAACGTAGGCGGTGAGCAGTCCGGCCATATGATTCTACTGGATCATGGAACCACCGGGGACGGCACAGTCGCCGCTTTGCAGGTACTGTCGGCGCTGGTGCAGTCCGGTAAGCGAGCAAGCGAGCTGCTCCATCTATTCGACCCCGTGCCGCAGCTGCTGCGTAACGTCCGGTTTGCGGGCGGCAAACCGCTTGAGGCCGACAGCGTCAAGGCAGCGATCGCGGACGCTCAGTCGTCCCTTGATGGCAAAGGCAGGCTGGTGATCCGGCCGTCGGGTACGGAACCCGTCATTCGTGTCATGGCGGAAGGGGACGATGCGAGCGAGGTTGAGGCCGCCGTCGCATCCATCTGCCACGCCGTGGAAGAGGCGACGAAGTAATGGCCCTTGAAATGCGACCCGATTGCGAGCGTTGCGGTATCGACCTGCCAGCCGAGGCGCCCGGCGCTTTCATCTGCAGTTTCGAATGCACCTACTGCGCGGCTTGCGCCGAGGCGCTGGACGATTTGTGTCCCACCTGCGGCGACGAGCTGGTGGACCGGCCGACCCGGGCGAAGCAGCATCACGATTCAGCCCCGCCATCAAAAGTGCGTCATTTCAAGCGCTGAAGCGCGCGCCGTCTCGACTCTATCCCTGCAAGCCGGGTAGAGGGCGTGGATGAATCAACCCCCACGCATTCTTTCGATGGCCGGTTCGGATAGTTCAGGCGGCGCCGGCATCCAGGCGGACGTGAAAACGATCACGTTGCTGGGCGGCTATGCGATGACCGCGATCACGGCGATCACCGCACAGAGCACCACCGGCGTGACGGCCATTGAGACGCTTTCGCCCGAGATGGTGGCAGCGCAGATGGATGCCTGCATCAGCGATATCGGCGTCGATGCGGTCAAGATCGGAATGCTTGGAAGCGCGCAGATCGCCAATATGGTGGCCGATCGGCTGCAGGATCTGAACGTGCCGGTGATTTTCGATCCGGTGATGATTTCCACGTCCGGATCGGTGTTGGCCGATCAGCCCACTATCGATGCGTTCGAACGATTGATGCGGATCGCGTCCCTGACGACGCCCAACTTCGATGAGCTCAAAGTATTGGGCGGCGACGAGGGCATGGCTGCATTGGGCGTAAGCTACCTGGCCAAGGGCGGCGATGCGCCGGGAGATCTGGTTGTCGATCGTTTCGTCATCCCCGGCGAACCACCTCACACATGGACCGCGCCGCGTGTCGAAACGCAACACACGCACGGAACCGGCTGTACGTTGTCGAGCGCCATCGCCACATTCGTGGGGCAGGGCGCAACGATGGTCGAGGCGATCGAGGATGCTCGCGATTTCGTGCGCGCGGCGCTGATGGCCGCTCCCGGCTTCGGCGCAGGTCATGGCCCCATCGGGCATCACGCTGTCCGCTAAAGCCGGGGCATTCCAGAAGCGGTTCAGTCGGTCTGCAGGTTGTAGAAACGGCTGACGTGCTCCCAGCCCTCCTCGGCGGTTTCACACCAGCGGAACAGGTCGAGGTCACCGGGATTGATGGTGCCTTCCTCGGCCAGCGCCTCGAAGTCGATGACCCGCTCCCAGAACTCGCGCCCGTACAGCAGGATGGGGATGGGCTTCATCTTGCCGGTCTGGATCAGCGTCAGCAGTTCGAAAAACTCGTCGAAGGTCCCGAATCCGCCGGGGAACACCGCAACCGCACGGGCGCGCAGCAGGAAGTGCATCTTGCGCAGCGCGAAGTAGTGGAACTGGAACGACAGGCGGGGCGTGACATAGCGATTGGGCGCCTGCTCGTGCGGAAGCACGATGTTGAGGCCCAGCGACTCCGCGCCCACCTCGGCAGCGCCGCGGTTGGCCGCTTCCATGATCGATGGTCCGCCGCCGGAGCACACCACAAACTGGCGCATGCCCTTTTCCACGACGGCCGCCTGGCTCGCCAGCCGCGCGAGCTTGCGCGCTTCGTCGTAATACTTGGCTTTTTCGGCCAGCCGGCCTGCGACCTTCTTCTGATAGTCGGTCGCCGCCGCCTGGATCAGCGCATCAGCCTTGTCGGGCGATGGAATGCGGGCGGAACCGTACATCACCAGCGTGGACCCGATGTTGGCCTCTTCCAGCAGCATCTCCGGCTTCAGCAGTTCCAGCTGGAAACGCACCGGGCGCAATTCGTCGCGCAGCAGGAAGTCGGTGTCGCGGAACGCAAGCTGATAGGCAGGGTGCTCGGTCTGGATCGTATCGGCCTGCTGTTCGGCGAAAGTCGCTTCCTGCTCGGCCTTGTAGAAACGGCGTTGGGTGAGGTCTTTGTCTTCTTCTTCGGTCATTTTTGCTCCATGGCCCGCCGCGAACGCCGCGTCGAGCAGAGATGATCGCGCAAGCCCGTTGCATGGTTCCGCACAGGCTCTAGGCTTGCGATGATGACAACAGGGCGAACACTTGCGCGCTCCCTTGGCAGGAGACGCGCGTTATTCGAGATCGGCGGCGGCCTGAGCGCGGTGTGGGGGATGTCTGCCCTGGCGCGCCCGACGCCCCCGCCGGTACGGGCCAATATGGTACGCGCGCCCCGACTGCGCAACGGCGATGTGCTGGGCCTTGTGGCTCCCGCCGGCTTCGTGGCGGATCGTTTTGGACTGGAGGAAATCGCTGCCACGGTCCGCGCCATGGGGCTGGAGCCGCGTTTCGCGCCGCACCTGACCACGCGTGAGGGCTATCTCGCCGGGACCGATGATGTTCGCGCGCGGGATCTGATGGCGATGTTCGCGGACGATAGCGTGCGTGGCATCATGGCCGTGCGCGGGGGGTGGGGATCGGCCCGCCTGCTGCCTTATCTGGATTTCAAGGCGATCGCCCGCAAGCCGAAGCTGTTCATCGGCTTCAGCGACAACACCGCGCTGTGTCTTGCTCTGGCGAAGAGCGGGGTCGTTTCGATCCATGGACCAAACGCGGCATCCTCCTGGCCGCCAGCTGCTTGGGAATCCTTTCGCCAGATCGCGTTCGACGGCGCGACGCCGACGTATTCGCTCGCCCCTCGGGCAAGCGCCAATCTTGGCGGGCGTGCATCGTCTATTCGCACCTTTCGGGGTGGGAAGGCGCAGGGTCGCTTGATCGGCGGCAATCTCACCGTGCTGAGCGCCCTTGTCGGGACGCCATGGTTGCCGGATTTCGATGGCGCGATCCTGTTTCTGGAGGAGACCAACGAATCCGAATACCGCATCGACCGGATGCTGACCCAGCTGTCGCTTTCCGGCATCCTGGGCAAGGTGGCGGGCGTGGTGTTCGGTCAATGCACGAAATGCGAAAACCCCGATGGTGGGTTCTCCAACTTCACGGTCTACGAAGTGCTCGATAAGCGGCTCGGCGCTTTGGGCGTACCGGCATTCCAGGGGGCGATGATCGGCCATGTCGCCTCACAGGTCAGCATTCCGGTGGGCGTCATGGCACAGATCGATGCCGACGCCGGGACCATCACGCTGCTGGAACCAGCGGTCAGCTGAAAGGCTGGCTCACCCTTTGACCCGGATGGCCAGAAGCCCGGCAAGGCTGAGCAGCGCGGCCACTGAAATGTACAGGCCCACGAACAAGACGCCGCCGCTATCGGCCAGCCCTTGCGCGATCGCGGGCGCAAACCCGCCGCCGAAGATACCGCCGACGTTGAAGGCGATGGATGCCCCGGTGTAGCGCACGCGCGCTTCGAACAGGCGGGGCAGCAGTTCGGCAATCGGGCCATAGACCAGCCCCATCGTGAACAGCGCAAGGCACAGGAACGCGCCGATCATCCAGAGCGACCCGGCAGCGAACATCATCCCCATGACAACGCCGATCGCAACGGCCACCAGGCAGCCGAGCATCAGCACCGAACGCGACGAGTACCGGTCGGAAGCATAGCCTGCCACGATGATGCCCACGGCCATGAACAGGATGGCGAACAGTTGAACGCCCAGGAACGTCTGCCGGTCATACCCGAGTGTGCCGGTGCCATATCCAAGCGCGAAGGTTGTCGCCAGATAGTACAGCGCAAAGCATGCGATCACGGCGAAGGTACCCGCCACGGTCTCGCGCAAATGCGTGCGAAAAAGCTCGACGATGGGGATCGAGCGATGGACCGCCGCCTCTTCCTCCGTTGCTTTGAACACCGGCGATTCGCTCAGGCGGAAGCGTATCCACAGGCCCAGCCCGACGAGCAGCGAACTGAGCAGAAAGGGGATGCGCCAGCCCCAGCTGGCGAACTCTGCCTCGCTCAGATTGGCGCTGATGATCAGGAAGAGGCCATTGGCGGCGAGGAATCCTACCGGCGCGCCAAGCTGCGGGAACATGCCGAAGCGGGCCGCATATCCCGGCGGTGCGTTCTCGACCGCCAACAGCGCCGCGCCGCCCCACTCGCCGCCCAGACCCAGGCCTTGCGCAAACCGCATCGTACACAGCAGCAATGGTGCCAGCCAGCCGATGCTGGCGTATGTCGGAAGGACACCGATCAAGACCGTGGCCCCTCCCATCAGTAGCAGTGACGCCACCAGCGTGGACTTGCGGCCTACCCGATCGCCGAAATGCCCGAACAAGGTTGCGCCGACCGGCCGGGCGATAAAGGCGATGGCGAAACTGGCGTAGGCGGCCAGATGCTGCACGGAATCGGACTCGGCCGGAAAGAACAGCGGCCCGAACACCAGCGCGGCCGCAGTGGCGTAGATGTAGAAGTCGTAGAATTCGACAGCCGTGCCGACGAGGCTGGCCGTGAGCACGCGGGCATTCCTGCGATAGACGTCCAATCCGCCCGTCGCTGCGTTCATCGTCTGCGCCACTCGTGCCCCCTCACCATACTTTCGCCATCCCCCCTAACGGGAGCACGGCCCAATGGCGAGAGGCGCATCGGCAGGATGTCAGCGATGGTGGGAGACCTGGATGCCCCGCGAGGATTCGAACCTCGATAGACGGAATCAGAATCCGTAGTCTTACCATTAGACGACGGGGCACCGGAGGGCGCCCCTCTAGATGCGGTTGCGATTCGGGTCAAGCGCCTTGGGGGAGGTGCCGATAAGTCGCGGGCCTTGCTCGTTTGCTTCCGGGGCGTTAGCATTGCGACCAGGTGCCCGCCTATCCGGCGGGATGATATGTGAACGAGAATTGTAATCATGGCGGAGCACGATCCGCCGGCAGCGAAAGTCGATGTGTCGGGCCGTCCGGGACGGCGGCGAAAAGGTCGCAAGGGCAAGGGCAAATCGCCAAGAACCCAGCAACCCGCCGGCATAGCCAACGCAAAGGCGCGTCCTTCCGGGCAATCGCGCGATGCAGAGGCAGGCAAAGCGCCGCGCGTACAGACGCATTCCGGTCCGCCGGACGATGCAAAGGCGGATGTTCCGGTGATCAGCGCGACCGCGTCAGCGCCGTCCATCCCCTCGACGTCCAGCGAACAGATCAGTGCGGGCGGGGCGCGCCTCCCCTCGGGATCGTTGCCGCGCCAGTCCTATGCGGCGATCGATCTAGGGACGAACAACTGCCGTCTGTTGATCGCTCGCCCATCTGGCGAAAACTTCACTGTTATCGACGCGTTCAGCCGAGTCGTCCGGCTGGGTGAGGGCATTGCCCAGTCCGGCCGGCTTTCCGACGCCGCGATGGAGCGCACGCTGTCCGCGCTGCGGGTCTGTGCCGACAAGCTGATGCGCCGCAACGTCTACCTCGCCCGGTCGGTTGCCACCGAGGCATGCCGGCGTGCGGTCAACGGGCCGGAATTCATAGAGCGGGTGCGCCGCGAAACGGGCATCGCGCTCGACATCATCAGCGCCCGCGAGGAAGCGCGTCTTGCAGTTCTGGGCTGCCATGTTCTGCTGGAAGACGGCTTCGGCCCCGCGATGATCTTCGACATCGGCGGCGGCTCTACGGAACTGGTGCTGATCGAAAGCACGGGCACGGTGCCGCGCATTCTCGATTGGCAGAGCGTGCCGTGGGGCGTGGTGTCGCTGACGGAAAGTTGCGGGTCCGAAGGTTCCACGCGGGAGGATCGCCTGGCGCGCTATCGCCATATGCACAGCCTGGTCGCCGAAAGCTTCGCCGCGTTTTCCAAGCGCGTCGGCCCGGCGCGGGAAAGTGCCGGGCAGGATGGGCCGCTGCGGTTGCTGGGCACCAGCGGCACGGTCACCACGTTGGCCAGCGTCCACCTCGACTTGCCGCAGTATGATCGCCGGATGGTCGACGGATTGATCGTGCCTGCCGAATCAATGCGCGATATCAGCAGCCGCTTGTCGTCGATGTCGATCGAGGAACGGCGCGAACAGAACTGCATCGGGCGCGAACGGGCGGACCTTGTGGTCGCGGGCTGCGCCATTCTTGAAGCGATCCTGGATTTGTGGCCGGCCGCCCGATTGGGTGTGGCAGACCGGGGAATACGCGAGGGTATACTGCGCAGCCTGATGGCTGCCGGCAGTTCCCATCCCACTCAGCATCACGGAACTCTGCGCCCATCGGGCTGGCAGGATACACCGCGAAATTCGATAGGTGCCTCATGAGCCGTTCAGGCCGCGATCCCGGTGAGCGCCTGCGCACCGCCAAGAAACGATCGACCAGCTCGGCCCGATGGCTGACCCGTCAGATCAACGATCCTTACGTCAAGAAAGCCAAGGCCGACGGCTATCGCAGCCGCGCGGCGTACAAGCTGATCGAGCTGGACGAGAAGTTCGACCTCTTCAAAGGCGTGACGCGTGCGGTCGATCTTGGCATCGCACCGGGCGGGTGGAGCCAGGTGCTGCGGCTGAAAGCGCCCAGGGCCAAAGTGGTGGGCATCGACCTGCTGCCGACCGATCCGATCGAGGGGGTGACCATCTTCGAGATGGATTTCATGTCGGACGAGGCACCTGCAGCGTTGGAGCATGCGCTGGAAGGCGCGCCTGATCTGGTCCTCTCGGACATGGCGGCGAACACGGTAGGCCACAAGCAGACCGACCACTTGCGCACGATGGGGCTGGTAGAGACGGCGGCGGACTTCGCCATCCAGTCAATGGCGCCGGGCGGAACGTTCGTGGCGAAAGTTCTGGCTGGGGGCACCGACACGGCGCTTCTCAGCTTGCTCAAGCGCCATTTCACGAGCGTAAAGCATGCCAAACCACCAGCGAGTCGCAAGGATTCGTCGGAGTGGTATGTGATCGCGAAGGGATTCAAGGGATCGCAGGGGGAGTAGGCGGCGTGGAGCGGTCTACGACGTCCGGATCGATGCCTTCGACTGCCCCTGCTCTCTGTGACTTCGCGCCTTTCGCGCGAAGAACATACCACTCATCATAAAGACGAAAACGGCCCGCTAGCGACTCGGCGGCGCTAGCGGACCGTTTTCAACCGGCAGTGCCGGATGCTTTATCAGGCGGCAGGCTTGGGTGCCTCGGCGGCAGGTGCCGCTTCACCAGCCTTGCCTTCCTCAGCCTTGGGTTCGGCGCCAGCTGCAGCAGCGGGGGCGGCACCCTCTGCGGGCTTTTCGCCAGCGGCAGGCGCAGCGGGCAGCGGCAAATTCGAACCCTGCGTGTTGAGATAGGCGATGATGTTGGCACGGTCTTCCGGTTTGGAGAGACCGGCGAAGGTCATCTTGGTGCCGGGGGCAAAGGCTTTCGGGCTCTTCAACCAGTCGTTGAGAGCGTCAAACGTCCAGGTGCCGCCCTTGCTCTTCAGCGCGTCGGAGAAAGCGAAACCGCCCGCGCCGACGCCGATGCCTTCACCGACGACAGCATGCAGATTCGGGCCGATGCCGTTCGCACCGCCCGAATTGATGGTGTGGCACGAGGTGCACTTGGCGAACGTCGCTTCACCCTTGGCGACATCGGCGCTGGCCAGCAGCGTTGCGATCGGCACGTCGGCGCCGCCTTCGCCTTCTTCGGCCACGCCTTCGACCGGATAGCCCGCAACCTTGGGCGCGTGGTGCTTGTCAGCCTCGAAATACATGCCGCTGGCGATGCTCGTTCCCAGGCCAATGATGCCTGCGAAAAGAGTCCATCCGGCGATGGTGTTGAAACGATCGTCCATTCGTGCATGCCCCTGCGGCTTAATTAAGCTCATCCTGTATGGGGTGCGGCTCTAATGTCCGCCTTTGTCGAGCGCAAGAGCCATTGCGGATATCGCCCATTGCGGAAATTCGGCTCGCCGCCTAATCGCGCGCAGGTCATGCATGCCTATCCTCAGCCCGCGATCGCCCTTGTCGATGAAATGGAAGCCGCTGCGCTTGCCAGCCCCGAAAGGGCGATGGCGCTGCAGGGCGCGCCTGGCTGCAACGGCCATCGCGCGGCGCTGGAGTACGATGAAGGCAGCCTGCCGCTGCCCTGCTTCTCGTTCGAGGACGCGCTGGACGCAGTAAAGGAAGGCCGGGCGGACCGGGCGATCATCCCCATCGAAAATTCGCAGCATGGGCGCGTGGCGGACATTCACTTCCTCCTCCCGGAAAGCGGGCTGTCGATCGTGGGCGAGCATTTCATGTCGATCCACCATGCGCTGATGGCACTACCCGGAGCGACGGCACCTTTTGCCGCCGCGTATAGCCACCCGCAGGCGCTGGGCCAGTCGCGGCATTATCTGCGGGAGCGTGGTATCGTGCCGATGGCCTATGCCGACACTGCCGGCGCGGCAGCGCTGGTGCGCGAGAATGGCGATCCCGCCGCATGCGCCATCGCCCCGGCGTTGGCGGCCGAACTCTACGGCCTCGACATCATCGAGCGGAACGTTGAGGACGCGACGAACAACACCACGAGATTCGTCGTGCTGGCCCGTGAGCCGCTGGACCCCTTTGACCTGAAAGGCCAGCCAGCGATGACGACGTTCATCTTCGAGGTGAAGAATATCGCCGCCGCCTTGTACAAGGCGCTTGGCGGTTTCGCGACGAACGGTGTCAACATGACCAAGCTGGAAAGCTACCAGATTGGCGCCAGCTTTGCGGCGACGACGTTCTATGCCGACATCGAAGGCGCGCCGGGCGATCCGCGCGTCGATCTGGCGCTGCAAGAACTGGCGTTCCACTGCAAGTACGTCCGTCCGCTGGGGACCTACGCAAGGGCCCGAGCGCGAGGTTGATTCCGGACGGCACATGACGGTCTAATTATGCTGCACCGCAACTGCTTGCGCCGCCCCGACTCGCGTGCAATCGTAATGGAGTGACGATTGGGCAAAGTCAGGGCGCGGGTTCGGCCGCAGGTGCGGCGGTGCCCGGAGACGCGTATAGGGATTGGAAAGCGGTGCGGGACAGCGCCGATATTCAGTATTTCCCGATGCCCGACATCAAGCCGCCTCCGCCACGCGATATGCCCGAGTGGCTGAAGGCGCTGGGGCGACTGCTGGAATCGATATTCGAGCCGATCGGCCGGATGCTCGGCATGTCGTGGCCCATATTCCAATACATCCTGACCGCGTTGGCCCTGGTACTGACGCTGTTCCTGGCGTGGCGGCTGTTTCTGCAACCGATGCTCGACCGCTGGCGCAATCGCGCGCCCAAGGGCGTCGAGGAGCAATGGACGCCAGATCGCACCGAGGCGGCGTCACTGCTGGAGGACGCGGACCGCTTGGCGAGCGAGGGGCGCTATGGTGAGGCCGCGCATCTGTTGCTCCAGCGTAGCGTGCGCCAGATCCGCGAGGCACGGCCGGACTGGTTGACGGCCGCATCGACCGCGCGGGAAATCGCGGTCCTGCCGTTGCTTCCCGATAGCGGCCGCAGTGCTTTCGGCGAGATTGCCAGGCGGGTGGAGCGGGCGGTCTTCGCCTTGCGAGACCTTGATGCGCAGGATTGGGCAGCGGCGAGGGCGGCCTATGCACGCTTCGCGCAGATCGAGTTGCCCGCATGAGCGGCGTTGCCGACGCTCCGATGCCGATCGAAGTGGGCGCAAATCCCTTTTCGCGCTGGGCTGTGCTGGCCATCGTGCTGCTGGGAAGCCTGCTTTTCGTGGCCTTGTTGTGGATGATCGCGACGGGCACCGGCATGGGGAGCGCCAACGACGGGAAGGCGCATGCCGAAGGCAAGGGCCTGAACGGATACGCCGCCTTTGCCGAATACCTTGAGGGGCGCGGTTTTTCCGTCAGCCGGGTGCGCAACGATGCAGCGCTGGATCGGCCCGGTCTGCTGGTGCTGACGCCGCCTGCCTACACGGACGGGAAGGAGATCGACAAGATCGTCACGCGCCGCCGGTATCACGGGCCGACGCTGGTGATCCTGCCGAAATGGACGGCCATCGTTCCGCCCGCCCGGCAGCGGGGTAAAGCGAAGAAAGGCTGGGTCCGCCTGTCCGGCACTACGCCCCCGCACTGGGAAGGCTTTCTGGATACTTTGTCGGTGAAAGTCTCGCCGCTGCCCAGGCGCAGCGCGACGTGGGAAGGTGCCGGTATCCAAGGCGCGCTGCCCGATGGTCGCGCGGTGCTGTCGGGCGCGGGCGCGGGACTGGTCCGGATCGTCGGCAGCGGCGATGGCAGGCTGACCCTGGCCGGATTCATGGAAGACGGCGGCGTCTACCCCGGGCTGGAGAAGATCGCTCAGGATCGCCTGATCCAGACGGAAGAAACCGACCGGAACCTTTATCCCATCGTCGTCTTGTTTGAGCCTGACCTGCTCGACAACTACGGCATGCGGCAGTTCCAGAACGCTCGCCTGGCCGAGGCGCTGGTGCGGGCGACTGGTGTGGGAACCGGCGATGCGGTCGTCTTCGACATGACCCTGCCCGGCTATGGCCGTTCGCAGAACCTGCTGACACTGGCCTTTACGCCGCCGTTTCTGGCGGCGACGTTGTGCCTGCTCCTCGCCGCGATCGTCGTCGGCTGGCGAGCTTTCCTGCGCTTCGGTCCGCCGCTTGCTGGCGGGCGAGCCATCGCGTTCGGCAAGTACGCGCTCGTGTCCAACGCCGCCGGATTGATCCGCCGAAGCGGCAGATTGCATCTGATCGGCAGCCCTTATGCCGATCGGGCTCGCGACCGTCTGGTGCAGGCATTGGCACTGCCCCGCACCCTATCCCCTGAACACGCGGACGCGGCGATCGACCGCGCCATGGCGGCGCGCAGCCCCGGCACCGAACCGTTCACCATGATCGCCAGCCGCCTGCGCGCGGCGCGGCGTGCGCATGACCTTCTGAAAGCAGCGCGCGATCTCCACGCGCTGGAAAGGACCCTGATCCGATGACCGACACTCCCGTTGCCGAACCGGCGGCCACCCCATTGCCGGATATCGCGCAAGTTGCTGAGCTGGCGCAGGCTATTCGCGCTGAAGTGGCCAAGGGCGTGATCGGTCAGGCCGAGACGGTCGATCATCTGTTGATCGCCCTGATGGCGCGCGGGCATGTCCTTCTGGAAGGCCCGCCGGGCACGGCCAAGACGTTTCTCGCGCAATGTTTTGCGACGACGCTCGGCCTCGATTTCGGGCGCATCCAGTTTACGCCGGACCTGATGCCGGGCGATATCCTGGGCTCCAATCTGTTCAATTTCCAGACCAGCCAGTTCACGCTGACCCACGGGCCGATCTTCTGCGACCTGCTGCTCGCGGACGAGATCAACCGTACCCCGCCAAAAACGCAGGCCGCGCTGCTGGAAGCGATGCAGGAACGGCGCGTTACGCTGGACGGGACGGCGCATGCGTTGCCCGCGCACTTCACGGTGGTCGCCACCCAGAACCCGATCGAGAGCCAGGGCGTTTATCCGCTTCCCGAAGCGCAGCTTGACCGCTTCCTGTTCAAGCTGCTGGTGGATTACCCCAGCGCCGAGGAAGAACGCCGCATCGTCGCCCGCTATGGTGAGAATCGCGGCGCGCCTACGCCCGCGCAGGTCGGCATCGCCGCCGTCACCAGCTCCGCGCAGTTGGAGGCGGCGACCCTTGCCGTCGCCAGCGTGAAACTGGCGGATAGCGTCACCGACTATATCGTGCGGCTGGTGCGGACCACGCGGGAAAGTCCTGACTTGTCGAGCGGAGCCTCGCCGCGTGCCGCGGTGCTGCTGGCCGGCGCGGTGCGCGCGCGGGCGGCACTGGACGGACGCGACTATGTCGTGCCGGACGATGTGAAAGCGCTGGCAACCGCCGTTCTGCGCCACCGCCTGCTGCTCAGCCCCGCCGCCGAGATCGAGGGCAAGCAGGTGGAAGCGCTGGTGCGCCAGCTTGTAGAACAGACCGAAGCGCCCCGCTGACGTGCCCCTTTTGACATGATAGTTCGGGCGACGCCCTTTGTCCCGACCGCTCGCGCGGCCATCGCGCTGGCGTTGGCCGCGCCGGTTGCGCTGATCATCGCGGCGGCGCGTCCCGACTTGTGGGTGATCGCCCCGCTCGTCGGACTGGGGATCCTGATCCTGATTGTCGTCGATGCGCTGCTGGCCGGACGGGTCGAGGATCTGCGCATCAGCGTGCCCGGCGATGTCGAAGTGGGCGCTGACGAGGCGATGCGGGCGTCGGCGCGGTTTCCCGGGGGCAGGCCGTCCCGCGTCGAGATCGCGCTCGAATGCGACACGCGGCTTGCTCCGGGGGGCAGGCTGGCGTTCGATCTTGCTGGTCATGACCACGAATGGCGCGGTTCGGGCGCTTTTGCCGCAAGCCGCCGGGGTACGGGCGGCGTCACCCGCGCATGGCTGCGCTGGACCGGGCCGATGGGCCTGGGCGCCCGCCAGTTCAGCGGCACTCTCGACAAGGCCGTGCGCGTCTGGCCCAACATTGCTGCCGTGCGCTCACCCACCCTGCAGACGTTTCTCAAGGATGCCCAGTATGGCCTGATCGCGCGGCGCATCCGGGGGGAAGGCACGCAGTTCGAATCGCTGGCGGAGTACCAGCCGGGCATGGATCGCCGTCGGATCGACTGGAAATCGTCGGCCCGGCACGTTCACCTCTATGCCAAGGAGTTCGAGACGGAGCGCAACAACCAGATCGTCTTCGCCTTCGATTGCGGGCAGGCGATGTGCGAGCCGATCGCCGGAATGCCCCGGCTTGACCGCGCGGTGTCGGCGGCGCTGGCAACGGCATTCGTCGCGTTGAAAGGCGGGGATCGCGTGTCGTTGTTCGGCTTCGCTGCCCGGCCCGATGTGATCACCCCGTTTATTGCCGCGAGTTCGGAATTCCATCGCTTGCAACGAGCGGCGGCGGCGCTGGAATACCGGGGCGAGGAGCCGAACTTCACGTTGGCGCTGGCAACCCTCTCCAGCCGCCTGCAGCGCCGGTCGCTGATCGTGGTGTTCTCCGACTTCAGCGACCCCACCAGTGCCGAACTGATGATCGAGAGCATCGGCCGCCTGGTATCGCGCCACGTGGTGCTGTTCGTGACGATGGCGGATCAGGAGCTGGAGGATCTCTCCACCGCCGCGCCCGACGACATCGAAACGCTGTCGATGGCGGTATCGGCCGACACCCTTCTACGCCAGCGTGCGCTGGTGACGCGCCGCTTGCGCCAGATTGGGGTCGACGTGATCGAAGCGCCGTGGCGCGATGTCGGCACGCGCCTGCTGGACGCCTACCTTGCCATCAAGCGATCGGGAGCGATCGGATGAACGCGATGCCGCCCCAGGCCAATGCCATAGAGATCGCCGCCCTGCGCTCAGACCGATTCAGGATCGAGCGCGAAGCGGACTGGCAGCGACTGGAAACCATCGTCACCCGCATGGAAAAGGGCCGGCTTCGCGGCATTTCCGACGAGGACCTGCTGGCGCTGCCGGGGCTGTATCGCACCGTCGCCTCCAGCCTGTCGATCGCGCGGGAAACCTCGCTCGACGCTGCTACCCTCGCGTATCTGGAGGCTCTGGTGCAGCGGGCATGGTTCGTGGTCTACGGTCCGCGCTCATCGCTGTTCGAATGGCTGCGCGGGTTTCTGGGCGGGGGCTGGAGCGCGGCGGTGCGGGCGATCGGCTTCGATGTGGCGATCGCGCTTGCGGTGATGGTGGCCGGGGTTGTGGTCGGCTGGCTGCTCGTTTCACACGATCCCGAATGGTATTTCGCGCTCATGTCGAAAGACATGGCCGGCGCGCGCGTGCCCGGCGCCAGTGCGGAGGCCCTGCGCGCCACTCTGTTCGGCGATGGTGAAAAGAACGGCATGAGCGTGTTTGCCGCCGGGCTGTTCAGCAACAACGCCCAGGTCTCCATCCTGGCGTTTGCGCTCGGCTTTGCGTTCGGCATCCCGACGCTGCTGCTTCTGGTCCATAACCTTGCCCTGCTCGGGGCGATGGGCTGGCTTTATCACAACGCCGGTCTGCTGACCGACTTTGCCGGCTGGATTTGCGTCCATGGCACGACGGAGCTGTTCGCGATCCTGCTGGCCGGCGCGGCGGGCCTTCACGTGGGGCGCACGCTGGCCTTCCCCGGCGATCGCCCGGTTCTGACAGCAGTGGCGGAAGCTGGTCGGCGTGCGGCGGTCGTCATGTCCGGCGTGGTCCTGATGCTGATCATCGCCGCCTTGCTCGAAGGGTTCGCCCGGCAGCTGGTGGACGATACGTTCGGCCGCTTTGCCATCGGCGGCTTCATGCTGCTGGGCTGGTGCTCGTACTTCTTTGCCTTTCGGGGCAACGCAGGTCCGCGCCGATGAGCCGGGCCGCACGGATGAACAGGGCCGCCGCCCCTCGATCGCGACCAGCCAGCAGGCAGCGCATCCTCGTCACGCCCGAAGGCATTTCCCTTCCCGTGACGGTAGCAGGGCGGGGCGCGCGGCTGGGCGCGCTGCTGCTCGACCTCGGGTTCATCCTGCTCCTGCTCATCAGCTCCACCGTGGTGCTGGTGAAAATTGCCGGAGGCGTAGGCGCTCTCGGCGGACAGGCGGAAGGTAGCGGTGCCACGGCCCAGGCCTATCAATTCCTGATCATCGTCTGGATCATCCTCCTCTTTCTTTTCCGCAACGCCTACTTCCTTTATTTTGAACTTGGCCCGCGCGGCGCCACGCCGGGCAAGCGCCTGACCGGCATCCGCATCGCCGCGCGCGATGGCGGACGGCTCACGGCAGAGATGGTGATCGCCCGCAATCTGCTGCGCGATATAGAGCTGTTCCTGCCGATCCCCCTGATCGCGAGCGCCGGAATGGACAGCGGCTTGGCATGGCTGGCGGCGGCAGGGTGGTTCGCCATTTTCATGCTGTTTCCGCTGTTCAATCGCGATCGACTGCGGGCGGGCGACGTGATCGCCGGAAGCTGGGTGCTGGAACGTCCGCGTCAGAAGCTGGAAGCGGCGATGACCGTCTCAGCCGCGACGGACGCCGCGCCGCCGCGCGCCTATCGTTTCGAGGAAGCGGAACTGGCGGTGTACGGCGAATTCGAACTGCAATCGCTCGAACGCCTACTGCGCGAGGACCGGACCGAAGCGATCGAAACCGTCTATCAGACCATCGCTGCCAAGATCGGCCGGAGCGACGGATGGGGGGATGAAAGACGGTTCTTGTCCGATTACTATGCCCAGTTGCGTGCGCGGCTGGAAGCAGGAATGCGGATGGGTCGGCGCAAGGCGGACAAGCACGCAGCAGATTGAGGCAGCCACCGCCGCTGCCCGAACAGGATCAAGGGAATCGTCATGCGCCTTCGTATCGCCGCACCGTCCGACGCAGGCGCTCTCGCCCGTTTGGGAGAGCACAGCTTCGTCACCAAGTTCGGCCATCTCTATCGGGCCGAAGATCTCGCTGGCTTCCTCAAGCAGACGCACAGCGAGGAAAAGGTCAGCGCCGAAATCGCCGACCCGGCTTATCGCGTGCTCGTGGCGCAGGATGAGGCCGGGCAACTGATCGGCTTTTGCAAGCTGATCCTGCATTGCGGCTGGCCCGATCATGCCCGCGGCACGTCGGCGATCGAGCTCAAGCAACTGTACATCGATCCCCACACCACCGGACAGGGCATCGGCGCGCAGTTGATGCAGATGGCGGTCACCGAAGCGATGCGTGCCGGGGCCGATGAAATCCAGCTCTCGGTCTATTCGGACAACCCCCGGGCGCAAAAATTCTACGCCAGACACGGATTCGAAAAGATCGCGGACATCCATTTCATGGTTGGCGAGCAGCGCGACGAGGAGTTTCTGTTCGCCCGCATGCTGTCGCCGCAGGATGGCGCCCAACAGGCCTGAAGCAAAAAATAGCCGCAGCGTATCGGGCGCGGACGGCGGCGTAAGCCTGATCGCTGTTTCGGCTTCAATCCGTCATCATCCGCGCCTATAGGGTGTCCATGTCCTCCGTACGTCCATGGCGCGATATCGCGCGCCGCAAGAGCCGCCAGATCATGGTGGGAGCCGTCCCCGTCGGTGGCGACGCACCGATCACGGTGCAGACCATGACCAACACGCCGACGTCCGATGCCAAAGCGACGATCGACCAGATCCGCCGGTGCGAGGACGCGGGCGCTGACCTCATCCGGGTTTCCTGTCCCGACGTGGAAAGCACCGCCGCCTTCCGCGAAATCGTGCGAGGTGCGCGCGTTCCGCTCATCGCCGACATCCATTTCCACTACAAGCGCGCCTTGGAAGCCGCCGATGCCGGTGCCGCCTGCCTGCGCATCAACCCGGGCAACATCGGCTCCAGCGAGCGAGTGGCCGAAGTGGTCCGCGCGGCCAAGGCCAACGGGTGCGCGATTCGAATCGGCGTGAACGCCGGTAGCCTCGAGCGCGATCTGCTGGAGAAATACGGCGAGCCATGCCCGGAGGCGTTGGTCGAATCGGCTCTGGATCACATCAAGCTGCTGCAGGACCACGACTTTCACGAATTCAAGGTCGCGGTGAAAGCCAGCGATGTCTTCCTCGCCGTTGCCGCCTATCAGGGGCTGGCAGACGCGGTCGATTGCCCGTTGCACCTGGGGATCACCGAAGCGGGCGGCCTGATCGGCGGCACCGTCAAATCCTCGATCGGCATGGGCATGCTGCTGTGGTCGGGCATCGGCGATACCTTGCGCGTTTCCCTCTCGGCCGAGCCGGAAGAGGAAGTGCGCGTCGGCTTCGAAATGCTCAAGACGCTGGGCCTGCGCACGCGCGGCGTCCGCGTCGTGTCATGCCCCTCGTGCGCTCGCCAGGGGTTCGACGTGATCCGCACGGTGGAGGCGCTGGAATCTCGCTTGCAGCATATCAAGACACCGCTTTCTCTTTCCGTCCTAGGCTGCGTCGTCAACGGACCGGGCGAAGCTCGCGAAACGGACATCGGCCTGACCGGCGGCGGCAACGGCAAGCACATGGTCTATTTGTCGGGCGTCACCGATCATACGGTGCAGAGCGACGTGATGTTGGACCACATCGTATCGCTGGTGGAGGCCAAGGCAGCCGAAATCGAAGCGGCTGCCCAGGCAGAGGCGACGATCGCGGCCGAATGATCGGCCAATGTCGTTATAGGTGCCTGGGCGGCACGGTCAGTATCGGCTGAGTTCCACCATTTCGTACCGCTCGCCCAGAGCGGGAACGATGGAGAGCAGCGGCAGATTATCCTCGCGTTCCACCCAGAAATCGGTGGCGTGGGGCATCACGTCGCTCCACCGGATCGTGTAGCGCGCCGCATCGAACTCGCCGGCGCCAACCCGGATCGTCTCGAAACCGATGAAGGCGACAAGCGGTTGAAGCAGCTGCACATCCAGGCCCTCATCGCCCAGATGCGCCAGCGAATTGACGGCGCTGATGATCGGGTGCTCAACCCCCGGTTCATCGGTTCCCCGCTGTGCCGCGATCGCGCAATCACCGGTCAGCGGATGGGTGCCCAGGAAGCGGATCGGGCCGGGAGCGGTGAGGTGGCGGGAGACCCGGCCATGATCGCGCGTCACTCCCTCACACTGAACACGATCGCCGTCGATCAGATACCAGCATGTGGCGATGGCATCGCCGCACCGCATGACCCGAACGAACCCGTCGCGCGGTCTCCACTCCCGGTCGAGCGACCACGTGACTTCGCGGTGAAGGCCGGCATCATCCATCTCGCATAGCGCCCGCATAGTGCGGCCTTCGGGATGGACGGTGGCGGAAAAGCTCTCACGGCCCCACTCCTGTCCCTCAGCATTGATGTAGGCGACGCGGCCAGCATATCCGCGATGATCGGCAAGCATGGTGTGAAACCCTCAATCGCGCCCGATGCGCAAAACGGGAGCGTGCCTTTGCAGGGGGACAAGGGGAGGGGCCGGGTTCCCTTTATCCACCAGACGATTGCCGACATAGCAAAAGGCCCCGCCGGATCGCTCCGACGGGGCCTTTTTTGACTTGCTTAGACTGGAAGGCTTACGCCTCGCCGTCCGCTGCGTCCTTGTTCAGGTAGTCGCCAGCGTCCGCGTCCGTGCCGTGGGTTTCACCCTCGACCGCTGCCAGCGGGCTGTCACCCAGATCGTCCGCCGGATCGCGCGCCAGTTCAGCCTTATGTTCTTCCTCGGCCGTGTTGGCGAGGATCATGGCTTCCTGCATGCGCTTTGTAGCGGCGCGCAGAGCGGCATCGCGGCTGGTTGCGGCAACGCGAACCCGGTTCATGCCCGCACCGGTACCGGCGGGGATGAGACGGCCGACGATGACGTTTTCCTTCAGGCCAATCAGCGAGTCCTTCTTTCCTTCGACCGCCGCCTGCGTCAGCACGCGGGTGGTTTCCTGGAAGGAGGCCGCCGAGATGAACGAGCGCGTCTGCAGCGAGGCCTTTGTGATGCCCAACAGCACCGGCTTGCCCTCGGCCGGCTTCTGGCCGGGGGCGAGCTTGGCGTTGTATTCGGCCATTTCCTCGTAATCGACCTGCTCGGCCGCCAGCAGCGTGGTGTCACCGCCGTCGGTGATCTCGACCTTCTGCAGCATCTGGCGAACGATCACCTCGATGTGCTTGTCGTTGATCTTCACGCCCTGCAAGCGGTAGACTTCCTGGATTTCCGCCACCAGATACTCCGCCAGCGCTTCCACGCCGAGGACTTCCAGGATGTCGTGCGGATCGGGTGAGCCCGAAACCAGGTTATCGCCCTTCTTGACCCAGTCGCCTTCCTGAACGTCCACGACCTTGGACTTGGGGATCAGGTATTCCACCGGATCACCCTCTTCCGGGATGATCGCGATCTTGCGCTTGGCCTTGTAGTCGCGGACGAACTCGATGCGACCCGAAACCTTGGCGATAACCGCGTTGTCCTTCGGCTTGCGAGCTTCGAACAGTTCGGCAACGCGCGGCAGACCACCGGTGATGTCACGGGTCTTGGCGGCTTCGCGGCTGGCGCGAGCAATGATGTCGCCCGCTTCGACCGCCTGGCCATCCTCGACCGACAGCGTGGTGCCCGGCGCCATCATGTAGCGTGCCGCTTCCCCGCTCGCGTCATCGAGAAGGGTGATGCGCGGACGCAGGTCTTCCTTCTTCTTGGCGCGGGCCGTCGAACGGTCCTCGGTGACGACGCGGCTGGTCATGCCGGTGGCGTCATCGACGTGCTCGGTCAGCGTGCGGGTATCGATCAGGTCCTGATACTTGATGACGCCCGACGTTTCCGTGATGATCGGCAACGTGAACGGATCCCATTCAGCCAGACGTTCACCCTGCTCGACTTTGGCACCGTTCTTGTGGAGCAGCACCGTACCGTAAGGAACGCGGTGGATCGCGCGCTCACGGCCCTCGCTATCGAACAGCACGATCTCGCCGTTGCGGGCCAGCGACAGGAGACGGTTGCGCTTGTCGACGATCGTCGGGATGTCGCGGTATTCGACATGGCCTGCGCTGATCGCTTCGAGGTGCGACGTTTCGTTCAGCTGCGCCGCACCACCGATGTGGAAGGTACGCATGGTCAGCTGCGTGCCAGGCTCACCGATCGACTGCGCGGCGATGACGCCGACAGCTTCACCGATGTTCACCGGCGTACCACGGGCAAGGTCACGTCCGTAGCAAGTGCCGCAGACGCCCTGGGTGGCTTCGCAGATCAGCGGCGAACGAATGCGGGCGGCCTGCAGGCCGGTCGCTTCGATCGCGGCAACCGCCGGCTCGTCGAGGAGCTGGCCCTTCGATGCGATGACGTTGCCTTCCTTGTCGACGATGTCCTCGGCCAAAGTACGGCCCAGGATACGCTCGCCAAGCGAGGCGATCGTCGAACCGCCCTGCACGATCGAACGCATTTCCAGCGCGCGCTCCGTACCGCAATCGTCGACGACGACCACGCAGTCCTGCGACACGTCGACCAGACGACGGGTCAGGTAACCCGAGTTAGCCGTCTTGAGCGCCGTATCGGCAAGACCCTTACGGGCGCCGTGGGTCGAGTTGAAGTATTCAAGAACGGTCAGACCTTCCTTGAAGTTCGAGATGATCGGCGTTTCGATGATCTCGCCCGACGGCTTGGCCATGAGGCCGCGCATACCGGCAAGCTGCTTCATCTGCGCCGGGGAACCACGCGCACCGGAGTGGCTCATCATGTAGATCGAGTTGATCTGAGCCATGCGACCGGTTTCGGGGTCGATCGGCTGAGCCTTGATCTCGTCCATCATGGCGTTTGCCACCTGGTCGCCACAACGGCTCCAGGCGTCGATCACCTTGTTGTACTTTTCCTGCTGCGTGATCAGGCCGTCCTGGTACTGCTGTTCGTAGTCGGCGACCAGTTCCTTGGTCTCGGCGACGAGGGCAACCTTGCTGTCCGGGATGATCATGTCGTCCTTGCCGAACGAGATGCCCGCCTTGAACGCGTGACGGAAGCCCAGGGTCATGATCGCGTCGGCGAACAGAACCGTGTCCTTCTGACCGGTGTGACGATAGACCTGATCGATGACGTCACCGATTTCCTTCTTCGTGAGAAGGCGGTTGACGACGTCGAAAGGCACCTTGTGCGAACGCGGCAGGCACTCGGCCAGCAACATGCGGCCAGGCGTCGTGCTGAAACGAGCCATGTACTGCTTGCCGTCCTCGTCCGTCTGCGGGACGCGCGCCTCGATCTTCGAGTGGAGCGTCACGGCGCCGACGTGAAGCGCCTGATGCACTTCGGCCATGTCCGAGAACTTCATGCCTTCGCCCGGCTCGCCGTCGCGGTCCAGCGACAGGTAGTACAGGCCCAGCACCATGTCCTGCGAAGGCACGATGATCGGCTTGCCGTTGGCGGGCGACAGGATGTTGTTGGTCGACATCATCAGCACGCGCGCTTCGAGCTGGGCTTCCAGCGAGAGCGGCACGTGGACGGCCATCTGGTCACCGTCGAAGTCGGCGTTGAAGGCCGAGCAGACGAGCGGGTGCAGCTGGATCGCCTTGCCTTCGATCAGCACGGGTTCGAACGCCTGGATGCCCAGACGGTGAAGCGTGGGCGCGCGGTTCAGCATGACCGGGTGCTCGCGGATCACTTCGTCCAGGATGTCCCAGACTTCCTTGCGTTCCTTTTCGACCCACTTCTTGGCCTGCTTCAGGGTCATCGACAGACCCTTGGCGTCCAGGCGGGCGTAGATGAACGGCTTGAACAGTTCGAGCGCCATCTTCTTGGGCAGGCCGCACTGGTGCAGCTTGAGCTCCGGACCGGTCACGATGACCGAACGGCCCGAGTAGTCTACACGCTTGCCGAGCAGGTTCTGACGGAAACGACCCTGCTTGCCCTTGAGCATGTCGGACAGCGACTTCAGCGGACGCTTGTTTGCGCCGGTGATGACGCGGCCACGGCGACCGTTGTCGAACAGGGCGTCGACGGCTTCCTGCAGCATGCGCTTTTCGTTGCGCACGATGATGTCAGGCGCGCGCAGTTCGATCAGGCGCTTCAGGCGGTTGTTGCGGTTGATGACGCGGCGATACAGATCGTTGAGGTCCGAGGTCGCGAAGCGGCCACCGTCCAGCGGCACCAGCGGGCGCAGCTCTGGCGGGATGACCGGCACGACGTCGAGGATCATCCATTCGGGGCGGTTTCCCGAATCGATGAACGATTCCACGACCTTGAGGCGCTTGATGATCTTCTTGGGCTTGAGTTCCGACTTCGTCGTCTCAAGCTCCTGCAGCAGGTCGGCGCGCTCCTGCTCGAGGTCGAGGTTCATCAGCATGTGCTTGACGGCTTCAGCGCCGATACCGGCGGTGAAGGCGTCTTCGCCATATTCGTCCTGCGCGTCGAGCATCTCGTCTTCGGTGAGAAGCTGGTACTTCTCAAGCGGGGTCAGTCCCGGCTCGGTGACGATGTAGCTTTCGAAGTACAGCACGCGCTCAAGCAGCTTGAGCTGCATGTCGAGAAGCAGGCCGATGCGCGAAGGCAGCGACTTCAGGAACCAGATGTGCGCGACCGGCGCAGCCAGTTCGATGTGGCCCATGCGCTCGCGACGGACCTTGGTCACGGTCACTTCGACGCCGCACTTTTCGCAGACGACGCCCTTGTACTTCATGCGCTTGTACTTGCCGCACAGGCACTCGTAGTCCTTCACGGGACCGAAGATGCGGGCACAGAACAGGCCGTCGCGCTCAGGCTTGAACGTGCGGTAGTTGATGGTTTCCGGCTTTTTGATCTCGCCGAAGGACCAGGAGCGAATGCGCTCGGGGCTCGCCAGTCCGATCTGGATCTGGTCGAACGTCTCGGGCTTTGCCATCTGGTTCGTGAACTTGGTCAGGTCGTTCATAGTTCAATCCCTCTGGGGGTGAATTTATCTAGGCAGCGCAGGGACGGCGGAGCAGCGAGGCTCCGCCGGATCCCGTTATTCCGCCGCGATCGCCACGCCGTCGTCGTCGGTGTCGATGGACGACAGTTCGACGTTGAGGCCCAGCGAGCGCATTTCCTTGACGAGCACGTTGAAGCTCTCGGGAATGCCGGCCTCGAACGTATCGTCGCCCTTGACGATCGCCTCGTAGACCTTGGTGCGGCCGACGACGTCGTCGGACTTCACCGTCAGCATTTCCTGGAGCGTGTACGCCGCGCCGTAGGCCTGGAGTGCCCAGACCTCCATCTCACCGAAGCGCTGGCCACCGAACTGCGCCTTACCACCCAGCGGCTGCTGCGTGACAAGCGAGTACGGACCGATGGAACGGGCGTGGATCTTGTCATCCACAAGGTGGTGCAGCTTGAGCATGTAAATGATGCCCACGGTCACCTTGCGGTCGAACTTGTCTCCCGTGCGGCCGTCATAGAGGTCGGATTGCCCCGACTTGTGCAGGCCGGCCAGTTCCAGCATGTCCGCCACGTCGGCTTCCACCGCGCCGTCGAACACCGGCGTGCCCATCGGGACGCCCTTCGAGACGTTCTGCGCCAGTTCGATCAGCGATTCCGTATCACGGCTCTCGATATCGTCGGCGTAGTGCGCGCCGTAGATGGTCTTGAGGCGTTCACGAACCGCTTCCGGCGGAGCAGCGGCTTCCGGGTTGGGGTTGGCATGGCGCCAGTCTTCCAGAGCCTGCTTGACCTGCTGACCCAAACCGCGTGCGGCCCAGCCCAGGTGGGTCTCGAAGATCTGACCGACGTTCATGCGCGATGGCACGCCCAATGGGTTCAGCACCAGATCGACCGGCGTGCCGTCTTCGAGGAACGGCATGTCTTCGACCGGCAGAATCCGGCTGATGACACCCTTGTTGCCGTGACGGCCGGCCATCTTGTCGCCCGGCTGCAGCTTGCGCTTCACCGCTACAAAGACCTTGACCATCTTGAGCACGCCGGGAGCCAGCTCGTCGCCGCGCTCCAGCTTCTCCTTGCGATCCTCGAACTTCTCCTGGATCGCCTTCACGGTCACGTCGTACTGAGTCTTCACTGCTTCCAGCTGCGACTGCATGTGATCGTCCGCGACTGCGAACTTCCACCATTCGTGACGCTCGACTTCAGCCAGCAGATCATCGTCGATCTCGCCGCCCTTCTTGACGCCCTTGGGAGCCGATGCGGCGGTCTGGCCGACCAGCATGTCGCGCAGGCGGTTGTAGGTCGCGCGGTTCAGAATGGCGCGTTCGTCTTCACGGTCCTTGGCGAGGCGTTCGATTTCCTCGTTCTGGATCGCGCGGGTACGGTCGTCCACTTCGATACCGTGACGGTTGAAGACGCGAACGTCGACGATCGTACCGGAAACGCCCGGCGGCAGGCGCAGCGAGGTGTCACGCACATCGCTGGCCTTTTCACCGAAGATCGCGCGCAGCAGCTTTTCTTCCGGCGTCATCGGCGATTCGCCCTTGGGCGTGATCTTGCCGACGAGGATGTCGCCGGGGTGAACCTCGGCACCGATGTAGACAATGCCGGCTTCGTCGAGGTTGCGCAGGGCTTCCTCGCCAACGTTCGGAATGTCGCGCGTGATATCCTCTGGCCCAAGCTTGGTATCGCGAGCCATGACTTCGAACTCGTCGATGTGGATCGACGTGAACACGTCGTCCTTCACGATCCGCTCGGAGATGAGGATGGAGTCTTCGTAGTTGTAACCGTTCCAGGGCATGAAGGCGACGAGGCTGTTACGACCCAGAGCAAGTTCGCCCAGCTCGGTCGACGGACCATCGGCCAGGATGTCACCCTTTTCAATGACATCGCCTACCTTCACCAGCGGACGCTGGTTGATGCAGGTGGACTGGTTCGAACGCTCGAATTTCTGAAGGCGATAGATATCGACGCCCGACTTGCCGGCCTCGATGTCGCCCGAGGCGCGGATAACGATACGGGTCGCATCGACCTGATCGACGACGCCGGCGCGGGTGGCCGAGATCGCAGCGCCCGAATCGCGCGCCACGGTGCCTTCCATGCCGGTGCCCACGAACGGAGCATCGGCCTGAACCAACGGCACGGCCTGACGCTGCATGTTCGAGCCCATGAGCGCGCGGTTGGCGTCGTCGTTTTCCAGGAACGGAATGAGCGATGCGGCGACCGAGACGAGCTGCTTGGGCGAAACGTCCATCAGCGTGATCTGGTCGCGCGGGCTCATCACGAATTCACCGTTCTGGCGAGCCGAGACGAGTTCTTCCGCGAAGCTGCCGTCGTCGTTGGTTTCGGCCGAGGCCTGCGCAACGGTGTGCTTCTGCTCTTCCATCGCCGAAAGGTATACGACGTCGCCGCTTACCTTGCCGTCGATCACCTTGCGGTACGGGGTTTCGATGAAGCCGTACTTGTTGACGCGGGCGAAAGTCGACAACGAGTTGATCAGACCGATGTTCGGGCCTTCCGGTGTTTCGATCGGGCAGATGCGGCCGTAGTGGGTAGGGTGAACGTCGCGGACTTCGAAGCCGGCGCGCTCACGGGTCAGACCGCCCGGCCCAAGTGCCGAAACGCGGCGCTTGTGCGTCACTTCGGACAGCGGGTTGGTCTGGTCCATGAACTGCGAGAGCTGCGAAGAGCCAAAGAACTCGCGGACGGCGGCCACGGCGGGCTTCGCGTTGATGAGGTCGTTCGGCATCACCGTCGATACGTCGACTGACGACATACGCTCCTTCACGGCGCGCTCCATGCGCAGCAGGCCAACGCGGTACTGGTTTTCCAGCAGTTCGCCCACCGAACGCACGCGGCGGTTGCCGAGGTTGTCGATGTCGTCGATCTCGCCCTTGCCGTCCTTCAGGCCGACCAGTTCCTTGACGACGGCGAGGATATCCTCGGTGCGCAGGGTGGTGACGGTGTCTTCGGCGTCGAGGCCAAGACGCATGTTCAGCTTCACGCGGCCCACGGCCGAGAGATCATAGCGATCGGCATCGAAGAACAGGCCGTCGAAGAGAGCTTCGGCGGTTTCCTTCGTCGGCGGTTCGCCCGGACGCATGACCTTGTAGATGGCCTCAAGGCCCATCTCACGGTTCTCGGCCTTGTCGACCTTGAGCGTGTTGCGAATCCAGGGACCGGTGTTGACCTCGTCGATGTCGAGCAGGTCGATCTGGTCGATCCCGGCATGGTCAAGCGCTTCGAGGTTCTCGGGGCTGACTTCGTCGCCAGCCTCGATGTAGATGCGGCCGGTGCTTTCATCGATGAGATCGACGGCGGAGTAGCGGCCGAAGATTTCCTCGGTCGGGATCAGCAGTTCGGTCAGGCCGTCCTTCTGCGCCTTGTTGGCAGCGCGGGGGCTGATCTTGGTGCCGTTCGCGAACACGATTTCGCCTGAGTTGGCGTCGACGATGTCAAACGCGGGCTTGGCACCGCGCCATGCTTCGGGGGTGTAGGGCAAACGCCAGCCACCGTCGCCACGCTTCCAGGTGACGGTCTGATAGAAATGCGAAAGGATCTGCTCGGAATCGAGACCCAGGCCGTAAAGCAGTGCAGTGACCGGCAGCTTGCGCTTGCGGTCGATACGCACGTTGACGATGTCCTTCGCATCGAACTCGAAGTCGAGCCACGAACCGCGATAGGGGATCACGCGGGCGGCGAACAGGAACTTGCCCGAAGCGTGGGTCTTGCCGCGGTCATGATCGAACAGAACGCCCGGCGACCGGTGCATCTGCGAAACGATCACGCGCTCGGTGCCGTTGATGAAGAAGGTGCCGTTCTCCGTCATCAGGGGCATGTCGCCCATGTAGACGTCCTGCTCCTTGATATCGAGGACCGAACGGGTCTCGGTCTCTGCATCCACTTCGAACACGATGAGGCGCAGCGTGACCTTCATCGGCGCTGCGTACGTGATGCCGCGCTGACGGCATTCGGTCACGTCGTACTTGGGGTCTTCCAGCTCGTAGTGAACGAAGTCCAACTCGCTGGTTCCGGCGAAGTCGCGGATCGGGAATACCGAGCGCAGTGTCTTTTCCAGGCCCGAGACATATCCGGTCGAAGGATCGGAGCGGAGGAACTGTTCGTAGCTCTCACGCTGGACTTCGATCAGGTTGGGCATCTGGACGACTTCGTGAATGTCGCCAAAGATCTTGCGGATGCGCTTCTTCGCAGAGCGGGGCGCACTATCGACGGGCTTGGTGGCCATGAGCTGGTCTTGCCTCTTCAAAAGTTCGATTCGCTTCACGAACCGGACCGGAAAAATTCGTCTTCGCGAGGACGATACTCCTGCCCGCAGGCAGGGCATCCGAAACGAGAAAAGGCCGCCTGGCTCGCGGATTCCCGGATGGGAGATCCTGCAGCCAGCAGCCTTTCACGTCGGATGATGCTCTCTTCCGCTTCCTTCCCGGACAGACCCCCGCGCATGGATCCGTCTTGCTCGAAGCGAACGAGCGAGTGGCGCCTATAGAAGGCCGAGATAAAAGTGTCAAACACGAAGGACGGGAATGCTCCGGATGGATGAGAGGATGGCGGTTGCTCGTACGGACCCTTTTAAGAAGCGCTTTAGTCACCTTCAGATAGGCGGCCAGGCGCTTATTTCATTAATCTGGCGTACAGAAAACAGTCATGATCGATCAGTTGAAGTAGGCGAGTAAAGCAATTCACCGCTCTTAGATATTCAACTTGTCCTGTATTTCAAAGTTTATTGGCTCCGATGAAGTGCTCTGCGCTTTTACCTGTCATGACGAACAACAGTATCCCCCGCTCGCCCCGTGCCGTGACCGCGATTGCCGCTGTCCTGGCGCTGTCTGCCATCCCGTTTGCTGCCACAGTGCAGGCGCAGGAAGCCGTAGTATCGCCTGCCGTCCCGGTCACGCCGGACAATACGGCTGCTACGCCGGCATCGCCCACGGTGACCTTGCCGCCGGAAGCGACGGCCCCCACGGCCCCGGTCGATACAGCGACGACCTCGGGAACATCTTCGACTGCTGTACCGACAGTCGTTCTGCCGAATGCAGCGCCGCCGCCTGCGGAAGCGCAATCTGTTCAGGCCGCAGAGCAGCCTGCAGAGCAGGCGCGCCCCGCCGCTCGGGCTAGCCGAACTACGGCTACGTCATCCGCGCCTCGCGTGCCTACGGCTGAGAGCCAGGGGACAGCAGCACGTCCCGCTTTGGCCCAAGGCTCGGTTCCCCCCGCCACCGCAACGCCGGCCCCTGCTACGACGCAACCAGAAGCCGCGCCTCCTGTCGCTGCAGCACCTACCCCGGCAGTCGACGGTTCTAACCGCGAGTTGCCAGTTGCAGGCATCGTCGGACTGCTCGCCGCCCTTGGCGCAGCGGGGTGGGGCATAGCAGCAATGCGTCGCCGGCGTGATGATCCCACGACTGAGGAGGCGGAATACGAAACAGAGCCTTTGGTACTGAGCGATGTCGCCGAACCAATCCCTTCGGTTGCTCCTGTGGCCCCGGTTGCAGCGCCAGCCGGATACGTCACCACGATGGATCGCGGTGCAGCCCGACCGGCCTCTTATAACGGCGCTGCCAATACGGCAGGTGCCATTCTGGCATCGTCGCCCATACCGCAGACCGCTGATGAACGTCGGGATCTGCTGGAGCGCATGGTCGCGGCCGAGCCGGACGAGGATAACCCGTTCACCTCGCACAAATCACGCATGCGTCGCGCCCGCATTCAGTTGGCGCACCGCGAGCAGGCGGGCGAGGCTGCACCGGTGCAGGGCAGGAACTTCGATTTCCGCGACTACCGCTCGCCCGGTCAGGCAGCCCGCACCAAGCCCGATCTGATCGACGCATAACCCCGGCCGTCACGCCCGGTAACCGAAGGGCAGCTTTGGCAAAGCTGCCCTTCTTTGCGTAAACACTCGGCCTTCGATCGACCTTGACTCTCTTGGCAATCTGCCGCATTGGCCCGCCCCGACCGACGGGTTAAACCCTGTCGATCATCCGTCCGAGACAGTTGCTGGGGGCTCCCCCCTTAATTTGCAGCCTAGGCGGGGACAGAGAAATTCCGGCCCTTCGCTCTGAAACAGAGCACGGTGCCACTTTCGGTTTCGCCCATCTGTTGGGTGTTGTCGATACTCCTTCCCCTTCGAACGGACTCGCCCAGGGCATGCTTCGGCCTGTCCTGGACTATGTAGCCGGCTGCGGAAGGTTCTCCTTTTGCAGCCATTGTGAAGGAGTAAGGCATGGATCGTTCGCAGAAAGCCGAATCGGTCGCCCAGCTCAACGCGGTCTTCTCCGAGGCCGGCGCGGTGGTCATCACCCGCAACCTCGGCATGACGGTGGCTCAGTCCACCGCCCTGCGCGGAAAGATGCGTGACGTTGGTGCGGACTACAAGGTTGCGAAGAACCGTCTTGCCAAGCTTGCCATCGCGGACACCAACTACGTTGGTATCGGCGACTTCCTGACCGGCCCGACGGCCATCGCCACTTCGGTGGACCCCGTCGCAGCCGCCAAGGCCGTCGTCGAATTCGCCAAGACGACCGACAAGATCGAGATCGTCGGCGGCGCGATGGGTTCGCAGGTTCTGACCCCCGAAGGTGTCAAGGCGCTCGCCTCGATGCCCTCGCTCGACGAACTGCGCGCCAAGCTCATCGGCCTCGTCCAGGCCCCGGCGACCAAGATCGCCCAGCTTTCCACCGCTCCGGCGGCCAAGCTGGCTCGCGTTTTTGCCGCCTACGCCGAGAAGGACGCCGCCTGAGCTTTCAAGCCAGCATTGCGTTTCTAACGATTTATCCCGCCGGTTCGCATGAGGCGTCGGTGGGACCACAGATCAGGAGTGAATATCATGGCAGACATCGCCAAGCTTGTTGAAGAACTGTCGCAGCTGACCGTCCTCGAGGCCGCTGACCTCGCCAAGGCCCTCGAAGAAGCATGGGGCGTTTCCGCCGCTGCTGCTGTTGCCGTAGCCGCACCGGCTGGTGGTGGCGACGCTGGCGCCGCCGCTGAAGAGAAGACCGAATTCGACGTGATCCTCACCGGCGACGGTGGCAAGAAGATCCAGGTCATCAAGGAAGTCCGCGCCATCACCGGTCTGGGCCTCGCTGAAGCCAAGGCTCTGGTCGAAGGCGCTCCGAAGCCCGTCAAGGAAGGCGCTTCGAAGGCTGAAGCCGAAGAGATCAAGAAGAAGATCGAAGAAGCCGGCGGCACCGTCGAACTCAAGTAATCTTCTTTTCCGGGTCATACCGGACAAGATCACAGGAAGGGTGGCCCCGCAACGGGCCGCCCTTTTTGTTTGGCGGGTGTCCAGCCTCTTCCGTAATCCTGCGTTCAGCTTCGCAAGAGCAGTTTTTGCATCGCAAAGGGCCAAGTCACGAAGGAGGAACCATCCCAATGCGCATGCCCCCTCGCAAGTATCTTGTAGGCGCTGCCGGGCTGGCCATCCTTGGTGCTGGCGTAGCGGAAGCTGCAACCGACAAAATCCATACCCTAAAGGTCGACGCGCCGGACGGCACGGTGGTCCATGTCCAGTATTTGGGCGATGTGGCGCCCCGGATTCAGTTCGTTCCCGCCGATGCCATGTCGCCGGCGGGGATGCCGGTCATGGCCGATCCTTTCTTAGAGATGCAGCGGATATCGGCAGCGATGGACGCTCAGATGAACGCGATGATGCAGCGCGCCGCTGTCATGCAGCAGCAGGCGGCACAGATGCAGCAGAATGCCCTGGCGTCGGCCAGTGATGGTTCGGCGGTACCCGGTCTCTCGGTAGCAGAAGGCAAGCTCCCGCAAGGCATGCAGATGACGTATTACTCGTCCTCGACCGATACCAATGGGTGCACCCGGTCTGTCTCCTACAGTTCGGATGGTTCTGGCGCGGCCCCCAAGCTGACCCAGGCCGCGTCCGATGGGTGCGATGCAGCCAAGCCAGGCGGTCAGGCGATCCCGGCGAAAGCGCAGGCTTCCCCCGAGCAAGCCGCAACGCCGGGCCACAAGGTCTGAAATAGTTGTCGTAGGCGTCTGCATGTCCCCTGGACGCCCGCACGACGGGGCCTTGCGTGGGAGCGCAAGGCCCCTTTCACATGCAGCTGCCGGTCACTTCAGCGTTTTGAGATAGTCGATGATGGCCTTGCGCTTTGCGGGGTCGGCGACGGGAAGAACCATCTTGGTCCCCGGCACCATCTTGGTCGGACCTTCGAGCCAGGTATCCAGAGTAGCGCGATCCCACGTCACGCCGGATGTTTTGAGCGCAGGGCTGAAAGCATAGCCCGGAGCGGACCCGGCCTTTTTCCCATAAATGCCGAACAGCGTCGGCCCGATCCCGTTCTGGCCCGCCTGCGTCGAATGGCAGGACCGGCAGACGGCGAATGCCGGCGGGGCAGGATCGACCACTGCCGAGGCTACCGGCACCGCGTGATCGGCGTTCTCTGGTGCTGCAGATCGTTCGGAAGGCGCATCTCCGCAACCGGCCAGTGCCAATGATACAGCCAGAGCAAGCGTGGCAGGCAGGGGACGGGTCGGCATTTTGATGGTCATCGCGGCAGCTCCTTGGCGTGCTGGCTAAAGGAGAGGGCGGCGTAGGGAAATAGTCGAAACGTCTGTCTCCCCATACAAATCTATCCACGTCGCAGGAATGGCTTTCTTAGCATCGCCGCACCTTCTAAGGACGACCGCGCATGTCAAAGAGCCTTTTCGATCCCCTGTTTCGCGCGGAATTGCTGGCCACTTCTCGGTTGGCCGGGCCGCTTGCTCTCGCCAACATGCTGCAGATGGCGGTCTTCGCCATCGATGTCATTTTCGTGGCGCGTCTGGGGCAGGAATCCCTGGCGGCGTCGAGCCTGGCCGTGGCACTCGTCGCGGTGGTGATGATGGGTCTGAACGGCGTTACCGGGGCCGTTGCGCCGTTGATCGCCGCCGAAATCGGCCATCGCCGCAATTCCGTGCGGGAAGTGCGCCGCTCCACACGCATGGCGCTGTGGCTGGCGGTGCTGCTGGGTCTGGCGGGGGCAGGTTTCTGCTTCCTTGGCGAAACGATCATGCTTGCGACCGGGCAGGACCCGCACGTCGTCGAACTGGCCAACGGCTTCATTCGCATCGTGGCGCTGGCGCTGGTGCCGATGGCGATCGCCAATGTCCTGCGCACGTTCGTTTCGGCGCTTGGCCGCCCGGTGTTCGCCACCATGATCACGGCGCTGGCAATTCTGGTCAACGCGGCGGGGAACTATGCATTGGTCTTCGGCAACTTTGGCATGCCGGCGCTGGGCCTGAACGGTTCCGCGATGGCCAGCGTCATTACCGCCTGCACCACCGTACTGGCTTATGTGCTCGCCATCCGATCTGACCGCGCCTTGCGCCGGTTCCACATCTTTGGCCGCTGGTGGCGGCCGGAATGGCAACGGATGCGCCAGATGCTGGCGCTGGGCCTCCCCATCGCCGCGACCCTTATCGCCGAGGGCGGCCTGTTCAGCGCCGCCGCATTCCTGATGGGCCGGATCGGAGAGGCGGAACTCGCCGCCCATACCGTCGCGCTACAGATCGCCGCCTTCGCTTTTCAAGTTCCGTTCGGCGTGGGCCAGGCCGCAACTATCCGCGTCGGCTATCACTTCGGCGCGGGAGACAGAGCCGCCATGGGGCGCGCGGGCTGGGCGGCAATCACGATCGGTATGGCTTGCGTGTCTGTTTCGGCGCTGGCTATGCTTGTGTTCCCGAAGTTCATTCTATCGGCGTACATCGACGTGTCGGCCGCGGCCAACGCGGGCATGGTGCTGCTCGCAATGAAGTACCTTTTCGTGGCCGCAGTCTTCCAGCTTACCGATGGCCTGCAGGCCGTGGCCGCCGGAGCTCTTCGCGGACTGCAAGACACGCGCATTCCGGCCGTCATCGCTATTGTCGGGTATTGGGCGGCCGGTTTCGTGACATCGGTGGCGCTGGGGTTGTTCACCCCGCTGAGCGGAGTTGGCGTGTGGGTGGGCCTGGCGGTGGGACTGACCGTGGCGGCGGCGCTGTTGCTGATCCGCTGGCATTGGCGCGAGCGGTTCGGCCTGATCCGCGACACGGGCAGTCGCCGCACGTCGGCGCCTGTCGTCCACGCTGTCATCGCGTAGTCATCCAGCCGGACCATCCTTGCTGGACACCGGCTCGGCGTGAAGGTGACAGACCTTGAATTTTTTCTGTCGGTCACCGCTTGACGCCCGCCCTGGGCCGGACCATATCCCGGCGCGTTGGCACTCCTCATTGTAGAGTGCCAATCCAATTTCAGTTCGTTGGATTTAGGGAGATAACCCAATGACATTTCGTCCGCTGCACGACCGTGTTCTCGTGCGCCGCGTCGAGGCCGAAGAAAAGACGGCTGGCGGCATCATCATCCCAGACAGCGCCAAGGAAAAGCCGGCTGAAGGCGAGATCGTTTCGATCGGCACCGGCACCCGCGCTGAAAACGGCACCGTCACGCCGCTCGACGTCAAGGTCGGCGATCGCGTGCTGTTCGGCAAGTGGTCGGGCACCGAAGTAAAGGTCGACGGTGAAGACCTGCTGATCATGAAGGAATCGGACATTCTCGGCGTTATCGGCTGAGCTGACCGTTTCCCATCCTGCTGATTTTTTGAAGGAATACTGATATGGCTGCCAAGGACGTACGCTTTTCGCGTGACGCTCGCGAGCGCATTCTCGCCGGTGTCGACACCCTCGCCAACGCCGTCAAGGTGACCCTGGGCCCCAAGGGCCGCAACGTCGTCATCGACAAGAGCTTCGGCGCTCCGCGCATCACCAAGGACGGCGTCACCGTCGCCAAGGAAATCGAACTCAAGGACAAGTTCGAGAACATGGGCGCGCAGATGCTGCGCGAAGTGGCTTCGAAGGCCAACGACAAGGCTGGTGACGGCACCACCACCGCAACCGTTCTTGCCCAGGCGATCGTTCGCGAAGGCATGAAGTCGGTCGCCGCCGGCACCAACCCGATGGATCTGAAGCGCGGCATCGATCTTGCCGTTCTCAAGGTCGTTGAAAACCTCAAGAGCCGCTCGACCCCGGTCGCCGGTTCGTCGGAAATCGCCCAGGTCGGCATCATCTCGGCTAACGGCGACGTGGAAGTCGGTGAGAAGATCGCCGAAGCCATGGAAAAGGTCGGCAAGGAAGGCGTTATCACCGTCGAAGAGGCCAAGGGTCTCGAGTTCGAACTCGATGTCGTCGAAGGCATGCAGTTCGACCGTGGCTACCTCTCGCCCTACTTCGTCACCAACCCGGAGAAGATGACGGTCGAGCTTGAAAATCCGTACATCCTCATCCACGAAAAGAAGCTGTCGTCGCTCCAGGCGCTCCTTCCGATCCTGGAAGCGGTCGTGCAGTCGGGTCGTCCTCTGCTGATCATCGCCGAAGACATCGAGGGTGAGGCTCTCGCCACGCTCGTCGTCAACAAGCTGCGTGGCGGCCTGAAGATCGCAGCCGTCAAGGCTCCTGGCTTCGGCGATCGCCGCAAGGCCATGCTGGGCGATATCGCCACGCTGACCGCCGGTGAAATGATCTCCGAAGACCTCGGCATCAAGCTTGAGAGCGTAACGCTCGGCATGCTTGGCCAGGCCAAGAAGATCACGATCGACAAGGACAACACCACGATTGTCGATGGCAACGGTTCGGCCGAAGACATCAAGGGTCGCGTTGACCAGATCCGTTCGCAGATCGAAGTCACCACTTCAGACTACGACCGCGAAAAGCTGCAGGAGCGTCTCGCCAAGCTTGCTGGCGGCGTAGCTGTCATCAAGGTCGGCGGCGCTTCGGAAGTCGAAGTGAAGGAGCGCAAGGATCGCGTTGACGATGCTCTGCACGCTACCCGCGCAGCCGTTGAAGAAGGCATCGTCCCCGGTGGCGGTACGGCTCTTCTGTACGCAACCAAGGCTCTCGAAGGCCTGTCCGGCGCGAACGAAGACCAGACCCGCGGCATCGACATCATCCGCAAGGCGATCACCGCCCCGGTGAAGCAGATTGCCGAGAACGCCGGCAGCGACGGCGCGGTTGTCGCTGGCAAGCTGCTCGACCAGTCGGACGAGTCGCTGGGCTTCAACGCGTCGACCGACGTGTATGAAAACCTCAAGGCCGCTGGCGTCATCGACCCGACCAAGGTCGTTCGCACCGCGCTGCAGGACGCAGCTTCGGTTGCCGGTCTGCTGATCACCACGGAAGCGGCGATCGTCGAGCGCGCCGAGGACAAGCCTGCAATGCCGGCAATGCCCGGCGGCATGGGCGGCATGGGCGACATGGGCTTCTAAGAAGCTCGGGGTAGGCGGGAGAAGAGGTTCTCCCGTTGGCCAATCTGCCAAAAACGAAAGGGCCGGACAGCGCTGCTGTTCGGCCCTTTTGCTGTCTACCTACCAATGTTTGCTATTTGTCCGGCGGATCCGATGGTTCATCAGGGCGAAAGAAAGCTGCGCACTTTGGCAATTGGCGCATAATCCACGCAGTTCGTCGCTGGCGGGTGGCGCTTGGTCGTGGATTCTGTAACTTGTTGGAATATGGACGATCTTAGGGTGGGGGCTGCATGACCCGGGCAAACCGGTTCTTTTCGCGACGCCGCATGAACATCGGCGGCGTGATCAATTCCGTTACATTGGCGCTCTTGGGCGTTCTGGCGCCACTCGGCTTTGCGCACGCGGAACCACTGGGTCCGGTTACCAGAGCGACGGAACAAGTCGAAGTTCAGAGCAGCTTCGATGACATTTTCGGCACAGAGCAGCGCGCGCCCCGGACGTACTCGTCCCCCTTTGGCCAGCAGCTCGCAGCCGTCGCTAACGCTTCCCAAGGGCGCATAGGTGTGGCGGCAATGGACCTGAGCACGGGCCGCATGGTCGATGTGCTGGGCCATCAGCGTTTCCCTATGGCGAGTACCAGCAAGATCGCCATTGCCGCCACGTTTCTGGATGGCGTGGACAAAGGCAAATGGAGCCTCAGCAGCGAATTTCCGTTGATGGTGCCGGTAGCCTCGGCCCCGTTTTCCAGCGCCATCGCGCCCGTTCGTCCCGGCGAATACATGAGCGCGACGCGCCTGATCGAATTGATGATCACCCGATCCAACAATTACGCGACCGATGCACTACTTAAGGTCGTCGGTGGGCCGAAGGCAGTGAACGCATGGGTGCAGCGCGCAGGGATCGACGACTGGCACATCGATCGTGATATCGCGACCCTGGTCCGCGACGACGGTGCGATTGATCCGGCGCGGGTGGTCGACAATCGTGACAGTGCCACGCCCTATGCCATGGTGAAGCTGCTCGCCGGTATCTATCAGGGCAAGTGGCTCAGCCCATCGAGCCGCAATGTACTTCTAGGTGCCATGGGCCGCTGCGTAACCGGCAAGCGCAGGATTCCCGCCGGATTGCCGAGCACCGTCAGCGTTTCCCATAAGACCGGCTCCCTCAACAATACGTCAAGCGACGTCGGCATCATCCAGACGCCCGAAGGCAGGGTTTATGCCGTCGCGATCTATGTGACGGGGCAGGGTGGCAGGCCCGGCCGGGAAGCGCGGATCTCCAGCATCGCCCGCACGATTTTCAATGGATATCAGAGCGAAGCATCGGCGTTTCCGCAAACTGCGGCGCGCTGACGAAGGGCATAAAAAAGGGAGCCGATAAGCTCCCTTTTTCGTTCACTGGATCAACCCGATCAATTGGTCTTCGGGTTGCCGTCTGTCTTGTCGGCCATTTCGTTGGCGACGTCATTTGCTGCTTTCTGAGCATCAGCAGCGATGTCGTCAGTGGTCTTTTCGGCGCTCTTGGCAGCGTCCTTGGCAGCGTCGGCCGTATCATCTGCAGCTTCGGAAGCCTTGTCGCCAGCGCGGTCCAGCGCCTCGCCTACGCCAGTGGCGGAAGCCTGAATATCATCGCCAGCCGACGACGCGGCGGCTTCGGTCGCGTCCTGGGTCTTTTCAGAGCAGGCTGCAAGCGACATGGCTGCTACGGTAGCAGCGGCGGCGAAAACGATTTTGCGCATTTGTGCTTAATCCCTCTTTTCAGATTACCCCATCGGCGAAACCGCCGCTTGAGCCTTCATCGGCGGGCTCAACCCCGTCGTACTTGGCGCGTGTCGGCGTTTCAAGCGCTCCGCCAAAACTCCTATGCACAGCTTGGGTTCCTAGTGTCCGAAAGGAATTCATGACGACACATATGCTGACGTGCCGCCCCCACGCTGCTAGGGCATTGGCCATGGACTCCAAGCAGCATCTCTATCTTGTCGACGGCTCGGCCTACATCTTTCGTGCCTATCATCGGCTGCCCCCGCTAACCAACCCGGAAGGAACGCCTGTCGGTGCGGTTTACGGGTATACGACCATGCTGTGGAAGCTGGCGGAAGACCTCAACAAGGCAGATGGCCCGACGCATCTGGCGGTGATCCTGGACGCGAGCTCGATCTCCTTCCGCAACGAGATCTACGATCAGTACAAGGCTCACCGCCCCCCACCACCGGAAGATCTCGTCCCGCAGTTCCCGCTGATCCGGGATGCGACGCGGGCGTTCTCCTTGCCGTGCATCGAAGAGATCGGTTACGAAGCCGACGACCTTATCGCTTCCTATGCGCGGGCCGCGACCCGGCGTGGCTGGGACGTTACCATCGTTTCGTCCGACAAGGACCTGATGCAGCTTGTCGGCAAGTGCGCCCAACCTGACGACGGGTTCGAAGGCGGCTGCATCGACATGCTGGACACCATGAAGAACCAGCGCATCGATATACCGGAGGTGATCGAAAAGTTCGGTGTTCCGCCGGAGAAGGTTGGTGACGTTCTGGCGCTGATGGGCGACTCTGTGGATAATGTGCCCGGTGTGTTCGGGGTTGGTCCCAAGACGGCGAGCAAGCTGATCCAGGACTATGGCGATTTGGAAACGGCGCTGGCCGCAGCCCCGGACATGAAGAAATCCAAGTTGCAGGAACGCCTGATAGAACAGGCCGACCAGGCTCGGCTCTCCAAGGTTCTGGTGACGCTTAAGGAGGATTGCGCGCTTCCCCTGCCGCTGGATGATTTCCGGTTGGACGCCATTCCGCCCGAGCCATTGGCGGCCTTTCTGGGGAGGCACGGTTTCACCAGCCTTTTGAAACGGCTCGACACTGGAACCGGAAGCCCTGAACGCACAACGCAGCTCAATCCGGCCAAGCCTGTCAATCAGGCCGCAAAGGCAGACGCTGGCGCGGCTCGACAGCAACTGCCGGAATGGCCTGCGGTCGATCGCATGGCGTATGACTGCGTGACTACCGAAGCGCAATTGGATGAGTGGATCGCCCGAGCGGCGGCGGCAAGGGTCGTCGCCATCGATACCGAAACGTCGACGTTGGATTCGATGCGTGCCGATCTCGCTGGGATCAGTCTGGCCATTGGCCCGAACGAGGCCTGCTACATCCCGCTGGGACACGGCGGGACTGATATGTTTTCGGAAAGACCGGAACAGGTGCAGCTTGCAAATGCCCTGACACGTTTGAAACCCCTGCTGGAAAGCGATGCGATCCTGAAGGTCGGGCAGAACATCAAGTTTGACCTGAACGTGCTGGCGCGGCATGGGATAAACGTCTCGCCCGTCGATGATACGATGATCATCAGTTTTTGCCTCGATGCCGGTCGCTCATTGGATGGCATCGGCGGGGGGCATGGGATGGACGAGCTGGCGCAGCGCCATCTGTCGCACACGACCCTGACGTTCAAGGACATCTGCGGAACCGGCAAGAAGGCGATTCCCTTCGGCGAAGTTCCGCTCGACCGCGCGACACAGTACGCCGCCGAGGACGCGGACGTTACCTGGCGGTTGCACAGCCACTTGCGGCCCAGACTGTCTTACGAGGCAGGCACCCGAATTTACGAGCGAGTCGATCGCCCACTCATCCCGGTTGTCGCGCAAATGGAGCGGCACGGGATCAGGGTGGACCGGGAGAAGCTGGCGGGTCTCTCCAGCCAGTTCGCCGAAGCCATCGGGTCGCTGGAGAAAGACATCTTCGCCAAGGTTGGGCAGGAATTCACGATCGGCAGCCCCAAGCAGCTTGGCGACATCCTGTTCGACAAGCTGGGCTACAAGGGCGGGAAGAAGGGCAAGAGCGGGCAGTATTCAACCGACCAGTCCATCCTGGAAGGCTTGGCTGCGCAAGGGGCCGAAGTGGCTACCCGCGTGCTCGAATGGCGGCAGTTGTCCAAGCTTCGCTCCACTTACACCGAGGCGCTTCAGGCCGCGATCAATCCGGCGACCCAACGGGTCCACACCAGCTACAGCCTGGTCGGAGCGCAGACCGGCAGGCTTTCCTCCACCGATCCGAACCTTCAGAACATACCGATCCGCACCGAGATAGGCCGCCAGATCCGTGACTGTTTCGTGGCGGAGCCCGGCAACGTGCTGTTGTCGGCGGACTACTCTCAGATCGAACTGCGCCTTGCCGCGCACATGGCGGACGTTCCCAGCCTGAAGGACGCGTTTGCACATGGCGAAGACATTCACTCGCGCACTGCGATGGAGATGTTCGGGGTGGTCGATCGCGATACGCGAGGGCGGGCCAAGACGATCAACTTCGCCATCCTCTACGGCATTTCCCGCTGGGGTTTGGGGGGGCGGCTGGGAGTGGGCGCGGATGAAGCGCAGGCAATGATCGATCGCTATTTCGAAAGATTCCCCGGCATTCAGCGCTACATTCACGAAACGCTCGAAAGCGTTCGGGCCAAGGGGTATTCCGAAACCCTCTTCGGTCGCAAGACCTGGTTCCCGCGAGTCAATTCCAAGAACCAGGCAGAACGGCAAGGCTCGGAGCGGGCCGCGATCAACGCGCCGATCCAGGGCACCAGCGCCGATATCATTAAACGAGCGATGGTCCGCATGACGCCCGCACTGGCGGACGCAGGCCTGGGACATGTGCGCATGCTCCTGCAGGTGCACGACGAACTGGTGTTCGAACTGCCCGAAGCAGACGTGGCGGCGGCGTCGCCCGTCATCCGTCAGGTGATGGCTGACGCTGCTCTGCCTGCGGTGACACTCGACGTTCCCCTGGGGGTCGAGATCGGCTCAGGCGTCAGCTGGGGGGCGGCCCACTGATCCGATACCGTCTCCGGTAGTCCGGGTCGGTAAACGGGTCGCGGTGTTCGATCAGGCCAGCGCGGAACTTGCTGCAGCGCAGCATCGTTTTGCGTGGCATGATCGAATTTGTTGAACGTTATCTATCTTCGCTGCCTGGCTGGGCCGAAATGCCGCTGCTTGCGGTGGCCTGGGCAAGTGTGAGCGTCGCAATAGCGCTGATCCTGCACGCTGTGCTGTTCCGCATACTCAACCGGATCGCCACCGCGAGTTCGAGCGAGGCGGATGATATCGTGGTCAATCGCCTGACGGGGCCGACCCGCTGGGCCTTCGTATCTTTCGGCATCGCCTTCGCTGCCCGCGAGACCCCAGTGCTGCAGGCGCTTTGGTCGCGGTTCGATGGATTTGTCATGCCGCTGCTTACCGGATGGATCGCCGTTGCGGTGCTTCATGCATTCGTCGAAGCCATGATCGTCAGGGCCGACATTTCGGTCGAGAACAATCGAAACGCCCGCCGCCGTCGAACCCGACTGTCCATCTTCAGCCGTATCGGCACGTTCCTGATCGTGTTCCTGACGGTAGCCGGGGTGCTGGCCTCCATACCGGGGGTTCGTGAAGTCGGCGTGACGCTGATGGCGTCGGCTGGGGTGGCAGCACTAGCGGTCGGTGCGGCAGCGCAGCCGGCGCTCAAGGCTCTGATCGCTGGTTTTCAGATGGCAATCACGGAACCGATCAGCATCGACGACGTCATCATCCTCGACGGCGAATGGGGTCGGATCGAGGACATCCGCACGACTTACGTCGTCGTGCGCCTGTGGGATGAGCGGCGCCTGGTCGTCCTCTCCAACCGGTTCCTTGAAGACACCTTCCAGAACTGGACAAAAACGACGTCCCAACTGCTGGGCACCGTCTTCCTCTACCTTGACCACGCTGCCGATATTGGCCCGATCCGCGCGGAATACACCCGCGCAATCACCGCCCACCGGCTGTGGGACAAGCGCGCGCAAGTATTGCAGATGACCGATTGTCGCGATTCGACGCTGGAGGTTCGCCTGCTCATGAGTGCACGGGATGGACCCACGCTGTTCGACTTACGATGCGAAATCCGGGAGGCGATGATGGATTGGATCCGACGCGAAATGCCCGGTGCCTTGGCGCGGCACCGTCAGATGCCGGTTGCGTTGTCGGAAGTCGCCGCCGCTCCTTCGATGGTGGACATGATAGTTGGCACCCGATCGCCACCGAACAACGCGCCTTCACAGATCAACTGATGGGCGAAAAAAGAAAAATCCGAATACGTTGGGATTAAAATTATTTACATGCTATGACGAAGGTCGCTGACGTCGAAATTTGCGACGGTTTTCGGCAATATTGGGATCTTGCGCTGGAAGTACTTCCTGCAATTCCTCCTGCTTGCGACGATTTCCTTTCACTTGACGGCTTGACGCACGACCGGCGCGGTACGTTCCGCGCTGGAATTCTGTTTCTTGAAAGGAAACGATCATGCCAACCGGCACCGTGAAATTCTTTAACACCGACAAGGGCTTTGGCTTCATTTCTCCGGAAGACGGCGGGCAGGACAGCTTCGTGCATATCTCTGCCGTCCAGAATGCAGGCATGAGCACGCTCGAAAAAGACCAGCGCGTTTCATACGAAGTGGAAGTGGGCCGCAACGGCAAGGCGTCCGCTGTCAACTTGCGTTCCGCCTGAGAACGCATCCATCGGGGGTGCGGACAATCCGGCCCCCGATTTCAAAAGCTGTCAGGAGTTTGCAATGACATTCAGCCGCGAATTTTGTGATGGTCGGGCGCTTGAAGCTGCCACTGCCGCATCCAGTGCAACGCTTGATAACGTGCGCGATCGGGAATTGCGTTCCGAAGCGGCTTGGCGTGCGATGGCCGACCGTATCCGACAGACCGAAGAGGCCCGCAACGCCCGAGATGCTGCTCGTGTTTCCGAAGTACAGATGGACGCCTAAAGCATCCGTTAAATGCTAGGGTCAAGGAAAGCCCTTTCCCGAATAGAACACGGGAAAGGGGTCAGATCCTCTAGATCAATCAATCCACCATCGCGGCCACCAGGTTCCTAAGATCGGTCCTGGTCAACAATCCCGGGCAAACCGATCGTGTGTCGGTGCCGTGGGTAGCATTGTGATCGAAAAATGTTTTGGTCTTGGGGCGGCTGTTCCCGCCCATGATGTTGGTATGCATATTTTCCTGTAATCGCGGCGATGCGCCGCGTCGTATTTAGCGTCTGAAATTGCCGCGTCGTTGTCCGGGACCGGCCTGACCGGGAGTGCGTTCGCGGAAGACGATCCGGCCTTTGGAAAGGTCGTAAGGCGTCATTTCCACATGCACCCGATCACCCACGACTGAGCGAATGCGAAACTTGCGCATCTTGCCAGCGGTGTAGGCGATGATCTTGTGTTCATTGTCGAGCAGTACGGCAAAGCGCCCATCGGGGAGGATTTCCTCGATGTAGCCTTCCATCGTCAGCAGTTCTTCCTTGGCCAAAGTCTTCAGTTCCGAAAAAAGCGTTGCTCCCCACCGACCATGCCAACGGCAAAACGGCAAGTTTTGAGAGCCAAGCAGCTAGAAAAGGGAGGCGAGGCCGCATCAAGCGGCTGCACAATTGTCCCGTCGCAGGCGACGCAGCACCGCTCATATAAGGTATAGTGCACAAAATTGCAAACCATGCGGATACTTGTTGCGGCAAAGTCTGAATCAGTCGTTCGTAGCGAGCCCTAGCCACCGTGGGAATATTGCCCTAGGTTGCCTTCATCGCCGTACCATTCTTGCATATCGGTGACTGAGAGACCGACCGCGCTCCCGCAAACAGGAGAGCCTCGCATGGATCTCGCACTACCATCCAGCGAGATGCGCCGGTCCAGTTTCACGAGCCATGGGCATTTGCCGCGTTCGCTGACCGCCCCCTTTCTCCACTTTCTGCTGAGGATACGGCATGACGACTGCTGATGAAGAAACCCCCGAAATCAAGCCAAAGCGCACCCATTTCCGCCGTTCCGATCGACCAAAGCTAAGTCCTGACGCGGCAGGACGACAGGGGCAGGTTACCAAGCTGGCGCTTCAGGCGTTGGGCAAGGACGAAGCCATTGCCTATCTCAATCTCGCCAGTGACGAACTCGGCGGGCGCCCGCTGGACCTCGCCACTGCTTCCGCAGAGGGACTGCGCAAAGTAGAAATGGATTTGGCAGCACGAGGCGAAACCGCAGGCGCCTGATGCAAACGCAAAAGGCCCGGTCGCGTGACAACGACCGGGCCTTTCTTTTTATTTGTTAGTCCTGTTGGAAATCAGTCCCCGTGTTTGCGCTCGCGCGTCGGGGCCACCATGCCGGGAGCGATGAAGCCGATCGGAGTCACTTCCATCGCCCGCTTCTTCAATTCGCCTTTCATCCGCTGGTATTCTTCTTCCATCGCCTCGGTCACTGTGGCTCGGCTATCTTCTAGGGCTTCGTCGAAATCTTCGGCAGTAACCTGTTCGACCTGGGCACCGCGCTTGCGGATGGCGATCAGGCCGGCGCGGCGCACCACGTCTTCCAGATCGGCGCCCGTGAAGCGTTCTGTTCGTTCGGCGACCGACGCCAGCGACACGTCGCTTGCCAGCGGCATCTTGCTGGTGTGGATGCCCAGGATATGCTCGCGCCCTGCCGTGTCCGGTGTTCCAACGTAGACCAGCTCATCGAATCTGCCAGGACGCAGCAAGGCTGGATCGACCAGAGCCGGGCGGTTGGTGGCGCCGATCAGGACGACGGATTGCAATTCCTCCATCCCGTCCATTTCAGCCAGGATCGTGTTGACTACGCGCGCGGTGACCTGCGGCTCTCCACCCGATCCGCCCATTCCTCGGGCAGGGACCAGACTGTCGATCTCATCGATGAAGATGACGCACGGCGCGACTTGGCGGGCCCGGGCAAACAGGCGTGCGATCTGCTGCTCGCTTTCCCCATACCATTTCGACAGCAAGTCCGATGACTTGATCGAAATGAAGTTCGCCTCGGCTTCCTTGGCCACCGCTTTCGCGAGCAGGGTCTTGCCGGTTCCCGGCGGGCCGTAGAGGAGGAAACCCTTGGCCGGACGGATCCCCAGCTTGTGGAATGCTTCAGGGTTCTTGAGTGGGAGTTCGACCCCTTCCTTGAGTTTCAACTGTGCGTCATCGAGACCACCGATGTCCGTCCAGCCAATGGTCGGCACTTGCACCATGACCTCTCGCATGGCCGAAGGCTGTACGCGCTTCAGCGCCGCAAGAAAGTCCTCGCGGATGACCTGCAGGCTTTCCAGCACCTCATTCGGGATCGTGCGCGCCTCGAGATCGAGCTTGGGCATGATACGGCGCACCGCTTCAATGGCTGCCTCGCGTGCCAGCGCAGCGAGATCCGCGCCCACGAAACCGTGGGTGGTGCGGGCAAGTTCGTTCAGATCGACACGATCACCCAAAGGCATGCCGCGGGTATGAATGCCGATAATTTCGCGTCGTCCGCTCTCGTCCGGCACGCCGATCACGATCTCGCGGTCGAAGCGCCCCGGTCGGCGCAGCGCCTCGTCAATTGCGTCAGGGCGATTGGTCGCGGCGATGACGACGACATGGGCGCGGCTGTTGAGGCCATCCATCAGCGTGAGCAATTGAGCGACAAGGCGCTTTTCTGCCTCGCCGTGAACCTGATCCCGCTTCGGTGCTATCGAATCGATTTCATCGATGAAGACGATCGCTGGCGCAGCCTTCGTAGCCTCCTCAAAGATTTCACGAAGGTGCTTTTCGCTTTCGCCATAGCCGGACCCCATGATTTCAGGCCCGTTGATGGAGAAGAAATTCGCCTCGCTTTCGTTGGCTACGGCCTGGGCAAGGCGGGTCTTGCCGGTTCCTGGCGGGCCATGCAGCAGAACGCCCTTGGGCGGGGCTACCCCCAGGCGCGTGAACAGTTCGGGGTAGCGGAGCGGCAGTTCCACCATTTCGCGCAACTGGCGGATGGTATCGCCCATGCCGCCGACATCGTCGTAGTTCACGTCGCCCCGTGCATCATGCGCTTCTTCAAAGGTTTCGCGCAGTTCGACTTCGGTATCTTCATCGATATGCACAATGCCGCGCGGCGTGGTCGATATGACGTTCAGGCGGATCTGGGTGAGGGCATAGGCAGGGGCATTGAACATCCGGCGAAGCTGCGGCGGAATGTCGGCGACCTGCTGCTGCCCAGCGGTGGCGACAAGATCACCCTGAACCATCGGGCGACCGAAGAAATTGCGCTTCAGCGCGCCCGGAGGCCCTTGGAGGCGCATGTCCTTCTGAGCGGGGGCGAAGACGACGCGCTGGGCGGGGCGGGACTCCGCCTTTCGCACCACAACGTGGTCGCCGGATCCGACTTCGGCATTGCCTCGCTGAAGACCATCAAGCCGGATCACCTGAAGGCTTTCGTCCTCGTCATAGGCAAGAACTGCACGCGCGACGGTAACCGCCTTGCCGGTGATTTCAAGAGTATCGCCTTCGAGCGCGCCGATCTCGGACATCGATGCGCGCGACAGGCGAGCAATGCCTTGGCCGCTCTCTTCCTGACGCGCTGCTGCTACCTGCAGCTTCACCGTCCGCTCGTCAGTCCTAGTTTCCGTATCGGCCATCACGCTTCCCTTTTCAGCCCCATCCCAACGTCGATGAAGGCGCATCGCGCACGGCATCGATCAGGCGGCGACATCGCAGCTAGGTATCGCCGATCATGATTTCAAACCAACCATCCGGCCCGACGGCGGTTCCGATTGAACAGGCGAGATGCCAAGCGGATGAAGATGGATTGGGCACCGTAATGAGGACAAAAAAAGGCCCGGTCGTTTCCAACCGGGCCGTAGAAGTTTTGGGAGAGGATGCCTGAAAGGCGAGTTCTATATGCAGTGACTCGCTGTTTTGTGCAAGTGCGAAGTGACCGAGCTGCATTTGCGAAAATTGCAATCTACATTGCATATTTCAGCAACAAAGAGCCGCAATCACGTCCTATGAGGGAGGTTCATGTTTCTGAACTATTGTTCAGGTCCTTCCGAAATGTAGTCTTAGGGCTGCTTGCCACAGCATCAAGCGCACCAAATTGCGCTGCAGCGCGGCAAGATTTTGCTCTGTTGGTGGATCAGTGCGCTAGCAGCAGGGCGGGTGCATCCTCGGCACTCAGGAAATGAGCGGTGACGCCCCCGAACAGAAACTCGCGCATGCGGCTTTTGCCATAGGCGCCCATTACGAGCAGGTCGGCGCCGATACTCTGAATCGCGGCGGACAGTGTTTTCTCGGTTGAGTCGTGCCGTTCCACTTCCTGAAAGGCCGCACCGATGCCATGACGGGCAAGATACCGGACAGCGTCGTTCGCGGGGAAACCGCCGTTTTTCTCCGTTACCGTCAGGATCGTCACTGACGAGCAGGTCGTAAGAAGCGGAATTGCACTCCGAAGCGCCGCGGCCGCCTGTTCTCCACCGTCCCAGGCGATGCATATGCGTTGTGGGGGCAATCTGAATCTGCCGTCATCGGGCAAGGCAAGGATCGGTGTTCTGGATGTCAGAGCAAGATCACCTGCCAGTCCGCCCGACCGGGAAACGACGATGAGGTCACTCAACCGACCCGCATGCGCAAGCGCCGTCACCGGCTCATCTTCACAGCGAAGTACCTCGAACTCGACGCCGCTGGATGCGAGCTGCTGTTCGACTGCTACTGCTACTGCGTCATCGTCGCTTCGGGCCTTGTCTAGCGCGTCCGTCAAAACGTAGCTGCCGCCCATTGGGTCCATGGCGATGTACCGCGCTACTGGTGTATCGACGACGACGGTGAGATGCCCGTCGGAATGTCGCGCCAGTTCCGCTGCGGTATGAATTCGTTCCTGGGTTCCGGGCTTGCGGTCTGCGTTGACGAGTATCGAGCGCATGGTCATTCTCCCTCTGAACTGGCTCGGCCTGAAGGCGGCAAGCAGCTGGAACCAAGGGGCGCCAACGCCGTCACACCGGACAGGCAAGGGTCTAATGTAAAACCCTTGGCAGCCCTATCAGTTGCGTGGGACACATGCTGTAACGGTTCAGCGGTTTGAGAAATCATTTCGGGTCGATGACAAGTTGCGAGGCGCGTTTGAACATGTCGAGGATGACGGGATCGCGCTCCCGCGTTCGAATGGCGGCTTCAAAATTGACGGCATGGCGCGGCCGGGGCAGGACCTCTCGGAGCGTTCCAGCGGCAAGAGCGTCGCGCACCATCGTTTCGGGCAGGACGGCAGCGCCCTGACCCCCAGCCACGATCTCGATCAGCGTCCGGACGTTGTTGCACGTGTGCAGGGCACGAGGGGTGATACCGTGTTCGTCGAGCGTCTCGTGCGTTACGGCGTGGAGCGGCGAATGGTCGGGCAGGGACCAGACGGGCAGGCTACCGAACGATATCGTGGAGGCGGCCATCGCCGAACCCATCACCCACGCCAGTTCGACCGATCCGATCGGGGCGGTGCGCATACCCGGGCTGGCGACGGGACCAGCCAGGAAAACGATGTCACGAGTGCCGGCAAGGAGTTGCTGCAAAAGCGGCGCGGTCAGATCGATCTCGATTTCCATGGCGATACCCGGCCGGTCCCGCTCGATCGCATTGATGAAGGCGGGAAGACAGCTGGCTGCCGCAATTTCGCCGGCGCCGATCCGCACTGCGGCCGTTGCCCCGGCAAAATCGCTGGCTTCCAGCAGCACTCGCTCCAAGCCATGATACAGCGGTTCACTGGCCTGAACCAGCCGCCGACCACGGGCGGTCAGGACCATCCGCCGACCCTCTCGTTGGAAGAGCGGCACTCCCAGTTGCTCCTCTATCTCGCGAACGCGGGCTGATACGGCGGGCTGCGTGGTGTTCAGCCTCTGAGCCGCCGCTGCAAAAGTGCCGAGCCGGTCGATCCACATCAGGGTTTCGAGATGAAAGAGAGCGATGCGCTTCATCGCTCAATCATAAGCAATGAATATCTGAATTGATAAAAAATAATCGCTATTCGTAATGATAGAGGCGTTCTAGCCTGACTCTGCGATCGGAAGAGGATTTGCCCTATGAAAAAGATATACCCAAGTGCTGAAGCGGCGCTGGAAGGCGTACTGAAAGACGGCCTGCTGATCGCTTCCGGCGGGTTCGGCCTTTGCGGCGTTCCCGAGCGGCTGCTCGACGCCGTCCGTGCCTCCGGGGTGCAGAACCTGACGTTCGCATCGAACAATGCCGGCATCGACAACGAAGGTATCGGCAAGCTGCTGCGCACCAAGCAGGTCAAAAAGATGATCTCGTCCTACGTAGGTGAGAACAAGGAGTTCGAACGCCAGTATCTGGCCGGCGAACTGGAAGTGGAATTCTGCCCTCAAGGAACGCTGGCTGAGCGGATGCGTGCCGGTGGCGCAGGCATTCCGGGATTTTACACCAAGACAGGCGTCGGCACTCAGCTTGCCGAAGGCAAGGAAGTAAAGGTCTTCCGCGGCGAAGAGTATATCCTGGAAGAAGGAATTTTCGCCGATCTGTCCCTGGTGAAGGCTTGGAAAGCTGACGAAAGCGGCAACGTCGTGTTCCGCAAGACGGCCCGCAACTTCAATGTCCCGGCGGCGACATGCGGCAAGGTCTGCGTGGTTGAAGTGGAAGAGATCGTCCCGGTCGGAACGCTCGACCCGGACACCATCCACCTGCCCGGCGTCTTCGTCCAGCGCATCGTGCTCGGCGCGCCGTATGACAAAAAGATCGAATTCACGACCACGCGGGAAAGGGAGACAGCTTGATGTCGGAGCAAGGCAAAGGCTGGTCGCGTAACGAAATGGCTGCGCGCGCCGCGAAGGAATTGCAGGACGGTTTCTACGTGAACCTCGGCATCGGCATCCCGACCCTCGTGGCGAATTACGTGCCCATAGACATCACGGTCACGCTGCAGAGCGAGAACGGCATGCTGGGCATCGGTCCGTTTCCCTACCCGGACGAAGTCGATCCCGATCTGATCAACGCTGGCAAGCAGACCATCAGCGAGCTGCCGCAATCGGCCTATTTCGATAGCGCCACCAGCTTCGGCATGATCCGTGGCGGCCATATCGACCTGACGGTGCTGGGCGCGATGGAAGTGGCCGAGAACGGCGACATCGCCAACTGGATGATCCCGGGCAAGATGATCAAGGGCATGGGCGGCGCGATGGATCTGGTCGCCGGCGTGAAGAAGATCATCGTTGTCATGGAGCATACGTCCAAGAACGGCGATCCGAAGTTCATCCCGTCCTGCACGCTGCCGCTCACGGGCAAGAACGTGGTCGACATGATTGTGTCCGATCTCGCCGTATTCCAGCGGCCCGATCACGATAGCCCGTTCCGGCTGGTGGAAATGGCGCCCGGCGTGACGGCGGAAGAGATCGCTGCCAAGACGACGGCGCATTTCGTACACTGATCTGCGAATTCTGCCGGTCAGGCTCGCCATGCCTGACCGGCCACGCTATCTCCCCGCCATACTCTGCGCTGAGAGAGGGGACGCCCCGTGACTTATACGTTGATCACCGCCAACCGGAATTATTCCAGCTGGTCGTTGCGGCCCTGGGTGTTGATGAAAGCGTTGAACATCGCTTTCGAAGACGAGCTTGAGCCGTTCACCCAGCCGGTGAACTACGATGCGTTTCGCAGCTTTTCGCCCACCGGCCAGGTTCCCGTGCTGATCGACGAGGAAACCACCGTGTGGGATTCGCTCGCTATCGCGCTGTATCTTGCCGATCGGCATCCGGGCGTCTGGCCCGAGGATCCTGTGGCCAGAGCTTATGCCCAAAGCGCGGTCAGCGAGATGCACGGCGGATTTCCCACTCTGCGCGAAGTTTGCATCATGAATGTCGGGGTCCGGGTAAAATTGCGCCCGATGAGCGGGCAACTGGTGCGCGAGGTGTTCCGGATCAGCGAGATTTTTGAGCAGGGGCTTTCCCGCTTTGGCGGGCCGTGGTTGGCTGGCAAAGATTTCACCGCTCTCGATGCGTTCTACGCACCGGTCGCGTTTCGCGTCCGCACGTATGGGCTGGATGTGGGGCGCGGGCAGGTCTGGGTCGATGCCATGCTGAATCACCCCGCCATGCGCCAATGGGAAGCGGAAGCGTTGGTTGAAGAATGGCGGGAAGAAGCGCACGAAGCGGAACTGGCCGCCGCGGGTGACATCATTGTCGACTATCGGAAGGGCGCCTAGCCTGTCGGCACTTGTCGCGCCCTTTCGCGGCCCCCATAACTCGCAAGCATCCACATGGGAGACTTCTTGCAATGGCCGATCTCGCCTCTATCCCGCTTGAACGTATCGACGGTTCTGCTGACAAACTGGCCGATCACGCCGGTAATGTGCTGCTGGTAGTAAACGTTGCCTCCAAATGCGGCCTCACTCCCCAGTACGAAGGCCTGGAGTCCCTGTATGCGGAATACAAGGACAAGGGTTTTGAAGTCCTTGGATTTCCCGCAAACGACTTCGGCGCGCAGGAGCCGGGCACGCACGAGGAGATCGCTGAGTTCTGTTCGGTGAACTACGGTGTGTCCTTCCCTCTCTTCGCGAAGGCCGATGTGACGGGCGAAGGCAAGCAACCGCTTTATGCCGCGCTGACGCAGTCGGCCCCGAGCAAGCAGGGCCCTGCCGAGGAGTTTCGTGAAAAGCTGAAGGGCTACGGGATGACGCCGACCCAGGACCCGGAAGTGCTTTGGAACTTTGAAAAGTTCCTGGTCGCGCGGGATGGGACGGTGGCTGGCCGCTTCGCACCGGGCGTCGAACCCAAGGATCCGATCCTGGTTGACGCGATCGAGGCCGAACTGGCTAAGTGACGGCTCACGCCTGATCGTAAAAGGCGCCGGACCCGGTCTGGCGCCTTTTTTATGTTACGCCGGGCCAGTCGCCACGGGGCGGCTGGGATCGGCGATCCATTCACTCCATGATCCGGGGTAAAGATGCCCTGCGGGCAACCCGGCCACCGCCATCGCCAAGGCGTTGTGGCAGGCGGTGACGCCCGATCCGCACTGCAGGATCACGGGGCGGTCGGCTGTAACGGATGCAAAATCGGCGGCCAATTCATCGGCTGGGCGAAAACGTCCTTCCGGTCCCAGATTATCGCGAAAAAAGCGATTGCGCGCTCCGGGAATACGGCCAGCTACCGGGTCCAGCGCGTTGGCGGTGCCGACGAAGCGCGATGGATCACGCGCGTCCAGAACCTGCGCCGCTTGGGTGTCGATATTGGCGAGGACGTCTGCCGCGCTGACCGGCGACGGAACGAGCGGTTCACCTTGCTCGAAATCCCCCGTCTGCGCGATCGAAGCCGCGCCGGTCTCCAGTGGCAGGCTGGCCGCGACCCAAGCGGGCTTGCCTCCATCGAGCACAGCCACGTTGGCGTGACCCAGCCATCGCAGTAACCACCATGCCCGCGCAGCCCAGGCACCGCCATTGCTGTCATAGGCAACGACCTGCTGATCGCGGTGCAATCCCTGGACCCTGAGCCAAGCGGCCAGAACAACAGGTGCAGGGAGGGGATGGCGTCCATTGCTGCCATCGGGAGGCGACGACAGGTCGTCATCAAGGTGCGCATACCGCGCGCCGGGGAGATGGCCCTTTGCGTAGATCGCCCGGCCCTTGTCGGATTCGCCCAGATCGAATTCGCAATCCAGCACCAGCACGTCCGCGCCGCTTGCCAGCAAATCCTTGAGAGCGTCCGCGGAGATCAAGGTTTGATATGCCATCGCTTGCCCCATCCAGTCAGATTGAACCTTGCGATAGGCGCGATCGCCCACTCCTGTCGACTGCTCGAAACGAAGCGTGGGAGTTCAAGTAGCTCGCGCGCAACGAGAAAGGGCCGACAGCTTTCGCCGCCGGCCCTCGCACCACATGGGGAGTGGATCTCGTTCTTACGCGGTTACGGCCTTTTCAGCCTCGTAGCGCTCGATCGCTTCCACAACGATACGGCGCGCATCTTCGGCGCCGCCCCAGGTTCCGACACGCACCCACTTCTCTTTTTCAAGATCCTTGTAGTGGGTGAAGAAGTGTTCGACCTGCTTGTAAACGATTTCGGGAAGGTCATCCTTCTCGTTCACGTTCGAATAGTAAGGGAAGGTAGAATCGATCGGCACGCAGAGCAGCTTCTCGTCACCACCATGCTCGTCTTCAAGGTTGAGGACGGCGATGGGGCGAACGCGAACCACGCAGCCGGGGATGAAGGGCGAACGCGCAACGACCAGAGCGTCGAGCGGATCGCCATCGGGCGAAAGGGTATGCGGCACGAAGCCGTAATTGGCGGGATAGCGCATCGGCGTATGTAGAATCCGATCGACGAACAACGCACCGGAAGCCTTGTCGAATTCGTACTTGACGGGTTCGCCGCCGACAGGAACTTCGATGACGACGTTAAGGCTCTCGGGCGGATTGTCGCCAACTGGAATCATGTCGATACGCATAATGGTCCTTACTGTAACTGGCACAACCAGGTCATGCCGGTTGGATCACGATGCGGTCGCGCTTAGCCGCGCAACTTTTGCACCGCAACTAACTATTAGCGGGAAAGACTGTTAGTTTCGACGAGGCGACAGCAGCTTGTCGAACCCGTTGCCCCGGCCGGGGGTCGTGCTCTCCAGCCAGGGATAGCGCAGACCGCCGTGGTAATCGACCGTGACGGTTTGATACCGGTCCCCTCGGCGAAGCAACAGGCTGATCGGTGCCTTCGACGTTGAGGCGTCGGTGATCGCGTCCTTCATCACGTCGGCATCATACGCGCGGCCGTTGATCGCGGTGATCTTCACGGCGTTGACGATCCCTGCATTGTACGCCGGGCCATCCCATAGCGTAGAAGTGACTTCGCCGTCCTTGTTCAGGCTGATGCCCAACGAATACGTCAGATCCAGTGTCTTTCGAGAATCGGCCACGCCTTTGTCATAGGCGTTCGGTTTGTCTTTCCACACCAGCTTGTAGCCGGCCATCTCCACGCCTTTCAGGGGCGCTGGCTGACCGGTGGCATAGAGCCGCGTGCGAAGGAAGCTGGCCCAATCATAGGCATAGACGCCGTTCAGCGTCTTCACGATCTCATCGAAATCGTAAGTCACTTCGCCCCAGTCGCCGTCCCGGATGCCGAAAAAGGCTTTGGCGAAATCATCCAGGCCCTTGGCGCCGCGCGTGCCCTGACGAATGATCTGATCGGCTTCGAGCCACACCAGCGCGCCTTCGACGTAGTAATCCTCACCCCGGGTCAACGACATGTAAGGGAGCGGCCGTCGCCGGTTGAGTTGCGGTCCGGCAGTCGTATCCTCGACCGAGCGCCAGCCGCGACCCGGTGTGCCTTGCGCGTACTTGCCCGCCGCCGTCGCGAACATCGCCATCACCATATCGCGCGATTGCACGCCTGACCTGGCCGCGAGGACATAGCCCCAGAACTGCGTCTGGCCTTCGTACATCCACAACAGCGTGTTCTGCATCGGCTGCTGGTAGTCCGGGGTCCACGCATCAGCACCACGCCGGAACTTGCCGTTCCAACTGTGCACGAATTCATGCGAAATGACGTTGCGGTCCCAATCCATCGCGTCCCAGTCGATCCACGATTTGGGCTCCTGCTGGTTCTCGCTGGAGCGGTGATGCTCAAGCCCTATGCCACCCATTCGATCGGTAAGGGCGAGCAGGAATTCGTAGTGATCGAAATGCCGTGCGCCGAACGTCGCGAGCGATTCGGTTACGAGCTTGCGGTAGGTGTTCAGATGTTCCGGCGTGATTTTCAGCAGGTTCGGCTCATCGGCGACGACGTTCATCGACACGTTCTGGCCGAGATCCCAGCGCTGCGCATGAATGCCCGCAAACACCGGGGAATCGACCAGCCGCTCGTAATCCGTTGCAGCCCAGGTGACGATGTCCCACGTCCCCGTGCTGGAGCCGCGCGTCATGCCATCGAGCGCGGTATAAACCGTCCATCCGCGTGGGAACGTGACGGTGGGCTTCATCTGGATGCCGCGCGTGTAGAATCCTGCGGGGTACAGGCTCATCTTTTCCCATTGCAGGTTGAGCATTTCCTGCGTCATCGTCACCCGCCCCTCGGTGGATTGCAGGGGGGAGGTATGCACGAACCTGGCGGTTACCTGACCGGTACCTGCTGGCAGGTCGAGGTGAAAGGCGTTCACCGCGACAGTATCCCGCACCCACGGAATTTCCTTGCCGTCGGCAAAGAAGTGGATGTCTGCCAGAAGCGCATAAGGCCCGGTCTCCGAGTGATTGCCGGGCAACCAGCCGGGCTGGAGCAGTGTCAGCCGCGAGGTCCCGTTCGCAACAGGGAAGGTCTGGGACACGCGATAGACGCCACGCTGGATATCGCTGGCGTCGATGTCGAGCGCAACGGTGCCGCCATAGGGCACGTCACGCGCCGACGGGATCTCGGGCGGCAGCGGTGGCGCCATGGGGGTGGAACGAGTGGCATCCTGCGCCAGAGCCGATGTCGACAGGACCATGGTTGCGAAGAGCGAAGTAGCTGCAAAGCGATATTTCATAAGACAAATCTTTGCCGCTCCGGGCCTGTTTGGCAACTGCAGAGTCGATACAATCCCGCGCGGCCACTTCCCCCGCCGCGTGGATCGGGCTAAGCGCGCGCCTCATGAACACCACGCCCCAAGCCATTCGCGGAACCCAGGACATTTTCGGCGCCGAGGCCGAGGCTTTCGCCCATGTCGTCGATACGTTCGAGAGAGTGCGCAGGCTCTATCGCTTCCGCCGCGTGGAGATGCCGGTGTTCGAGAAGACAGCAGTATTCTCCCGCTCGCTGGGTGAGACGACCGATGTCGTATCGAAGGAAATGTATTCGTTCGAGGATCGCGGCGGCGAGTCGTTGACCCTGCGTCCCGAATTCACCGCCGGTATCGCCCGCGCCTACCTCACCGATGGCTGGAAGCAATTCGCCCCGCTCAAGGTGGCGACGCACGGGCCACTGTTCCGGTATGAACGCCCGCAGAAGGGTCGCTATCGGCAATTCCACCAGATCGATGCCGAGGTAATCGGCGCGGCCGAGCCAATGGCCGATGTCGAACTGCTGGTCATGGCCGATCAGTTGCTCAAGGAACTGGGCATTGCCGAAGGCGTGACGCTCCAGCTCAACACCTTGGGTGACGGCGCCAGCCGCGACGCGTGGCGCGCCGCGCTGATCGAGTATTTCCGCGATCACAAGGCTACGTTGAGCGAGGATTCACAGGACCGGCTTGAACGCAATCCATTGCGTATCCTCGACTCCAAGGATCCGCGCGACAAGCCCTTCACCGCCGACGCGCCCCGGATCGATGACTTCCTGTCGAGCGAAGCACAGGATTTCTTTGGCGCGGTGACGCAGGGGCTGGAGGCGGCATCGGTTGATTTCGTCCGCGCACCCGCGCTGGTGCGCGGGCTGGACTACTATCGCCACACCGCGTTCGAATTCGTGACGGATCGTCTGGGTGCGCAAGGCACTGTGCTGGGCGGCGGCCGCTACGATGGGCTGATGGCGGCTTTGGGCGGACCCGAAACCCCAGCGGTGGGCTGGGCGGCCGGGATCGAACGTCTGGCGATGCTGGTTGGCGATGCAGGTGAATTGGCCGAGACGGTCCCGACGGCGATCCTCGCGATAGAGGACGACGCTGCCCTTGCTTTCGCATTGAAGACGATCACCGCCTTGCGGCATCAGGGCATCGACGCTGAGATGATCGCTACCGGGTCGCCGCGAAAGCGTTTTGACAAGGCCGTGAAGATCGGCGCGAAGGTGCTGGTGTCGTTCGTCATGAAGGATGGCACGCCGACCGCGAACTTGCGGTCGGCCGAACCAACTGCCGATCTGCTGGCGGTCGAACAAGTTTTGAAGTCAATCCACCCGTGAGGCGCATCCATCTCCTTCACCCGGCAGAGAGGGTCTGATGGCGATCTCGGACGCGCGTCTCGCCCAGATCGCCTCGCGGTTTGCCGAACTGGAAGCTCGCCTGGCATCCGGGACGCTGGAAGGCGACGCGTTCGTCGCGGCGAGCAGGGATTATGCCGAGTTGGAGCCCGTGGCGCGAGTATCGGCTGATATCGTCGCCATGCGGGGGGAGCTTTCCTCGCTGCAGGCGCTTGACGATCCCGACCCGGAAATGCGTGCCCTCGCGGCAGAGGAAGTCCTGCGACTGAAGGCGGAATTGCCCGAGGCGGAACGCCGCATGTCGGTGTTGATGCTGCCCCGCGACGCCGCCGATGTTCGCCCGGCGATGCTGGAGATTCGCGCAGGCACCGGCGGCGACGAAGCGGCGCTGTTTGCCGCCGACCTCTATCGCATGTATGAACGCTATGCCGCAGAGCAGGGCTGGCGAGTGGAGATGGTCAGCGCGAACGCCAGCGATGTTGGCGGCTTCAAGGAAGTCGTGGCCAACATCTCGGGCTCGGGCGTCTTCGCCAAGTTGAAGTTCGAAAGCGGCGTTCACCGGGTTCAACGCGTGCCGGTGACCGAAAGCGGCGGGCGGATCCACACGTCGGCGGCGACGGTGGCAGTTCTTCCCGAACCGACCGAAGTTGATGTGCAGATCGACGACAAGGATCTCAAGATCGATATCTACCGCGCCAGTGGCGCCGGTGGCCAGCACGTCAATACGACCGACTCCGCCGTGCGGATCACACACTTGCCGACCAATCTGGTGGTGATCTGCCAGGACGAGCGCAGCCAGCACAAAAACAAGGCGAAGGCCATGCAGGTCTTGCGTGCGCGCCTTTATGAGAAGATGCGTGATGAGGCGCAGGGTGCGGAAGCGGAAGCACGCAAGGCCATGGTCGGCTCTGGCGATCGATCGGAACGCATACGAACCTACAATTTTCCGCAGGGCCGCGTCACCGACCACCGCATCAACCTTACGCTGCACCGGCTTCCGGAAATCCTCGAAGGCCCCGGCCTTGCCGAAATGGTCGACGCGCTCATCGCGGAGGATGAGGCCAAGCGCCTGGCATCGATGGATGACTGACGGCACGAGCGTCCCCGCTCCGTCCGTGAAAACCGTGGCCGAGGGTATCCGGGGGGGCGCCGCGCGACTGGCCTCGACTAGCGATACGGCCCGCCTTGATGCCGAAGTGCTGATGGCGCACGCGCTGGGCGTCGATCGCTCCCGGCTGCTCCTATCGCACATGCGCGATGAATTGCCGGGCGGCTTCGACGACTTTATCGATCGCAGGATACGCCATGAACCGGTCGCCTACATCACCGGAACGCAGGAATTTTTCGGACTGCCTTTCAGAGTGGGCCCTGAGGTTCTTATTCCGCGCGGCGATTCCGAAACGCTGGTTGAGGCCGCCCTTGCCGCACACCCCGGAGCGAAGCGTGTGCTCGATTGCGGCACTGGTTCGGGTGCGCTGCTGCTTGCCGTCCTGGCAAATATGCCTGACGCTGAGGGGATCGGCATCGACCGGTCATCTGAGGCACTGGCAATGGCTCAGTCAAATGCCGACGCGCTCGGGCTGGCTGATCGATCGCACTTCCGTCTTGCTGACTGGCACCAGCCCGGCTGGAGCAAGGGCCTGCTGCCCGGGAGTGAAACTTACGACGTCGTCCTTGCCAATCCGCCTTATGTGGAAACGGATGCCAACCTCGATCCATCGGTACGCGATTTCGAGCCTTCCGCTGCCTTGTTTGCCGGGCCGGACGGACTGGACGATTACCGGGTTCTCGTGCCTCAACTGCCAGACCTGTTGGCCCGTGGCGGCGTTGCGCTGGTCGAAATCGGGCACGAGCAGGCGGAGGACGTTTCAGTGATCGGTAGGGCTTCGGGTCTGGCGCCCACCCTCCGCCGCGATCTGGCAGGCCGCGCTCGGGTCATCGTATTTTCGCGGATAACGTGAATAGGAAGCAAGTTTTCGCTTGGAATTAACCGACGCAGTCCCTATTGATTGAAGCGAACCGGCCTATGGACGATGTTTTCCCATACCCGGATCGCCTCCAGCATTTGCAAGCGGTCGTGGCGTTAGCGCCACGGCAGGCAGATGTGGAACTCGCGGCAGCCGGGGGCCAGCCGCGATCATATGACGTTTGGCATACTGGCTTGTGAGGCGCAGGTGGGTGTCTGGGGTTTTGAGGAAAGTCATCCTTGAATAACAATCGTGGCAGCAACAACAATAACCGCCGGCGTGGCCGCGGTAACAATCGTCAGCAAGGCGGCGGTCAGCAAACGAACCGGATCGACAGCAGGGCACGTGGAAACGCGCCCCAGATGCTCGAGAAGTATCGCAAGCTGGCCCATGATGCGCATTTGAACGGCGATCGCGTGACGGAGGAGTACAACCTTCAGTTCGCCGATCACTATTTCCGCGTCATCGCCGATCAGAAACAGCGGCAGGAGGAAATGCGCCAGCCGCATCAGCCCCGCCGGGAAGATCGGCCGTCCGAATACGGCGACGATTATGGGCAGGAATACGATCCATACGGCGAAACCCCGTCGATGCCGGCCGACCGGGCGCCGCGTTACGAACGGGATCCGCGGCAAGAGCGCGAACCACGTCAGGATCGCGAGCCGCAGCAGGACCGCGAACCGCGTCAGGAACGAGAGCCCCGCCAGGATCGCGAACCGCGCCAGGATCGCGAGCCGAGGCAGAATCGCGATAACCGGTATGACCGTGATCAGCGTCAGGACCGGGTCGAGCGTGAACCCGCTAGTGTCGACGTCGACGCGTCCGCTGCTTCGGCAACCGACCACGCTGTTGAACCGCAGACTTCGATGTATGAGCCAGCGGAAAATCCTTTTGTCCGTGACAATCGCGGTGCCAATCGTGGGCTGAAGCAGCGCAAGCCGCGTCGTTCGCGTGACGAAGCCGGGCAGGATTCTTTCCTTGCCGAAAACGAGGGCACGGAAGCTGCTGCGTCGTCAGCAGCGACGGCCCCATCGGAAGAAGCGCAAGGCAATTTCGATGCGGCGACACTGCCGCCCGCGATCGTCAGCAAGCCCGCCCGTCGCACTCGAGCGCCAAAACCGGTCGAACAGCCTGTGTCGGATGAAGGCGCTTCCGATGAAGTGGCGGAGGAAAAGCCCCGCCGTCGTCGCACCCGCAAGCCTGCTGCGGGCGAGACGGCTCCCGAGGCAGTCGACAACTGATCTGAAATAGTCTGTCCGACGCGGCGCAACTTGTCTTGCGTCGCGTCGGCCGGGGCTTACAAGCCCATGCCGATGCAACCCGATCGGCGCACCTTCCCATCTTCCGCGATAGTGCATCTGGCCGTGGCGTCGCCGCGGCCAGCCGTGCGCGCTGCATCGGCGATTTTAGCCGGCGCCATCGTTGCATGCGGATTCCAGCCGCTCTCGCTGTGGCTGCTGACTCTGCTCGGGGTCGCCTGGCTTTTGGAGCTGTTGGCGCGGACCGGTAAGCCTCGGCAGGCCTTTGCCTTGGGGTGGTTCTTCGGGCTTGGGTACTTCACGCTGGGCAATAACTGGATCGCCACCGCCTTTACGTACCAAGCCCAAATGCCGGCTTGGCTGGGGATGATCGCTGTATTTCTGCTGGCGTTTTACCTGGCGTTGTTTCCGGCCTTAGCGACGTTGGCAGCGTGGCTGGCAGCCCGGCAGGGACGTAGCGGCGAGCGTGGGTTTTTGTCACTGGTTCTCGCATTCGCCGGATGCTGGATCGTCGCCGAATGGATCCGCGCCTGGCTGTTTACGGGCTTTGCATGGAACCCACTCGGAGTGGCGCTACTCGGCCCGTTCGATAGTCCGGGTCTGGCGATGCTGACGCCGTGGATCGGAACGTATGGGCTATCGGGCGTTCTCGTCCTGCTGTCCGGCTCCTCCGGGTTTTGCGTGCGCATCGCTTGGCAACGGGAGGGGGTCGGCCGTGCGATCCCACTTGTTGTGATGCTGATCATGGCGGCATTCGTGACCGTGATGATGCATCTTCCCGGGCCGCCGGTTAGGGAAGGCGTGGTTCGCTACACTTTGGTCCAGCCGGATTTGCGCCAGGAGGTGATAGACGATCCCCGCGAGTTCGAACGCAGCTTCCAGAAACTGGCACGGCTTTCTTTGCCGCAGCAGGCCGGGGAGCGCAGGGTCGTGTTCTGGCCGGAATCCGGGCTGAGCGATTTCCTGCGGGACGGATATCCCGCCTACGTCTATCCCGTGTACACTTACGGCGATGATCCGCTGATGGCTCGCAAACGCATCGGCAGAGTGATCGGTGATTACGGAGTGCTCCTGACTGGCGCAGTGGACCTGGCGATCAGGGACGGACGCCAGATTGCGGCCCGCAATTCGGTGACGGCGCTCGACGGAAGCGGCAATATTCTGGCTGGCTATTCCAAAGCTCACCTCGTCCCGTTCGGGGAATATCTCCCGCTGCGTGGTATACTCGAACCACTGGGCGCAAGTCGGCTGGTTGCGGGCGCGCTGGATTTCTGGCCCGGCCCGGGTCCGCGCACGATCGATTTCGGAGCCTTCGGGAAGGCAGGTGTCCAGATTTGCTACGAAATCGTGTTCAGTGGAGAAGTGGTCGATCCGCACAATCGGCCCGATTACATCTTCAATCCATCCAATGATGGCTGGTTCGGTGCGTGGGGTCCGCCGCAACATCTGGCCCAAGCCCGCCTCCGTGCGATCGAGGAAGGACTGCCCGTCCTCCGCTCCACAACCACGGGGATCAGCGCGGTTATCGACGCCAATGGAATCGTGAGGTCGTTTGTGCCGCGCCATCAGGCGGGGCGACTGGATGGGCGCATACCGCCTGCGAACGCCCCGACGCTGTTTGCACGCTTCGGAAATATTCTGCCTCTGGCTTTCGCCGCGATGCTGGTTTTTGCAAGCGTCTGCGTGGTTGCGCTGGGTCGCCGGCGGGGCTAGACCGCGATTACGACATAAAGCTTCCTTTATATCCCAGGGTTTCTCATGCGCAGCAACTACGTCTTCACGTCCGAGAGCGTTTCCGAAGGCCACCCGGACAAAGTGTCCGACCAGATTTCCGATGCGATCGTCGATCTCTTCCTGTCAAAGGACCCCGAGGCGCGTGTCGCCTGCGAGACCATGACGACCACGCAACTCGTCGTGCTGGCGGGCGAAATCCGCTGCAAGGGAGTGTTCGAAAATGGGCAATGGGCCGATGGCGCGTTGCAGGAGATCGAGGATACGGTTCGCCGGGTCGTCAAGACAATCGGCTATGCGCAGGATGGCTTCCATTGGGAGACCTTCGAATTCATCAACCGCCTTCATGCGCAGTCGGCCCATATTGCGCAGGGCGTCGACGCCTCTGGCAACAAGGATGAAGGCGCGGGCGACCAGGGCATCATGTTCGGCTTCGCGTGCGATGAAACGCCAGACCTGATGCCGGCAACGCTCGATTACAGCCACAAGATCCTGCATCGTCTGGCCGCTGACCGTCATTCCGGGGCCGCCGCTTTCCTGGAGCCCGATGCGAAGAGCCAGGTTACGCTGCGCTTTGAAAACGGAGTGCCGGTGGCGGCAACGGCGGTCGTCGTCTCGACACAGCATCAGCCGGGATACGACGCCGGAGAGAAGGAAGCGGAACTCAAGGCCTATGTGCGCCAGGTAGTGGCAGAGGTTCTTCCGGACGGTTTCGTCACGCCCGATACCGTGTTCCACATCAATCCCACCGGCTCGTTCGAGATCGGCGGTCCCGATGGTGACGCGGGCCTGACCGGGCGCAAGATCATCGTCGATACCTATGGCGGCGCGGCTCCCCATGGTGGCGGCGCGTTCTCCGGCAAGGACCCGACCAAGGTTGATCGGTCGGCCGCTTACGTGACGCGCTATCTGGCCAAGAATGTCGTCGCCGCAGGCCTTGCGACGCGGTGCACGATCCAGGTTTCCTATGCGATCGGCGTGTCGAGTCCGCTGTCGCTCTATGTCGATACGCATGGCACCGGCACGGCAGAGGACGCAGCGCTGGAAGCCGCAATCACCAAGGTCGCGGCGGACAAGTTGGGCGGGCTGACCCCGCGCGGCATCCGCCTTGGGCTGGGGCTGAACAAGCCGATCTACGCGCCGACTGCTGCTTACGGCCATTTCGGCCGCAAGCCCGAGGGCGATCTGTTCCCGTGGGAGCGCACTGATCTGGCCGACGCACTGAACGCCGCTATCGCCTGATCGCCATCCGTTTTAGTGAAAAAGGCTGCGCCGGTACATCACCGGCGCGGCCTTTTTCATGGGCTGGATCCAAGCGTCAAATCGATGAACAGTCGACAACCATCGACCTGAGGCAAGGCTGGACTTGCCTTGTGGCGTTCAGGCGATAGCCTTGGCCTATAAACCCTCGCGCTGTTCCGGGCGCGGGATGCCAGGGGACCCAATCATGATCGAAACCGACCGTCGCGGTGCTTTGGGGCTGGCCGCTGCGCTGCCTCTCGCCTCGGCCTTTCCATCCATTGCCGGTGCCGCCACCGCTACAACTCCAGCCGCTGCGGGGACGGCGGCCTGGGATCTTACCGATCTCTTTCCCGACCTTGCCGCCTGGGATTCCGCGCGCAAGGACGTTGCCGCCGCATTGCCGCGTCTCAAGGCCTACAAGGGCACGCTGGGTCAAGGTGCCGACGCAATGGCCAAGGCGTTGGAAGACATCTCGTCCGTGATGATCAAGCTGATGCGGGTCTACGTTCACGCCTCGCTTCGGGCCGACGAAGATGTGCGCAATTCGGCGAACCAGGAACGCAACGCGCAAGTCGAGGACCTTTACTCCTCCTTTGGTGAAGCCACTGCCTGGACATCCCCGGAAGTGCTGGCGCTGGGCAAGGACAAGGTCGAAAGTTACATCGCGGCCAATGATACGTTGAAGCGTCGCTTCGCGCATTCGCTGCGCACCACGCTGCGGCTGGCGGCGCACACGCTGGACGCAAAGGGCGAACAGATCCTCGCAGCCGTATCATCGCCGCTGTCCGGCCCGCAGACGATCCGGGGCCAGCTTTTTGCATCGGACATACCGTGGCCGACGGTCACCCTGTCAGATGGGCGCAATCAGCGGTTGGATGCGCAGGGCTACACCCTGACCCGCGATGCGCCCAACCGCGACGATCGCAAGAAAGTGTTCGACGCCTTCTTCGGCGAGATGGGCAAGTTCGAGAGTTCGCTCGGTGCAGCGATGGCCGCCAAGCTCAAGGCTGATGTTTTCGAGGCGCGGACACGCAACTATCCCAATTCACTCGCTGCTGCTCTGTCTGGGGATAACGTGCCGGAGAGCGTGTATCACACGCTCATCACCGAAACCAATGCCGGACTTCCGCAGCTTCATCGCTCGTTCGAACTGCGACGCAAGATGCTGAAGCTGCCGGATATGCATTATTACGATATATATCCTCCACTGGTCAGTTTGGATCGCACGTTCTCCCTGACCGACATGCGCAATGTTACGCTGAAGGCAGTGGCGCCGCTTGGCCCCGATTACGTCAAAAGGCTGGGCGCGGCGACGGCGGCCAAATGGATGGATCCGTTTCCCCGGCCCGGCAAGCGCGCGGGCGCGTACATGAACGGGTCGGCCTATGGCGTGCACCCTTACCTGCTGCTCAACCTGGGCGAGAATTACGAAGGGCTGTCCACCTACGCGCACGAGTGGGGCCACGCCATGCATTCGCTGCTGGCCGATTCCGCACAGCCGCTCGAGATGTCCGACTACCCGATCTTCACGGCGGAGATCGCGTCAACCTGTAATGAGGTCCTGCTGACCGAGTACATGCTGGGCCAGGCGAAAACCAACCAGGAAAAGATCTACTACCTGGGGATGCGGCTGGAGGGCCTGCGTGGCACGTTCTTCCGACAGGCGATGTTCGCCGAATTTGAGCTGAAGATGCACGAAATGGCTGAGGCGGGGGAAGGGCTTTCGGGCGAGAGCCTGACGCGGGTCTATCTCGATCTGCTCAAGCGGTATCATGGACCGAACTTCGTGATCGATGCACCTTACGCGATCGAATGGGCGTATATTCCGCATTTCTACAACCAGTTCTACGTCTACAAGTATGCGACGTCGATCGCGGCGGGCACGTGGTTCGCCAAATCGATCCTGAGCGGGGGCAAGGCCGAGCGCGAGAGGTATCTGGATGTGTTGCGGGCAGGTGGTTCGGCTGACCCCGTCGACATCATCAAGGCATCGGGCCTCGATATGACGGCGCCGGACCCTTATCGCGGCCTGGTGGCGGACTTCGCCGCGACGATGGATCAGATCGAGAAGTTGATGGGGTGATCGAAGAAGGGCGGCCAGATCGCTGGCCGCCCTTCTTGTTCATCAGGCTGGCTTGATGCCCATGCAGAGGTACTTGACCTCCATGTAGTCATCCAGTCCGTAGTGCGAACCTTCACGGCCGAGGCCCGACTGCTTGACGCCGCCGAACGGGGCGACTTCCGTGGAAATCAGGCCGGTGTTGATGCCGACCATTCCGGCCTCCAATCCTTCGGCCACGCGCCACACGCGAGACAGGTCGCTGGCGTAGAAATAGCTGGCGAGGCCAAATTCGGTATCATTGGCCATGCGGATCGCTTCAGCCTCGTCGGTGAAGCGGATGACGCCGGCTAGCGGCCCGAACGTTTCTTCACGCGCCAGCTTCATGTCGGACTTCACGCCGGCGACGACGGTAGGGTTGAAGAAACTGCCGCCGCGTTCGTTGCGCTGCCCGCCTGCCAGGATCTTCGCGCCGCCATCGACCGCGTCCTTGAGGTGTTCCTCCACCTTTTCGACGGCCTTTACATCGATCAGCGGGCCGACATCGGTCCCATCGTCCAGCCCGTAGCCGACCGTCATCTTGTTGACCCGCGCGGCCAGCTTCTCGACGAATTCGTCATAGACGCCGTCCTGAACATAGAAGCGGTTGGTGCAGACACAGGTCTGTCCGCCGTTGCGGAACTTGGAGATCATCGCCCCTTCGATCGCGGAATCGACATCGGCGTCGTCAAAGACAAGGAACGGCGCGTTGCCGCCCAGTTCCATGGAACACTTCTTGATCGTCTCGGCACATTCGCGAAGCAGGTCGCGCCCGATTTCGGTGGAGCCGGTGAAGGTCAGCTTGGCGACCTTAGGGCTGGCGGTGAGCGCGGACCCGATCTGTCCCGCGCTGCCGGTGACGACGTTCACAACGCCCTTCGGGATCCCGGCCATTTCGCACAGGCGAGCAATCGCGAGCGCAGAGTAAGGCGTTGCCGAAGCAGGCTTGATCACGATGGTGCAACCCGCCGCCAGCGCCGGGCCGAGCTTGCGGGTGATCATCGCGTTGGGGAAGTTCCATGGCGTGATCGCCGCGACGACGCCGACGCCCTGCTTGATCACCACGATGCGGCGGTCGGCGGCATGGCCGGGGATCACGTCGCCATAGGCGCGCTTGCCCTCTTCGGCGAACCATTCGATGAAGCTGGCGCCGTAGGCGATTTCGCCCTTGCCCTCGGCAAGAGGCTTGCCCTGTTCGCGGCTGAGAAGCTCTCCCAATTCATCCTGGTGCGCCATCATCAGGTCGAACAGCTTGCGCATCAGCTTTGCCCGTTCACCTGCCGTCTTGGCGCGCCATGCGGGAAGGGCGGCTTCGGCGGCGTCGATCGCACGGTTCGTTTCGTCCGCGCCCATCTTCGGCACCGTCCCCAGGACAGCGCCTGAACCGGGATCGGTGACTTCGATCGTTGCACCGCCGTCGGCATCCACCCACTGGCCATCGATGTAGCACTGCTGCTTCAGGAAGTCGGTATAGGCCATTTTTCAGCGGTTCCTCGTCTAAGGTCCAGTTCGGGCGTCTCGACCGGACGCCTGCGTTCGCGGGTGTTGGAATAGGCATCACCCCTAGCCATGACAAGGGAGCCGCGCCTCCTGCGACAAGCGAGAGGTAACGGTCATTGCCGCCTGTTCGCAGATCGGGCACCAATGGCACCCCGCTATGACGCCCGTCGCTATAGACAGCGTCTATGGTATGCACCGGCAACTTTCAATTTTGGCCGACGTTGCCTGTACGATAGACCAAGCCCCGAAACAGGAGAGGCAGTCCATCGCGCTGCCCGAATTGGAAGGAAGATGCATGAGCGCTCCGGTCCTGCATACGCAGATCGACCTCGCCAGTCCGGAAGCTATCGCCCGCAACGCGCACAATCGCGCTTTGGCCGAGGAATTGCGTCAGCGCGTAGCCAAGGCCGCCATGGGTGGTGACGAGAAATCGCGTGCGCGGCATCTGTCGCGAGGCAAACTGCTGCCGCGAGACAGGGTGGAGCGGTTGCTCGATGCCGCGTCACCTTTTCTGGAAGTCGGCCAGCTTGCCGGCAACGGACTTTATAACGACGAGGTTCCCGGCGCGGGCCTGATCGCCGGGATCGGTCGCGTGTCCGGCCGCCAGTGCATGATCTTCGCCAACGACGCGACGGTGAAAGGCGGCACGTATTTCCCGATGACCGTCAAGAAACACCTGCGCGGTCAGGAGATCGCTCAGGCCAACAGGCTGCCATGTATTTACCTGGTCGATAGTGGCGGGGCCAATCTTCCCAATCAGGCGGACGTCTTTCCCGACCGCCATCACTTCGGCCGGTTCTTCTTCAACCAGGCGCAGATGAGCGCGGCGGGCATTCCGCAGATCGCCAGTGTCATGGGCAATTGTACTGCAGGCGGGGCTTACGTCCCGGCGATGAGCGACGAGAGCATCATTGTGAAGGAGCAGGGCACCATCTTCCTGGCCGGACCGCCGCTGGTCCAGGCCGCCACGGGCGAGGTCATCAGCGCGGAAGATCTCGGTGGAGGGGACCTGCACAGCCGAAAGTCCGGCGTCACCGATCATCTGGCCGAGGATGACGAACACGCGCTGACCATCGTGCGCGACATCGTCAGTCACCTTGGCCCTGCATACGGCCACGGTCTGGCGGTTCAGGATCCGCAGCCGCCAAAGTACCCTGCTGAAGACCTGTACTCCATCATCCCCGAAGATGTGCGTGCCCCCTATGACGTTCATGAAGTCATCGCGCGGATCGTCGATGGCTCGGAGTTTCAGGAGTTCAAGGCGCTCTACGGGAGCACGCTGGTGTGCGGTTTCGCGCATATCCATGGCCTGCCTGTCGCGATCCTTGCGAACAACGGCGTGCTGTTTTCCGAAAGTGCCCAGAAAGGGGCTCACTTCATCGAACTGGCTTGCCAGCGGCGTATTCCGCTGTTGTTCCTGCAGAATATCTCCGGCTTCATGGTCGGGGGCAAGTACGAGGCGGAAGGCATTGCCAAGCATGGGGCAAAGCTGGTCACTGCCGTTGCGACCGCTCAGGTGCCGAAGCTGACGGTGCTGATCGGTGGATCGTTCGGCGCTGGAAACTATGGAATGTGCGGTCGCGCCTATGATCCCCGATTTCTGTTCACCTGGCCCAACGCCCGCATCTCGGTGATGGGCGGCGAGCAGGCGGCCAGCGTGCTTGCTACCGTCCATCGCGACGCGGCTCAGTGGAGCGCCGAGGATGCCGAAGCCTTCAAGGCGCCGATCCGTCAGAAGTACGAGGACGAGGGCAACCCCTACTACGCCACGGCCCGCCTTTGGGACGACGGCGTCATCGACCCGGTGCAGACCCGGGACGTTCTGGGCCTGGCCCTGTCGGCATGTCTGGAAGCCCCGATCGCGGAGGCACCCCGCTTCGGGGTGTTCCGCATGTGACCGAGCGCAGGAACGGGACCGATACCATGATCAAATCGCTGCTCATCGCCAACCGTGGCGAGATTGCCTGCCGCATCATCCGCACCGCGCGGGAACTGGGCATCCGTACCATCGCCGTCTATTCGGACGCCGATGCCGATGCGCTCCATGTGCGTGAGGCTGACGAGGCAGTGCACATCGGGCCATCGCCTGCGCGCGAGAGCTATCTGGTGGGCGAAAAGATTCTTGCCGCAGCCCGGCAGACGGGGGCCGAGGCAATCCATCCCGGCTATGGTTTCTTGTCGGAGAACGCAGATTTTGCGCAGGCGGTCATCGATGCGGGGATCGTCTGGGTCGGGCCTGACCCATCCTCCATCACCGCGATGGGGTTGAAGGATGCGGCGAAGAAGCTGATGGCCGATGCGGGCGTGCCGGTGACGCCGGGCTACATGGGCGCGAACCAGGAGCCGGCCTTCCTGCGGGCGGAAGCGGACAAGATCGGCTATCCCGTGCTGATCAAGGCCGTAGCCGGTGGCGGCGGCAAGGGGATGCGGCTGGTCGAAAGCAGCGAGGCATTCGTGGATGCGCTGGCATCCTGTCAGCGGGAAGCCGCCGCGTCGTTCGGCAATGACCATGTCCTGATCGAGAAGTACATCGCCTCCCCTCGCCATATCGAAGTGCAGGTATTTGGCGATCACCACGGCAATGTCGTCCATTTGTTCGAGCGCGACTGTTCGCTTCAACGCCGCCACCAGAAGGTGATCGAGGAAGCACCCGCTCCCGGCATGGACGCCGCGACGCGGGAGGCGCTTTGCTCCGCGGCCGTCCGGGCGGCGAAGGCGGTCGATTACGTGGGTGCGGGCACGGTGGAGTTCATCGCCGATGGTTCCGGCTCCCTCCAGGCGGATCGCATCTGGTTCATGGAAATGAACACCCGGCTTCAGGTGGAGCATCCGGTGACGGAGGCCATCACGGGCGTCGATCTGGTCGAATGGCAGTTGCGCATCGCCAGCGGCCAGCCGCTTCCCGTATCGCAGGATGACCTGTCGATCGACGGCTGGGCGATGGAAGCGCGCCTCTATGCCGAAGATCCCGCCAAGGGGTTCCTGCCAAGTATCGGAAAGCTGGAACTGCTGCAATTTGGCGAGGCGGAAGGCGGGCGCATCGACACGGGCGTGTACGAAGGCGCGGAAGTATCCCACTTCTACGACCCGATGATCGCCAAGGTCATCGCCTGGGGCGAAGATCGCGAGGAAGCGCGCGAGCGGTTGGGCGAGATGCTGGAGGACACGGCAGTCTGGCCGGTGCGCACGAACGCGTCGTTCCTGGTGCGCGCTCTCGACCATTCCGATTTCGCTGCCGGCAAGGTGGACACAGGACTTATCGGTCGTGACGGCGAAGCCTTGGCGGAGGCGCCGGTTCCATCGCCCGATACGTTACGCGCTGCCGCGCAGGCGCTCGTACCGGCGATGCCGATCGCGGGTTTCCGATTGAATGCGGCGCCCGCCCAGACCGGCTGGTTCCTGCTGGATGGAGAGAAGATCGAGATCGAACTGGACGGTGAGGGTTCGGACGAACCGATGCCCGGCGTCCTCCTGACCGAACAGGGGCAGGCCTGGCTGCTCACCCCATGGCGCCGCGATGGCGCACACGGCGTAGCTGGCGGATCGGGCACCATCGTCGCTCCGATGCCCGGCAAGGTGATCGCGGTAGACGTCACGCCGGGGCAGTCGGTGGCCAAGGGGCAGAAACTGCTAACGCTGGAAGCGATGAAGATGGAACACACGCTCACCGCTCCGTTCGACGGCGTTGTCGCCGAATTGAAGGCAGTGGCAGGGCAGCAGGTTCAGGTCGATGCCCTGCTCGTGAAGATCGAGGAGACGCAGTAATGCCCGGGCGATTTTTCGATGAGTGGAATGTGGGCGATCGGATCACTCACCAGCCGTCGCGGACGGTCACGGAAACGGATAACCTGCTGTTCTCCGCGATGACCCACAACATGCAGCCGCTTCATCTCGATGCCGAAGCGGCAAAGGCCAGCGAATTCGGCCAAATCCTGGTCAACTCGACATTCACGTTCAGTCTGGCCGTGGGTCTGTCCATCGCCGATACTACCGTCGGCACGCTGGTCGCCAATCTGGGGTTCGACAAAGTGGTGACGCCCAAGCCCACCTTTATCGGCGATACCCTGACGTGCTCGAGCGAAGTGGTGGACATTCGGGAAAGCAAGTCACGGCCCGGGCAGGGCATCGTCGTGTTCAAGCACGAACTGACCAATCAACGCGGCGAGGTGGCCTTGTCGATGCTGCGGACCGTCCTGTTGAAGAAGCACGCCTGATACGGTGCAATAAAGGTTGGGTTCAGGAACCCGTTTGCCCCAATTCTGTTTCCTGAGATGGAGCAGTAGTAGAGGCAACGGCGATGAACGACCCAGCGATGTTTCAAGCCACGCAAGTGCGATCCGAACCGCCGGCGTTCGACGTGCCCATGATCCTGCTGCTGAACACCGTCCTGTGGATGATCCTGGTGCTGCTGACGGCTGGCGTCGTCAGGCTGATTTCGGCTTAGGAAACTTCAGGAATAAGCTTGGCAAAGCTCTCGCGCCAAAGTTCGGACAAAGGCGCCGGGCGTCGGCTGGCTCGGTCAACATACACATGCGTGAACGAACCTTGAGCTGCCGGATCATCCTCCCCCTGAACAAATAAAGCCAACTCGTACGTCACACTGCTGTTGCCCAGCCGGGCAACGCGTAGACCCACTTCAAGCTTCTGCGGAAAGTGGACCGATCGCAGATAGCGACATCGCGTCTCGGCCACGACGCCGATTGGGTCGCCGTTTTCAATGTCGAGCAGAGCCTCGTCGATCAGCCAGGTGTTCACCGCCGTATCAAAAAACGCATAGTAGACCACGTTGTTGACGTGGCCATACACATCGTTGTCGTGCCACCGCGTAGTGATGGGGACAAAGGCGGCGTAGTCCGAACGCGGACGAACAGGTTCTCGGCTCATGGCACCGCGATAGGATATTTTCCTTGGGATGCCATCGCTATCGCGCCGGTCGGTGCCGCTGTTCGCTCCTCGGACTAAAGCGTGCACGTTCCGCACAACCGTATTGCCCTGTTGGTGTACGCATGTGATCACACGCATCGGTGCAGGCAAAGCGGAGCTACAGATGCAAGCCACACGATACAATGCCGGCGCGCGGACCCTGCATTGGGTCATTGCCATACTCATCATACTCAATCTGATTCTGGGATTGTTTCATGATGCGCTGGGTTCGACCTTCGCCGTCATGCCGCTTCATAAGTCGGTAGGTTTGACGATCCTGGTGCTTTCTATCGTGCGGCTGGCATGGCGGATGACGTGGAAGGCGCCACCGTATCCTGGCTCCCTCCCTGCATCGGAAATCGCTATCGCCAAGACGGTTCACGCCATTCTGTATGTGCTGATGATCGCCATGCCGCTGTCAGGCTGGATTATGTCGTCCGCCGGAAAATATCCGCTGAGCTTCTTCGGATTGTTCGACTGGCCCAAGTTTGCCGTGACCAGGGGCGACCTGCTGGTCACAGCAGGGCAGAATTTCCATGGCATAGGCGGCTGGATATTGCTCGTGCTCGCCCTTGGGCACATCGCTGCCGCCCTGCGACATCAGTTGCTGCTGAAGGACGGTGTCTTCCAGCGGATGTGGTGATCCAAGGTCGCCGTCAGATGAGAAAAAGGGTGCCGCAGAAAATAATCCGCGCCACCCGCTTGCCAGCGGCAAAGGCCCTTGCTAATGGCCCGCTCCTGCCAGGGGCGGATGTTCATCCAGCCCCGAATATACATGCGGTCGTGGCGGAATTGGTAGACGCGCAACGTTGAGGTCGTTGTGGGCGAAAGCCCGTGGAAGTTCGAGTCTTCTCGACCGCACCAGGCAGTTTCTGAACAGCACTGATATTTGCCTTCGGGCACCCGGGCAAGGCAAACCCCCGCCGTTCGGCGCGCCTTGGGCCATCCTGATGGCGATGCTGCAGACAGAGACCCCCTGCAATGGCCCGGGAATTGCCACGAAAAAGGCCGGGTTCTCTGTCCGAAAAAACCCGACCACACCCTATTTGCAGGCTGGCTGAGTGGCCTTAGATCCCTACCCCTTAAACCCGAGCGCGCGCTCTTGGTCGCGCCAGTCGATCGGTAGCGTATCATTCAACAGTTTTGCCCGGGTCAAATCCTTCGGCTGACTTCCACCGACGATTGCCTCGATCACCCTGGGGCTTATCCAGGATAATCTAAGCAAGCGACCAAGCTGGGTACGGCATCGCCGTTCGCGCTTGCCAAGCGCATTGAGACTGACCTCGGGCGAAGCCATGACCATCGCCTGCACTTCGAAGGCGTCACGAAGAAGCTTCAGGAGTGGCTCGCTGGTTTTGCCTTCCCTCGCCGTGGCGTCGATTGGATCTTCGTCTCCCGGAACGGCTTGCGGCTGGGAAGCGGCAGGCGAACGTGAATCGGGTCAGGGCTTTCAATTCCGAGCGGAGCGCTCCGCCTGCCAAAGTGCTTCATCGACGATCGGCTCGTGCTCGCCATCATGGATCGCGCCCCGGTGGACGATCTTGCCGCGATACACCGGGTTTTTTAGAAGATAAAACAGGCTTCCCCGGCGAAACGGAATGCCGTCCCGGTGGGGCCGCTGGTACGCGGTTGTACATCCGTCAGTACCCCTTCGGTTCTAAGGACCTCGAGTAGTTTTGGTGCTGTTTTGACCTCAAGGTAGCGGCGCATGATCGTGCGGACACTCTCTGATTCCTCTGGCACCGGGACGAGCTTGCGGGCGGCGACGGTATAGCCCAACGGGACCGGGCCACCCATCCGCAGACCTTTCTTCTTGGAGGCCGCGATCTTGTCGCGGATGCGCTCGCCGGTGACTTCGCGTTCGAACTGCGCGAAGGACAGCAGCACGTTCAGGGTCAGGCGGCCCATGCTCGATGTGGTGTTAGACGCCTGCGTCACTGAGACGAAGCTTGCCTGCCGTGCATCCAGTCGCTCGACAATCTTGGCAAAGTCGCCGAGGCTACGGGTAAGCCGATCAACCTTATAGACGACGATAACATCGACATTGCCGGCGTCGACCTCGGCGAGGAGCGCCTTCAGTCCGGGCCGCTCCATGGTGCCGCCCGAGAAGCCGCCATCATCGTAGGCCTGCGGCACTAGGGTCCAGCCTTCATGGCGCTGGATGAGGATGAAGGCTTCGCAGGCCTCGCGTTGGGCATGCAGGCTGTTGAACTCCTGCTCCAGACCGTCCTCAGCGGATTTGCGGGTGTAGACCGCGCACCGCAAGACCTTCATGTGGACGAGCCTCCAGCCCGAAGAAGCGTGGCCCATTCCAGTGGGTCCCGGTGATCTCGCGGGCGATAGCGCTCAAGGAGCTCCAGCATTTGTCCCGGTATTCAAAGCCGCGTTCGAGAACGGTGACCGTGTGCCCAACGCCGTGCCAGTCGCGAATTAAACGGGTACCGGGTGTCAGCCGACGCGGGGCGGCCGCCGCTTTGCCATCACCCTTACCAGGCGATTGCAGAAATGCGCGAGTGGCACGACCTGGCCCGCCATGGCGCTGCACCTGTATGCGATAGGCCAGACCCATACGAAGCAAATCGACCGCGATGTTGGGACAGGGGCCATCACAGCGCAACGCCCATTCGGATCGCAGATCATCGGTCGTCATGTCCATGATCCGTTCCATGGGGAGGCGAGGGTGGCGGGCCATCAGCGTTTGCCCTTAATAGGCATGCCGACGTCACGGGCATTGCCGTCTTCAACGCTACACTTGCGAACCCTATATATCGTCACCCCGTCCTCCCGTTTGCCGCGATCGATGATGCTTCCCTTCTTGCGGAGGCCGGTGAGAAACGCGCGAAGTGAATGGGCCTGTCAGCCGATGATCTGGCTTAGATCCTCAACGGAGGTACCACTGGGCTGCGATAACCGCTGGACCACCTGTGACGCCTTGGTCGGCGAAATATTCTTGCTTTCGGCAAGGGTGGCACTGGTTGCAACCGGTATCTCGACCGGTAGCGACGGGCGGGTTATGCGCCGAGTACGGATGTTGGTGACTGCGACATCTGACATGTGGGGCTCATGTTTAGAGCAACGTAAGTGTCGCTCCCACTACCCATGGCCCCGCCGGTCAGCCGGTCAGGGCTCTTGCCGCGCATGAACACCGCGCACTCCGGTACCAATGCTCGACTTGCCGGCGAAGTCGAGCGGAAAGGTGACGTCAGCGAGAAAGCTGCATCTGGACTTCAGGGAGGGGGTCGGGCGTCTTGACACTTATGGACGATGACACCCGGCACCTGCTCAACCTGCTGTGTACCCGCATCGGCATGATCATGGAGGATGTCAGTGTGATTGCAGTGAGAGTAGGATCGCTGGATGGGGAGAGCCAAGCCGAGGCCGTTCAGAAGCTCAACGCCGGCGCGGCGCGGATCAATGCTCTCACGCAAGCGGCAATAGTAATTGGCGACGGACCCGAGGGGTAAGCCTAGCATAGCTCGCCAAGTCGGGGCGGAACCTGGATAGGGGGCGCAGAGCAGGTTCCGCTTTTGGATTTATCAGACGGTCGCCTTCGGAGAAACAGCTATTGGACAACCGAAAGTCTGAGCACTCGGCGCGCGTTCATTCCTCGCTGTGGCTTAATACGTTAACGTCACATACCTGCTTGACCAAATCGGTATGGTGATAAGGATCACTCAACGTCGAACGCAGCGGAAGCCGATGTGCGATGTGGCTGTATCGATCATCTCGGGATGACGTGCGGCTGGACGATAGCGCTGGCAATAGTTCGCCGCGCACAAATGTGATCCGCCTTTCAGAACTTTGCGTCCGATCCGCACGTTCGGTTGTGAAGGATCGAAGCTTTCTTTTAGTTTGCCACCCCTCGGATTGCTGACGGTACAGCACGACTGACCCGCTTTCATCTGAAGGCGCGCATCGGGCTTGTCGCTCCACCAGTCCTTGGTCCATTCCCAAGTATTGCCGATCATGTCGAAAACCCCGTAGCCATTGGCGGGGTAGGTCTTTACAGGCGAGGTACGCTCCCAGCCGTCCAGCTTCTGGTTGGCAAAGGGAAACAGGCCCTGCCAATAGTTTGCGAGCATCGCCCCGCCGGGAGCCAGTTCATCGCCCCAGGCATAGTCCGCGCCGTCGAGCCCGCCGCGCGCGGCGAACTCAAATTCGGCTTCAGTCGGCAAATCCTTGTCTGCCCAGTCCGCATAGGCCTGCGCATCGGCATAGGCGATCTGGACGACCGGATGGTCCCAGAGGTTGAGAGCATCTACGTTCCGGTCTGGTCCCAGCGGATGACGCCAGTCGGCGCCGAACTCGAAGCGCCACCAGTTGGCTGGATTGCCAGTGTCCGCCGGCGCGATGGTTTTATGAAATACCAGCGAGCCGGGCTGCGCCATCTCGGGAGCCATGCCCGGATACTGCGCGGGATCCGGTGCGATTTCGGCAACAGTGCGATAGCCGGTAGCTGCAATGAACTGTGCGTATTGGCGACTAGTGACCGGTGTGGCATCGATCCAGAACCCGTCGACCGACACGCGCCGCACGGGCGCTTCCTCGGGATAGAAGGTGTCCGAACCCATGGCGAACGTGCCGCCAGGGATCCAAACCATTCCGGCTTGCGCTTCGGGCTGCGTATTCGTCATTGTGATGCCGTCCTGCAAACCTATTATTCGTCGTCATTCTCGCACCAAGCGAAACGGCTGGCGGCGTGCTTGGTAAATTGTCCTGCATGCCTTGGCGCTTCAGGGCTGTTCGGTGGATGTCGCCTCATCCTTCGGCAGCGCTACGCCTTTCCGCGCGGCGTAGTGATCCCAGTCCGCCACGAGTTCGGCAAGCTTTTCGGCATGGCTGGCGGCAAGGTCGGTTCTTTCGGCCGGATCGGTCGCAAGGTTGAATAGCTGCCACTTGCCCTCACCTACACCGCTGCGTGGATAGGTAGCGCCGGATTTCGGTAAGTAAACTGCCTTCCAGTCGCCCTTGCGCAGCGCGCGGCGATAGAACAATTCGGTGCCGACCGGCTCGTTCGGCGAGCGCACTTCGCTGGCTTTCTCGGTCAGGACGGGGACCAGACTATGCCCCTCGAACGGCAGGATTGCTCGGCCCTTGTAAGTGGCGGGCTGGGTCAGCCCGGCAAGGTCGAGCAGTGTCGGCGCGATGTCGGTGACGCTTAGATAGCCGCGTGCGATGCGATTGCCGACGACGTCCTTGCCGGAGGCGAAAGCCGAGACCCGCGTTCCGCCTTCGGTGGGGTAGCCCTTCACCAGCCACGACGGGGTGCTGTTGGCCTGCGCCCAGCCCGCGCCGTAGCCGACGTAGGAGGTGGCGTTGCCGATGTTCTCCAGCCGGTTGTCGATACCCAGTTTCTTTGCGCCGCCAGGCACGCCGCGAACCTGGAAAGGCGCGTCGATCTCACTGCCCTCGGGGCCGTTGTCCGAAAGGAAAACAATGACCGTATTGTCGTACTGGCCGGTGCGCTTCAGATCTGCGATCACGCGGCCCACGTTCTGGTCCATGCGATCAACCATGGCGGCGTAAACTTCCATCTTTCGCGCTTCGAATGCCTTTTGCTCGGCTGTCAGGCTGTCCCACGGCTTCACGCCGTCTAGTGCATGGGGTCGCTGGTCGAGCGCGACAAGGCCAAGCTTCTTCTGCCGCTCGAGCCGCTGTGCGCGCAGCACTTCGTAGCCGGCATCGTAGCGGCCCTTGTACTTCGCGATTGTCTCGGCCGGGGCCTGCATTGGCCAGTGCGGCGTGGTGAATGTGAGATACGCGAAAAATGGGCGCTTGTCGGTGGCCCCGTCACCGAGGAATCCGATCAGCCGGTCGGCGAACTGATCCGCCGAGTAGTGTCCGACCGGGAACTTCACCAACTTGCCATCCTGTCGGTAAAGCGAGTTCGCCTTGGCCTTGGTCCAGGCCGCGTTCTGGTCTTCGCCGAAGTGATTGCCCAGTCCTTGGAGCAGCGCATAGGAATGTTCGAACCCGCGTGCCGCCGGGCCGCGATCCTCAGTGAGGCCCAAGTGCCACTTGCCGGACATGAGTGTACGGTAGCCGCCCTGTTGAAGCAGTTCCGCAATCGAGGCGACGCGGTCGTTGAGATATCCTTCGTACCCAGGCCGGTGGGCGAGGGCGGCGGGGCGCGATTCCACCATGGTGCCGATCCCGGCCTCGTGATTGTCCACCCCGCTCAGCAGCATCGAGCGGGTCGGCGAACATGTCGGCGCAGTGTGGAAGCCGGTGAAGCGAACGCCGCCATTTGCTAGCGCATCAAGGTTGGGCGTCGAGATCTCACCCCCGAAGGCACCCATATCCGACCAACCGAGATCGTCGGCGACAATGACGAGGAAGTTGGGGCGCTGGGCACTCTGTGCGGTGCCGGAAGCGGCGGCCGATGCGGGGGCGGGCGCGGCGGGGGCGACCTGCGCGGCGGCGGGACGGGTCATCAGGGTGCTCAAGAGAGCGGCGGCGATCAAGGCGGCCTTGCGGGTCACGTCGGTTCCGTTTGTGGCGTTGCGTAGGAGCACATGACCTAACGGGAGGTCATCCGAAGACCCACAAAGTTTTACTCTACCAGTTATGTAGAGAATCTTTGTTGCCGCGCAGCATGATTTATCTATCGAAATAGTTGAGTTTAAGGCGGCGTAGGTCACCGGTCGCATCACGCAATGAGGGTCCTTTCATGAAATCGTTCCTGCGTGCCACCACGCTCGCCCTGCTCGGGTCGAGCGCGCTGGCTGCCGCCCCCGCATATGCCGAAGAGGCACCCACCGCCGAAGCTGCCGCCGATGCGGGAGTTGGTTCGGGCGTCGATATCATCGTCACCGCTCGCCGGCGCAACGAGCGCATTCAGGACGTTCCGGTAGCCGCGAACGCCTTCGGAGGCGAACAACTGGCCGCGACGCGCACCTATAACTTGCGCGACTTGCAGCAGCTCACCCCCAGCCTCGTCGTCACCAACACCAACCCTCGCAACACGAGCATCAACATCCGCGGCCTAGGCAACAACGTCTCGGTCTACAACGACGGGCTGGAGCCGGCAGTCGGCGTCTATGTCGATCAGGTCTATCTCGCACGGCCCGGACAGGCGGTGTTCGATCTTTCGGACGTAGAGCGCATCGAAGTGCTGCGCGGCCCCCAGGGCACGCTGTTCGGCAAGAACACGTCGGCGGGCGCGGTGGTCGTCACTACAAAGTCACCCACGTTCGAACCAGAAGCGGGCGGCGACGTGACTCTCGGGAACTACGATTTCCGGCAGGTCCACGCTTATGCCAGCGGCGCCTTGGTCGATGACCTGCTGGCCGCGCGGCTCTACGTCTCGAAGACCGACCGAGACGGCTACATGACCAACCGCTATGACGGTTCGGACACGCAGGACTACCATGATTTCGGCCTACGCGGGCAGCTGCTGTTCACGCCTGCCAGCAACTTCAAGATTCGCCTGATCGGTGACTACGGCCGTCAGCATTCCAAGACAGCGGCGGCGGTGCTGACTGGGGTACTTTCGCAGTACGACAATGGAACGGCGTTCGCGAACAACTACTACGCCCGCGCCGCGCGCACCGGCTATACGCCGCTGCCGATCGATCCTTCGGCGCGGCAGGTCGATGTGGACGCCAACCCGCGCTATAGGATGAACCAGTGGGGCGTGACCTCGATTGCCGACCTCACCATCCCGGGCAACACGATCACCTCGGTCACTGCCTACCGCGCATGGAACTGGTATCCACACAATGACGGCGATTCCACTACCCTCGATGCCGGCACCGACTTTCACCAGAGCAATGAGCAGCGCCAGTTCAGCCAGGAACTGCGCATCGCCTCCGAAGGCACCCGCAAGATCGACTACGTCGCAGGTCTCTACTATTTGTGGCAGGCGATCGATGCCGAGGCGCTGAACGCCTATGGCAGCGACGCCGCCGCATGGTTCGTGGCGCCGAGCGTGGACCGCACCGCCGCTACGGCGGCACTCAACGGATACACCATCCTAGGTCGTTCGCGGCCAGTGACCAATAGCTACGCGGCTTTCGGCCAGACGATCTGGCACGTGACGCCCACGCTCGATCTTACCACGGGCCTGCGCTATACCTACGAGACCAAAACCGGCTGGTTCGAGCAGACCGCCACCGGCCCCAGCCTCGATGGGCTGACCACCGCGCAGCTTGCCGCCGCCAATACGATCCGGTCGCGCTACGGCGTCGCCAATTCCTATTCCGCCAGCACGAAGGAAGGCCGCTTGTCCGGCTCCGCGACGCTGTCATGGAAGGTCACACCTGACTCGCTGGTCTATGCGACGTATGGGCGCGGCCACAAGTTCGGCGGCCTCAACCTTGCCAACATCGTGACGACTGGGGCTTTCGCTGCCGATCCGGTCATCAAACCCGAGACGATCGACAGCTACGAGCTGGGCGTGAAGACCGCGTGGTTTGGAAATAGGCTGACCGCTAATCTGGCTGCGTTCTGGACCGACGACAGCGACTATCAGACCACTGTGGTTGACGTGGAGCGCAACAACCAGTCCTATTTCACTAACGTCGGCAAAGTGCGCACGCGAGGGTTCGAGGCAGACCTGCGGGCAACTCCTGCACCGTGGCTTTCACTCTACGCCTCGGGCGCGTTCACCGACGCCAAATACGTCGATTATGCCAATGCTCCATGCCCGATTGAGGTCGCCGGGCAGACTACGTGCGATCTCAGCGGGGAGCGCTTGCCTGGCGTATCGAAATGGGCGGCTTCTGCGGGTGGCGAGGCTCGCCAGGGTGTCGGCTCGGTGCTCGGCAGCGACAGCGAGGTCTATTTCGGCGCCGATTACAGCTACCGGTCGGACTTCAACACGACCGCCAGCCTTTCGCGCTATTCGCAGATTCCGGGCTATTCACTGGTCAACGCTCGCATCGGCGTACGTGCGCTCGACGGGGTGCTGGACATCCAATTCTGGGCGCGCAACCTGACCGACAAGCTCTATTACCTGAGCCTGTCGGCGGGGACCACCGGCTCCGTTACCGGAACCCTAGGCGACCCGCGCACGTACGGCGTTACACTCCGAACGAAGTTCTGACCTAATCAGAACGGCGCTGCTACCTGCGTGAACTCATAAAATTGGAGCGCGCGTATAGACGCATTCCGAAGATCGAAGCTTAGTGTTCGAAAGAATGGCCGGCCGATGCGGCCCGGTCATTTCGTTTTCCGCCGAAAATCCGACCGGTACTCAGATCAAATCTGACTTTGAGCAGATGGCTTTATGGCTCGAGATGGTGGGTTGCGGACGCTGGTGCAGGAACGATGTTGAACTGTGCCTTATAATCCCGGCTTGCCCCAACGGCCGGGGTGCCTTTCGTCAAACTCAGCTCCGAAAATCATGATCGCTTCTCTAAGAAGCTCCTGGCCCGCCGGAGAATAGCCCGACAGGGTGGCGTCGTCCTCCAGCCCCATGAGTGCTGTCATGAATCCGCCATAATAATCAGCAGGCGTGTCTTTGGTCGGATTCTCGGCCATCATTCCCAACACATGGCAGTAGGAACTAGCGTCCGCAATGGGTCGACGACGGAAAATCGGGTCTGGGACGAGCCACCATAATGGCAAGGGGCGCTGTTGCCCGCACGTTTATTCGCCATTGATCGACCAGCTATTCACGAACCGGCGAACGTCAACGCTCATTGGAGCCGCGACCATCAGTCGGGGAGGACAACTCTAAGACACTACCGGGGGCACTCGATATTAGGCATACATTCGCCGACACCGGCTATTGACCTGGCGAAAGTGAATATCGGGATGCCAAACAGCGCAGACGATCCGCTGCCCCATCTGCCTCATTCCTTGCAACGGTCGCAGTTAGGTCAGCGTGACTGGGGTGATGTCATGGGTTAGGCTCCACAAATGCTTGATAGCGAACGCCCACCAGTCCTTGCTCATCTGCGCTTCATCACAGAGCGAGAGCGTTTCAAGCATATGGGCCTTGCTGAGCGTTTCGCTTCGATCCACGTGAGCAATCTGTGGGGAGCCGAAACTTCCGTGTCAGGCTTAGGCTCGGAAGCTGAAGCAACTTCGCTCCTGAAGCGCCAATTGCCAGCGCTACTGCGAAAATTGAGCGTTGGGACTCTTCTCAACGCTCCTTGTGGCGATGCGGGCTGGATTGCCGACCTCGAGTTGCCAGATATCCGCTACATCGGTGTCGATATCGTCCCTGCGCTCTTTGCCGAGAACCAAAAACAGCACCACCTGCTAGGCAATTTCGTGCTGGCAGATATCACTGTCGACCCATTGCCGCTGGCAGATGCCATCCTTTGCCGTGACTGCCTGGTGCATCTCAGCTTTGCTAATATCAGGCGGGCGGTCGACAACTTCCGCCGCTCGGGCGCGCAATGGCTGATCGCTACTACCTTTCCCGGGTGGCAGAACAACAACGATTGCGAAGATGGTGACTGGCGAGCGCTCAACATGACGAGGCCACCCTTCGGTTGGTCGGCACCAGTCGAGCTCTTAAACGAGGGCTGTGAAGAGGCAAATGGCGGTTGGCGCGATAAAAGCCTTGCCGTCTGGAACCTCCTAAACTTGCCGATAGGCTGAACCTCATGCACACCATCGGCGTCTTTGCGTGCGTGTTCGATGATCAAGGCCGCGTTTTGTGCGTGCACGAAAATTATGGTGATCGGCTATGGGCGATGCCAGGCGGCAGACTTGAGGCAGGCGAGGACCCCGTCTCCGCCGTTGAACGTGAGGCCCTGGAGGAAGCAGCGGCCACCATCCGAGTAGACGGCCTTGCGGGCGTTTACGCCGCTACCCACCAGGACGACATAGTACTCCTGTTCACCGCGAATCTCGTCGAGCGAGCCACTCGATTGCCGGACGCTGAGATCAGCGAAGTAGGATTTTTCGCTGTCGACGCTTTGCCTGAACCGATGGGGCGGAACACACGCCTTCGGTTTGAAGATGTTTTCGCCGGAAAGTTAGGCGTTCTACGATCGCTGTCTGCGGCTGGCGTACTTATACCCGACCGATGCCTGCCCTAACGCCAACTACTCGCCGCTCTGATGAGGTGGCGGATTGAACAGATTGGCTGAGCGAACGACGGACTTTGTTCATGCAAAATCAGCCGAGTGTGTCCGTTATGGGTTGAAATCGGGAAGCAGCATTCGGGACAAAACGATCATTCGCGAGCGTGATCGGCGCTGTCCAGTTCTAGCGTTATGAGATATTTACTCAGATGCTCATCAGCCTTCAATAACTGCGCAAGACTCATAGATAAAGTTCGGCAGTTTAAATACCTGTTTCGGGGGAGCTGGTATTCTTCCGGGTTGGTTACGCGAACCAACCTCTCTCATTCTATGTCAGTTTGCTCCGCCCCGTCCGCCGACAGTAGGGATCTAAGCGCAACCCGCCTGAGCTTTCGCCAGCAAGGGATTTGAGATCAGCCATGATCTGAAAATTTATGCGCCGAGCTTCGTGATCATTCTTACTTTCTCAATCTACGAAATCTTGGTGGCGATTTGTCTGGGTAAGGGCGGTTCGATTTGATCAAAAGTTCGATGGCAAATTGCTGCATTTTGGCAGTAATTTTTCAGTCGGTGTTAATCAATTTGTATGGGTCCGATCATAAAGGGAAGCATCGCGAAGGCAGTCCAAATTCGGGGGAATCAATTTGCTACGGCGTTTCGTATGTCTGACCGGGATTTTTATTGCCGGTCTGCCGGCTATGGCGCACGCGCAGACTGCGAGCCAGATCACGCCGCCGAGTTTTGCCCCCCCGCGTGAGGACCGACCTGGGGCGCCCATTGTCTTACCGTCCAATGTTGTAAGTGAGACACCAGCAGGCTCTGATGCGCTCTTTGTGACCATAGCCGGGGTCGAACTTTCCGGAGGGAGTCTTTCGACCGAGACGCTTTCGACGTTGCGTGCTCGGATTGTTGGTCGGCGATTGTCTGTCGCGGACCTTTATTCCGCAGCCGCAGAAGCTGAGGCCGCGGAGGCGAGAGCTGGACGTATCCTCGTACGCGTCGCTATACCGCAGCAGCAACTCGCCGATGGTGCTACTTTGCGGCTGATCGTAGTCGAGGGGTTTGTTGAGCGGGTCGATACGTCATCGCTGCCGATGTCGGTGCGTGCCCGGATCGACGGGATCGCTGCCCGGCTCTTAGGTGACAGGGATATCACTCAAGCCGACCTTGAGCGTCGTCTCCTGCTGGCAGCAGATGTCCCTGGCGTTACCCTGCGCTCGACGCTTGCTGCAGGCGAAGAGCCCGGCGGTGTGGTGTTGCGGGTCGATGCCGATTACCGACCAGTGACCGGCTTCTTGTCGATAGACAATACATTGCCGGAAGTTCTCGGGCGCACCGCTTTTGGCATAGGGTTCGACTTCAACTCTGTTCTGGGTGCAGGTGAGCTGATCTATGTTCGCGCATCCGGTTTGCCCAATACAGGCAAGCGTACGAGTTTCCTTGATCCCACGCCGCGCAACCGTGCACTGGCGCTCGGGATGGTGGTGCCTCTTGGCAACGATGGGCTAACCTTTACGGTTGAGGGCACCGACGCGCGAACCGCCCCGCGGCGTGCATCATCGATACTGCCTGGCTTCGGTAGTCGTTTCCGGCGGCTGTCCAATACCCTGCGTTATCCCGTTGTTCGCCGCCGCTCGCTGACCGTTGGTGTGGAAGCCCGCCTGGATTTGCAGGACGAGCGGGTTCAGATCATCGACCCCGTCATCCTGCCGCTCTCAATGGACCGACTGCGTATTTTACGGGCGGCGGCAGACGTCACCACGTATTTGCCCGGTGGTGGGTTCGCACGCATCCGGGTCGATGGATCTTTTGGTATAAACGGCTTGGGTGCGCGCTCTGCGGCTGATGCAACGCAAACGCTGCCGTTGTCGCGATCTGGCAGCGATGCGTCGTTCCAGAAGCTGACGGCGACGATTGCAATCGATCAACCAGTGGGAAGCCGTCTGACATTTGCAGGTCGCGCACATGCCCAGACGTCTTTCGGCCAGGTGATGGCCAATTCAGAGCAGATCGGTATCGCAAATGTCGAAGGGTTGTCACCACTTCCCTCTGGTCTGATTCAGGGCGACCGAGGCTACGTTGTTCGCGGAGAGGCGCGTGTACCTTTCCCCGTTGTGCGATCGGACGTGTTTGCCAGCTTCGCGCCTTATGCCTTCGCTGCCCAAGGTGCAGTTCGGTACGAGCAGCCAACGGTGTTCGAACGCCGTACGACCAGCGCTTTTGCCTATGGTGTTGGTGCACGTCTTGCCGGCCAGATGCCGGGAGGATCGCCAGGCATCACCGCCGGGGTTGAATATGGCCGCGTCCATCTCGACGGTTTGCGACCGGATCGCCTGACGTTCACCGTCTTTGCCAGTTTCTAAGCAAGAGTCTCCGCCCATGATCCGCAAGCTGTCCATCGCCCTTCTCGCCACGACTAGCCTCGTTCCCGCGATCGGGATCGCCCAGGTTCTGCCATCGGGCGGCGAAGTCGCTGCCGGACAGGCGACAATTACTCCTACCGCACCTGGTTCGATGCAGATCGTTCAGGGAACTGACCGTGCAATCATCAACTGGCAGAGCTTTTCGGTTGGTGAAGGCGGGCGCGTCAACATTCAGCAGCCGAGTGTGGAGGCGGCGCTGCTCAATCGCGTCACCGGTGATACGACAAGCACGATCGCCGGCCAGATCAGCGCAAATGGCCGGGTCTTCCTCGTTAATCCCAACGGCATCCTCATCACCAAAACCGGCAGTGTGAACGCGGCCGGCTTCACCGGCTCGACGCTCGATATCACGGACAAGGCATTCATGGCCGGTTCGAATGAGTTGACCGTGACAACGCCGCGGATCGCGCAACCGATCCGCTATGCGCAGGGAGGCTTCGCCGGTTTGCTGTCAGGCCTGGAAACGAACGACTATGTCGTCGCCAAGGTCCGCGATCTGAGTGGCAGCGGCGGTCAGGCGCTCGATCTGGACGGTGCGGGCTTTCTTCAGGTCAAGATGCCCGAGGCGGGGATCACCGTCGCTGGTCGCATCACCGCCAATGATATCGTATTGACGGCTGGCACTGCGCGCGACGCGGCGCGCGGCGTCGTCAACATATCGGGTGCACTCAACGCGTCTTCGGTTTCAGCCAAGGGCGGCACGATCACGCTGACCGGGAATACCGTGAACCTCACCGGTGCGAACATCGATGCCTCGGGCGCAACAGGTGGCGGTCGCATCCGCGTCGGTGGTGAGTATCAAGGCGGGGAGGGGTTGGCGCGCGCCGCTCAGCTGACCGTGGATGGCACATCCACGCTGAAGGCTGACGCGACGGCAAGCGGCGCCGGCGGCAGCATCGTGCTGTGGAGCGACGACAAGACGAGCTTTGCGGGTACGATCAGTGCCAAGGGCGCCAATGGCGGCGTGGGCGGCGATGCGGAAGTATCTGGCAAGGCGGTGCTGAGCTATAGCGGCACCGCCGATCTGACCGGCAGCCGCTTTGGCACGTTGCTGCTCGATCCGTACAATGTCACGATATCGAGCGGGACGGACAGCAATCAGTCAGGCTTTGCCGCGACCGGCAACGACAGCGTCATCAACGTGACGACACTGCAGAATGCCCTGGGCACTGCCAATGTCACGGTCTCGACCGGTGCTAGCGGATCGGCGGGCAGCCAGACCGGTGACATCTTTGTGGATGCGCCGATCGCCTGGTCGTCCGGATCATTGCTCACCCTGTCTGCGGCGGGCGAAATCTTCCTCAACCAGAATATCAACGTAAACGGCGGCGGTAAGCTTGCGTTGAATTTCGCCACCACCAACGCGCTGACAGGCGGGCTGGTCTATGGCGTTGGCGCCAAGGTCAGCTTTGCCGATGGCCAGTCGGGCCAATCGCTCGCTATGAATGGTGCTGCTTACACGCTGCTGCGCTCCATGGCGGACATCGATGGGATAGACGGCCTATCCGCAGTAGATGGTACCACGATCACATCGTCGGGCGGCAATGCAGCTCGCTATGCGCTCGCGAAAGATCTGAGTGCGGGCGGGGTGACCTACACCAGGGGCCTGATCCAAACGTTCAGCGGAGCGCTGGAGGGCCTGGGGCATGCCGTAGATGGTTTGACGATACAATCTTCTGGGGCATTTGCGGGCCTGATTGGGCAAGTGGCGTCGAGCAATCCCGTTGTCATCAGAGGGATTGCCCTCTCCAACGTCGCGATTTCCAATTCAGGCACAACGTCAGGCGCACTGGTTGCCGATTATCGAGGCAACGGCCTGATAAGTCAGGTAAGCTCGACCGGCACAGTGCAAGGCATGTCTCAAGTCGGCGGCCTGATCGGACTCCAACAGGGAGGCCAAACGGCATTATCCTACTCGACAGCCAACGTATCCAACAGCCTACAATCTACTACGAGCAATGTGGGTGGCTTGATAGGTACGCTTTCGGGAACCGCAAAACTAAACCAATCCTATGCGACGGGATCGGTGGTTACGAACGGGACCAACACCTCTCTGGTGGGCGGCGGCCTTGTCGGTACACTGAGTGGCACGGTTGCCGCCATAAAGCAGAGCTACGCGACCGGTGCGGTGTCAGGAAACGGAAATGCGTATCTCGGCGGGCTTTTAGGCCGTTTCACAAGCGCCGGTCAGCTATCCTTAACTGAAACCTATTCGACCGGTGCAGTGTCCGGCGGACAACCGGGCGGTTTGGTCGGTCAAATAAACCCCTCGGCGACCAACGTGACCGTGACCTCGTCCTATTGGGATGCGCAAGCGTCGGGGCAGACAACCAGCCCAAGTGGCACGGGCCAAACGACAGCCCAGTTGCAGAGCGGCACCCTGCCGAGCGGGTTCGACGCCTCGGCATGGGTGGCAGCGCCGGGCTTTTACCCCGTGCTCGCCGGTGCCGCAAAATCCGGCACCTCAGGCTCAACGCCGACGATGCAGGTCATCACTGGCTCGGGCCTGCTGTCGAATGGCGGCGGTGCGTCTGGCGCGTCGATCGGGCTTTACTACAACGGCAGCCTGCTGAGCGGAAACAGCGTCACTACGGATTCAACTGGCGCCTATCGCGCGCTGGTACCAACGGCGACACTGTCCGGCACCTTTGCGATCGGCCAGACCATAACGCTGTCGGGTGCAGGCAATGTCAGCGGCCTTGCCTATGGTGATAATTACACCACCGGCAATGATGGCAATGTCAGCGGCCTCGTCGTGCGGTCCGGATCGCAGGCGATCACCACCGGTCTGGGCAGCAGCAGCGCGCTGGGTACGGCGTTGGGGTCTACCTTTGGCAGTGATCTGACCGCTATCAATCAGGCGCTCATCGCAACGCCGGTCGCCATCACCGCACGTAATGGGGGCGGCTTCGCAATCGACACAGCGCAAGCCGGGGGCGCTTACACGCTTACGGCGCTCGGACCACTCAGCATCAGCGCCGGAGTCACGGCGCAAGGCGCCGCCAAGCTGACGAGCGCGGGAACGATAACGATCGGTGCAGGCGGCTCGGTGACAAGCGCGGCGTCCGGCGATGCCATTCTGCTTGCGGCAACTTCGACCTTTACCAACAATGGCGGATCGAACGCGCTGTCGGCGACCAACGGCCGTTGGCTCGTCTATCAGGGGAGCGGCACAGGCGGTGTGCGTGGCGGCCTTGCCGGAAGTAATTTTTATAACGACAGCTTCGACTTCACGGCTGGCACTTTCGCCAGCACGCCAGCCAGTGGCAACCGTTTCGTATATGCCGCTCAGCCGACGCTGACCGTCACCGCCAATACCGTCAGCTCGGCTTACAACGGGTCGGCGCAAAGCGGTACTTATGCTGTGTCCAACCTGATCAACGGCGATACCGCCGGGACCGCGTTGGGCGGCACGGCGACCGGCCTGACCACGTCGGCCAAGGACGTTGGCAGCTACACGTTGACGCCGGGAGGCTTGCTCTCGTCAATCGGCTACGCCATCAACTACGCCAGTGGAACATACAGCATCACGCCCGCGATGCTTTCCTATGTCGCATCGACGGCAAACCGGGCGTATGGCGATGCCAATCCGACTTTTGCGGGCAGCGTCACCGGTTTTCTGGGCAGCGACACGCAGCTTAACAGCACCACAGGTACGCTCGCTTTCTCAAGCCCAGCAACCGGTGTATCGAATGCCGGAAGCTATGCCATCAACGGTAGTGGTCTGTCGGCCGCGAATTACACGTTCGGGCAAAATATCGGCAATGCGACGGCGCTGACCATCGGCCAGCGCTCGCTCACGGTCACCGCCGATGCCAAAACCCGCGTCTACGGCGATGCCAACCCGGCGCTGACCTATACGGTGGGCGGCCAGGGCCTGGTCAATGGCGATACGCTGAGCGGCAGCCTCGCCACTCTGGCGGGCGCCACCAGCAACGTCGGCAGCTACGCGATCACGCAAGGCACGCTTGCTGCGGGCGGCAACTATGCGCTGGGCTACACCGGGGCCGCGCTGACCATCGGCCAGCGCTCGCTCACGGTCACCGCCGACGCCAAAACCCGCGTCTACGGCGATGCCAATCCGGCGCTGACCTATACGGTGGGCGGCCAGGGTCTGGTCAATGGCGATACGCTGAGCGGCGGCCTCGCCACTCTGGCGGGCGCCACCAGCAACGTCGGCAGCTACGCGATCACGCAAGGCACGCTTGCTGCGGGCGGCAACTATGCGCTGGGCTACACCGGAGCCGCGCTGACCATCGGCCAGCGCTCGCTCACGGTCACCGCCGATGCCAAGAGCCGGGTGTATGGCGATGCCAACCCGGCGCTGACCTATACGGTGGGCGGCCAGGGTCTGGTCAATGGCGATACGCTGAGCGGCAGCCTCGCCACTCTGGCGGGCGCCACCAGCAACGTCGGCAGCTACGCGATCACGCAAGGCACGCTTGCTGCGGGCGGCAACTATGCGCTGGGCTACACCGGGGCCGCGCTGACCATCGGCCAGCGCTCGCTCACGGTCACCGCCGACGCCAAAACCCGGGTCTACGGCGATGCCAATCCGGCGCTGACCTATACGGTGGGCGGCCAGGGTCTGGTCAATGGCGATACGCTGAGCGGCAGCCTCGCCACTCTGGCGGGCGCCACCAGCAACGTCGGCAGCTACGCGATCACGCAAGGCACGCTTGCTGCGGGCGGCAACTATGCGCTGGGCTACACCGGGGCCGCGCTGACCATCGGCCAGCGCTCGCTCACGGTCACCGCCGATGCCAAAACCCGCGTCTACGGCGATGCCAACCCGGCGCTGACCTATACGGTGGGCGGCCAGGGCCTGGTCAATGGCGATACGCTGAGCGGCGGCCTCGCCACTCTGGCGGGCGCCACCAGCAACGTCGGCAGCTACGCGATCACGCAAGGCACGCTCGCTGCGGGCGGCAACTATGCGCTGGGCTACACCGGGGCCGCGCTGACCATCGGCCAGCGCTCGCTCACGGTCACCGCCGACGCCAAGAGCCGCGTCTACGGCGATGCCAATCCGGCGCTGACCTATACGGTGGGCGGCCAGGGTCTGGTCAATGGCGATACGCTGAGCGGCAGCCTCGCCACTCTGGCGGGCGCCACCAGCAACGTCGGCAGCTACGCGATCACGCAAGGCACGCTCGCTGCGGGCGGCAACTATGCGCTGGGCTACACCGGGGCCGCGCTGACCATCGGCCAGCGCTCGCTCACGGTCACCGCCGACGCCAAGAGCCGGGTGTACGGCGATGCCAATCCGGCGCTGACCTATACGGTGGGCGGCCAGGGTCTGGTCAATGGCGATACGCTGAGCGGCGGCCTCGCCACTCTGGCGGGCGCCACCAGCAACGTCGGCAGCTACGCGATCACGCAAGGCACGCTCGCTGCGGGCGGCAACTATGCGCTGGGCTACACCGGGGCCGCGCTGACCATCGGCCAGCGCTCGCTCACGGTCACCGCCGACGCCAAGAGCCGCGTCTACGGCGATGCCAATCCGGCGCTGACCTATACGGTGGGCGGCCAGGGTCTGGTCAATGGCGATACGCTGAGCGGCAGCCTCGCCACTCTGGCGGGCGCCACCAGCAACGTCGGCAGCTACGCGATCACGCAAGGCACGCTCGCTGCGGGCGGCAACTATGCGCTGGGCTACACCGGGGCCGCGCTGACCATCGGCCAGCGCTCGCTCACGGTCACCGCCGACGCCAAGAGCCGCGTCTACGGCGATGCCAATCCGGCGCTGACCTATACGGTGGGCGGCCAGGGTCTGGTCAATGGCGATACGCTGAGCGGCAGCCTCGCCACGCTGGCGGGCGCCACCAGCAACGTCGGCAGCTACGCGATCACGCAAGGCACGCTCGCTGCGGGCGGCAACTATGCGCTGGGCTACACCGGGGCCGCGCTGACCATCGGCCAGCGCTCGCTCACGGTCACCGCCGACGCCAAGAGCCGCGTCTACGGCGATGCCAATCCGGCGCTGACCTATACGGTGGGCGGCCAGGGTCTGGTCAATGGCGATACGCTGAGCGGCGGCCTCGCCACTCTGGCGGGCGCCACCAGCAACGTCGGCAGCTACGCGATCACGCAAGGCACGCTCGCTGCGGGCGGCAACTATGCGCTGGGCTACACCGGGGCCGCGCTGACCATCGGCCAGCGCTCGCTCACGGTCACCGCCGACGCCAAGAGCCGGGTGTACGGCGATGCCAATCCGGCGCTGACCTATACGGTGGGCGGCCAGGGTCTGGTCAATGGCGATACGCTGAGCGGCGGCCTCGCCACTCTGGCGGGCGCCACCAGCAACGTCGGCAGCTACGCGATCACGCAAGGCACGCTCGCTGCGGGCGGCAACTATGCGCTGGGCTACACCGGGGCCGCGCTGACCATCGGCCAGCGCTCGCTCACGGTCACCGCCGACGCCAAGAGCCGCGTCTACGGCGATGCCAATCCGGCGCTGACCTATACGGTGGGCGGCCAGGGTCTGGTCAATGGCGATACGCTGAGCGGCAGCCTCGCCACTCTGGCGGGCGCCACCAGCAACGTCGGCAGCTACGCGATCACGCAAGGCACGCTCGCTGCGGGCGGCAACTATGCGCTGGGCTACACCGGGGCCGCGCTGACCATCGGCCAGCGCTCGCTCACGGTCACCGCCGACGCCAAGAGCCGGGTGTACGGCGATGCCAATCCGGCGCTGACCTATACGGTGGGCGGCCAGGGTCTGGTCAATGGCGATACGCTGAGCGGCGGCCTCGCCACTCTGGCGGGCGCCACCAGCAACGTCGGCAGCTACGCGATCACGCAAGGCACGCTCGCTGCGGGCGGCAACTATGCGCTGGGCTACACCGGGGCCGCGCTGACCATCGGCCAGCGCTCGCTCACGGTCACCGCCGACGCCAAGAGCCGCGTCTACGGCGATGCCAATCCGGCGCTGACCTATACGGTGGGCGGCCAGGGTCTGGTCAATGGCGATACGCTGAGCGGCAGCCTCGCCACGCTGGCGGGCGCCACCAGCAACGTCGGCAGCTACGCGATCACGCAAGGCACGCTCGCTGCGGGCGGCAACTATGCGCTGGGCTACACCGGGGCCGCGCTGACCATCGGCCAGCGCTCGCTCACGGTCACCGCCGACGCCAAGAGCCGCGTCTACGGCGATGCCAATCCGGCGCTGACCTATACGGTGGGCGGCCAGGGTCTGGTCAATGGCGATACGCTGAGCGGCAGCCTCGCCACGCTGGCGGGCGCCACCAGCAACGTCGGCAGCTACGCGATCACGCAAGGCACGCTCGCTGCGGGCGGCAACTATGCGCTGGGCTACACCGGGGCCGCGCTGACCATCGGCCAGCGCTCGCTCACGGTCACCGCCGACGCCAAAACCCGCGTCTACGGCGATGCCAATCCGGCGCTGACCTATACGGTGGGCGGCCAGGGTCTGGTCAATGGCGATACGCTGAGCGGCGGCCTCGCCACTCTGGCGGGCGCCACCAGCAACGTCGGCAGCTACGCGATCACGCAAGGCACGCTCGCTGCGGGCGGCAACTATGCGCTGGGCTACACCGGGGCCGCGCTGACCATCGGCCAGCGCTCGCTCACGGTCACCGCCGACGCCAAGAGCCGCGTCTACGGCGATGCCAATCCGGCGCTGACCTATACGGTGGGCGGCCAGGGTCTGGTCAATGGCGATACGCTGAGCGGCGGCCTCGCCACTCTGGCGGGCGCCACCAGCAACGTCGGCAGCTACGCGATCACGCAAGGCACGCTCGCTGCGGGCGGCAACTATGTTTTCAATTTCATGCCATCAACTTTGATCATTCGGTCATCTCAGGCTTCGACGCCGCTCGCCACGGCAGGAGCACAGCAGCGTGACAGCTATGGCCGTATAGAATTGCCAACCGTGAATGCTGCAACGTTGATAACGTTCACAAGCGGCAATGCCGCGATGATCAACGAGGAACGTGCATCTGATCGTGACGTATGCACCAAGGAGATTGCTTGCCATGGTCAGGACAATTAATCCGACGAGAATTGTTCTACATTCCGAGCAACGTGTGGCCACTCATCAGACCCAGCTCGCCAATCCCGTTCCGATGACAGGAATCAGGCTTTGAAGTCCGGCTTGCCGGCAATCGGATGACTGATTCCGTCACTACAACGCGTGCTGCGCATAAGGTCGAAGACGTATCTTGGTCGCGACACGCCGGTTAGTGGACAGTCCGGACCCAGGGGTGTGAAATTGGTGCCTGAATGGCAACTAAGGGTCGTAAACTGAACACCGGAAGGGTGGATCAACAGAAATGGCCACTTGGAACGGGAATACTTCCAGAAAAGGTGCCGTTGGCCAACAATGTGAACGCCGCCTATGCCGTTGGGTATCGCCCTTGACATGGGCACGTCCCATGAAGGCGGTCTTGAAGCGATGATCGCGGCCCAGCAGTTCGCCGTGATCGACCTTGGTTAGGACGGGTGCATCATTTCGACCTGCATCATACGCCTGACGATACGCTCCCCAAAGTCGAACTCGCCGCCGCGCAATTTCGCTGCCGGCGCCGGTCCTGGCCTACTGTCCAGAGGCAACTGATAGATAGGGAAGCTGACGAGGTCTCGATGCTCATAAAGCGCCATGAGGCAGGCCGACCAGCCCGCCGCATGGACCGCTCAGGCTTCAATACGAACCCGAAGTGTCAGCTGCATCGACGACACCGTCGCCGTTGGTGTCAAGGCGCTCGAACATCCGCTCGCCGGACGCGTTGAACTCGGCGAGCGTCAGGTTGCCATCCTTATCAGTATCGAGGACGCCGAAGCGCACGTAAGCCTGCTTCAACTGGCCCTCTGGCGCCTTGGCGTTTTTGCCGAAGCGGCCGTTGAACTCGCCAACGTAGTCCGCCTCAGTTACCTTGCCGTCGCCGTCTAGGTCGAAGGTGTGATACTTGGCCTCCCGGACGGCGGCGAACTCGGCGGCAGTGACGCGGCCGTCTTGGTTGGCATCGTTCTCGCGCAGAAACGCGTCCTTGCCGTGGCCGGGAGCTGCGCGGCGCTCTTCCGCGGACTGCGCGAAGGTGCTTTGGCTGGCCGAAAGAGCGAATATGAGGCCTATGAAAAGGTTAGTCTTGGTCATGGTCTTCTCCGTTGCACTGGAACTGGATCACTCTTCGACCTGGAAGGTGAGGGAGGTAGTGTAGCTGCGCTCACTGGTGCCCGAGCCTGTCGGCGCTTCGGCACGAAGGCGCGTCATCAGGACGTAAGTGCCGGCGCGGTCGAACTTGATCACGGCCTTACCCTCTGCGTCGGTACTGATCTGACGGCGGTCGATTGCCTCTTCATAGTCCGCGCCACCCCGCTCCAGCTGCAGTTCGTGCCCGGCCAACGGCTTACTGTCGAACAACACCGTGAGCGTGAACGGCGTGTCGAGATAAAGCTTGCTCGGATGCGTCACCGGCTGGATGCGCAGGCGACCGATCGCCACCTCGACCGGCGCGCGGGTCGGCTCCCTCTTGGAAACGTAGGCGTCGGCGACAGTCTCGGTCTGGCTCGTACGAACGCGCGTGGCGTCCTTGGGTATGTCGCCGTGGACCGGTTGCCACTTACCACCGACCAGAGCGCTGGTGCCCACCCGGCCAAGACGCACGCCGGTGGTGAAGCGATAAGTCCCCTCGGCATCAAGCGCGCTTTCGAGCACCACCATCTGCTTGAGCGGAGTGATCGACTGGAAGCTGCCGCGCGATCCGTCGGGAAGAACGACGTGGTAGTCACTGGCGTCCACCGGGATTTCGGGTCGGAAGAATTTCTCGGCGAAGGCCGATTCAACCGTCACCATCTTCTCGGTGTTGGCCGCGAAGACCTTGGGCAGAAGATAGGACGTGTGGGCAAGCGCGGCGCCGGGAGCGACGCTGACGGCGCACAGCAGCGCGGCGATGCCTGCAGGAAGTCTGGTCATGGTTGGAGCTGTCCTCATCATTGTCCGGTTATCTCGAAAGTGAAACTGTGCGCTTCGTCGTCCGGCGGACGCGGGAAGGGCGATGCCCGGCGGACCAAAGCCATCGCCTCGTGATCGAACCGGGAGGAGCCTGATGTGCGCTCCACGTGGATCGCGCGCGCGGCACCGTCCACATCGACGGTGAAAGCGATCAGCACTTCGCCCGCACCAATAGTATTGCCTCGCTGATAGCGTTTAAGGTGTTGATAGACGCGACCGCTAAAATTGCTGACAGTGGAGTTGCCTACCTGAGCGAAATTCCCTCCGCTGCCACCCTTCCCCTTTGCCTCGACCGCACTTTCCGCGTCTGGTGTGGGTGGGCGCACCTGTCGCCCCGGCTCCGCCACGACCGGTGTAACGAGCGCGGCGGCGGGGATCAGTTTGGCTACATGCAACTGCCGCGTGATCGTTGCGGCGGTGCCTTCGCCTATCCGCCCAAGTCCGTCACTGCCAGCCTGCGCCACTGATGGCGCTTGGGGCTGCGCCGCTGATCGAGCCTCGGGGACGATGCTCTGCGAGGGAACTTCGGCAGGCGGCGTTATCGCGCGTTTCGGCGGCTGTCGCGCATCGGCCAGCGGCGGCATTTTCGGTCCGGGTCCGCCTTCGCGCATAGAGAGGTCGATACTGACAAGACGGGAGCGGGTGCCCCCCTGCACCAGCATGGTCTCGCTCCAGGTAAGCACCAGCAGCGCCGCCACCACGGCGTGCGCGGTGACTGAGGCGGCCATGGCATTCAGGTCGATCCGTGCAAATGGACCTGCCCCAAACTCAAATCTGCCTATCTCGGAAGCCATGCCGCCTCGCCTTCCTTAAAACATCTTTGATAGAGCGGCCTTGAAATTGCGCCCTACTGCCGGGCGCGTGGACAGCGCTGACTGGTAATATGTATCGAAGATGTTCTCGACGCTCAGGCGCAGCGCGACGTTCTCGAAGATTCCCCCGCTCGGCGTGATGGTGGCGCGCAGGTTGTGGACGTCGAAGCCCTTGTGCTCGATGCCGTTGATGTCGAGGTCTTCGGCGAGGGTCGTTTCCCAGCGCACGTCCAGCAGATTGCCGAAGCGCTTGCCGGCCGAGAGCATGTAGGTCTTCTGCGGGAGGTTGGTCCAGTCGTCGATCACGCCGGTAGTGCGCAGGCGCTCGCCGTCGGGAATGGTCGCGTTGAAGTCGATGTAGACCCCGCTCGCGGTAGCGTAGGACGCCTCGATCTCGAAGCCGTCGAGGTAGACTTCGCGCACGCCTGAATAGGCGGTATTATCGGTCAGCTCGGTGTCGTAGTAATTGACCTTGATCGCCAGATGATCGCCTTTGCCGAGCAGATCGGTTCGGTCGAACGAACCGCCTGCTTCCCAAGTGCGGCTTTTTTCTGGCTGGTTCATGTACGTGGCGTTATCGAGGTCGTCGATGATCGGCAGGTTACGCGTACGCGCCCAGCTGCCGAACGCGGCTAGACCAAATGGCAGCTCGTAACGTGCGGAGACGCCGCCCATCCATGCCTTGTTGTTATAGGATACGGGCGTACCGGTGCGGTCGGACTTGACGTTCGAGGTCTCCCAGCGGATCGCCGGGCTCAGCGTGAAGCCCTTGAACAAGCCGATTTCGTCAACTGCGAAGGCGGCCATGCGCTTGTCGGTGCCGCCCGGCGCGCTGTTCGCATCAGCGCGCTTTTTGTGGATGTACTCGACCCCGAAGTGCAGGTTGTGGCGGATCGGCCCTGTTATGAACAGCGAGGCGTTCTTCAAAGTGATCTTGGACGTCTCGTAGCGATGATCGGCGTCCAGTACGGGCGAGATCGGAGTGCCGACTGCACTCTGGTCGATCTCCTGATTGGCGTAGGTGTAGAGCAGCTGGAGATTGACCGCATCATTATCGACCGGCCTGTAGCCGTAGGACACCGTCAGCACCTGGCTCTTAGTGTCGCGGTCGACATTGCCGAAAATACCCGCCGTGGTGCCGAAGCTGTCGTAGGGTACGTCGCGGTCGCTGGTGCTGGTCTGATTGAAGCTCGCCGCGACGGTGTGGGTGTTATCAGCGCCGAAATGGAACGCGCCCTTCAGCAGGAAGCTGGGCAAGTCGAAGCTACTGTTGCCGATATCGTCGCCATGCCCGTCTTGCTGCGTGTTCTGGGTCCGCCAGGTGTAGTTCGCCAGAAGCTCGAACTGCTCGGTCGGCATCGCCGCGACGGTAGTGGATGTCGCGAAGCCGTTGCCGTTGGTCTGGCCCGAAACCGTTTGGCTAGCAGTGATGCCGGTCTTTCCATTGAGGACGCTGGATGCATCGTTAGTCTCCAGCAACACCACGCCGCCGATGATGCCTGAACCCCACTCGAAGCTGCCAACGGTTCCCCGGATAACGCTAGCTTGCTTGTAGAGCAGCGGGTCGGTGAAGAGTTGAGTGCCGACGCGGTAAATCTCTTCCGAGCCTGTGGTAGCGCCATCGACGACGAAGGCGACCTTCTGGTCCGTGCCATAGGTACCGTTGGCTCCGAAGCCGCGGATGTTAATCCCCGAGCCGATCGGGGTTGAACCGTTGATAAGCGTGACGCCGGGAACAGAATCCAGCAATTCCGCGATAGTGGAGGCCTGGCGGTCCTCGATTTCCTTGCGGTCGATCACAGTGATTGGCGTCGCAATGTCAGTCTGGATGGCGCGGGTGCTCTCGCCTATGTCGATAGTCCCGAGAAATTCACCGGCCTGCTTGTCCTTGTCCGTGGCGGTATCGCCAGCGGAAACCTGCGCAAGGGCTGGAGCGGTTAGAAGAAAGGCGATGGCTGACGCGCCGCCAAGCGCTCGGGCGGCAAATCTGCGAAGCATACTTAAATTCCCCTTACGCTAATGCGAATCGTATGCATTAGCATCAAGGCCAATCGCGAAACTTTTGCGATCCGTAAAGCACTTTCTGCAAACGGCCGATTGTGCCGGCGATGGACCGGTTATCGGACCAAGCCGCTGTCAGGGCACAGTCGCTCGTCTAGCCTAATCAGGTAATGCAGAGGGTGGAGTACGGCGGTGGGCATCAGAACCGCACAACAGCCCCCCTTTGACTGATGCGGATAAGCGCTGGAACTGCCGGTTACCCCCGTCTTGCGCCGCTCAGGCTTGTCGTGACGCAAGTGGTGCAGATGATAGCGTTCGGATAGGGACTCCTGGGCGTTGTCGCCTAGTCTGATCATCACCTGCTTGCGCCAAATTCTAGTCAGGATGATGGCCGCACGGACGTCGGTGTTGACTGAAAGACGATACGGACCAACTGGCGGCCGCCATCTCTTCAGAAATTAATAGAACTGGGCTCAAAAGCATCGCCTCGGCTATATTCGCGAGATCATGGAAAAGGTCTTCGATGACTGGATCGCGTCTCGTTGGCAGAGATTTGGTGCTGCCCGACTGGTAATCGAGCAAGCTAGCCATCGTACAATCCGCATAGCGGTATCGGTTGATCCACGCCAACGACCGACCATAGCGTGGCAGTTTGGCGCCTGCTCTTAGGCTATTGCGAATGAAGTCCAGCAGTTCAACTTGCGGCAGAGCTCCGGGTATTGATCGCGATTGACTCGCGATAGCATCAACGACAAGGAAGCTGAACTTCAGGGGGGAGCAATGAGCAAAATCCACATTCCGGCACTGACGTGCGCGTTCTTCTGGGCTAGCGCGGTGAATGCGCAGCAGGCGACTGCAGAGCCCCAGACCTCGGACATCGTCGTGACGGGCGAGAAGTTTAACCGCACGTTGCAGGACACCCCTACGAGTGTCGCGGTGACCACGCCTGAGCGAATTCGGCAGGAAAACATCCTGACAATCCAGGACGTCTACAACCGTACGGCCAATGTGTCCGAGACATATGGCGCTGCGGGCTTTACGATCCGCGGGATCAATAACCAAGGCGTGGGTGCCGGCGGCAATGCGGATACCGCCACAGTCTACGTCGATGGCGCACCGATCCCGCGGGAGGCGCTGTTCGGCGGGCCGACAGACTTGTGGGACGTCCAGCAGGTGGAAATCCTGCGTGGACCGCAGTCGACTATCCAAGGGCTTAACGCACTTGCTGGCGCGATCGTGCTCACCACCCGCGACCCTTCCACCTCCGAATTCGGAGGTGACGCGCGGGCGCTGTGGACCGAGCACAACGATCGCACATTTTCCGCGGCGGTCGGCGGGCCGCTGGTGCAGGACGAGCTGGGCGTTCGCCTTTCGGCTGAGCGGCGCAACGATCGAGGGCTGATTCGCAATGTCACTCGCGGCGGCTACGATGATGGGCTGGAGTCGCTCAACCTGCGTGGCAAGCTGAAGTGGACGCCCAGTGTGTGGCCGGGGCTCGAGGTGCAGGCCAGCTACAACCGGGTTCGGCGCGACGGTGGCTATCTTTACGAATACGCGCGAACAGACGTGCCCGACTTTTACGATAATCGCATTTCGACTGGCGATGCACCAAGCAGAGGGCATATCAAGACCGACATTGCGGTGCTCAGCTTGCGCTATATGTTCACGCCGGAACTGCGCCTCTCGAGCATAACCTCCTTCAACAAGACTTTTACTCGGGCGGTAATCGACACCGATGGCACCGCCGCAGATTTGCAGGTCGTCGACAATACCAACAATTTTCGCACCTGGACGCAGGAACTCCGGCTGAACTACGAAGGTGAGCGCCTGAGCGGTGTAATGGGCGGCTGGGCCTACCACCGCACCGGTGGTCTGGTCGCTGCCAACCGGCTCAACATCAACACGCCTACCGCGACGATCGCGGCGCTGCTGCGCGGGGGCGGCTTTCCCGCCGCGACGGCGACGCAGATCGCCAACCTCTACACCGACGCCCTCCCGGTGATCCCGGTCGCCTACGCGGCAGAGGCCCCGCAGCGTGTGAGCACCGCCGCGCTGTTCGGTGACGTCCGCTACAAGCTGACTGACCGTCTCTCGCTGATCGGCGGCTTCCGCTACGATCACGAAGCAAACCGCTACACCGCGGAAACGGTGGCGACCTTCACCGGCACGCTGCCCGAGCCCGCCGCGTTCGGCGTTGCGGGTACACCACTGTTCCTGGCCATTTCGGCCGTGAACCAGGGTGTGCTGGGACTGGTGCAGGGTGCGAACTCGGCTCGCGCGAGCACAGCGCGCACCTTCGATGCCTTCCTGCCCAAAGCAGGGATCAGCATGGAATGGACATCCGACATCACCACCACTTTGACCGTGCAGCGCGCCTACCGCTCGGGCGGATCGAGCCAGAATCCAGCGCGTGCTCTGCTGGTGACCTACGATCCAGAGTATAGCTGGAACTACGAGGGATCCTTGCGCTCGCGCTGGCTGGATGGCCGTCTGACGCTGAACGCTAACGTGTTCTACGTCGACTGGAAGAACCAGCAAACGAATGCCTTCTTCGGCCTGAACGAGTTCGACTACAACACCGTCAATGCGGGCAAGTCTCATCTCTACGGCTTCGAGATCGAGGCTCAGGGGAGGATCAGCAGGGCCGTGGACGTCTATGCCTCGGTCGGGCACGTTCGCACCGAGTTTGACGACTTTACCCTACCGGCCGGCTCTACAACCGCGATCGACCTTGCCGGCTCGGAGTTTCCGTATGCGGCACGTTGGACGGTCGCTGGCGGGTTTAACGCGCGCGTGGGGCCGATAATGGGCAACCTGAACGCGAGCTATCGCGGACCGGTATACAGTGACGTGGGCGTGGCACAGGTGCAGGGACGCTTGCCGGGCCGCACAATCGTCAACGCGCGGTTGGGCTGGGAGCTGGAGCAGATCACCCTGTTCGCTTTCGCGCGCAACCTGCTGAACGAGAAGTACCGGCAGTATGACTTCCGGAGCACCGGCCGGGCGATTTTGGGGGAGCCGCAGACGTTCGGCGGCGGTATCGAGGCGCATTTCTGATGCTAGCCATTGCTCTGGCCGGTGTCACGGGCGGCGCCGGAGGCGCAGTACTGCTCCGAAAAGCTTTAGCCGGCCGTACCCGCGACCGCACAACGCTGGTGGGCGTAGGTTGGCTGGTTATGCTTGGAACCCTGCTGCTCAGCGCGTCAACGGTAGGCGCAGTGAAGGGCACGGCAGTGGCGATCGCCGGGATGGGCTTGGGCGCACTTGGCGTCGTGGCCCAGGGTCGAGTGGTGCGCACCGCGCGGATGCCGCGCGACACCATAGCACCTGAACCCTTGGAGGGCCCCTCGCGCGCATGGCGCGGGGTGCTCAAGTTTCTGCTCGCCGGGCCACTCGGGATGACCGCGGCCATGGGCATCGCCTTCTGCTACGCCACATGGGCTCCGGGCGACCCGCGGACACGGATCGTCCTCGGCGGCCTGCTGATGCCCTTGGGCTGGGCTTTGGCGATGACCTGGACGCTCGCGGACCAGCGCCTTCTGCGCGCTTTCGCAGTGCTGGTCGGAATAGCGGTAACAGGCTTTGCCGTTGCGGCAATGGGAGGATTGGCATGACCGAGGCCAAGCACGCCGGAAAGGCAAATAGCCGCTGGCCGTTGTCGCCCGCTACCGTGCGCGCGGTGCTCAGCGGCCATGGCATCCTCGGGCTGGCCTTTGCTGCCGTGATCTACCTAGTATGCCTCTCGGGCACGCTGGCGGTGTTCGTACACGATCTCGAACGTTGGGAGCAGCCCTCCTCTCCGGCCGTCACGCACATTGAAGATGTCGCCATGACAAGGGCGCTGGACGCAGCATCCCGCAATGCTCCTGCGGGAACCACGCTGTATGCTTCGCTGCCTTCCGCTGAGGAGCCCGGGGCAACGATCGTAGCCTATTCACCCAGCTTCGAGCGCGAATGGTCAGTAGATGCGCAAGGTGGTTTGGTGGAGAAGGCGGCGGTTTTCTCGGAATTCATCCTGAACCTCCACATCGCACTGCACCTGCCGCGCAGCTGGGGCGAGTTCATCGTCGGGCTCACCGGCGTGGCTTTGCTGTCCTCGCTCGTTTCGGGCATTCTGGCGCACCCGCGCATCTTTAAGGACGCGTTCCAACTGCGGCTGGGCGGCTCACGGCGATTGCAGGAGGCGGATCTACATAATCGGCTCGGGATCTGGGCGCTGCCGTTCCACGTCACCATCGCGCTAACCGGCGCCTTGCTGGGTCTCAGCACCCTGATTGTCGGCGTCCTGGCGATGCTGCTCTACCGTGGCGACACCGCGAAGGTGTATGGCCTCTTTACCGACGCCCCCCCGGCGGTAAACGCCACTCCGGCGCCGGTACCCCCCGTATCTACGCTGCTAGCCGAGGCGCGCCGCCGCGCTCCGGATGCAGAGCCGCGACAGCTGACTATCGAGAATGCCGGCCGCGCCGATGTCCGCATCACCGTCACCTCCCAACGAGACCGCCTACTGGTTCCGCAGGACACGACAAGCTTCGATGCCGCAGGCCGTGTGGTGAAGGACGAGCACCCGGGCGATCTGGCAGCGGGCACACGAATTCTTGGCGGCATTGGCCAACTTCACTTTGGCTGGTACGGCGGCTTACCTGTGCGGATCATCTACGGCCTGCTCGGTCTGGCGCTTTGCGCCGTCACTTCAACCGGGGTTACGATCTGGCTGGCGAGGAGGCGTGACAGGGGGCGGGCAGTGCCGCAATGGGAGCGCCTATGGGCGGCCGTAGCTTGGGGCCAACCGCTTGCTTTGGTCTTGGCGGCACTGGCGGCGATAGTTCTTCCATTCAGCGCGTCTGCTCTGTGGACATGGCTTGGCGCCACACTGGCGCTGTTGTGTGGTTTCGGGGCGCTGCGCTTAGCCGGTCCTGTTTGCGCCAGCAGCTTGCGCCTGGCGCTCGCGTTTGCCCTGATCGCGTTAGGGGCGTGTCACCTGCTTGTTTCCTATACCAACCTTGGCGGCCTGGCGCTCGACATCATGCTCCTAATCGCTGGAGCTGCTCTATCGACAAGGAATATGCCCATCCAAATGATGGCTCGAGAGTGATCCATTCAAAGGGTCAACAACATTTGGCGATCTGCCTCGAGCGAGAAGTCGATGTACATGATGAAGCAATTCCAGCTGCCCAGCGGCCTCGCATTAGTTCCTGAAATCGTCCCCCGTAGCTCATAACCGCTTTGCAGTACGGAAATGCGTAGTCCGAACGAAATGGACTGGTGACGCGCCACGAGGCGAGCGGACGGACCGCGACTAAGTCTGCAGGCTTTAGGGAATGAACAGCGAAGAAGGTCGACGTTGGTAGGCCGCAATTGGGACAAACCCGTCGTTCCACAGCGAAGGGTCGAATGGCAGCTCTCGGCAGAACCCGTCTCGACATACATTGTCCGGAGATGCTGGTCCCAACGTGATGCCGAAAACCAGCGTTTTTCGACTTCCATCAGCGTCGCCGTATGCGTGGCCGCAATGAGAACCAACAGCCTGCCCGACATTCAGGCGGCGCTGACGACGAATGTAGTAGGAAGTGTCCGATCAACCTTCGTCTGATAGCCCGGTTCACGCCAAGCCCCGTATCGCACTGGCGTGTGCGGAAGGCCGCTGACCATCTGCTCTATGAATGGCCGCAAAATCCGGATGGACGTAGAGCCACTCAGCTTCAGGAATCCCTCAGGGGATCATTTTCGACCATGCTATAGCCGTGGGCCATTTTGGGTGACTGGCCCATTGCTGCGACATGCAAAGGTAACATGAATGGTTAAGCTTTCACCGTCGCTGGACTTGACAGCGATCAACGAGATATCGGGTCCGGAAAGTACCAGCAAGAGGCGATTGATCGCGGCCGGAGAACGTCTGCTGGGCGAGAATGGCTTCGCCGGCATATCCCTGCAGGATATCGCGGCAACGGCGGACAATGCCAACAAATACGCCGTACAATACCATTTCGGCAGTAAGGCCGGCCTTATCCGAGCTATATTTGCGGTCCGGCTGCGCGTCATCAACAAGCGACGATCGGGCTTGCTTGATGTAGCTAGATCGAGCGGACTGCTGCGAGACATTCCGGCACTGATCGAGTTGATTTTCCTTCCGCTGGCTGAGCAGGTCGATGAAAATCATCGGCACAGCTATGCGCGCTTCTGGCTGCAGTATCTCAGCCGCATGGATTACGATCGTTATCGGGACGATCTGTACGATTCCCATGAAACGCTGGGCACCGTGCTGGACCATCTAGCGGCTGCGCTCGGCGTTGATTCCGCAGCCTTGAGCGACCTGCTATTTCCGCAAATCTTTGTGATATTGTCGGTATTGGTCGACCGAGATAGCCGCCTGGCACACGGTTACGAAGTTCCCACGCCTTTGATCGTGGTAGACCGCGCGATCTCGATGGTTTCGGCGGCGCTGGTCAGTCAGGTCGGCCAGTCCCGCTAACGCGAGTCAGTCGGCCTCGCCAGCCATCGGCACGCCGAGTTCGGTCAGCAAGGCCATGCGAAGGGCGGCGAATTCGGCGCCCGCAGGCTGCCGGGGCTGCGGCAGGTTCACCTGCCGGTCGAACGCGATCTTGCCTTGGCGCAGCAGTACGACCCGATCCGCCAGCAGCAGGGCTTCCTCGACATCGTGGGTGACTAGCAATGTCGCAGGGTTGTGCGCGCTGCGCAGCGTTCCTATCAGCCGCTGCATATGCAGCCTGGTCAAGGCATCGAGCGCGGCGAACGGTTCGTCCAGCAAGAGCAGGCGCGGTTCGCGCACCAGCGCTCGGGCAAGTGCCGCACGCTGCGCTTCGCCGCCCGACAGCGTAGCGGGCCAGGCGTCGGCGCGGTGGTCGAGGCCCACTTCGCGAAGCGCCTCGATCGCCAGCTCTCGCAGGGCGGGCCTGCTTCGTTTCAGTCCAATGACCACATTGCGCCACACCCGCATCGATTGGACCAGCCGCGGTTCCTGAAACACCGTCGTCCGCTTTTCCGGCACCAATGCATCACCCTGGTTGGGGGCGTCGAGGCCGGCGAGTATTCTCAGCAATGTGGTTTTACCGCTGCCGCTGGCACCCAGCAGCGCGACGAACTCGCCCACTCCGATTTCAAGCGAGAGGTCGTCAAGCACCACGTCGTCACCGAAACGCCGGCCTACAGAATTGACCCGGACGGCGGCTGGCCGCTGCGGAGGAGCAGCGAAATCGGTGGGGACCGTTTGCGTCACGATATTGAGCATGAAGATTTTCCTAGCGAGCCGCACCCGCCGGACGCCATGGCATCAGCCATCTTTCCAGCAGGCGTACAATGACATCAGCGCCGATGCCAAGCGCGGCGTAGATAGCGATGCAGATCAGGATAACGTCGACCTGCTGATAGAGCTGAGCGCTGTTGAGCAGATAACCGAGCCCCGCCGAGGCATTGATCTGCTCCGCTGCGACCAGAACCAACACCGCCACTCCCAATGAGAAGCGCAGGCCGGTGAGGATAGACGGCAGCGCGAGCGGCAAAACCACTTCGCGGATCAAGGCAAAGCCTTCCAACCCGAAGCCGCGAACGGCCTCTATCACCTTGCGGTCGACATTGCGCACACCCGCATAGCTGTTGAGATACATGGGGAAACTTGTAGCAAGGGCGATCAGCAGCAGCTTAGGCGTCTCGCCGATCCCCAGCCAGACGATGAACAGTGGCACCAGGGCCAGGAAGGGGATCGTTCTGAGCATGTGGATGAGAGCGTCGAACAGTTCTTCTCCCAGTCTGGAGAGACCGGCCGCCAGACCGAGCGCCAGGCCGATAACGATACCGATGGTGCCGCCCGCAAGCGCGCGAGCCAGCGATACCCCGATCTGCCCGGCCAATGACTGTTCGTTCCACAAGCGTATCAACGTGCGGCCGGCACCGGCGGGGGAGGGAAGGACCGAAGGATCGACCAGGCCGCTCGCGGTCATGCTCGCCCAGGCTGTGACGACCGCCAGCGGCACCGCGAGCCGGGTGCCCAGACCGCGCCATCTGCCTTGCGGCGTCGACCTGCCGGCGGCCGGATTTATTCGAACGGATCCTGATGCCGTAGCGTCCACGTCAACGATCCCTCGTGCTGGATGCGGCTTCGACCTGCGCAAGCGCGTCGTCAAAGCGGCGGTCGAACAGCTTTGCGGCATCGATCTTTCTGTTGACGAGGCCCATCCGCAGAAGCGTATCGGCCTCAAGCTGCTGGGCCGCGACTACTTCCGGAGACACAGGGCCGTATCGAACCGGCGCGCGCCTGACCATGGCGTCGGCCACGTCGGTCGGGAGGTCATAAAGCCTTGCGAGGGTCAGCGCCGCCTTGTCGGGGTTTTCGCGTTGCCACTTCATTGCCCGCGCGACTCTAAGCGTGAAATCTCGGATCATCGCAGCAAGCTTGGGATTCGCCAGAGCGCGATCCGGGGCAGCCAGAAAATTCAGGTCCGGGATCAGCGGTTCACCGCCGATGGCGACGATCCGCAAACGGCCGCCGGCCAACATCGGAGACAGCCCCGGCTCCCCGGTGGCGACCGCATCAACACGTTTGCTGGTCAGCAAGGCGGCACCGCCGGGGACCGAAACCGGTGTTATGTTGCCCATGTCCATCCCTTCACGCTGCAGCAGCCGATAGAGGAAATAATGGGTCGACGTGCCGGGCAGGAAGGCGACCGCCTTGCCCTTCAGGGCGCGTACCGAGCGGATCGGCGATTCGTTCAGAACCACGAGGGCCATCGAGGACGTGCCGGGGATCGCCCGCCGACCCGCCGCTACCACCTTGATCGGACTCCCCGCAGCCTGAGCGAAAACTGCGGGCGTGTCCATCAGCCAGCCGACATCGATCGATCCGCCGGTCTGCGCTGCTACAAGTGGGGGGCCGCCTTGGAAGTTGGACCACTCTATCCGATAGTCGCGTGGATTGTCTTCACCGGCCGCGACCAGTGCGCTTTTCAGCATTTGCGCCTGGTCGCCGACCCTGAGCACCGACTGGTCGCCCTTTCCCGGTCCCCCGCAGGCAGCCAGGGCCGAAAGCAGGACAGTCAGGACAAGCGCCTTGCATGAAAGGGGGAGCCGCATGGGAGCCTATTCCGCCGCTTCGGTCATGGCGCTGTCCGAAAGAACGAAACTGGTGCGTCCGTCGACGCCTACCGGCACGTCGCCAGCTATGGTGACCCGGTTCATCAGGCGACGCTCGTCATAGTCGTTGACGGCATAATGCTGTGTTGCCCGATTATCCCAGATCGCCACATCGCCGTATTGCCAGGACCAGCGGACCACATGTTCGGGCTTGGTCACGTAATTCTGGAACAGCGTGAACAGCTGGAGCGATTCCAGCGCAGGAATATTGACGAAGCGGCGGAAGAAGTGACCCAGCACGATCGTCCTCTCGCCCGTCAACGGATGGACGCGCACGAGGGGATGTTCGGTTTCCCACTGCCGGCTCACGAAACTGGTCTTCAGGCTGCTTGCGATGTCAGGCCGCGTCGGCGCGTAATCGAAAACATTGGAATGGACCGCGCGCAGGCTGTCCGCCAGCGTGCGCAGCTCCGGCGGCAGCGCGTTGTAAGCCAGCGCGGTATTTGCCCACATAGTGTCGCCACCGGCGGGCGGGAGGATGACCGCGCGAAGGATCGAGGCGGCCGGATAGGCATCCAGGAAGGTAATGTCTGTGTGCCAGCTGTTGGCGCGGACTCCGTCATCCGAATCTAGCGCCCACACCGTTTCCGTTCCGGCTTTGACCGGCGCGGTCGGATGCGCCACCGGCGTACCAAGCAGGGCTGCGAACGCCTCCTGCTCCGCATCGGTCAGGTGGGTCTGCCCACGGAAGAACACCACCTTGTGCCGCGCCAGCGTTTCCCAAATGGCGTTGACGACGCCAGCTTCGAGATCGCCCGACAGCTTAACACCGCGCACTTCTGCGCCGGTGCGACCGGTGACCTTGCGGATATCGAGTGGTTCGAGGGGAGACAGGGCTGTGATCGACATAACATTTTTCCTTTACCAACTGGTTAGTATTTGAAGCTCAGGGTCAGTCCGTAGGTGCGCGGCTCGCCCACCGTCCCGCCGATCAAGCCTGAGTTCGAACCGGCACCGGTTGAAAGAGACTGGAAATAGCGCTTGTTGAAGATGTTTTTGCCCCACAGGCTGAGCTGAAGGTGATCGGCGAAACGCGCACCAGCCTGGGCGTTGACCAGGCTGTACCCCGGGGCCTGAGTGTAGATCGACATCTCGGGACCGGAGTTGAACGTCGATCGGTAAGAATAGTCCGCAGCGGCGAACAACTCGATATCGCGCCCCTGCCAGGTGCCGACGGGCCGGCGATATTCGGCCCCCGCCGAGACCGACCATTTGGGAACGTTTGGCAGGACTACCCCGTCGAAATTGCACGAAGATTGCAGGCCGCGCTGCTCGATCGGGCACGGTCCGCTGGGATAGGAGATTGACGTAGCATCAGCATATGCGAGCGCGAAATAGCTGCTCAGGCCATCAACCGGCCGGGCTTGAATATCGATTTCGCCGCCGCGAGAACGAACCTTGCCGACATTCGCGATATAGGTCGTGGTCGTGACAAGGTTCACCAACGATGCCTGATAATTGCCGATCGTGGTAGAAAACAACGCCGCGTTGGCGACCAACCGCCCATCGAGCCAGCTCGTCTTGAGGCCGATTTCGAAATGATCGGCCAACTCCGGCGCAATCTGGATGCTGCCGCCTGCGGGCACCGAGGTCAGGTTCAAACCGCCTGCCTTGAAGCCGCGCGCATAGGTCGCATAACCGAGTGCGTTTTCGGCCAGTTCGTGGGAAACGTTAGCCTGGCCAGACAAGTTGCCGCCCTTGATGTGTGAGGCGAAGTTGAAATTGCGGCCGAAGCCGGCGCGGATCGTGTTGACCGCCGCGACGACCGCCTCCGCTTGTCCGGCAAGGCTCGGCCCGACGAGCGCCTGGGAATAGGTGCCTCCCTTCTTCTCGTAGGTATAGCGAAGGCCGCCGGTCAGCTTGAGTCGGGCGGTAACCGCCCAGGTGGCCTGGGCATAGGCCGCGTAGGAATCGTTCGACAGGGAAGATGGCGAAACTGTCGTCAGGCCGTTCAGCGCGAGCGCCCCTACCGCGGCCGGCACGGCAGGCCCCAAAAGCCAGTTGGGTGCTGCCGCGCCGTATTCGACGATAGCCAGCGAATCGATATCCTGGTGGAAATAATAGAGCCCGCCGATGAAGCTGACCGGACCGTCGCCATTGCTGGCGATCCGCAGTTCCTGACTGAACTGCGTTTGTTTGCTGGGCGTGTCAGCCCGTGTCAGGATTGGCAGGCCCAGAGAATCGGCATCGTTGTGCGGATGCCATTTCCACCAGCGGTAGCCGGTGATGGACGTCAGCGCCACCGGCCCGGCATCCCATACCACTTTCCCTGAAACACCCCACTGGCGCATCGAGAAGCGCGAGGAGGAGTCGATCGCGACGGTTCGTCCGCTCGCATCGAACGGAAGAGCGTAACCCTCCCTTGCTGCGCGCGTCGCGGCGCTGTTGGGGAAGGGCGCTCCGTTCGCCAGATTCGTGATCTGCCCCACGATTGCCGGGCCGCAGCACAGGCTGGACGCTTCCGCATAGTCGCCGCTCAGCGTGATGCGGAGACGGGGGGCCGGTGTGAGCAGGAGTTGTCCGCGCAGCGAGTCGTTTGCGACGTTCATCCGTTTGGAACCGTCGACGATGTTCCGGATATAGCCGTCGCGCCGGGTGCTCGACCCCGAGATTCTCACAGCGGCAAGACCATCGACGATGGGTGTGGTCGCCGCTGCGCGATACTGCCGATAATCGAGATTGCCGAAGGTGATTTCAGCGTTGACACCGGGATCGAAGCTGGGCTGCCTGGAAACGATATTGATGGCGCCAGCCACGGTATTCTTGCCAAAGAGCGTGCCCTGGGGGCCGCGCAATATCTCGATGCGGTCGATGTCGAACAGTTCGAACAGGATTTGCGCCGGCCGTGCATAATAGACGTCATCGACATAGACGCCGACGCCGCCTTCGAGGCCATCGTTGGCCGGGGACTGATTGCCCCCGAGCCCGCGGATATTGATGCTGGAGTTGCGGGGGTTGCCGTTAACCGGCCGCAAGGCGGGCACCAACTGGCTGACCTGACGAATATCATAACTGTTTGTGCGATCGAGGGCGCCGGAATCCACGACGCTCAGCGCGATCGGTACATCCTGGGCCTTCTCATCCCGGCGGCGGGCGCTGACCACGATGTCGGCTCCCATATTGTCACTCACCGCATCGGCGAAGATCGGCAGCATCGCTGTCTGAGCCTGAGCGCCTTCCGATAAGGATGCGACACCAGCACTCAGCAGCACCGCAGTCCGTACCCGCTGCGAAATCACATTCAAACGCATGGAAAAACTTACCCTTTCGACCACCCGAAAGGCAGAGGAAGCCCGCGGTCGACCCGTGCCTGAATAACTCGGCTCCCGCGCCCGGACGCTCGCTCCGGGAATAGGTGCAATGGCCAGAATCCGCCGGTGCGGTTTCCCGGATGCACTCAGCCAAATCGGCTTTTGAGTGGAGTCACTTACTCTACTAATTTTATAGATAAATGGGAAACAGTTTTTGTTAGCCACCGCCAACCTACGCTTTTGACCTGTTTTATCCGGGGACGTTTGGCGGGGATCAGGCAAAACGTCGAGCGCCTGTGATCGAAGCGCAGCAAGGCTGACTTGGCATCTTGCTCCGATCGGCGGCTTGGTTTTGACCCCGCTAGGCACGCTCGCGGTCGTAACCTTCTGGCGAAACCTATCACGCCGGGACCGGTCTGCTTTCGCCACAATCGGTCATCCGCGCAGTTGCAGCGGAACGGCGTGAATTGGTCGATAGTGTTGAAAAACTCAGCCTTGCAGTAGTGGCAAAGTCCTGATTCACTGGGCCTGTCGTTGGGAGACAGGCTGATGATGGGTGCTCGAACGGTGATGCAAGAGGCGCTGTTTTACAGCTTCAGCCTAGAGGACCATGTGCCGCAAAGTCACCTGCTGCGGGCCGTAGAACGCTTTGTGGACCCGAACGGTATCCGGGAGAAACTGCGACCATTTTATAGCGAGACTGGCCGCCCTTCGATCGATCCCGACCTCATGGTCCGGATGCTGCTCATTGGCTATTGCCTTGGCATCCGGTCAGAGCGGCGCCTGTGCGAGGAAGTGCATCTTAATCTTGCCTATCGCTGGTTTTGCCGCCTCGGCCTTGACGGAGCGGTGCCGGATCATTCGACGTTCTCCAAGAACCGCCACGGCCGCTTTCGGGATAGCGATCTGTTGCGGAACCTGTTTGAGATGACGGTCACGCGCTGTATCGAGGAGGGATTGGTCGGTGGCGAGGGCTTTGCCGTCGACGCCAGCCTGATCAAGGCCGACGCGAACCGCCAGCGAGGTGTGCCCGGCGAGGAAGGCTTGCCCCCGGACATCGGCAACCATGCAGCCCGGGAGTATCTGGAGGTGCTCGATGCGGCAGCGTTCGGCGCGGCATCGCCCGTCACGCCCAAATATCTGTCACCTGCCGATCCTGCAGCGCGCTGGACAAGCGCTCATGGCGGACAAGCCTTCTTCGCTTACAGCACCAATTATCTCATCGATTTAGAAAACGCCGTAATTGTTGATGTTGAAGCCACCACCGCCATTCGCCCCGCCGAGGTGACGGCGCAGCGAACGATGATCGATAGGACGCAGGAGCGCTTTGGCATTTGGCCACGGCGCCTGGCCGCCGATACTGGTTATGGCGATGCCGCCAATATCGCCTGGCTTGTCCATGAGCGTGGCATCGAACCGCATATTCCCATTTTCGATCATGCGGGCCGCCGGACTGGAAGCTACCAACGCACTGAGTTCCGCTACGACCATCAAAATGATCTTTATGTATGTCCCGGCGGCAAAGAGTTGTTCCCGCGCCGCAAGAACTATGCGATCCCACCGCCTGACGTCGATCAGGACGGGTTCATCCGCTACCGCGCCAGTAAACATGACTGCGATGCCTGCGCTCTCAAGCTGCAATGCTGCCCAGGTCAGCCCAACCGAAAAGTGATCCGATCAATCCACGAGGGGGCACGGGATCTGGCAAGAGATTTGTCCAAAACCGACGCCTATGTCACCTCCCGCCGCGAACGGAAAAAGGTTGAGATGCTGTTCGCCCACCTCAAACGCATCCTCAAGCTCGATCGCTTGCGCCTGCGAGGACCAAATGGTGCAAAAGACGAGTTCCTCCTGGCAGCCACGGCACAAAACCTCCGTAAACTGGCAAAGCTCGTACCGATCTATCCAGCAACTAGTCCCGCATGAGGCGGGCGCCCAGCCTCACTTCAATATCAGCGAACGACAATCCCGGACTTTTTCAACGCTATCGGTCGGGAGCTGCCGGAAAGCTACCTGTCCGCAACCAAGTAGCGCAAATCGCCGCTGAATGGCTTAGAGGGGGGCGCCTGCTGGCAGAGCAGACCGTGAGAACGTCGTCGCTGGAATTCATGCTGATGCGGGAATTGGTCGTTGGCAATCTGCCTAGTCGCCAGCCTGACAAGCGCCCGTCTTATTCTTACTTTGAATCATTTCTGGGTTGTGATTCGCCGCGCGTAGTCACAGCGCATACGGAGAAACCAGCTCTACGGAAGTTCGGGCGGCCTGTCCGCGATGCTGCAGGCAGAGACCCCCGCGATGGAATGGGGAAATGCCACGAAAAGGGCTGTGCTCTTTGTTCGAGAAGTTCGCGTCACGCTGTCAGTATGGTTGCCCGACTGGCCTATGCCATCACGCAGCAGCCGATCCCGATCCAGCAGATCAACCAGCTAAGCTGAAAACGGGTGGTGAGGGTTATAGGTTTGTAAATCCGTGATCTTTATGATCCGATGTCGTCGCATCCGGATACAAGCACGGGAAAGCGTCTTGGACTTCTTCACGCTCAATGTCACCGACGCGCTGGTCAATTTGGTATGCGGGTTGATGAGCCTGTCGCTTTGGTTAAACCAGCGCCACGAAAAGTGCCTGATCTATTGGGGTAGCGGCTTGGTGATCTACGCTCTGGTCACAGCGGTATATCCGTTCCAACCCGGAAATGCGATCGTCACGGCAATCGGTTACTCGCTGCTCGAGCTTGCGGTTGTTGTCATCTGGTTGGGATTTCGTGCGTTTGACGAAGACGGCCCCGCGCCGGTCTGGCTGCTCGCGTTGCCATTGACCCCGCTTGCCTCGTGCGTGGTAGTGGGCTTCCTGAGCCAAAACTGGGCTGTTGCCGGACATGTGACGCTGATTGCCCATTGTGCCATCGCCATCGCTCAAGGCTCGTATATCTTTCGTGGCCGCCTCGGAAAATTCGGTCCACGAGCGATGGCCGCCTATTCAGTCTATGCGGTCGCGCTGATCACGGTGGCGGCGGGCATTTTGAGGGACTGGCTCGGCGATATCGGCACAGCAGATAGCCTTATACCACTGTGTGACCACGCTGTGACGATCATCTTTACGATGTCGGTCATCGCCATGGTGGGTGAACGCGACTTCCGAAGGTTGTTGCAGGTCGCCCGGCACGACCCGCTTACTGGCGCGCTCAACCGTGCAGGCCTGGCGGAAGCCATCGCGAACCATCGCCGCCATAGCGCGTTGCTGCTGTTCGATCTCGATCACTTCAAATCGATCAACGACACGTTCGGTCATGATGGCGGCGATGCAGTCCTGCGCCACTTCACGCAGCGGGCAACCGCATCGATCGGCGATGCCGGCCTTCTCGCGCGCCTTGGTGGCGAGGAATTTCTGATCGTGTCGGAAGACGCTTGCCTGGATCAGGGGAAGCGGCTTGCCCAGGCGATCTGCCTGGCCGCCAAGACCGAGCCGGTGCACGTGGGGCAGGTCGAAATCCCCTTTACCGTTAGCGTAGGTGTCGCGTTGCGGCATAGCGACGAGGATTTGTACCAGGCGCTCAGGCGAGCGGACGAGGCGCTATATCGCGCCAAGGCGGAGGGTCGTGATCGTGTTGTGACGTATGCCGATGACCGATGCGTCCACTCTCCCGTTTCGGGTGAGCTACGCAAGCCACGTCGGGAGGTACGCGGTTAAGCGCAAAATCTGGCGGGCGCAGAAAGCCTTACCGCGAAGCGGTGGCGGCCGATCGCGAGAGTATCCAGAATTTCTGGCAGGAGCGTACGAGCAACGCGTTCGCCAGCTGCCGCCTCATCCTCGTCTCGACGTGGCGCGCATATCAACTGCCGCAGATGGACCGCCCAACGAAGCACCATGGCCGTTATGACCACATCTGGATGCGTCGCTGCTTACCTTGCGGGGCCCTTGTCCCAGCCGAAGCGAAATGGAGGATCGCCGCTTTCCGCAAACGTCACGAGTCGATAATATCTCGCAATAGCACTTGCGCTGGCGGCTGCGCGGATTACAGGACCGTCTGTATTGCGACTCATTCGCATATTGCAGGCGGGGAATACATTTGCGAGTTTTCAAGTCGGCGTTGATCGCATCGGTTTCATGCGTCTCCATGCCGGTCTTTGCACAGGACGTTGGGCCATCCGAGGCGCCCGGTGCGACCGGGGAGATCATCGTTACCGGCCGCGCCCAACGACTCTATCGGGTAGAGCAGGCGACCGTGGGCAAAGTCGCGGAAGACCCGATGAACATCCCACAGGCGGTTCAGGTGATCAACGCGGAACTCTTCGCCGACCAAGGCGCGCGCGATGCTACCGACATCTATCGCAACATCTCGGGCGTCAGCTTCTTCAGCTATGCAGGCGTCACCTTCCGCGGTTTCCGCCAGGACCAGTCGTTCTATGACGGCCAGCGCGGCAATCCATTCATTGGATTTTCGGTGCCGCAGCTATTCAACATCGAGCGGGTCGAAGTGCTGAAGGGCCCGGCGGGCCTGTTCTTCGGCCCCGGATCGCCGGGCGGAATCATCAACTATGTCTCGAAGACCCCTTCCGATGAAACCGGCCTGCGCGCTGTCGTTACAGGCGGCACATACGATCGCATCGGCCTGTCGGCGGAAGCGACCGGACCGGTCGATAGCGCCGGTGTGATCACGTACCGGCTTGGCGGGTTCTTTGAATCGATGGATCCCTATCGCCGCAACACGCAGAACAAGTCGCGGATCGGTGACGCCGGGATCGCCGTCAAGACCAACGATGGCGGCAAGCTGACGCTGCAGGCAACGATCTATGACAGCGAGCTGCAGGCCAACCGGCTGCGCGGTGTGCTGGTTGACGATGACGGCAATTTCCGGACCAGCATCCGCTGGAACGCCAATGAAAAGACAGACTTCCTCAACTTGCGTTCACAGGCCTACCAGGCGCGCTATGCGACGACGATTGGCGATCGCATCACGTTTGACGCGGGCGCGCGCTATTTCAAGGCAACCGAAAAGCAGCAGTACCACGAGCCGCGGGGCCTCGATCCCGCCAATCCAGATCTTGTCCGCCGCGAGTTTCGCGACCAGATCCGCCCCGTCCGCGGCCTGTCGTTCATGGCCAATCTGACGGCGCGGGTCGACCTGTTGGGGATGGAGCACAAGTTTCAGGCCGGCGCGGACTGGTACGACGAAAAGAGCGTGCTGCATTCGCGCATTCTGCGGGCGGGGGTGACTTCCCTTAGCCTCAGCAATCCGGTGTACGGCAGCGGTGCGGGCGATGCGGCACGCGCGGCGCTGCTTCCCTTCACCACCACCGACACCCGGACCAAGCGCAAGGGCGCCTATATTCAGGACCAGATCAGCGTGACCGATGCGCTGCTGCTGGTGGGCGGCGTGCGCTATGACAAGTTCGATGACGGCGTGACGACCAGCACCGGCGGCGCCGTTTCCGGTCAGTCCACTTATTCCGACAGCGACGTGACCTTGCGGGGGGGCGCCATCTTCAAGCCCCGGCCCGACGTATCGCTTTACGCCAGCTGGTCGCAAAGCTTCGAGCCACAGGCCGCCGCAGACCAGAACCGCGATGCGGGCGGCCCGTTCGCGCCGGTCACCGGCAACCAGCTGGAAGGCGGCGTGAAGACGCAGCTGTTCGATGGGCGCCTTCAGGCGAATGCCGCCGTCTATCGGATCGTGCGCAAGAATATCCTTCAGGTCGATCCCGCGCAGGAGCCGGTCAACGGCGTGGACCAGCTCGCGCCCATAGGCGAAGTGACGAGCAAGGGCTTCGAGATCGACCTGACCACTGACATCACGCCGGACTGGGTGCTGCTGGTGAACTACGGCTACAACGATACAAAGATCACCGGGACTGCGGTGGGGCAGGCGATCACCAATGCCGTTGGCAACCGCTTCGCCAATGCGCCCAAGCACAAGGTGGGCTTCTGGACTCGTTACCAGGTTCCGGCGATCGACACGGCGTTCGCTTTCGGCGGCGAGCATGTTTCGCGCCGTATCAGCCTTTCGGGCCAGACGGTGAAGCCATACACGATTTTCGATGCCTCGATCACCAAGGGCCTTGGCTTTGCCGAATTGCTCCTTCGGGTCGATAACATCTTCGACAAGGTCTACGCCGCATCGGGTTTCTCCGCGCAAAGCGGGCACTTTCCGGGTGAGCCACGCACGTTTCTGGCCGAATTGCGCTTCAAGTTCTGACCGTGGCGAAGACGCGTGAAAAGGGTCGCTCGCTCTGGTGGCGGGTCCATAGCTGGGCTGGGCTGAAACTGGCGATCTTCATGACGTTCGTGCTGGCGACAGGCACGCTTGCCGTCTTCGCTCACGAGATTGACTGGCTGGTGACACCGGCGATGCGCGCCTCGCCGCAGGACGGCCCGCGTGCGAGTTGGGGAACGCTTGCGGCGGCTGCCGCAAAAGCCGAGCCGAATGGCCGATTGCAGACGCTCTACGCACCGATCGACCCATGGTTCGCCGCCGAAGCATGGATCGAGAAGGGCAAGGGCGCACCCCTTCGCGTCTACATCGATCCCTGGAGCGGAGAGGTGACCGGGACACATGGCTGGGCGAACGTCCATCGTTTCCTGCGGCAGGTGCATCGCCATCTGATGCTGCCGACGAAAATAGGCATCCCGCTGGTGAGTTCGCTGGCCCTGCTGTTGCTCGCCTCGCTCGTTACCGGGATCGTCACGTACAAAAAATGGTGGCGCGGCTTCTTCCGACTACCCCGGGGCGGCGATTCGCGCCGTTTGATGGGTGACCTGCACAGGCTCGGTGGCTTATGGAGCCTCTGGTTCGTCACACTTATCGCACTCACCGGCCTTTGGTATCTGGTCGAGACCTTGGGCGGCAATGCGCCGGTTCCGAAGCTTGCGAAAACGGAGAAGGCTGTTCCCGCTCCAACGGGCCCTGCGCTCGACCGGATCGTTACGACTGCGCGGCGTTTGCGCCCAGAGCTGGACATTCGCGAGATCCGCTTCACGGAACACAACGGCGTAGTGCTGTTGGGGCAGGAACGGGCATGGCTGGTTCGCGACCGCGCCAACGGTATCGCGATCGATCCCGTCAACGGCCATGTGCTCAGCGCACTGGACGGTGTGAACTTGAACGTTCACCAGCGGATTTCCGAGATGGCCGATCCGCTGCATTTCGGTACGTTCGGCGGACTAGCCACCAAGGTCATCTGGTTTCTGTTCGGCACGGTGCTCACAGGAATGTCGGTGACCGGCGTGATCATCTACGCAAAACGCCTTGAAAAAGCCGGGCGATACGAGCGGACTGCAAGCCGGATCGCCTGGGCAGGCATGGGTGCTTGGGCCTACGTCTGCACCGCGCTGGTTATCCTGGCTCTCGTGCTAACGCCCGGCGCCATCGGCGGGGCGAGCTGACCTCAGCCGCCCGGCACTCTACCGTCGATCTGGAATGCCGGGGAAGTGTTAGCGGGACGGCTACGGCACGGCGTTGCTGATAATTTCCGTGAACGTCGCGATGGCATCCACTTCGGTCATCTTGCCGCGGACGATGGCCGCCGACAAGGCTTCTCCCGCGCCCACAAGCCCGACACATAACCGTATAGCGGCCGGTTCCGTCAGCCGATTGAAAGGGCGTAACACGGACGCGAACATGGCGACGGACTGGTCGAGCAGTTCAGCAAAAACTTTCGCCATCTCCGCGCTGCCAGCCAGGGCCTTACCGACAACGTGAAACTCGCCGGTCAGATCGGAGGCACACCGAATATAGGCATCAGCCAGCGATGCGATCGTCTCGTCCCGGTTCTTGTTGGCGGACGCCATCGTCAGAGAAAACGCTTCGATCCGTTCGGTATCAATCCAGCGATAAAGGTCGATCAGCAGCCCGGATCGAGTGCCGAAGTGATCGTACACAACCGGCTTGGACACGCCTGCGCGAACCGCAAGGTGACCCAGGGTCAGACTATCGGCGCCTTCCTTGCGGATCACGTCCAGCGCCGTCGCGAGTAACTGCTGGTGCCGATCGGCCTTTGCAAGTCGGACGCCTCGCGGTGCGGGAGCCACGTTCGAAACTGGTGCCATAAAAACCTGCTTGCCAAACCTACTAAAGGTAACTTAGGTACAACCTACGTTTAGTAGATTCGCTATTTGCACGGAAAGGCTATCATGTCCATCTCACCCATTCTTCTTCTGGGCGGCACCGGCCAGATCGGCCACTTCACCGCGAAGTCGCTGCGCAAGCAATATCCCGACCTGCCCCTGCTGATCGGCAGCCGAAACCGACAGAAGGCGGAGCAAGTCGCGAGTGCATTGGGCCATGCCGAGGCAGTCGTCATCGATCCGCTGGCGGATGACCTGGGTATTGGCGATCGCTCGATTGGCGCGATGGTCGTTTTGTATTCCGACGAACGACTGGCCAGCCTGCGCTACGCCAATGCCCGGGGTATTCCCCACCTCGGCATCTCGACAGGTCTCTATGAAGTCGCGCCGGAAATCGCGATCCATATGCAGCGCCCGGATGCAGCCGCAATCGTGCTTGGCTATGAGTGGCTCGTCGGCGCCACAACGATCGCGGCGCTGACGTCTGCGAAGGGCTATGCCCGTGTCGATAGCATCCGGATCGGCGCGCTGGTGGATGAGGAGGATTGGGGCGGTCCCGCTGTCGCCGAGGATTTCGAGCGTTTCGCGTCGGTCATCTCCTCGACGCTTGCCAGAAAAGAAGGTGCGTTCGTGTGGCGTAAGGGAGACGATGCAAAAACCGTGTTTCGAGCAATCGATGGCACGGAAATTCCGGCTTCCGGCTTTTCGACGATCGATATTGCCGGTCTGGCCGCTGTGACGGGCGCCAACGATATTGAGTTTGCCATCGGAACGGGCGTCAGCTCGAGCAGACGCGCGGGCGGCGCAAAGTCGACCGAGATCATCATTGAGCTGTCCGGGATGGATGCGACCGGGACCGCGCAGCGTAGCCGCCATGCCGTTTTCCACCCAGGCGGTGCGGCACCGTTGACGGGGCTGGGCATCAGCATGGTTTTGGAACGCCTTGCCGGGCTGGACGGCGAACCGGTGACGCCGGCCGGGCTGTTTTTCCCCTACCAGATCGTCGATCATGACGATTATCTGGACCGTCTCACCCAGGAGGGCGGGCAATTGATGACCCTTCCGCTGGCGTGACCTGAAGGGTGACGCCGCGCGACCAGCACGCTGGGGCGGGCCTTCAACCGCCCCAGTGTCGAGCGCATCAGAACCTACGCCCCTACCAAAGTAGCGCGCTGCGAGGTCAGAAAGTCCGTAAGAGTTCGTGCCGGTCGACCGGTTATCTGCTGGACTTCCGTGGTTGTTCCATCGCCGGCACCGTTTGCGATAGCCGCGTCCATGCTGGCGAGCATCGACGCGTAATCGCGTGGAAGACCAAGGCCGACATGGCGGGCAATCAGTTCCTCCGTCGTGAGACGGCAATGACGAACAGGACGACCAATCGTTTTGGTGATCGCATGAGCCACCTCGTCATAGGTCAGTGCTTCGGGTCCGGTCAGCACATGGTCGGAGGAAGCCATCTCCGGTGTGGACAGCGCCTTTACGGCCACGGCGGCAATATCGGCGGCGTCAATGAAGGGGACGCGCCCATCTTCCGTAGCCGAATAGATGCATCCGTCATCAAGGATCGACGGCAGGTGCTGGGTCGTGATGTTCTGCATGAACCAGCTTGGGCGCAGCACTGTCCAACGCGGCGCGTGAGCATGGAGCCAGGCGTGAACCGCGCCCATCATGGGATCGCCCTCCTGCAGAGATGATGCGCTTAGCAGCACGAGGCGCCCGGGAACCCGTGCCACTGCCTGTTCGAGGAAAGTCTGCATGACCGGCAGGTGTTCGATCCTATCCGTTGGCGCGACAAGGTATATGGAAGTCACACCATCAAGCGCCGGTCCGTGAGTCGTCGCATCATTCCAATCGAACCGCACCTGATTGGCTGAGGAAGGTTGCCGGGTCGCGATGCGCGCTTCGATCGCGCCATCGGCAAGCTGTTCTGCAACCAACTGACCTGTCTTGCCAGTGCCGCCCGTTACCAAAACTCGCTCACGCATGATCGGCTTCCCCGATTGCGAGCTTGTCGACGATCGCGGCGCCTTTGGTCGCCCGCAGCACGACAAGCGGGTTCCAGTAATCCCGGTACAGGGCAATGCGCCCCCCCGCTGTGTGTATCACCGATATATAGCGCTGGTCGTAAGGCTCCCCCGTCTCCACGCCGCGTCCGAAGCCTTCAAACTCGATGATTACCACGTCTGGATCAGCGGATGGATGCACGGTCGGCTCCCCCATGCGATCGAATGCGATCATCTCGCCCACCGATTCCAGATGTTCGGCTATGGCGACCCGGCCATTAAGGCGGGTAGGCATACCGGGGGCCGCATATGGAAACTCCATTACCCCGTCTTGCGCCATCATCTCCGGGAAAGTGCTGGCATCCGCATCGATGCGATTACCAAGCGCCTTGCGAAGCATGGAAGAGAAACTTTGAATATTCTCGCTCATTGACTATCTCCGATCTAATGGAACGGTAGCGTTCCGTTTAGATATAGGAGGCGAACGATGGAACGCAACCGTTCCGTTAAAAAGGCTGGGCCGGGACGATCTCCTGGCGGTGCGGCAATCATGCGCGTCGGCGTGACAGAGGCACTGACCCGGTCATTTTTTCAGGAATGGGCGCGTGTTGGATATTCAGGCTTGAGCCTGGAGCGCGTCGCGCGATCGGCGGGTGTCGGCAAAGCGGCCCTTTATCGGCGGTGGCCCGAAAAGGCGGCGATGGCCAGCGATCTGCTCTCTCGCGAGGGGCTGACGATCACCGACGTGAAAGACCAAGGATCGCTAGAAGCCGACCTGATCGCCGTGCTGTTTGCGGTTCGCCGCGTGCTTCGCCATCCTCTGGTAAAACGCATCATTATGGACCTTCATGCCGAGATCGAACGAACCCCCGCGCTGGAACGAGCGGTAAGGCCATTCCAGCATGCCCGGCGCGAAAGGATCAATGCGCTGATCGACCGCGCGATCAACCGGGGCGAATTACCGGCCTCGGTTGACCGTGAAACGGCAGCGGACCTAATCGCGGCGCCACTCTACTGGCGAATGGCGGTACTAGGCGGCCGATCAGATACGAAGCACATCGAGCGTCTTGGTCGAATGACCTCCGCCGCTCTTCAGGCAGACCGGTAAGCGGCCGTTCCATTGATGAAACTCCGACCGGCAAGCTGGACAGTTTCGCCCTTCCGATGCTGCGTCTTCAATGCCGCTGCTCTTTCGTCAGGGAGCCGCGCACCTGTCAGTTCTGCGGCAGTCCGATACGTTATGCGTTGAGCGGAAAAGCCGAGTGCCCTGCGGTGCGTTGTTCTGATTGAAGGAGATTGATCATGATCAGCCCACCCGAGAATGACGAACCCGGCTATGAAGAAGATACGGATGACCTTTCTGAAGATCAGGAAGACCAATCTGACGATGCGATCGATGATGAACAGCCCGATGACGAGGAAGCTGACATGATTGAGGCGCAGGAGGATGCTGCTGAAGACCGCAAGGAAGGCGGTTATCAATAACGCTCCCCGAGAAGCCTGAAAATCTGACCGTGCCAGCCGCCGTGCTGGCACGGTCAATCGTATGAGCGGACGCACGCACCAAGAGTAATCGCCGTAATTCTCGTGGAATGACTGGGTCGCAAAATGCCAAGATACTATTTTCATGTGCAGGATGGGGCCGACTTCCCGGATCTGCAAGGCACTGTGCTGGACAATATCGAAGCGGCCAAATTGGAGGCCATCCGCTTTAGCGGAGACTTGTTGAGCAATGCAGATGATTTCTGGAAGGGCGCCGAGTGGTCGATGCGGGTCGTGGATGCACAAGACAATACCGTCCTGACGCTCAGCTTTAGCGCCAACGCCCATGCAGATAGCAACGCGGAAATGAGGCAGGACGATAGCTTGTAAGGAGCAGGGGGGCGTCACCACCGCATTGCCATTTTTGGCCTCGATCGACCTGATCAAAGTGGCAGCTTATTCAATGGTGATCAGGGCTATAACCATGGTCTGAGTAAGGTCGCCGGTGTCAGAGCGATCCCTGTGCAAGCAGTTGTTCGGAGAGGTAGTCGATGGAGACCCAGTCTCGTGATGGGCCATCCGCGCCCGTTGGGCTTGCCCCTGAACGAATCGTCGACATCGATATCTATTCGCCGCCCGGGCGAGAGGACGATTTTTACGCCGCATGGAAGGCGCTGCAGGACAGCAGCCCGCCTATCGTCTGGACGCCCCAGAACGAAGGACATTGGATCGCGTTGTCGGGCAAAGTCAGTGCAGAGGTCCAGGGCGATCCAGAGCGTTTCTCAAACCGGATAATCGTCATTCCCCGCTCCGTCGGGGAAAAACACGCGTTGATCCCGACGACCATCGACCCGCCGGAGCATCGTCCTTATCGAAAGCTGCTCAACGAAGGGCTTGCGCTCTCCAAGATACGCCACCTGAACGAAGCGATCGCCACGGTCGCCGACGAGTTGATCGCCCACTTCGTAGATCGCGGCCACTGCGATTTCACCGCCGAGTTCGCCCGCCTTTTCCCGATCCGCATCTTCATGTCGCTTGTCGGCCTGCCGATGGCCGATGCGGAACACCTTTGCTTCCTGGCCGAATGCATGACCCGGCCGAACCCGCCGCTGCCATTCGAAGATGCCAAGCAGGCATTCTACGATTTTCTGACCCCGGTCGTCGCTGAAAGACGCGTTCAATCCGGAAACGACATCATCAGCGCCATCGTCAACGCGGACATAGACGGGCGGCGGTTGAACGATGAAGAGGCCCTGTCGCTGTGCACGCAGCTGCTGATCGCAGGCGTCGATACGGTGGTGAACGTGTTGGCATTCATCATGCTCAACCTTGCGCGCGACCCTGCGCTTCAAGAGCAAATGGCCGGCTTGAATCGTACCGGATTGCTGACCGCGACAAACGAGCTGTTCCGTCGCTTCGGCTTTGTGACGATCGCGCGAACGGTTCGCGCGGACATGGAGTTTCATGGCGTCCACCTGAAGGCTGGCGATCTGGTTTGCGTCCCGACGCAGGTCCACGGTCTTGATGAGCGTATCAACGCCTGTCCAATGTCGATCGATCTCGACCGGCGCGGCGCGCGTCATTCCGCTTTCGGTAGCGGGCCGCACATGTGCCCAGGTCAGGAACTGGCCCGTGCCGAGGTAGCGATCATGCTCGAACGCTGGTTTGCGGCCATCCCCAGCTTCCGGGTCGGACCGGATGCGGACCTTCGTAACCTGCCAGGCATCGTTCCACAGGTCGCCCGGCTTACACTTGCATGGGACGCTGCACGTGTGCCGACCAACAGGTAAGGCTAGTAAGGGAAAGGCCCAGGCCGCACAGGACAGTTAGCGCCTGCAAACCGCCCATCGGCACGTCGATCGCTTTTCTCGGTAGTGGCGTCCCTCCCAGAAGAATTGACGTCATGCCCGCGCTCGCTTCGTTTCAAGGCCGTGGTGCAGTTGGCGGACCTTCAGCAGATCGTGTCTGGTCAGGATGCCGACGACCTGTTTTGTCGCCGGGTCGACGATCGGAATGCGGCCGATGCCCGTCTCCACCATCAGGTCGGCGATCCGGCTGATAGGATCTTGCGGGTTGCCGCAGGGTTGCGATGCGTCGGAAAGGGTCTCTGCGAGCGTGGCATCCGCCGGAACGCTGTCCACTTGCCAGCGTAGTGCATCGGTCCGGGAAACGAGCCCTACCAGCGCGCCGTCGTTTGTTGTCACGGGATAGCTGCGGTGTTGCGCTTCGGTGCGGAAAAAGTCGAGTGCGTCAGCCACGGTCATGCTGCTGGAGAGCGTCGCCGGTTGAGGCGTCATTACCTGCGCGGACTGGAGGAAGTCGAACTGATCGACGGTGTATTCCTGCAGGATATGCCGACCGCGCCGGGCGATCTTTTCAGTCAGGATCGAACGACGCATAACCAGCACGCTGATCGCGTATGCCCCTGCCGACGCGGCCAGCGTAAGCGGGAGCATGGCGAAGTCGCCGGTCAACTCGACGGTGAACAACGTCGCGGTCAACGGTGCGCGCATCGCGCCGCTGAGGATGCCCGCCATCCCGGCCAGCGCCCACAGAGCGCCCCCGCCGGGCAGGTGCTGGCCAAGAACGAAGCCGAGCGCACCGCCCAGTAGGAGCAGCGGGGCGAGCACGCCGCCTGACGTGCCCGAACCCAGGGCGACCAGCCATACGACGGCTTTGACCACCAGTAGCGCCAGGACCACTTGCATGGCCAGCGAACCGTCCAGAAGGCCCCGGATGCTTTCGTAGCCCGCGCCCAGAACATGCGCGTCGATCAAGCCTCCCAGACCCACTGCCACGCCGCCGATGGCAGGCCACCACATCCAGTGAACCGGCAGTCGGGCGAACATATCCTCAATTTTATAGAGCGCATTGGACAGCAGCGATGCCTGCGCTCCGGCAATAGCGCCGACTGCCACGGCCAGGCCGATGTCCCCCACCGCGAGGGTGATTGCATGGTGTACGGGGAAGAGCGGCCCGGCCTCTATCAACAGCGGCCGCCAGATCCACGAGACAAGAACGGCGATGACCACGGGCACGAAGCTGCGCGGCTTCCATTCAAAGAGCAGCACCTCGATGGCCAGAAGGATCGAGGCCATTGGCGTTCCGAAGATCGCGGTCATGCCAGCCGCTGCGCCCGCCACAAGCAGGGTCTTGCGCTCGGCAGCGCTGAGGCGAAACGCCTGAGCGAACAATGATCCGATGGCCCCGCCGGTCATGATGATCGGCCCTTCCGCGCCGAAAGGACCGCCGCTTCCAATCGAGATCGCCGACGACAGTGGCTTCAGCAGGGCAACCTTGGGCGACATGCGGCTCTCGCCATAGAGGATCGCTTCGATCGCTTCGGGTATGCCATGCCCGCGAATCTTGTCGGACCCGTAGCGTGCCAGCAAGCCTACCAAGAGGCTTCCGATCACGGGCACGGCGATCAGCCAAAGGCCCAGGGTATTGTCGACGATCTGCGCGGGCGCGCCGGACAGGCGGCCAAACCAGAACAGGTTGGTGGCGATGGCGATCGCCTTGAGCAGAATCCATGCCCCCATCGCTCCGCCGCTCCCAATCACAAGAGACGCAGCCGCGAGTAGCAGCATGCGGCGATCAGCGCTGTGATCGGCAAGAGGGCGATGGGATGAGGACGACGCTGCAGGAATCATGGAATGGCTCGGCTGACGGGAAGGGTGTAATCAGCAATATATCGTAACACGATATATATCAACGAGTGACATAGCGTGGTACGGCTGGACTCGGCAAACAGGCACGACAAGAACGACTCAACATCATATGTGCCCCAGCCGAATTGCGTCTTCCGCTGAGGTGCTTTTGCGTGTTCAACGACGGCGTGCGACAGCATGCTGCGCGCTGCCACTTGCGGAGGACAACGCCGGATGAAAGTCATCGTATTCGGAGGCACGGGCGATCAGGGTGCCGCGCAAGTCCGCGCGCTCGCATCGACGCATCACGAGCTTGTGTGCATCAGCCGCTCGGCCCGCCCGTTGACGGTGGCGGGGCGGCAGGTGGAGACACGCGCCGCCGAATTGTCAGACCGTGCTTCTCTTCGAGTCGCGATGACGGGAGCCGATGCGATATTCCTCAACCTGCCGTCCACGTCTTTTCAGCAGGCGCAGCCTCTGGTTCAGGCGACGGCCTGGATCGCCGAGGAGGCCACGGCTGCCGGGATCGGCACCATCGTGTTCAACACCAGCTTGCCGGTCCCGACCGAGATACGCGGGTTTGCGGCGCAGGACGCCCGGCACGAGATGCGTCGGCTGCTGTTCGCATCAGGCGTGCCGACGGTCAGCATCCAGCCGGTGGTGTTTCTCGACAATCTGCTCAAGGGGTGGGCTTGGCCGCCGATCGCCGAGCGCGCCACCATCGTCTATCCGCATCGCCCCGACCTCGACGTTTCGTGGATATGCCACGACGATCTTGCCGCGCTGATGATGGCCGCACTGGAACGCCCCGGTTTGTCGGGACGCAGTTTCCCGGTGGGCGGGGCGGAAACGGTTCGCCTGCCTCAACTGGCGCAAAAGCTTTCCAATGCGTGGGAGCGCCCGTTGGGATGGGAGAGCCAGCCGATTGACGAGTTTTGCGAGCGTATGCGCCACGTCTTCGATGGTCGCGCGTCGCTTGAAGAGGATCGGCTGATCAGCGAACTGCGGCGCATCTACACCTGGTACAACACCTCGCCCGAGCACCCCTTTTGCGTCAATATGGCCGATGTTCTGAAGGAGCTTCCCGTCGCCCTCACCCCCATCGAGACCTGGGCGCGCCGACAGGTCCTGCCGGAGACTGTAGGATGATCAAACCGGTCGACATCTAGCCCACGGGTGATTTGATCAGGCGCCCGGCTGCATGAGACCGGGCGCCTGAACGATACCCTGCAGAGCCGCCCCGCTTACTTCGGCAGGATCGGATAGTAGACGCCCGGATGCTGGGCGGTCAGGTCCAGTTCCACGACATCCTGATCCCAGTGCGATTCCGTCAGCGCCCAGCGCGCGGTTTCACCGGCGGTATAGGCGTCGAGATCGGGGAACAGCTTCTGGATGACCTGGCCACGCGTCAGGTTCAGTTTTTTCGCTTTTGCGGGTGGCGGCGAGATATTGATGATCATGAAGTCCCACTGCGGGGCCAGCGAGTGGCCCGCATTGGCGTATACGGTCGAACTGGTCGTGACGCCCTGCTGGATCTGATAGTCCATGATCGGGCGATGCCACTTGAGGTAAAGCGCCAGCCATTCGTCCTGCTTGCCCGGGGGCGTCTTGTAGTAGCTTACCGACAGGCGCGGACGGTCTTCCAGAGTGCGACCGGCCATGGCTTGCGCGATTGCCGGCGAGGCACCGGCAGCGAGGGACGAAACGGCAAGGACGGCGCCGACGATACCGGCGCGCAGGGACTTTCGCATGTCTTCCATTCCTTTTGTGGTGGTGGGTTTGGGGCTTTTAGAAGGATCAGAACTTCGCGCCGACACCCACGAAGAAGGTGCGACCAAGAACGTCGTAGGTGCTGGCTTCGGTAGTGCCTATGCGGCCGTTGAGAACCGGCGGCTGCTTGTCGAACAGGTTGTTGATCCCGAAGCGCATCGTGTACCCCTCGTTCACCACGATCGATCCGAATAGATCGAACAGGTTGTAGCTTGGCACGCCGGGAGTGGTGGTTGCCGGGTTGGTCGCCTTGGCCGATGGGTCCATTTTGCTCAGGAAGCGCCAGCGCAGCCCCAGATTGAACGCCTCGCTGTTGTAGGCCACGCTGGAGACCGCTTTCCATTTTGGCAGCGATCCCGGCGCAAAACCCGAAGGGCTGCCGACGGTGCCGGCGTAGTGGTAGAACTGTTCGCCCGGCAGGGTCTGTACGTCGAACCTGTCCAGCCACCCCACCGCCGATGTGATGTCGAGCGAGCCCGAGTTCAGGCCCACCGCCGCAAGGTCGATCGACCAGTCCAGCTGAACATCGATCCCTGCCGTCTTGTACGCGCCAAGGTTGGTGGTTGGCTGGCGCATGTCGGCCAGCAGGCCGTCGGCATCGCGTGTAATGGTCTGGCAGAAGAAGTTGTCGTTGGAGTAGGTCGGGTTGGTGCCGTCGATATTGAAGCACTTCGCCAGGCTTGTCTGCACGCCGACGACGCCGATCGCGTCTTTCACCGTAATGTTATAATAATCGACGGTGATGTTGAAGCGCGACAGCCAGGGCGTGGCGAACTTCGGGCTGAACACCGCGCCGATGGTGAACGTATCGGCGGTTTCCGGCTTAAGGGCGGTGTTGCCCGAATTTGTGGCATTCGTATCATTCTGTAGGTTGATGAAATTGTCCACCACACCTGCCGGAACGCCCTGCGCCACGCACAAATCCCGGACAGAGGCACCGTTCGCGCCTCTGCGGGGGGCGCTGCGAATATCGCAGTAGTCGCCAAGCCCGTTATAGACTTCGCCGATGCCGGGTACCGCGCCGTTGTTGGGTACGAACAGTTCGCCCACGCTGGGCGCTCGCACCGCGCGTGCGTAACCGCCCCGGAAGGTGAGCGTATCGGTTGGTGCCCAGATCAGGTTTGCCTTGTAGGTATGCACCCCGCCTGACAGGTTGTAATCGGAGTAGCGGTATCCGGCGTCGGCCTCCAGCTTGTGGATGAAAGGCATGTCGCCCAGAAGCGGCAGCAGCAGCTCGACATAGGCCTCCTTCACGTTCGACGCGCCTTCGCTGTCGCTGGTGAAGGCCACGCCCACCACGTCCGCGTCCTTGAGGACCTGGTCGACTTGCGTCGAATAGGAATTGCGACGGTAGGCAAGGCCAGCCGCAAAGCGGGCTCCGCCGCCGGGCAGTTTGAACAGGCCGCCTTGTACGTTGGCTTCGACCACGTCCTGGGTAAGCTTGGTATCGCGCCAGGGCGAGGCCACGAGATAATTGTAGCAATCGCTGGAAAGCGTGGTGACGCCGAACGGGTTATAGCCGCCCGCGCAAATGCTCTGCCCGCCATCGGCGGCGTTCAACAACGTATTGAGCGCGGACGTCTTGACCGATCCGGGCTGTTCTTCGCGGATGAGGGTGGCTCCGTGTGAACCATAGACTTCCCAGGTGCCGTCGATTGCGGCGAAAGCACCGCGCAATCCGCCCAGGAACTGCGATATCTTGAACTCGCGATCGGTCACGCGCGGGCCTGCTTCGTAGAACCGTTTCTGTACGGTCACGTTACCCGTGGGATTGCGACGACTGCCAAGAATGCTGGCCAACGCATCGGGGATGAAGGGGTTGGTGATCGGAACGGAAAGTGCGGTATTGCCCGCTTCGACCAGGATTTGCGCGTCATACTTGACATATTGACCCTGCGCAAAAGCGGTGATGTCGTCCGTCAGGTCGTACTTGAACTTGCCGAAGGCGGAGTACCTCTCGATCGGCGCCTGGAGAGTCAGGAACACGTTGAGGTTGTTGACCGTGCTACCGCTATTGTAGAGCAGGCCACCCTGATCGCCACGATAGTTTGTAACGCCGTTGCTGGCGCTGAACACCGTTCCGTCGGCATTGAAGCTGAGGCCCGAGTTGGCCGCCACGGTGCCCGGAGCATAGCCGTACTGGGCGAACAGCGCATCGACCGATGCCTGCGTCGGCGCGTTGCCACTGGTGGTGACGGTGCCGGTCGGCAGACGCAGGTCGGTGCCGCCCTGGTTCTTGCGGAAGAACGCGCGTGACTGGTAATCGATCGTGTCTCGGCTCGTGTAGCCCAGCGAGACGACCGCGTTGCCGCGCCCGCCCGCAAAGTTGGTGCCGAACGTCGCGGCGAGATCCTTTACCGCGCCATCACCCTGCTCGGTGATGTTGTATTGGGCGTCGAGCGCCACGCCCTCGAAATCGTCCTTGAGGCGGAAGTTTACGACACCGGCGATGGCGTCCGATCCATAGACTGCCGATGCGCCGCCCGTGATCACCTCAACGCTTTCGACGAGCGCCCGGGGAACCGAGTTGACGTCTACCGACTGCTGCACGTTCGATGGCTGCATGCGCCGCCCGTCGAGCAGGACGAGGTTGCGATACGAACCAAGTCCGCGAAGGTTCAGCGTCGCCTGTCCGGTCGATCCATAGCCTGTCGAAGTCGCGTTTTCTCCGATGCCGAATTGCGGATTGATGGAGAGCGCCTTTTCCAGCGTCACGTCGCCCGTCGCCTCGATCGCGGCAGCGTTCAGCGTGGCGATGGGTGATGGAGAGCCATAATCGCGACGGGCGATGCGCGATCCGGTGACGACGATGTCATTGGCCTGGCTGTCTGCCTGTCCAGACGCGTCCTGCGCGTTTGCCATCAACGGAACGAACAAGCCGGAAGCGGCACAGCCAACGAGCAAGCCGGACCGCAAACGGTTCCACGCGGCAGACACAAGCAAATTTCTCATCGGGCCCCCAATTCGGCGGCCAACATCGCGCCGCCAACCGCGCGGACGCCTAGATGCACGTTGTCTACTAAGTCAATAGAGATTGGGTCGGCCTGAAGCGGAATAGGGCGCTCGTCGTGCTGGAGGCGGCAAACAGCCGACGGTTTCTCCGCCTGCCGGATCAAAATGGCGGCCGTTGCGTTGGCTCTCTTCAACCGAGGAGACATTGATGCGATTTTTGAGAATTGCGGCAACGCTCGCGCTGATCGCCAACAGCCTTGGGCTGTCGACGGCGGCTACGGCGCAGCCACATGGTGACCGGCATCACCGAGCTGAGCGGTCCGAGCATCGCGGCGATTATCGCCATCAATTGGCAAGGCGTGATGACCGCCGCGATCGTTATCGTGCCGACCGCCGTGGGCATTATCGTCGCGACGATCGTCGCGGCTACTATCGCGGGGATCGTTATCGTCGCGATGATCGCCGCAACTGGCGCCGCCATGACAACCGGCGGTACAACTCCTATCGCAACAATCGCCGCTGCCACACCGAATGGCGCCGTGATCGCCGCATCCGGGTTTGCCGCTAAGCTTACCCGGTAACCGGTCAGTACATAATCGCAAAAAGCCTGTCGCGGAGGTCGCGGCAGGCTTTTTGTCGTTGTCCGAAGCTTCAGCCGAACGTGCTGGGATCGAACAGAAGATGCAAAGGAAGCGGCCACATGCCCACTGTCAGCACTGCGATGGCCATCGCCGCAAACATCAACCAGGAGCGGAGCCGTTCAGTCAAAGTCATGTGCCTATGCCTTCCTCAATGCCGATCTGTGATCACTAGGCTCCACAATCTAGGGTCGGGTAGTTAACAACCCGTTTGATTCGACTGGTACTTGGCGATCTCGCCGTCGAGCCGGTGTTCGAACGCTTCCGCCTTCGCGCCGGTGGCGATCACCATCATCTGGTCCCGCGCGGTGTTGGCGATGTGCAGCTTGGTCTTGGTGGCCTGATACTCGTTCCAGCTATCGACCGAATCGGACTGCGCCTGCTGCATCGATTGCACCAGGTTGCCGTCCTTGATGTCGCACACCCCGGTGAACACAGACAGCATGACGACGGTGACCGCCACCATCCGGTTGAGGCGCTTGTCCTTGGCTTCGGCACTGACCTCGACTTCCATGAGGGCCTACCCTTGCCATTCGAATTTGCCGTCTAACCCCACCGGGGTAAACGCGGTATGAGAGAGTTGTCGCTGAGGAAGGGGAAGATCGGTGTTTCCAGTCTGGGTCTATATCGTCGCCGCGCTCTCGATCGCGCTGACCGCGTTCGGGCTGGGGCAGATCGTACCGGGATTGGGCATGGGGTTCGCCGCTCTCGCCTCGATGCTATGGACCATCTTCTCCGTCAGCCGCCAGCGCCGCCGTCGGGATACGTGACGGTCTAGCTGCGGCGGATCAGCGCGCGGGCCAGAAAGCGGTCCTCCAGCGAATAATACAGCCAGATCGCCGGTCCATCGATGACGACGGAAGCGGCGAAGGCAATGTCGGTGGCGGTGCGATCATCGACCGGCGGCGGGGTGATCAGCGGCTCGATGCCCCGCGCGAGCACTTGCGCATAATCGGCGTCGAACGCGATCCAGCCGATGCGCCAGCGCGCATCGCGGGTGGCGCCGTTGTAGAACATCACCGGCATGGCGGGATCGTCCGTCAGCAACGGCCCTGTGGACAGGTGCCAATCGTCCCAGCTGTAGTCGCGCGGCATGAAGGGGGTGGGCTGTTCGTCCCAAGGCCCCGCCACGTCCGCGCCCATCGCCAGCCCGACGCGCGATGCTTCGTCTGCGGCGTATTCGTAGAACAGCCGCCAGCGCCCGTCCGCCGTGCGATCGACCGTGGCTTCCTTGGTGTTGCCTTCCGACTTCGACGAGGCGAGGGCGACGCCGCTCTTGGTCAGCCGGTCCAGCGAGGGGCCTTGTGCATAGGACAGCTCCCCATGCGCGTGATCGGCCAGCACGCCGGAGTAATAGACGGTATAGCCTTCGTCGGTGCGAACGACGGTCGGATCCTCCACGCCGCCGGCATCGTGATCACCGGGCCCGGGGACGATGGAGGGCGCTTCCAGCATGGTGAAGTGGCGGCCGTCCTCGCTCCAGCCTGCCCAAATCACGCCGGTATCGGTCATCTCCTCTCCGGGGCGGACGACGGCGCGGACCATGATGCCCCACCGTCCTTCCCCCTCGCGCCAAATGTAGGGGCTCATCAGGTCGCGGACCATCAGGGCGGGCGGTCCGTCCAGCGTCACCCGCTCGATCCGCTTGACGTTGAAGTCGAGAGGGATGGCGTTTTCGGCGACCGGGTCCTTGCGATGCGGATCGGCCACCGCGACGGCGACGTCGTCCCGTGTCATGCGCCCAGCGCCTGCATCAGCGACAGGCCGCCGTCGATGACGATCCGCGCGCCGGTGATGTACCGCGCCTTGTCAGACGCGAGGAATACCGCAAGGTCCGCCACTTCCGCCGGATCGCCCGCGCGGCCCAGCGGGATGTTGTTTTCCAGCGTCTTGCGATAGGCTTCGTCGGCCTGGGCACGGGCGTTCATCGGGGTCAGGATCATGCCGGGTTCGATCGCGTTGACGCGGATGCCGCGTGGCGCTTCCTCGATCGCCAGCGTCTCCACCAGATTGGATAGGCCGCCTTTCGCCGCGCAATAGTCGGCGCCGCCGGCGCGCACGGCATAGGCGTGGATGGAGGAGATGTGGATGATCGCCGCGTCCGCGCGCTCGGTCGACGGCCTGGCAGTAAGGAAGCGGCGCGAAGTGAGGAACGCGCCGGTCAGGTCAGTGTCAATCAGGCGGTTCCATTGGGCCAGCGTCATGTCGCGCACGGTGACGCCGGACATGTTGAGACCGGCGGAATTGACCAGCACATCGGCAGGGGTGCCCCATCGCGCCTGCACTCTGGCAAAGGCGGCATCCACCGATGCTTCCTCATCGACGTCGGCCTGCACGGTGATGGCCTCTCCCCCGGCGGCGCGGATCGCGCTGGCAGACGCATCGGCGCCCACGGTATCGGAATGGAACAGCACCGCAATCCGCGCCCCGGTTGCGCCGAAAGCCCGGGCGCAGGCCGCCCCGATCCCGGATTCGCCACCGGTGACAATCACCACCCGTTCCGTCATGCGCGTGTCTCCGAAAGGCCGCTGCGGCGCCTTCATTCACACGCTTGAACGCGCGTTCGTCGCGGGCGCTCCACGACAAATTTGTAACGTGGCGGCAACATTGAATCAGGTCGAGGGGGCGGGACTCCTCCAGCCCATCCACTGGCGCAGGTGCGGGCTGGTGTACCGGACGATCCTTTCGACCAGCACCGCGAGGGCCAGCGAAATTCCGAACAGCGGCATCGCCAGTGCCAGCGCGATCACCAGCGTCACCAGCAGCCATGAATGGCGCAGCGGGGCGAGCGAGACCGGCGCGCCCAGCGTCTTTTCGGGGCGACGACGCCACCACAGCACCACGCTCGACACGCACAGCAGGACAAGGCCAAGCAGCACCAGCAGGTTCACCAGCTGGTTCAGCAGGCCCAGCCACGCACCTTCGTGAATGGCGACGCCGTAACCCACCGCCCGGTCGATCCAGTGACGCTGGACGAACCGCTGGACCCCGATCAGCGAGCCGTTGGAGGCGATCTCCGCGCTGTCGCGCAAAGGGCGGTTCTCCGCCTGGCTGCGCACTTGCCACGGGCCGTCGCGAGCGGTCGGCGGGCTGATCTCCACCGGCCCGGCAAAGCCCAGCGTGGCGGCGCGGGCCACCACGGCGTCGAGAGCGGCGGGGGGCGGGGCGGTGTGGACCATCGTCATGCCGTGATGCTCGGCATGTTCGGACATCATCGCCCGCATCCCGGCATCGGCGCGGCCGCGTTGCGCGGCGTCGGCCCCGGACCCGGCAGACCAGTCCTGCCGCCCCGCCGCCGTGCCGGTCACCGCCCGGATCTGCTTGAAATAGTCTCCCCAAGCATTCGCCCAGGGCAGGCCGGATATGATCAGGAACAGCGCACCGATGGAGATCCATAGCCCCGTCACGGCGTGGATGTCCCGCCAGAACATCGCCCTGCCCCGGCGCAGGCGAGGGTAGAGCACGCCGCCCAACCCGTTCGTGCTGCGCGGCCACCACAGGAACAGGCCGGTCAGCAGCATGACGATCGTCCAGCACGCCGCCGCCTCCACCAGCGCGGAGCCGCGCGCTCCCGCCAGCAGTTCGCCGTGCAGGCGGAAGACCACCCGCATCAGCCGGTCTTCTTCCGGCACCTGATGCAGCGCCACGCCGGTCTGCGGGTGAATCCAGAGGCGCACGTCCTTGGCGCCCTTGCCGACCAGCACCTGCACTGCGTCGCTCGGGCTTTGGGGCAGGACGTATTTGTGCAGCATTGATCCCGGCACCGTCGCCACTGCCTGCACGGCGATGGCCCCGGGAGTGAGCATCGGCGCTTCCCCGCTGACGACGCCGCGATAGGGTGCATAGAGCGCACTCTCGATCTGCGGCTTGAACAGATAGATCCCACCGGTGATCGACAGCCACAGCACGAAGGGCACGCAGAACAGCCCGGCGTAGAAATGCCAGCGCCACACTGCGCGATACCAGCGTTCGGTGCGCATCGTTGCCCCGCTCACAGCTTCCACCCCGCTTCCAGCAGGAAGCTGCGCTGCGGGTAGGGGTGATAGACCCAGGCGCGATCGTTGGTGATGTTGTCCACCCCGACGCTGACCCGCAACTGCGGGGTCACGTCCCAGCTCACACGGGCATCGAGCGCGAACAGTTCGGACGTGTAGCCATACGTATCCCCCCGCTGCGTGCCGAACAGGTCGGTGTTGGGGCGGCTGGCATAGCGCACCCCGATCGACACCAGCACCGGCTCCGCCACGCGATAGCGCAAGTTGCCGTTCAGCCGCCAGCGCGGGATGCGCGGGAACTGCACGCCTTCCGCAAGGGGAGCGGCATCGTTGCGCACGGTGATCGAATCGATCCACGCGGCGTTAGCGTCCAGATCGAGGCCCGGCACCAGCACGTCGCGCATTTCCGCGATGAGTTCGAGGCCGACCTGGCGCGTGACGTCGATATTCTTGAAGCTGGAGATCGATACCCCGTTCTGGTTGAAGCCATAGAACGAGAAGATCGTGTTGCGCACCCGCTGCCAGAACGCCGACCCGGTCAGCTTGAACGCACCGAAATCATGGGCGACGACTAGATTGGCGTCAGTCGAACGCTCAGGCTTCAGGTTCGGGTCGAAGCTGTCCTGGTTGAAGGTGCCATCGCCATTGAGGCTGCCCTGGAACAGCTCTCCCACGGTGGGAAAGCGTGTGGCTTTCGCCAAACTCAGCTGCACGCGTGTGTCGGGATCGAGCGCCCATTCCACCGAAGCCTTGGGCTGAAAACCGCTTGCGTGGCGGCTGGCGTAAAGCCCCGTCACCTGCTGTCCGGCGAGCGTGCCGCTGCCCAGCCGGGTCAGTCCGCCATCGAACGCGCGCCAATCCTCGTACCGAGCGCCCAGCGTGATCGTCACCGGATCCAGCGACACGCGCAGTTCAGCCCAGGCGGCAAGGTTGCGGGTCTTGCCGAAGGTGCGGGTGGAGAAGCCCTTGCCCGCGTCGCTGCGCCAGTTCGCCAGCGTGTAATTGGTCACATCGGTGCGATAGAGGTTGGCGCTGCCGCCTGCGGAAAGCTGCGCCTCGCCAAGCTGGGCCGTCAGCGAGAGATCGCCGGTCCACCACCCGGTCGGCCCCTGCCGCGCCAGCCGCCCGGCGCCATCGGTTGCGCCGGCATTGTAACCGCTGGACGTGAACCCGTCCGACCGCAGGATCTGATAGGTCGATACTTGCGCCTGCGCGGTCAGCGTGTCGGACAAGGGCGACGATACCTTCAGGCCCGCCAGCAACTCATCGCGCACGGTGCGGGACCAGTTGGCCCCGCTGGCGGTGTATTTCTGCCCGCCGATCGAAACGAGCCCGTCGCACACCGTGCCCCCCGCAGCGTTGCGCAGATAGCAGTCGGGCGCGGTCTGGCTGTCCAGATTGTGCCAATAGGCTACCAGCAGTTCGCCGCTGGTGCCCGACGCGCCATCATAGCCGATGCGCAGCTTGGCCTGATCCTGGGTGATGCGCGCCGGGCTTTGCGCGGCGAAGATCGGGCTGTCCGCCGTCCCAGGCGAGTTGGGTATGGCCTGCTGCGGATCGACCACCGCGCCTGTCACCGGGGTCGCGGCGCCGGGGCTGGTGGATTTGACGAGGCCGAAGAACATCTGGGGATGGCCGGTATTGCGAAAGTGGCGGCCAGAGATGCGCAGCGACCATGGTCCGTCCTTCTGTCGAAAACCGAACCCTGCCTCGCCGGAATAGCCCCGGTAGGTATTGTGGGTGGCGTACTGATCGTAAGGCTGGCCCATCGCCTGCACCGTGGCGAACGCTTCGGTCCGCTCGGGCGAGCGCGTGGTGATGTTGACCACGCCGCCCATGGAATTGCCCGCATAGCGCGCCGAATAGGGGCCATAGACGACGTCGAACTGCGCCACTTCGCCCGGGCCAACTACGCCCCACTTGGGCGCGAAGGCGAACGAGTTGCCGAGGAAGTTGGAGACGGTGAACCCGTCCACCATCACCAGCGCCCGCGCGCTTTGCGTGGAATGCGTGCCACGAAAGCCGGGGACTCCGTTCGAATCGCCCGCAAAGCGCGTGCGCACGAAAAAGTCCGGCGCGTATTTCATGAGGTCCTCGACGTTACGGGCGTTCACCCCGGCGAACTGTTCGTCCCCAAGACTGACGGCAAGGCCGCGCGCGTCGAGGCTGATGTCGCGGTCACGCTGGCCGACGACGAGGATGGGATCGGCCGGTGCCTCTTCGGCGGAGGCGAGGAAAGGACACAGGGCAAGCGGGGCCGCCCCGAGCGAGAGCAGAGTACGAAGCATGGAATACGTCACCTGAACCACCCGATCGGCGCGGCAAGGGCGCCCGATCAGGTATCAATCCGATCCGCCGGGACGCAGGTGCGCGGGCGGGATGGCAGAGGGGTCAGGCGGGAAGGGGCGGCGCGTGGCTGGGCGGGCGGATCCGTTCGGCGAGCGCGCGCAAGGTCAGTGGGCGACGGACGATGGCAGCAACGAAGACGAATGCCAGCGCCGCCAGCACCATGGGCACCAGATCGCCGCCGGTCATGGCCGCGCACAGCGGCGCGAAGGCGCAAGGATGATCCGCCATACTGGCCGAATGATCCTGATGCGTGCCCTTCCTGGGGATCGTGATCGTCACGGTGCTGCCAGCCGGAGCCGTACCCGAACACAGGGCGACGACGATCCCGTTATCGGCAGCGGTGGGCATGTACCCGGTGGGCACCAGCGCTTTCAGACACAGGGCGGCGGCCAGCAGCATTGCCGCCAGTGCCGGTCTATCCCGGAAAAAATGCCTGATTGTGCCCACGGCCGCGGGCTGTAGCGCGCAATGCCGCGCCTGTCATCAGCGAAGAGGGGGGACCGTGAGCCGGGCCGTGCGTTATGGTGATATACCCGCCCCGCCCGTTTCGTCCGAGAACTGCTGCTTGCCTGCCATCTCCGCCGCCCTCTCTGACTGTCGCGCCTTTGCGGTGACGCGGGTGTGTGCGCCATGAAGGCGGTCCTCGGCTGGCTGATGCGGCGTGGAGTCTTGTATCTGGCGCTGGTGCTGGCGATCGGGGTGGGGCCGATCATCCTGGCGCATCTACGCGAGTCAGCGCAGGAACGCTGGGATCAGGCCCAGCGCGACGAGGCGGACTATCGCGGCTATGACGCCGCTCTGGGCGAACTGAAAGCCGAGCCCGCCCGCCTGCAGCGCGCGTTCGAAGAGGAACGGCGCTCGCTTTCGGGCAAAAGCGTCGCCGAGCTGGACCGCCTCATCCTGGAGGCCCGACGCGATCGGGACGCCTTGGACCACGAACTGGGCCGTCAGGGCGCGGTTGGCCTCACGGCTTTGGTGCGGCGCGATCCGGGCCTGATCGTGGCGCGCAAACGCGATGAGATGCAGCTCCTGCTGCTGGACCAGCGCGTGTCGTTGCTGCGAAGCGTCAGGACCCTGGCGGATGCGCGCTCGCTGGAGGGGGCCGCATCCGCTGCGCAGGCACGACTGCCGCAGGCGCAAGCGGCCTGCCGGGCGGCGGGCACGCGATTGAAAGCGCTTGAAACCCGCTGGAGCTATCGCCTGCGCAGCTGGCTGGAAAGCACCGAGCATCGCCAGCTGCAGGCAAACCGCAAGGTCACCTGCGAGGAAGCCGTCCGCCTTGGCCAGGAAGCGGCACGGCTGCGGGAAGCGCAGGCCGGGGTCGCCACGGCGGAGGGTGCGCTTGGGCAGGTCGGCGATGATCTGGGCCGCCAGCTGGATGCCACGCTCTCCGATTTGTCGAGCGAGCGAAACCGCGCCTGGCGCGCACTCGACCGCTCGCTGCTGCAGAAATTCCGCCATGGCGCATTGGCGGCCACGCTGTGGAAGGCATTGGCGGCGCTGCTGCTGATCGTGGCCATGCCCTACCTGATCCGGCTGCTGTTCTGGTTCGTGCTGGCCCCGATTGCCGAGCGGCGGCCGTCGATCCGGCTGGCGGTACCGGGCGGCGCGGGTCAGGCGATCCCACCGGTCCCGCGCAGCACCACTTCGGTCGCGATCCGCCTCGACGCGCGCGAGGAGTTGCTCGTACGGCAGGACTATCTGCAGACGACATCGCACACCGGGGCCAAGGGCACGCGCTGGCTGCTCGACTGGAGCCATCCGATCGCCAGTATCGTAACCGGGATGACGTTCCTGACCGGAATTCGCGGCGAGGGGGAAGTGACCACCGTCTCGGCGGTGCGCGATCCGTTCGCGGAAGTGGCGGTGCTGGCCCTGCCGGACGGGGCTTCGTGCGTGCTGCAGCCGCGTGCGCTGGCGGCGGTCGCACAGCCACTGGCGCAGCCGCTGCGCATTACCTCGCACTGGCGGCTGTTCTCGCTCAACGCCTGGCTGACGATGCAGCTGCGCTACATGGTGTTCCACGGCCCCTGCCGCCTCGTCATCAAGGGCGGGCGCGGGGTGCGGGTCGAAAGGGCGGAGCGCGGCCGCGTGTTCGGGCAGGCGCAGTTGGTGGGCTTTTCCGCCGACCTTGCCTATTCGGTCACCCGCACCGAAACCTTCTGGCCCTATTTCCTGGGGCGCGAACAGTTGTTCAAGGACAAGGTGCAGGCCGGCGACGGCGTTTTGGTGATCGAGGAAGCGCCGATGGCCGGGCGGGGACGAGGGGAAGTCCGCCACGGACTGGAAGGCGTTTTCGATGTGATGACCAAAGCGCTGGGCATCTGATCCTCAGCCAAAGGTGAAGGCATAGGCCTGCGCGCCGGGATCGAGGAACTCGATCACGAAATCACGCTCCCTGACGGTTTTCTGGCGGACCAGCTGGTACATCCGGTTGTCACGCACCACGCCCTCGCCCCGGGCGTTGACGTCTACCCCATGGGCATCCCCGGGCGGTGCACCATCCAGCGTGACGCGGAACCGTACCGGCTTGTCGGCCGCGCCCAGCACCAGGTTCACGTCGCGGGCGCGGAAGCGATAGGTGATCCGGCTGCCGACTTTGCCGCCCACTGCCTGCTTTGGCTGCACCGTCCACTCACCACCCAGGCTCCATGCGTTGAGGGCCGAGGGGCCGGGCGCGTAGTCATGCGCCGTGTCGCGAACGAAACCGCCGGGGGAGGCAAAACCTTTCGCCTTGGTGTAGCCGACATAGGTCTCGCGCGAGGCGACGCCCTTGACCCCCGCCACTTGCGCACCGTCTGGCGTGATGGAGACGACGCCTTCGACCACCGTCTTGCCATGCGCTTCGGCCAGCAGGCGCTGGATGATACGCTCGGATTCGGCATAGTCGCCTTCCCCGAAATGGTGAGCGCGGATGCGGCCCTGCGCATCAATGAAGTAGTGCGCGGGCCAGTAGTTGTTCTTCAGCGCCCGCCAGATCGCGAAGTTGTTGTCCATGGCGACGGGATACGTGATGCCAAGGTCCTTCACCGCCTTGCGCACGTTCGCCGGGTCTTTCTCGAACGCGAATTCCGGCGAATGGACGCCGATCACCACCAGCCCCTGATCGCGGTATTTCTCCGCCCAGGCGCGCACGTAGGGCAGGGTGCGCAGGCAGTTGACGCAGCTGTACGTCCAGATGTCGATCAGGACGACTTTGCCTTTCAAGCCTTCACGCGTGAGCGGCGGGGAGTTGATCCATTGCGTCGCGCCGTCCAGCGGCGGCATGGTTCCTTCGACCGCCAGCGTTGCCGGGCCCTGCGCCTTTTCCGGCTGGCCCAGGCCGACGATCGAAAGCAGCCGCTGTTCGACGCGATTGGTGCTCGATTGCGAGAGGCGGCTGAGGAAGCCGGTGTCAGCGCCCAGTGCGATCGCGGCCACCGCGATCAGCACGAGAGCGCCCAGCGCCTGCCGGATGCGCTGCCCGACGCCGAGCGATCGCTTCATCGCCGCGAACACGCGCCCGCCAGCCAGCAGCGCCAGCGCCAGCGATGTCGCCGCGCCTGCCGCATAGGCAAGCAGCAGCAGGCTGGTCTGCAGGCTGGCGCCCTGCAACGCCGCGCCGGTCAGCACCAGGCCCAGGATAGGCCCGGCGCACGGAGCCCACAGCAGGCCGGTGGCGACACCGACCAGCAGCGAGGAGCCGACTTCGGAACTAACCGCCCCCGAACGTTGCGAAAGCCGCGCTCCCCAGTCCACCAGCGGACGGGTCAGCCGGTCCGATAGCGAGGGCAACAGCAGCGTCAGCCCGAACAGCGCCAGCAAGGCCAGCGCCAGCGCGCGGCCCACCTGGTTCGCCTGCACGGCCCAGCCGCCACCAACGGCGGCGAGCGTTGCCACCGCCATGAACATCGCCGCCATCCCGATCAGCAGCGGCAGGCCGTTGGTCAGGAAACGCCCTCCCGCCCGCGCGAAGACGAACGGCAGGACCGGCAGGATGCACGGGCTGATGATGGTCAGCGCGCCGCCGAGATAGCTGAGGAAATAGAGGAGCATGACCCGCTATAGTCCTTCCTGCTCGATGAGTCTGGAATGAATATCTCGCGATTTATTGCCATGACGGCCATTGCGCGGCAAACCGGCCGGCGCTCGCTCGGTTGCGGCGAGCGCATACGATGTAACGTTGAGGATGCCGCCGCCGATGCCGTTCGATCACCAGCCCATCGCCGCCCGATCCTGGCTGTTCGCGCCCGGTGACAGCGAGAAGAAGATGGCCAAGGCGATGGACGGCGATGCCGACATCGTGCTGATTGATCTGGAAGACGCCGTCGCCCCCGATGCCAAGGCCGCCGCGCGCCCGCTGGTGCATGATTTCATCAAGGCCAACCCGCAGCAACAACCGCGCCTGTGGGTTCGCATCAATCCGTTCGATGGGCCGCACACCCTTCTGGATCTGGCCGCCGTGATGCCCGCCCGGCCCGGCGGGATCATGCTGCCCAAGGTCTATGGCCGCGCCGATGTGGACAAGCTGGATCATTGCCTGTCCGCGCTGGAAGTGGCGAACGGGATCGAGGAAGGGTCCACCCCCGTCATCGTCCTGATCACCGAAACGGCGGAGGCGATGTTCCACACCGGCAGCTACAAGGGCGCGCCGCGCGTCGTCGCGCTGACCTGGGGCGCGGAGGATCTGGCCGATTCGATCGGTGCGTCGTCCAATCGGAATGAGGATGGATCGTACTCGTTCACGTACGAACTGGCGCGCAGCCTGACCGTGATCGGTGCGGCGACGGCTGGCGTCACCGCGATCGAGACGATCAGTGCCGACTACAAGGATCTCGATGCCCTGCGGGAACGCGCGGAGAAAGTTCGCCGTGACGGGTTTCGCGGGATGATGGCGATCCACCCTGCCCAAGTCCCGGTCATCAACGCGGCCTTCACGCCGACGGAGGCGGAAATCGCCGAAGCGCGCGAAATCGTGGAGGTGTTCGCCGCCAATCCCGGCGTCGGCGCGATCGGCTGGAAGGGCGGGATGCTGGACCGGCCATATCTCGCCCGCGCCGAGCGCCTGCTGCGTCAGGCCGGGGGGCTTTGAAACGGGGGTTTGCTTCGTCACGCTGAACGTGTTCCAGCATCCCTCGGGCTGTCTTGCCTGATACCCGCGTGAGGGTCCCTGATGGACGGGGCATCTCCTACCGAAAGCCACCGCCTGATGCCGCAAGATTCGATGGTCCAGCTTGCCCTGTTCACGCAGGCTGTCGAGGCGTTAGGCGGCCAGCGCGTCACGGCGCGGGTTCTGGGGTTGGAGGAGCGCGACTTGCGCAGTCGCCTGTCAGGGGAGGCAGCGCTGGACCCGGCGATGCTGCGCGATATTTCCCGCGCGCTGATCGAGCATGCGGACCGCTGCCGCAAGTTGGAGCGCAAGCTGTCCCCCGCGTTCTCGGAAAACCTTACCGAACATCAGGCCGAGCAATTCGGCGGTTCATGATGGCGGCGAACCAGCGCCGATCCCTGGCGTTCATCTTCATCAAGGAGCATGGACGATGGACGCAAGGCGAGCGGTGATCTGGGGGGCGTCCGGCGGGATCGGCGGCGCTCTGGTCGACGGGCTGAAAGCGCAGGGCTGGAGCCATATCCATGCCGGATCGCGGCGGGAGACAGCGCGCGCGGGCGATAGCGTGGTGCCCTTTCGCTTCGATCTGGAGGACGAGGATTCGATCGCCCGCGCCGCGCAGGACATCGCGGCAGAGGGGCCGGTCGACCTGGTGATCGTCGCCACCGGCACCCTGCACCATGAAAGCGCTTACCAGCCGGAAAAGAGCTTCGCCGCTGTTTCCGCCGATGCCATGGCGGCGCTTTATCGGCTCAATACCATCGGGCCGACGCTGATCGCCAAACACTCGATCGCGTTGCTGCCGCGCGATCGGCGCAGCGTGTTCGCGGCGCTGTCGGCACGGGTGGGGTCGATCGGGGACAACCGGCTTGGCGGGTGGCACAGCTATCGCGCATCCAAGGCGGCGCTGAACATGATCATCGCCAATCTCGCGATCGAGCTTAACCGCACGCGCCCTTCCGCGATCGCCGTGGGGCTGCATCCCGGCACCGTGGATACCGGGCTTTCGGCGCCGTTCCAGAAAGGCGTCCCCCCAGACAAGCTGTTCGCGCCCGCCGTCAGCGCCGATCACCTGCTGGGGGTGATCGCCGGACTGGAGCAGGGAGATTCGGGCAAAGTGCTGGCGTGGGACGGCCAGCGCATCGCGCCCTGACCGGTCAGGACTGCTTGATCTTCAGCAGCGCCAGCCCGAACCCGACGAAGACCACGCCGGTCATCCGGTTGAACGCCTGCTTGATCGTCGGGCGCGCCAGATAGCGCGAGAGCGAGCGCCCACCGGCGGCGTACACGCCGTACCAGAACGTCTCGATCACCGCGAACGTCGCCACCAGCGTGGCGAACTGCGGAGCCTGCGGCTGCGCGGGATTGACGAACTGCGGGAAGAAGGCGGCAGCGAACAGGATCAGCTTGGGATTGCTGATGCCGATGGCGAAACCGCCGCGAAACAGGGCCCTGGCGGAAACGGTGCGCGGCAGTGGTGCGTCGCCTACGTCGAGCGGTGACGCCTTGGTGCGCCATGCCTTGACGCCGAGGAACAGCAAGTACGCGACACCGGCGTAGCGCAGCACTTCGAACGCGCCGGGCAGGGCGAGCAGCAGCGTGGTCAGCCCCGCCGCCGATGCCGCCAGCACCAGCAGGATCGCGGCCAGGCAGCCCGCCATGGCGATGACGGTGCGGCGCATCCCCATCTCGACACTGCGCGACAGGATGTGGAGCATGTTCGGCCCCGGCGTTCCCGATAGCAGGAACACCGCGATCACGAACAGCCACCAGCTATGCAATGTCATGCGCGGGCCTCCTTTTTCAGGCGCGGCGATTTTCCTACAGCGGCGCGGGCTGCTATCATGCGGACGGCTCTTTCCATCGTCGATCCACCCTGGCCCCGCCCGTCCTTGCAAGGACGGCCACGCACATGTGTTTCATCAACTAAACCTGGTTCAAGTCCGGGTTCTCAGCTGGCCTTGCCCTCGGCGATCAGTTTCAGCGCTTCCGGGCTGGTCCAGTCGTTGCCGCCGGTATAGCGCCACACTTCCTTGCCCTTGGCGTCGAACAGCACCGTCACCGGCAGGTTGCCGCCATACTGGAAGCCAAGGTCGCCCTGTTCGTCCACCCACGGCTGGATCTGCTCCAGTTCGCGGCGGCGCAGGATTTCGACCACTTTGTCGGTCTGGCCCATGTCCTGCGAAATCGGCAGGACCGTAACGCCCAGTTCCGGCTCCCGCGCGATCAGCTTGGCCAGTGTCGGCATTTCCGCGATGCACGGTGCACACCAGGTGGCCCACAGATTGATTAGCAGCGGCTTGCCCTTGAACGACGACAGGTCAAGGCTTTCGCCGGTATTGTCGACCAGGCTGACGGTCGGCATCGGCTCGCCCTTGTGTGATCGGTCAAGCTTGGCGGACTTGTCGGCAGGCGGAGCACCGGCGGTCTGTTTGCCGGCCTGGGAAGCCTGCGGTTGCGCGTCCTTCCCACCTTTACTATCGCAGCCGGCAATCATCAGGGCACAGGCCCCGGCCAGCGAATACAGGACAATCGACTTGAGCGAACGGGAAGACAGCAAGGGGGCAGGCTCCAACCAGATGTGGGGCGGACGGTTCGCGCAGGGACCATCGGCAATCATGCGCGAGATAAACGCCTCGATTCCCTTCGACAAGGCATTGTGGCGCCAGGACATCGCCGCAAGCAAGGCGCACGTCGCGATGCTGGGCACCTGCGGCATCGTTTCGGGGGAGGACGCCGTGACCATCCGCAACGGTCTGGATGCCGTCGCCGCCGAGTACGAAGCCAGCGGAGTCCCCGAAGACTGGGACCTTGAAGACATTCACATGACCACCGAATCGCGGCTGGCACAGCTGATCGGGCCAGTGGCGGGGCGCCTGCACACCGCCCGTTCGCGCAACGATCAGGTGGCGACCGATTTCCGCCTCTGGGTGCGCGATGCGATGGATCAGGCCGATGCCGGCCTGGAAGCGCTGCAGGTGGCGCTGGTTACCCGCGCCGGGGAGCATTCCGGCTCGATCATGCCGGGGTTCACGCACCTTCAGACCGCGCAGCCGGTGACGTTGGGCCACCACCTGATGGCCTATTACGAGATGATCGGGCGTGACCGTTCCCGCTTCGCCGATGCACGGGTGCGCATGAACCGCAGCCCCCTTGGCGCCGCCGCGCTGGCCGGAACCGGGTTCCCGATCGACCGGGAAATGACCGCGCAGGCGCTTAGCTTCGATGCGCCGACGGCCAACAGCCTCGATTCGGTGTCCGACCGCGATTTCGCGCTGGATTATTTGATGGCCGCCAGTCAGTGCGCGCTGCATCTGTCGCGGCTGGCGGAAGAGTTCATCATCTGGGCCAGCCAGCCATTCGGGTTTGTCACCCTGCCCGATGCGCTGTCCACCGGCAGCTCGATCATGCCGCAGAAGAAGAACCCGGACGCGGCGGAACTGGTGCGTGGCCATGCCGGGCGCATCTCCGGCTGCCTGATGGCGCTGATGATGACGATGAAGGGCTTGCCGCTCGCCTATTCGAAGGACATGCAGGACGATAAGCCGCCGGTTTTCGAAGCCGCCAGCCTGCTCGCCCTTTCCATCGCGGCGATGACCGGCATGGTCGCGGAAACGAAATTCCGCACCGATCGCATGCGCGCCGCCGCCGAACTGGGCTTTGCCACCGCCACCGATCTGGCCGACTGGCTGGTGCGCGAAGGCGATATTCCGTTTCGCGAGGCGCACCATATCACCGGCGCTGCGGTCAAGTTGGCGGAAGGGCGCGGTGTCGCTCTTGATCAATTGCCGCTCGATGACCTGAAAGCCATCGACAGCCGCATCGACGAGCGCGTATTCAAGGCGCTCTCGGTCGAGGCTTCGGTCGCCGCGCGCAAGTCGCACGGCGGCACCGCGCCCGAACAGGTGCGCCTGCGCGTGGCGGAAGCCCGCTCTGCGCTGGGTCTGGAGTAAGTGTCGATGCGCCCACGATTGAAACACGGCGTTGCTGCCCTGGCCTTGATGGCGGTGCTTTCCGGCTGCGGTCAGCGCTCGGCATTGGCGCTAAAACCGGGTCAGCAGCTGCCGCCTGCGCCGTATGGCAGGGCCGACAAACCGGCAGCGCCCGAACTGCTTCAGACGCCGACCCAGGCCATTCCCGAGCGCAGTGTCGAACTGCGCACCCGATCCGAACAGCGGGACGACGATCCTTTCGATCTTCCCCCGCCGGAATAAGACGTAAACAGGACCCCATGGATCACTTCGCACATATCGACGGCGCGCTGCACGCCGAACAAGTGCCGCTGCGCGCGATCGCAGCGGAAGTCGGCACGCCGGTCTACGTCTATTCCCGCGCCACGCTGTCGCGCCATGCCCGCGTCTTCCGTGAAGCACTGTCGGCGCTGCCCAGAGTGCACATCGCGTTCGCGGTAAAATCCAACCCCAACCTTGCCGTCCTGCGTTTGCTGGCGCGGGAGGGGTATGGAGCAGACGTCGTCTCGGAAGGCGAGATGAACCGTGCGCTGGCCGCCGGAATGAAGCCAGAGGACGTGGTATTCTCGGGCGTGGGCAAGACGCGCGCCGAATTGACCGCTGCCGTGCGGGCAGGGATCGGCCAGTTCAATCTGGAGAGCGAGGAAGAGGGCATCGAACTGTCCGCCATCGCGGCGGAGCTCGGCACCACGGCCACCTGCACTCTGCGCGTCAACCCCGATGTCGACGCGCGAACCCATGCCAAGATTTCCACGGGCAAGGCAGAGAACAAGTTCGGCGTCGCTTACGATCGCGCTGCCGACATCTATCGCCGCCTTGCCGCGCTCCCGGGCCTGACCATGCGTGGGCTGGCGGTGCATATCGGCAGCCAGATCAGCGATCTTGAGCCATCGCGTCAGGCGTTCGTGAAGATGGGCGCGCTGATGCAGGTGCTGCGTGAAAGCGGCGAAACAGTCACGCACATGGATCTCGGCGGAGGCCTTGGCGTGCCGTACAAGGCGGGCGACGCACTGCCCACGCCAGACGACTATGGCCGCATGATCGCCGATGTGGCGAAGGACTGGGATGTTACGCTCATGTTCGAGCCGGGCCGCGTCATCACCGGAAACTCCGGCGTCCTCGTCACCGAAGTGGTGCGGGTGAAGCAGGGCACCACCAACCCATGGATCGTTGTCGACGCCGCAATGAACGATCTGGCGCGCCCGGCGATGTACGACGCGTGGCATGATTTCGCCGCCGTGGAGCCTTCGGGACAGACCATCGTCGCCAACATCGTTGGCCCGATCTGCGAAAGCTCGGACACGTTTGCCATGGCGCGCACGATCGACGCGGTGGAGGCAGGCGACCTTGCCATCTTCCGCACCGCCGGAGCTTATGGCGCGACAATGGCCAACACCTACAACAGCCGTCCGCTGGTGCCCGAAGTCATGGTCGATGGCGACAAGTGGGCGATCGTCGCCAACCGCATAGAGCCTGCCGCCATTCTTGCCGCCGAGCAGGTGCCGGCATGGCTGGATTGAAGGCGCGGCGCCGGTGATCGATGTGCTGCCTCTGTTTCACCGGGTGGACGGTCGTGCGATCGTCGTGCTGGGTGAAGGAGAGGCGGCGGAGGCCAAGCGGCGACTGGTGGAACGTGCCGGTGGACGAGTAGTAGCCGACCTCGACACAGGGGTAGCTCAAGGCGCACGCTTTGCCTTTATCGCTCATGAGGATGAGGCAGACGCCCAGGCCGACACAGCTCGGGCCAGGGCGGCCGGGCTGTTGGTGAACGCGGCAGATCGGCCTGCCTTGTGCGATTTCACGGTACCGTCGATCCTCGACCGGTCGCCGGTACTGGTCGCGATCGGAACGGGAGGAGCATCGGCGGGGCTTGCCAAGCAATTGCGGCTTCGCTTGGAAGCTTTGCTACCGCAATCGCTGGGCGCGCTTGCCTCGGCGCTCTTTGACGCCCGCGCCGCGTTGCGAAGCCGGTTTCCGAACGCCGGGGAACGCCGCCGCGCGCTCGATGCCGCGCTTGGCGCTGGCGGGCCGCTCGACCCTTTCGTCGAAGGAGGCGCAACGCACGTCGCCCCGTGGCTTGCCGGTGACATCAAGAGGGTAGGCGGGACAGTGGAAATCACGCTGCGAAGCGACGATCCCGAAGACCTCACTCTGCGCGAGGCGCGCCTGCTGGGCACCGCCGATCTGATCCTGCACGATGCGCATGTGCCCGGAGCGATACTTGACCGCGCGAGGGCGGATGCGGTGCGCCGGGTGATGGACGGTGCGGGCGGGAATGGTGCGGATGACGGGCTGACTGTTGTCCTGAGAATACTAGCCTAGAACACGCTTCCGGCCAGGGCATCCATCGCGCCCTGAAGGATCACGGCGGCCGCCGCCGAATCAATCCGCTCGGCGCGCTTGGCCCGGCTCATGTCCTGATCGATCAACCCGCGCTCCGCCCCGGTGGTGGACCATCGCTCGTCCCACAGCAGGATCGGGAGGCCGATTATTGACAGGTTGCGGGCATAGGCACGGCTGGATTGAGCGCGGGGGCCTTCCGATCCGTCCATGTTGAGGGGGAGGCCGATGACGATTCCCTTGATCGCCCGTTCGCGAATCAGCTCTTCCATCACGGCTTTGTCGAGGCCGAACTTTCCGCGTCGAATCGTTTTTCCCGGCGACGCGATGCGCCAGCCCGGATCGCCGAATGCCGTGCCGATGGTCTGCGTTCCGAGATCAAGCCCGAGCAATCCGCCGCGAACGGGCAGGGCATCACGGAATGAAAGCGCACTGGTGGTAATCAGCGCGCCGTCTGCTGTCTTGCCTGCCACGCCGCGGCCCGCCTTTCGAAATCTGCCCGGAGGTTGGCCCAGAACAGCGTCATGTCATAGAGGTGGTAGTTGTTTCCGGGAAGCACGTACGGTCCCAGATCCAGGCTTGGGGGCGGGCCGATGTGCAGGAAGTGGTCGGCGTCGCACGTAGCGGGAACCGCCTTCGCCACCAGCGTACCGCTGTTTGCGGCAAGGTCCGGCACCAGCGTTCCCAAATTGGCCTCCGCCTCGGCGCTGGCATTTTGCGTGCCGGTCAGCGGGTTGGTGCAAAGGAACGGGCTGCCCGCCACGGACGCGCCGTCCAGACCGGTGCGACGGCCATAAGCCTCGACCAGCATTTTCGTGTCGGCAGGATCGGCGACCGAAAGCCAGCTGACCACGCAGCCCGCCTGATCAGTTCGATCGCAGGCGGGCACGCCCATTCGCGGCAGATCATGTTGCAGCGATACTGGCCAACCGATGATCCACGCCCCGACAAGCCGTGAAACTAGATCGGTCCCCGCGATACGATCGCGCATCAGACGCCGAAGCAGGAAAGCGCCCTGGCTGTGCCCGGCAAGGGCGATCGGCTGTCCGGGTTTTAGGTTCTTCTCGAATACCTCGAACGCCGCCAGCACGTCCGCATAAGCCGCATCAATCGCCCGCGCCGCTTCCGGTTTCGACGTCAGGAAAGACCCGACTGCTGCCTGTCGGTAACGCGGCGCCCAGATCGCCTCGGCGGCGTTGAAGGGACTGGCCATGCCTTGCACGAAAAGGGCGGCGCGGCTGCGGCTAGTGGGATCCTCGATCGACCCGTTCCATGCATCGCGCGCGATGTAGCTGGTCGGGTGGAGGAAGAAGACGGCGACTGGCAGCTTGTTCGCAGGCTTCGCCACGCCCGGCGGCAACCACTGGGCGGGGTCATTTTCCAGCCGAGGATGGGCGATCCACATCGCCGGGTTATCCCATGCGTTGGATGGTAGCGGCTGCTGGGATGCAAACGACACGGTCGGGACGAACGCCAGTTCGGTCAGGTCCTCGAACCATACCCGAAGCGCCAGAAGACCAAGCAATAGCAGAACGATGACCGCAGCGATCAGATACAGGAACTTGCGCACCATGCGTCAGGCGCTCTCTAGCCGCTCGACATCGGAAGCCGTATCGCCACCGTTACGCGCGGCTTCCCGTTCAAGCCAGATCTTGATCATGGCGACCAAAGGATCGGCAAGCGCGAGACCAAGCAGCCCGAATAGGACGCCCATGATCAACTGTGCTGCCAGAACCAGCGCCGGGGGCAGATCAACCGTCTTGCGGGCGATGTAGGGGACGATCAGGTATCCGTCGATCAAGTGGATCAGGACGTAGACGAAGATCGTGTACAGCCCCATCTGACCGCTGACGGAAAAGCCGACCATGACCATGATCGCGCCGGAAATCGGCGCACCGATGTTCGGCAGGAAAGCCAGGATGCCAGTGATCAGACCGAGCAGTACGGCCATGGGGACCCCGTAGAACTGCAGCATGAACCAGGTAAACAGCCCTTCGACCGTCATGCCGATGACCCGTCCGAACAATAGGCGGCGCAGCGCGCGGCCCATTACTTCGGCGGTCGTCTCGAAATGGTCGCGCCGTTCCAGCGGCAGCATCCAGCCCACGCCGCGCCGGTAGAGGCGGGGTTCGAGCGCCATGTAGATGCCCAGCACCAGGATCAGGAACAGCGTGGTCAACGCGCCAAACAGCCCGCCGAGCGCTGCCGTTACCTGGCCGATCCCGCCCATTGCTTCCTGCGCGATCGACTTCACGTCGCCTACGCGGATGTCCATGCCGTGACGTTGCAGCCAGGCCATCGCCCGGTGGAACTGGCTTTCGATCGTCGTGGGCAGCTCAGCGGCCTGTTGGGTGATCTGGCTGCCGGCGAATTTCCCCAGCCAGAGCACGAACGCGATCGCCGCAAACAGGACGAGGGCGACCCGCCAACTGCGACCGATCGGCAGAACGCGACCGATCATGCGGGCACCACCGTCGATCAGCGCCGCGAACACGACCCCGCCGAAGATGACGAGCAGAGATTGCGACAGGAACACACCCAGCGCGAACAGTGCGGCCATCCCGATCCAGACGAAGGCCTTGCGGGCCTCATGCCGCACGAGAGGATCGGAGATATCGGTCGGCCCGGCACGACGCGTCAGGGCGGATTCTTCGGGTTCTTCGCCTTCGCTTCCGGCGTCACTGGCCATTGGGGGTGCTCCCCGTCGCTGCGAGCTGGGTGACGATTGGCGGGCGCAGGCTGGTAAAGGCCCGGCCTTTTCGCATCGATGTCCACCACGTCAGGGGATTCCAGCTTTGCGTCCCGTCGAGAGAAAACGTAATGAATTCTGCGCGTCCGCCAATGTCGGAAAGCGGAACGGGGCCACCAAGTCCCCCGTCGGGTTCGCCTCGGCTATTGGTATAGAAGGGGGCGCGACTGTCGGCCGATCGATCGCGATCGTCACCCATCAGGAAGACATGGCCTTCAGGCACGGTAATCTCCCCGTAGTTGTCGAGATCCTGATCGACGTAGTCGATGATCTGATAACTCGCGCCGTTGGGCAGGGTTTCACGGTAGGTCGGCAGCTCGTAAACTTCCTTTCCGCTCGGCAGGCGCACCCTGTACTGGCCGAAGCCGTCGTAACAATGGCCTGGCTCCTGCCCTTCACACGTCAGCGAATCGTCGGCGGCAATCTGCACCGGCGGTTCGATTTCGCGGGGGATGAACTTGCCGTTCAAACGGATTCGCCCATCGATAACCGCGATCCGGTCCCCCGGGCGGGCGACAACGCGCTTGATGAGATCGGCTTTGCGATTTCCGGGGACGACGATGACGATATCGCCGTATTCAGGCACCCCGCCCAATACCCGATGCGTCGACCGAGGCAGGACATGGAAACTGAGCGACGACCAGTTCCAGCCATACGGGTATTTGGACACGACCAGCCTGTCGCCCACCAGCAGCCCCGGCATCATCGAGATCGAAGGTATGTAGAACGGCTTGGCCACAAAGGAATGGAACGCCAGTACGCCCAAAAGCATGACCGCCAGCCCCCGCAGTTCATGCGCCCAGTTGGTCGTCCGCCGCCGGGTGCCCTCGGCCTCCGACGGAGAGACTGGGTCGTTGCCACCGGTAAGGGCGGACGGAGCCGGGCGTTCGATCATGATGGGAAATGATACTCTGGATCAGGGGGCAGAAATCGGGCGAGCTTCGATGATGACGAATGCCTGCGCCCAGGGATGATCGTCAGTCAGTGTCAGGTGAACAACGGCTTGGTGCCCGTCCGGGATCATCGTGTCGAGCCGCGCCTTTGCGCCTCCCGTCAATGCCAGGGTCGGAGCGCCGGACGGAGCGTTGACGACGCCGATGTCCTTCATGAACACACCGGCCTTGAATCCGGTGCCGACCGCTTTCGAAAAAGCCTCTTTCGCGGCGAATCGCTTTGCCAGCGTCCCGGCGATGGTGTGCGGGCGGCGAGCAGCCTTTGCCTTTTCGACATCGGTAAATACGCGATTGAGAAAGCGGTCGCCAAAGCGGTCCAGAGACTGCTGGATCCGCTCTATATTGCACAAGTCCGATCCGAGGCCGATGATCATCGGCGGGTTCTCGGCCCGGAAACGGTGGGCAACAGGTCCATCAGCGTACCTCGTCCATCAGCAGGCGCATCCGCTTCACGCTGGTTTCCAGCCCGCAGAAGATCGCTTCGCCGATGAGGTAGTGTCCGATGTTCAGTTCCGCCAGTTGCGGAATCGCGGCAATCGGCTGCACGTTCTCATACGTCAGCCCATGGCCAGCGTGCGGCTCGATGCCGTTTTTGGCCGCAAGCGCCGCCATATCGACGATTCGCCGCAGTTCGATGGCCACCTGCTCTCCATGAGCGTGCGCGTATTCGCCGGTATGGAATTCGACGACCGGCGCGCCCAGCTTCATCGCCGCTTCGATCTGACGCGGCTCCGGCGCGATGAACAGGCTGACCCTGATGCCCGCATCCGAGAGCCGGGCAACGATCGGAGCCAGGCGGTTGTGCTGTCCCGCCGCGTCCAGCCCACCTTCCGTCGTGCGTTCTTCCCGTCGTTCCGGGACGATGCACGCGGCATGCGGGAGGTGGCGCAGGGCGATCTCCAGCATTTCATCGGTGGCCGCCATCTCAAGATTGATTGGCAATCCAGTCGCATCCGCCACGCGCTGAAGATCTTCGTCGCGGATATGGCGGCGGTCTTCGCGCAAGTGCACCGTAATGCCGTCACCCCCCGCTTGCGCCACGATCTGCGCCGCGCGTGCCGGGTCCGGGTGCTCGCCCCCCCTCGCGTTGCGGATCGTCGCAACGTGGTCGATGTTGACGCCAAGGCGAAGGCGCGCGGGGCTGTGGACGTTCATCGGGCCATCCTGATCAGTGGCGTGTCATCAGTGCGAGAGTTCAAGCCTGAGCCCGGCTGCCGGGCTTCACGGCGGGGCTGGCGGCGAGATCGGGGGGCACGTCGTCCGGCGCATAGGTCGGGAAATTAAGCGCCAGCAGCGGGAAGAACGGCACGCCCAGATCGACCGATCCGGCTGAGCGATCGACAAGCGAGGCCGCCGCGATCACCTGGCCGCCCGCTTCCTCGATCGCGCGGATGGCTTCCCGGCTCGACAGGCCGGTCGTCACCACGTCCTCGACCATAAGCACCTTATCTCCGCGTTCGAGCGCGAATCCGCGCCGCAGTTCGAACGTACCGGTCGGCCGCTCTACGAACATTGCATCGACCTGCAGGGCGCGGCCCATTTCCTGACCAATGATGACGCCGCCCATCGCGGGGGATACAACCTTGGTGATCTGGCGACGGACGTCGTGCGGCAACCGGGCGGCCAGGGCCACTGCCAGTCGCGCGGCGCGGTCCGGGTTCATGAGCACGCGGGCGCATTGCAGGTAGTGGGCGCTGTGCCGTCCGGATGACAACAGAAAGTGCCCTTCCAGCAAAGCCTTGCTTGCACGGAACTCGGCCAGGACCTCTTCTTCGAGCATTACGGACGTACCTTCTGGTGTGAATTTTCAAGCCTTCCGCAGGGCTATGCCAGGCCTTGCGTCAAAAATTCCCCTAGAGGCGCTTGAGACACGCGGCAAGCGCGCGTATACGCCCCCGCAAAGGGGGGCAGATGCCTCCATAACAGGGGTGCGCGCGAGACGGACTTAACCGGCTGCGCGTTCGAAGGAAGTGGAAGCGCAAAGAACCATGACATTCGGCAAAACCATTCATGGCCTGGGGCGTATGGCAGGGGGCCTTGGGCTTTCCGCCGTTGCGGCCCTGGCCGCCGCTGTTCCGGCTTTTGCGCAAGACGCACCTGCCGCCCCGTCGCCGATCGCCACCGGCGCGGCGGAAGGAGCCGCCATGGCTTCCGGCGCGGGCAGCTACACCCCGATGAAGCCTGTGGAAGGCATCGGGATGCCGATTGACGGCGCCTATGGCCTCCAACAGCAATTCTCCAAGCTCGGCGAATACGGTGCATGGATCCATGACGGCATTCTGATGCCGATCATCACCCTGATCTGTATCCTGGTGCTGGTGCTGCTGGTGATTATCGCTGTCCGCTTCAATCGCCGCCGCAACCCGGTCGCGTCGAAGACCAGCCACAACACCCTGCTCGAAGTGGTGTGGACACTGGTGCCGGTGCTGATCCTGATCGGCATCGCGGTCCCGTCGATCGATCTCATCGCCAAGCAGTACAAGCCGGCTCCGGAAGGCGCGTTGACCATCAAGGTCACCGGCAACCAGTGGTTCTGGACTTACGGCTACCCGGACAACGGCGATTTCGAAGTCATTTCGAACATGCTGAACATCCCCGGCTCGCCGACGATCAACAACGGCGTGCGTGAAGTCGGCTCGCGCCCTTGGGATGGTCCTTCGCACCTTGAAGTGGATAACCGCATGGTGGTCCCGGTGGGAGAACCGATCCGCCTGCAGATCACGGCGGCTGACGTCATCCACTCGTTCGCCATTCCGTCGCTCTGGTTCAAGCTCGACGCCGTTCCCGGCCGCATCAACGAGAAGGTTCTCGTGATCGAAAAGCCGGGCGTTTACTACGGCCAGTGTTCGGAACTGTGCGGCGCCAAGCATGGCTACATGCCGATTGCGGTCGAAGCGCTGCCCCGCGCTCAATACAATGCCTGGGTCCTGACCCACGCCGGTGGCGAAATCGATACCGGCAAGAAGAAACCGGCGGCGGCTGCCGCAGAGCCTGCTGCTCCCGCAGCGGATGCTTCATCGGTGCCCGGCCCAGAGGCCGAAGCCACCGCCGAAGCTGAATAACAGAAAAATTCCAGGACAGGGTCCAGACCATGGCAACCACTGCTGATCACTTCCAGGCTCACGGCGATGGGCACGGACACGACCACGATCATGACCACAAGCCGGCTTTCTTTGCCCGCTGGTTCATGTCCACCAACCACAAGGACATCGGCACGATGTACCTGATCTTCGCGATCATCGCGGGGATTGTGGGTGGCGCGTTCTCGGGCATGATGCGTATCGAACTCAACGAGCCGGGCATCCAGTATCTGGACACGTTCGCTCGCTGGTTCGGCGCGGTGAATCCCGATTTCAACTCGACGCTCCACACCTGGAACGTCCTGATCACCGCCCATGGCCTGATCATGGTATTCTTCATGGTCATGCCCGCCATCATCGGTGGCTTCGGCAACTGGTTCGTGCCGCTCATGATCGGGGCGCCCGACATGGCGTTCCCGCGCATGAACAACATCTCGTTCTGGCTGACCGTGTTCGGCTTCATCTCGCTGCTCTGCTCGGCCTTCGTGCCAGGCGGCACGGGCAACGGTGCGGGTACGGGCTGGACCGTCTACGCCCCGCTCTCGACCAGCGGATCGCCTGGACCGGCTGTCGACTTCGGCATTTTCTCGCTTCACCTTGCGGGCGCCGGCTCGATCATGGGTGCGATCAACTTCATCACCACCATCCTGAACATGCGCGCGCCGGGCATGACCCTGCACAAGATGCCGCTGTTCGTCTGGTCGGTGCTGGTCACGGCATTCCTGCTGCTGCTGGCGCTGCCGGTTCTGGCCGCTGCGATCACCATGCTGCTGACCGACCGTAACTTCGGCACGACGTTCTTCGATGCGTCGGGCGGCGGCGATCCGATCCTGTACCAGCACTTGTTCTGGTTCTTCGGCCACCCCGAAGTGTACATCATGATTCTGCCGGGCTTCGGCATCATTTCGCAGATCGTGTCGACCTTCTCGCGCAAGCCCGTGTTCGGTTACCTCGGCATGGCCTACGCCATGGTCGCGATCGGCGTGGTCGGATTCATCGTGTGGGCTCACCACATGTATGCGACCGGCCTGTCGGTGAACACCAAGATGTACTTCACCGCCGCAACGATGGTGATCGCGGTGCCGACCGGCATCAAGATCTTCTCGTGGATCGCCACGATGTGGGGCGGTTCGGTCGAGTTCAAGTCGCCGATGGTATGGGCGCTCGGCTTCATCTTCCTGTTCACCGTGGGCGGCGTAACCGGTGTGGTTCTGGCCAACGGCGGCGTCGATGACGTGATGCACGACACCTACTACGTCGTGGCTCACTTCCACTACGTTCTGTCGCTGGGTGCGGTCACCGCGCTGTTTGCCGGGTTCTATTACTGGTTCCCCAAGATGAGCGGCAAGATGCATTCGGAACTGCTGGCGCATGTCCACTTCTGGGTGTTCTTCATCGGCGTGAACATGATCTTCTTCCCGATGCACTTCCTCGGCCTGCAGGGCATGCCGCGTCGTTATCCCGACTATGCGGAAGCCTATGCACACTGGAACCACGTCGCCACGATTGGCTACATGGTGATGGCCGCAAGCATGGTCGTGTGGTTCATCAACATCATCTACGCCTACGCTGCCGGCAAGAAGGCCGTAGACAACTACTGGGGCGAAGGCGCCACGACGCTGGAGTGGACGCTGTCCAGCCCGCCGCCGTTCCACCAGTTCGAGACGCTTCCGGTTATCGAGGAAACGGCTCACCACTGATCTGCTTCGGCCTTCGGGCCAGGCATCAAGCACCGATCCAGGGCCACTCCCTAAAGAGCAGCCCTGGATCGTTTGCATTCAGGGCCTTCGCCTGGACGTTTGCCCAAGCCCCTCGCTTTGAGGGCGCAGGCAGGTATATGATCGAATGACAATGACGATTCCCAACCCGGTGTCCGCAGGCACCGCCGCCCCGCTTCCGGCCGACTGGCGCGACTTGTTCGCCCTGACGAAGCCGCGCGTGATGAGCCTGGTCATCTTCACCGGGCTGTGCGGACTGCTGGCCGCGCCGGTGAGCATCCATCCCGTGCTCGGCTTCACTGCGATCCTGTGCATCGCCATGGGTGCGGGAGGGGCGGCCGCCCTGAACCAGTGGTGGGAAGCGGATCTGGACGCGGGAATGAAGCGCACCGCGCAGCGTCCGATCCCGCAAGGTCGTCTGGATCGAACCACGGCGCGCGATTTCGCCGGCGTCCTGTGCGCCGCGTCGGTATTCCTGATGGGGTTCGCCATAAGCTGGCTCGCCGCCGCGATCCTGGCGGTGTCGATCGTCTATTACGCGGTCGTCTATACGATGTGGCTGAAACCCCGGACGCCTCAGAACATCGTGATCGGCGGGGGAGCCGGGGCCTTTCCGCCGTTGATCGGCTGGGTCGCGGCCACGGGCGAGGTCTCGCTCATGCCGGTGGTCCTGTTCGCTATCATCTTCTTCTGGACCCCCCCTCATTTCTGGGCGCTCGCGCTGTTCGTGAAGACCGACTACGCGAAAGTCGGCATTCCGATGATGCCGGTGGTGGCTGGCGAACGCTCCACTCGCCGCCAGATCCTGGCCTACTCGGTGCTGCTGCTGCCGTTGAGCGCGCTGCCGTGGTGGCTGCCCGAACAGCACACCGGTGCGATTTACGGCGTATCCGCCCTGGTTCTTTCGTCGGCATTTCTCGCGCTCGCGGTGCGGGTCGGCTTGCGGGAGCGCAGCGGCCCCGATGATGCGATGAAGCCGGAAAAACAGCTGTTTGCGTATTCGGTAATTTATCTTTTCGCACTCTTCGCGGCGCTTGTTGCCGACCGTTTCATCGCCGTCTGATCGGAAACATGCAGATGACACAGCCTCGAGACCAGCAGACCGCCGCTCAGATTCGCCGCAGCCGCAATCGCGTGCTGGGGCTTGGTCTGGCAGCGTTCGTGATTCTGCTTTTCTTCATCTCGATCGCCAAGATGAGCTGAATTGATGGCAGGGACAGCTTCGGAACATCGGCCTGCACGGCTTAAGCGCAATCGCAAGACGGCGTTGATCGCGTCCGGTGCAGCGCTCGGCATGTTGGCGCTGGGCTTTGCATCTGTGCCGCTCTACCGCATCTTTTGTGCCGCCACCGGCTTCGGTGGAACGACAATGCGGGTGGACGAGGCGCAGGCAGCCACCGTTAAGGATAGTGGACGGACGATCTCCATCCGCTTCGATGCCAACCTCGAGCGCGGCATGCCGTGGCAGTTCAAGCCCCTGCAACGGACCGACACAGTCTCAATCGGTGCGCGAGACATGGCTGTGTTCTGGGCGAAAAATACGTCTGACAAGACAGTGGTCGGCACTGCAAGCTTTAACGTGGAGCCTGAGCAGGCCGCTCGGTATTTCAACAAGATCCAGTGTTTCTGTTTCACAGAGCAGACGTTGAAGCCGGGTGAGGAAGTGCGCATGCCAGTGCTTTACTACGTCGATCCGGAGATCCTGAACGATCCGGACAACAAGGACGTGGAACAGATCACTCTCAGCTACACTTTCCACGTGACCGCCACCAGCGACGCAAAGACACTGGACCGAACCCGAACTGGCGGTTAAGGCCGGCTCGGGAACCGTCCGCGGCAAAGGCATGCTGGTCGTGGGCGACAGACAAATTCGATAAACGGGGACGAAGGCACCATGGCCGGTACCAAGCACCATGACTACCACATCCTTCCGCCGGACATCGCGCCTCTCGCGACGACCGTCGGTGCCTTTACCTTCACCTCGGGCATGGTCCTGTTCATGCACGATATGCCGGGCGGCAAGTTCGTTCCATGGCTGGGCATGGCGCTGCTGCTCGCATCGATGTTCATGTGGTTCTCGAAGATCGTGAACGAAGCGCACGCGGGTGATCATACGCCGGTGGTGCAGCTGCATCAGCGTTACGGCATGATCCTGTTCATCGCTTCGGAAGTGATGTTCTTCGTCGGCTGGTTCTGGGCATTCTTCGACTTTTCGCTGTTCCCGTCCGAACTTGCGGAAACGGTCGGCGGACAATGGCCGCCCAAGGCGATCGAAGCGGTCATGGATCCGTTCGCGCTGCCGCTGCTGAACACGCTTATCCTGCTGTGTTCGGGCACGACGGTAACCTGGGCGCACCATGCGCTGATCCACGGCGACCGTGATGGGCTGAAGAAGGGTCTTTGGGCGACGATCGCGCTGGGTGTCCTCTTCTCGTTCATTCAGGCTTATGAGTACATCCACGCGCCGTTCGGCTTTGGTGGAAACACCTATGGCTCTGCGTTCTACATGGCGACCGGGTTCCACGGCTTCCACGTGATCGTCGGCACGATCATGCTGATCGTGTGTCAGGTCCGCGCCTACAAGGGTGACTTTACCCCTCGCCAGCACTTCGGTTTCGAAGCAGCTGCCTGGTACTGGCACTTCGTGGACGTCGTGTGGCTGTTCCTGTTCGTGGCCGTCTACATCTGGGGTGGCTGGGGCTATCCCACCCACTGATCCGGTTCATAGCTGATTTCAAAGGGGCAGTCGGCGCGTGTCGGCTGCCCCTTTGCATTCCACCCGCCAAGGATGATCGATGCGCCGCCTTCCTGTCTTTGCCACGATCGTTGTCCTCGCGGCGGTGGCCCTCATGATCGCGCTCGGGCTTTGGCAATTGGGCCGCCTTCACGAGAAAGAAGCGCTGATCGCGCATTATACCGCGGCCAAGGGAAACGGTGAGGTCATCCAGTGGACGTCGAAAGGTGTGGGAGAGGACATGCTGTACCGCCGCGCCGTGCTCGATTGCCAATCCGTCTCGAACCGTAGCGGCATGGCCGGGCGCAACGCGGCGGACCAGGCGGGAGTGGCGCAGACCGTCCAGTGCGGATTGGCAGGCGGTGGTTCTGCGCGTGTCGTGCTGGGCTGGTCACTGCAACCGCTGGTGAAGCCGGACTGGAATGGCGGGCTCGTCACAGGCGTGATTGCTCCCGGCCCTCGTCTGGTCGCCGATCCGCCGCTGGAAGGGTTGCAGGCCAACGCTCTGCCCGACCCGCAGGACCTCCCGAACAACCATCTGTCCTATGCGATTCAGTGGTTTCTGTTCGCATTGACTGCGCTCGTCATTTATCTTCTGGCGCTCCGGCGGCGGACTTAGGCGCTTAGCATTGGCCCCCGGAAGGCCATGATCACCCCGCCCCACACACCTGCCGCAGGCGGTGATTGCAACGACAGGCTTTTCATTTCGGCGTGCGGTCGCTAACCGCGCTTTCCCATGGACTATATCAGCACCCGTGGCAGCGCTCCGGCGCTCGATTTCGAAGGCGCAACGCTTGCCGGCCTGGCATCGGACGGCGGGCTGTACGTTCCGCGCGAATGGCCGCGCTTCTCAGAGGCCGAAATTGCGGAAATGGCGGGCCTGCCATACGCAGAATTGGCCGCTAGGATCATGGCCCCGTTCGTCGCCGGCAGCCTGACCGAAGAACGGCTGCTGGAACTGACGACGCAGGCCTATGGCCGCTTTGCGCATAGCGCGGTAACGCCGCTGAAGCAGCTGGACGGGCAGCAGTGGGTGCTGGAGCTTTTTCATGGTCCGACGCTGGCGTTCAAGGACGTGGCGCTGCAGCTTCTGGGCCTGCTGTTCGAGGAGTTCCTCGGCCGCTCCGATCGGAACCTGACCATTGTCGGCGCTACCTCGGGCGATACCGGATCGGCGGCGATCGATGCCGTGGCAGGCCGCGCCAAGGTCGACATCTTCATGCTGCATCCCAAGGGCCGGGTTTCGGACGTGCAGCGCCGCCAGATGACCACCGTACTGGCGCCCAACGTCCACAACATCGCGCTGGAAAACGCCAATTTCGACGACGCACAGGCCATCGTGAAGCGGGTGTTCAACGATCAGGGGATGACCGACCGCTTCGCCATCGGGGCGGTCAATTCGATCAACTGGGCGCGGTTGATGGCGCAGGTGGTCTATTACTTCGCCGCCGCGCTGCAACTGGGCGCTCCGCATCGCAAGGTCGCGTTCTCCGTGCCGACAGGCAATTTCGGCGACGTGTTCGCTGGCTATGTCGCGGCGCAGATGGGCTTGCCGATTGAGAAGCTGATCGTCGCCACCAACGTCAACGATATCCTGCATCGCGCACTGGCCGATGGCGACTATTCTCAGGGCGCGGTGACGCCAACCGCTGCGCCGTCGATGGACATTCAGGTATCGTCGAATTTCGAGCGCCTGCTGTTCGATCTGGGCGGACGCGATGGGGTCGCGCTGGCGCAGCAGATGGCCGGGTTCGAAGCGACCAGGGCGATGCAGCTGACCAATGCCCAGCGCGAAGGCGCCGCCGCTCTGTTTTCGTCGGCCCGCGCCGATGCCGACGCGATGGCATCGACCATCCGCTGGGCGTGGGAGCATACGGGTGAACTGGTCGATCCGCACACGGCATGCGGGCTGTATGCAGCGCGCACGGCGGGCATCGCCGCATCGGTTCCGGTCGTGACGCTGGCCACTGCCCATCCTGCCAAGTTCCCGGAAGCGGTCGAACGCGCAACCGGGCAGCGCCCCGTCCTGCCCAGCCGCGTGGGCGATCTGTTCGAGCGTGAGGAAAAGTGTGAGACGCTGCCCGGCACGTTCGAGGCAGTGACCCAGTTCGTGGCGCAACACGCCAGCCCGAAAGTCTGATGGCGACGCTGACCACTCAACCGCAGCTTCTCGTCGGCGACGGGTGGGCGGACTATGGCCTCGTCGATTCGGGGCACGGTCGCAAGCTGGAGCGATACGGCGATTATCGCTTCGTGCGCCCGGAACCGCAGGCGATGTGGAACCCGCGCCAGAACGACGGCGAGTGGGACGCCCATGGCGAGTTCGTCCCCGGTTCGGATGAGGACGGCGGCGGTCGCTGGCAGTTCGACAAGGCCGTACCGCGCGATGGCTGGCCGCTGGCGTGGAACGAGGTAAGCTTCACCGCGCAGTGCACGCCGTTTCGCCACCTCGGCTTTTTCCCCGACATGGCCCCCGTGTGGGACTGGATGCGCGGGATGCTCGATGGGCGGGACGATGCCAGCACGCTCAACCTGTTCGGATATACCGGGGTCGGCACGCTGGCGCTGTCCGCGCACGGTCCGGTCACGCATGTGGACGCATCCAAGAAGTCGGTTGCTCAGGCGCGGGAAAATGCCGCGCTCGCCGGCCTCGAATCGCGCCCGGTGCGCTGGATGATCGACGACGCCGCCAAATTCGCCGCGCGCGAGGTGCGCCGGGAAAAGCGCTATGACGGGATCATCCTCGATCCTCCCAAATTCGGGCGCGGTCCCAATGGCGAAACCTGGCGTTTGGAGGAGCATCTTCCGGCGCTTCTGGCCGATTGCCGGCGCTTGCTGGATGACCAGAGCCGGTTCCTGTTTCTGACGGTCTATGCGGTGCGCATGTCGTCGCTGGCGCTGGCCGGGCTGATGGATGGCCTGTTCGCCGACTTGCCGGGGGCGATCGAGCACGGTGACCTTGCCGTGCGCGAAGACGGGGAGGGCAGGCTGCTGCCCACCGCGATATTCGCGCGTTGGTCGAATCCCGGCTAAGGGCGCGCCATGGCCGATTCGCTCATCCTTGAAGTCGCCGATTTCGAACAGGACGTCCTGACGGGCATCTATTCGGAAGAGACCGGCAAACCCCAGCCTTTGCGGTTCACCATTATCGTGAGGCTGAAGCCTGCGGATCATTATTCGCCCGACACGCCATTGTCGGAGAGCAAGAACTACATGGACCTCAAGTTCGCCGCTTCCGATGGATTGCCGCGCGATGTTCATTTCAAGCTGATCGAAGCGGTGGCCGACCATGTCTGCGAAACGCTGTTCTTGCAGGACGATCGGGTGGAAGCGGTGTCCGTCAAGATCGTCAAGCTGGCCCTGACCGAAGTGAACGAGCGGATCGGCATGACGCTCACCCGCGAACGCCGCTGATGGCATGAGCGAACTCCTGCACATCGGCCCGTTGAGCGACGATGCGCTGGAAGCCGCCGCCGATTTCCACGCCCGAGTGCTGCCGTCCGTCGAAGCGACGCTGCTGGCGGGGGCGGACCCGTTGACGCTGGTGTTCCTGCCCGCAGACCATGCCCATCGGGGATGGCGCCTTGCCGCCGTACAGGCACTGGCGCGCCGTTTCGTCCCATCGCGAATCAACGCGGTCGAGAGCGACGACCCGCAGGCGACCAGCGCAACGGCGCGCTACCTTGCCCGGGCGGGGGGCGTGACCGGACAATTGCTGCCGCTGGATGGAACCGGCGCGGCGGAGATGCTATATCCCTCTGAATGACCGCTCCCGCGCCTCTCGTAGATAGTTTCCAGCGCAGGATTACATACCTGCGCCTGTCGGTGACGGATCGCTGCGATTTGCGCTGCGCCTATTGCATGCCGGAGCGGATGACTTTCCTGCCGCGCAAGGAAGTGCTCACGCTGGACGAGATGCATGACCTTGCATTGGGCTTCATCGCACGGGGCATCACGCGTATCCGGCTGACGGGGGGTGAACCGCTGGTTCGCCGCGACATGATTGATCTGGTCCGCGCCCTCGGGCGGCGGATCGGCGCGGACGATGGGCATGGGCGACTCGAGGAACTCACCCTCACCACCAATGGTACGCGCCTTGCGGAGTTTGCGCAGGACCTGCGCGACGCCGGGGTGCGGCGCATCAATGTCTCGCTCGACACCCTCGACAGGGAAAAGTTCGCCGCGCTGACACGCCGCGACTCGTTGCCACAGGTCATGGCAGGTCTGGCGGCGGCCAAGGCGGCGGGTCTGAAGGTAAAGCTCAACACCGTTGCGCTGAAGGGCATCAACGAGGGCGAAATCGGCGATCTGGTGGCCTGGGCGCACGGGCAGGGCTTTGACGCCACGTTGATCGAAGTAATGCCGTTGGGGGAGGTCGAAGGTGATCGGCTGGATCATTACCTTCCACTCAGCGCCGTTCAGGATGCTCTGGCGGCGCGGTGGACGCTGTCAGCCAGCGGCCATCGCACCGGCGGCCCGGCCCGATACTGGGACGTCGCGGAAACCGGCGGACGGCTTGGCCTCATCACCCCGCTCACCAACAACTTCTGCGAAGGGTGCAACCGCATCCGGGTGACCGCCACCGGACAGTTGTTCGCGTGCCTGGGCGGCACTGAAAACGTCGATCTGCGGGCGGCCATCCGTTCCGACGATCCCGCCACAGCGCTCCACGAGGCGCTGGACGTGGCCATGAAGATCAAGCCCGCCCGGCACCATTTCGCCATCGATACGCGAGGGGCCGCGCCCGCCTTGCCTCGTCATATGTCGATGACCGGGGGCTGAGGATGGCGGTCAAGCTGGTGTTTCTGGGCCGGCTCGCCGAGCTGGCGGGAACGAGCGAGTCTTCGATCACTGCTGCCGGACCGCTGGGCTGGAAAGCTTTGATGTCGCAACTGGCGAGAGGTGGATCGCCGGAACTCGCTCACGCCGTCGCGGAAGATCGCGTGCGAGTGGCAGTGAACGGTGCGCTCGTTACGGACAAAACCACCCTGACCGCGAACGAAGGCGATGAAGTCGCGTTCCTGCCGCCTGTGTCTGGTGGCTGACATGGCGGACGTGCGCCTCCTCACCGCCGCTTTCGATCCAGCGGCGGAACTGCGCGATTTCGTGGCTGTCCATCAGGCGGCAGGGGGGATTGTCAGCTTCCTCGGGCAGGTGCGCGATGGTGATGGCGTGGAGGCGCTGGAACTCACCCACTACGAACCGTTGACGTTGCCCGCCATGAAAGACCTCGCCACCAAGGTTGAGGCGCGCTGGAATCTGGAAGGATTGCTGATCATCCACCGGTCGGGCGTGATGCGGCCGGGCGAGCCGATCGTGTTCGTCGCGGCGGCATCGCGACACCGGCGCGATGCGTTCGCCGCCGCCGACTTCGCGATGGATCACCTCAAAAGCGAATCGTGGTTTTGGAAACGCGAGCAGGTGGGCGGTGAGTGGCGCTGGATCGAACCGCGCGAGCAGGACTTTCAGGATATCGGCCGCTGGGCCTGATCGTCAGTTCCGCAAGCGTGAGGACAGCTCGGTCAGAACCTTGTCCTGCGCATCCGTCATAGCCGATACCTTGGTTCGCGCGTCGGCAATGGCGTTGGCGCTCGGCGATTCCTGACCGGGCGCCGCATCGCGCGCATCGGCATACAGCACATCCAGTTCGGCCAGGGCGCCCATCCCGCTCGATCGCGCGGATTCCAGTCGTGCCAGTTCGACGGTGGCCGTGCTCCACGAATCGGAAGAGCGATCGCCCGCTGCGGAGACCGATCGGCGCGCGGTGGGAAGGATCGACTGGAACTGCCGGTCGGCCGCCTGCGCCACATCGACAATCCCGGCGAGCCTGGTCACCAGACTTGCGCTGGCGGGCGGCAGGGCGGGAATGACGGGTCCGGTATCGCCTGCCGTTGGCGCAGCCGATCCGCTGACCCTTTCCACATCGCGCAGGGCGAGCGAGGGATACGCGCCGGACGTGGAGCAGGCGGCGATGCCCAAGGGCAGGGCGATGGCGAGGAAACGGACTTTCGCGCGGGTCATGAGGCTGCCATAGCATGGTCGCGCCGCAGCGGGAGGGACTTTCGTCGCTTCCCGCCCGGTATCGAACCGTGGCCCGGCCAGTCATGGTTGACACGAATCGGTGCATACACTAACGGCACCCTCTCTTTCCGGCACCCCGCGCCAAGCGGGTCGGTCGGCGCGTCGCCCGAAAGGCTCACGATCCCCTCAGGATCAGGGCAGCCGGGACAAGTTCAGTTTCGGCTCGTTTCGGGCACATTGATATTAGGTAAGGGCACCATGTTCGCAGTTGTGCGCACGGGCGGCAAGCAATACCGGGTTGCCGCCGGAGACAAGATCGCGGTCGAGAAGCTGGCTGGTGAAGCCGGTGACAAGATCAACCTGGGTGACATTCTCCTTGCCGGCAAGGACGGCGAAGTCGCCGACGTCGCGAACGTGACGGTCGCTGCCGAGATCATCGCGCAGGCCAAGAGCGAGAAGGTCGTGGTGTTCAAGAAGCGCCGCCGTCACAACTATCGTCGCAAGAACGGCCACCGCCAGCAGATGACCCTGCTGCGCATCGTGTCCGTCGGCTGACCCAGATTTTCGGAGTAACCAGCAATGGCACATAAGAAAGCAGGCGGTTCGTCGCGTAACGGTCGCGACTCCGCTGGCCGCCGTCTCGGCGTAAAGAAGTTCGGCGGTCAGGAAGTGATCGGCGGCAACATCATTATCCGCCAGCGCGGCACCCGCGTATATCCCGGCGTGAACGTCGGTATCGGCAAGGATCACACCCTGTTCGCGCTGGCCGAAGGCCGTGTGCGTTTCCATGACGGCAAACAGGGCCGCAAGTACGTGTCGGTGGACGCGGCTCTCGCGGAAGCAGCCGAGTAATCGGATGACCGATACATGGGTCATCCTGACGGGATGGCCCCCGCCACGCCTCCAGAAGGCGCGGTAGAAAGAGGGAGAGGGCCATCAGCCCGTCTCCCTTTTTTCGTTTCTCCCTCGAAGCGCCCTGCCTGCCATGGTTCATGGTTTCGGCTGCATTGCGTCGCGCGATGCGAACCCGATCCTTCTTCCACGCAGGCGTAATTGCATTGTCACGCCCGCCGGTTACGCGGCGGCGGTGCTGGAGAGACGAAGATGTTCATTCGCAGCGAACGGCTGTTTCTGCGCCCGGCCTGGGCAGAAGATTGGCACGACCTTGTCGAGGCCATCGCCGAAGGAGCGATCCCGGGCGACGGCGGCAATTCGCCGCTGCTTCTCGCCGCCGAACACGCACGGCACTATCTGGCGCCCGAGCAGACGCCATTCCTGCCCCGCCTGTTGATCACGCTTCCCGGTCCGTCGGGAGCCCTAATCATTGGCGGCTGTGAACTGGTGCTTATCGACGGGGAGGCACACGCGTTCTGCTGCATCCGGCCAAGCTACCGGGGGCAGGGATTTGCGCGCGAGGCTGCGTACGCGATCAAGCAGATCGCCCGCTCCCTTGGCCATCCCCATGTCGGCGATTTTGGCGATGGCGAACCGGCTCTCCCACGCGCCGCGTGAGCACCGATTCGCGGCGTACCAGGGCCTAAGTATGGTTACCTTACGGCCGTTTACCGTTGGCTAACCCTAATCCTGCCAGAAACTTGACCGGTTAACGCCACCACACCATTTCAAAACGCGTGCATTTCTTCATCTCGGCGTGCATGCTTCCCCAAGATAATCGACGGAGAACCGCGCCATGTTCGTCCGCACGGAGAGATTGTTTCTGAGGCCCGCCTGGCCCGAAGACATTGACGACCTCGTCAGTGTGCTTCGTGATGGAGAGCGTCATGGGGAAAGCACGACCCCGCTCCTGCCCACGGCTGCTGAGGTCAGCGCCTGTTTGAGAAAGCCCCGCAATCCGCGTCTTCCCTATTTCTTCACGTATCTCAGGACACCGGGCGGCCCGCAACTGGTGGGCAGCATCGGGCTGACGGAACGTGATGGTGAGGTCGAAGTGGACTATTGGACTGCGGTTCGTCATCGCGGCAGGGGGTTTGCTGCCGAAGCGCTGAAGGCGGTTCTCGCCCAGGCCAGGATAATCGGCCATCGTCGGGTGATCGCCAACGATCCTGCGGACGGGACGCCTTCCCAGCACGCGCTGCAAGAGGCCGGCTTTCGCGACACGGGCGAGGTCCGGTCCCGCTACAGCGTAGCGCGGGCCATGGAGTACGCGGTCCGCGTTTATGTGGCTGAGTTCGAGCGTCGGACGGGGGTTCCCTCACGCTCGGATCGGGGATCGGCAGGAATGGCGACGAGCTAGGACTGGGTCGCCATTCGCGCGGTCAGCCAGGACGGGATAGCCTCGGGCGCTATGTCTTCCACGCGAAGATGGTCCACCGCGAAGCCGAGCTCCGGGTAGGCGATCCGCTGGCGCTGCGGGTTGGATTGTTCGAGCGGGCCGACGATCAGCCGCCGGTTGACTTTGGCTCGCCAGTTCATCCGCGCGGTGTTTTCTTGACCGACGTAGCAGCCCTTGTTGAAGCTTACGCCGTTTAACTCCGCGGCGTTCGCTTCGAGCCACAGGGTTTCGCCATCGCCCAACTCCGCGCGGCCCTCGGTCACGCCCAGCGACAGGCGGTGCTTGAGCCATGCGGCGTCCGCGCCCCGTTCGTCTTCGTCTGGATCGGTGGGATCGATGCTGGCGATCCAGCGCTCGCCCAGCGCCGGCAGGCGCGGGTCCGGCGCAGCGCCGTCACCCAGATGGGGCCGCCAATGAACCGCCATGTGTTCTTCGCGAACAATGTCGATCGCCTTGCGCAGGCGATACATCGACAGGCGTTTGATGAGCGCGTCGGCTGCCGACTCCTCGCAGTCCAGCAGCAATCCGTTGCCGGCGGGCCACACGATGAAATCGAACAGCGCCTTGCCTTGCGGCGTCAACAATCCGGCCCAGACCGGAAGCGTTCGGGCGACGTCGTTCGTCACCAGACCCTGCAGGAAATCAACGACGTTCTCGCCTGAATCGGCGCGGGGGGAAAGCCGGATAAGGGCGCGGTCGAACAGGCGGGTGGCGGTCATTCAACGTAGATGGCAGTTGACCGGCACCGGCTCAAGAGCCTGCCGGGCAATTCGCCAGTCGCTCGCGCATTTCATCAAGAACCCAGACGGCTGCGGGGCCGGGCGGGGTATCACGGCGCCACAGTGCGACGAGCGAATAGTCGATCACCGGACGCTCGGGCAGATGCAGTTCGACGAGCGCGCCAGACTGGAGGTCGGCGATCACGGCATGGCGCGGCATGGACCCCCAGCCGATCCCTTCCCGCAGCAAATCGTGCTTTGCGCCCAGATCGGCGAGGCGCCAGGAACGGGGGCTGAAGACGGAAAAGTCACGCCCCTCCGTCAACGGAGAGCGGTCGGTCAGCACCAGCTGCAGGTGTCGGCGGGCCTCACCGGGGGCGATTCGTTCGGCGCGTGCCAACGGGTGATCCGGCGCGGCGACGGCGACCAGCTTGACCGAGCCGATGATCTCCCGCTCGATCTCGGGCAGATCCATGATGTCGGGCCCGGCGATGGCAAGCGTCGCCCGGCCATCGAGCACCAGCGCTGCTACGGCGCCCAGCGCTTCGACATGGAGGCGGAGGGAAACGGTCGGAAACCGGCTCTGGAAATCGCGCAGGAGCGGGGCCAGTACGTTTCCCGGCACCATCACATCGACGGCAAACGACAGTTCGGCTTCGAGGCCCTGACGCAGGCTGCGCACTTTGGCAAGGAGCGCATCCACATCGTCCGAAATCGCATGAGCTTCCGACAGGAGCGCCCTGCCGGCTTCGGTCAATTGCGGGCGGCGCGATCCTTCCCGGTCGAACAGGCGCATGTCCAGCTGGCTTTCCAGCTGGGCGATCGCATAGCTGACCACCGAAATGGCGCGCCCCATCTTGCGCGCGGCGCCATTGAAGCTGCCTTCCTCCACGACGGCGAGGAAGGATCGCAAGTGATCCAGGCTTGGCGGGACGATACTAACCATTCAACTTTTCCGATAATCTCGGTCGATTTTATCGCAATTATCCGATTGTCACGCAATCGCTATTACGGCTCTCAACAGACCTTTCCAGGTCGCCCATCTTCTGGAGAGCATCATGATTGAACTGCGTACTTTCGATAGCCTAGGCGCGGCCAACCACGGCTGGCTCGATGCCCATCACCACTTTTCGTTCGCCGATTATCACGATCCTGCGCGCACCAACTGGGGACGCCTGCGGGTCTGGAATGACGACACCATCGCCGCGCAAAAAGGATTTCCGCCGCACTCGCACCGGGACATGGAGATCATCACCTACGTCCGCACCGGCGCGATCACGCACCGCGACAGCCTGGGCAACACCGGGCGGACCGAAGCCGGTGACGTTCAGGTCATGAGCGCCGGGACAGGGGTCCAGCACTCCGAATACAATCTGGAGGACGAGGACACGACCCTGTTCCAGATCTGGATCATCCCGGACCAGCGCGGCGGTGAGCCGAACTGGGGAGCACGCCCTTTTCCCAAGGGCGATCGCAACGGCCGGTTCGTCACCCTCGCCAGCGGAATGGCCGGTGACGACGATGCGCTGCCGATCAACGCCGATGCCCGCGTCCTTGGGGCGACGGTCAAGGCTGGGGATACGGTGACGTACCAGACCGAAGCATCGCGTCATGCCTATCTGGTCGCGGCGAAGGGTCGGATCCGGGTGGATGATGTTGAAGCCAATGCGCGAGACGGTCTGGCGATCACCGGCCTCTCCGCCATTTCGGTGACCGCGCTTGAAGATGCCGAACTTGTGTTGGTAGACGCCGCCTGAACCGAGCGCTGCCGAAATATGCTGTGATCTAAACAAAGGAACGATGAAATGACCGGACGGATTGCCCACCCCAAGATCGAAAAGCTGATCATCGATCGCTGGAGCCCCCGCGCGTTCGATGGCAGCGACATCCCGCAGGATGATCTGGATGCCATTCTGGAAGCCGCCGGGTGGGCGCCGTCCGCCTATAACGTCCAGCCCTGGACGTTCCTCTACGCCCGGAAGGGTGACGCCAACTGGGACCTGTTCCTGGATCAGCTGGTGGACTTCAACAAGGGCTGGGCAAAGGAAGCGTCGGCGCTGGTGTTCGTCGTGTCCGACAAGTTCATGCGCTCCGACAAGGGCAATTCGGACAATCACAGCCACAGCTTCGATTCGGGCGCAGCCTGGGCCTTGGCCGCGCTGCAGGCACAGGCCCTTGGCTATCACACCCATGGGATGACCGGCCTGAAGTTCGGTGAAGCCGAAACGGCCCTGGGCATTCCCGACGACTATCGCCTGGAAGCCGCTTTCGTGATCGGCAAGCAGGGCGACAAGGCTTCCCTGCCTGACTTCCTTCAGGAACGCGAAGTCGCTGCCGGTCGCAAGCCGCTGGGCGAGTTCGCCAAGGCTGGCAAGTTCGCCTGAGCAACCAGAAACGAGGTATGGCGGCCCGGCAGTTCCCCAAAGGAACTGTCGGGTTTCCGTTTCCGATGCGTCCGCGCTTGCGATTGGTGACTGCCGCGGTCCTACAAACCCGAAATTCCGGCCTCGTCGCGATCGGGAAATTGCGCCATAGGGCGCCCGATTCCGTAAGACATGAGGACGGACAGGTTTGCCGCAGGTTTCCCGGATAGCGACGCTGCACGGTCACTGGCGAACGCACGCCATGGGCCATCTGGGCTGGGCGCGCGGTGCTTTGGGGGCAGGACTGGGAATCGCCTTTGCGGGGATACTCACTCTCCTTTCGCTCAAGCTGCTGCCGCCGGGCGGGGCGACGGGATTGCCCTTTCTGGTGGCCCCGCTCGGCGCATCCGCCGTTCTGGTTTTCTGCGTTCCCGCCAGTCCCCTGGCGCAGCCCTGGTCGGTGATCGGCGGCGATCTTCTTTCGGCGGCGGTCGGCCTGGCCTTTGGGCACCTGACGGGTGATCCCTGGATCGCGGGGAGCCTTGCCGTGGGCGGCGCGATCGCGGTCATGTCGCTTGCGCGCTGTTTGCATCCGCCTGGCGGCGCCTGCGCGCTCCTCTGCGCGCTGGGTGCTACCGGGGATGTGCCCTGGAGTTGGGTCTGGATGGCGCCGATCGCCGTCAATGTCCTGCTGCTGTGCGCCTTTGGCTGGCTGTACAATAACCTTACCGGCCATCCATGGCCGCACCGGCCCCCTCGCGTGCCTCCGGCGCCAGTTGTTCAGGATCAGCCCCGCTATACGCGCGAAGACATCGCCGCCGTGCTGGACGAGTGGAACGAGGTTCTCGACGTCGACATCGATGATCTGGACGCCTTCGTTCAGGCGCTCTTGCGTCGTGGCGAACGGGGCGGTGAGCGGGTCCGCTGACCTTGCAAGCGGGGGCGGTGACGACTAGGTCGGCCTGATGGCGCTGGCATGGTGCCCTCTGGATCAACGGCAGCAGGAACCCTTTCGCGATGAGCGCACTTGCCCCCGAACTCGTCCTTTCCGGTGGAACCATACATACGCCGAACGGACCCGTGGTCGCCGATGTCGCCGTGCGCGCGGGCAAGATCATCGGCGTCGGGTCCTATCCCGATGCCGCAAAGCGCGTTGACTGCACCGGTCTGGACGTGCTGCCGGGCGTGATCGACAGCCAGGTGCACTTTCGCGAACCGGGTCTGGAGCACAAGGAAGACCTCGAAACCGGAAGCCGCGCGGCAGTCATGGGCGGTATCACCGCCGTGTTCGAAATGCCCAACACCAACCCGAATACCGACACTGTCGATCGGGTGACCGACAAACTGAACCGCGCCCATCATCGCATGCACTGCGACCATGCGTTCTATGTGGGGGCGACGGCGGCCAACGCAGTCGAGCTTGCCGAACTGGAACGGATGCCTGGAACGGCCGGGGTCAAGATTTTCATGGGCGCGTCAACCGGCAGCCTGTTGGTGGCCGAAGACGAACAGCTTGCCCGGGTACTGGCCCACGGACGTCGGCGAGTGGCGATTCATGCCGAAGACGAAGAGCGGATGAACGCCCGCAAGGATTTCCGCGTCGAAGGCGATCCGTCCAGCCATCCGGTGTGGCGTGATGACGAAAGCGCTCTCATGGCGACCAAGCGCATCCTTCGCCTTGCCCGCGAAGCCCGTCGTCCGATTCACATCCTCCACATCACCACGCCTGCGGAACTCGAACTGATATCCCAGCATCGCGACATCGCGACGTGCGAGGTGACGCCGCAGCACCTGACGCTCGCTGGAGAGGACGCCTATCCCCGCATCGGCACGTTCGCGCAGATGAATCCGCCGATCCGCTCCGCTGCCCATCGCGATGGCCTGTGGCAGTGGTTGCGCGCCGGTGTGCCCGACGTTCTGGGGTCCGATCACGCGCCGCATACGCGCGAAGAAAAGGCCAAGCCTTACCCCGCCAGCCCTTCCGGCATGCCGGGCGTGCAGACGCTGTTGCCGTTGATGCTGGACCATGTGGCCAAGGGCAGGCTGACGCTGGAACGCTTGATCGACATGACGTCCAGCGGCGTGCAGCGCGTGTTCGGCCTGGTCGGCAAGGGCCGCATCGCCGCCGGATACGACGCGGATTTCACTGTCGTCGATCGCAAGGGGCGGTTCACCATCACCGAGGATTGGGTCGAAAGCCGCTGCGGCTGGTCGCCTTTCACAGGAATGGAACTGGAAGGCCGAGTCATCGGCACGATCGTCCGGGGCCATACAGCGATGTGGGAAGGTCAATTGGCGAACGAGGCGGTCGGTGAACCATTGCGTTTTGCCGGCGCGCTCTGATCGGAGAGGAAGGCGATCAAAATCGGCGTTCGGGCTCGTTTTGTCTCCGCTGAATATTCGGCTCGTCGCATAATTGAAATCTGACAAGCGCGTTGCGGTCTGTTCAGGTTGGTTGCCATAAAGATGAATGCATACAGCGGATGGAGTCGGATGGCTTTTCCGCCCTCAACTCGGAGGAGTAACGACATGCATTCATTTTTCAAAGCTTCGGCCATCGTTGCCGCCGCCGCCAGCCTGACCACCGCTCTCCCCGCGACCGCTGCGGTCGCGACCCATGCGCCCACCGCCTTCACCGCCCCCGGTGAGCAGGTCAACGACTACGGCCGCTATCATTATTCACGCGAAGACTATCGTCGCGGCTATGGCAACCGGTACGATCGCTATGACCGCTACGATCGCAGGGACCGTGGTGACTACCGCAACGCCCGCTCGTGGCGCGGCAATGACGGCCGTTACTACTGCCGTCGCTCGAATGGCACGACCGGACTGTTGATCGGCGGTGCCGCCGGTGCCCTCCTGGGCCGTGAAATCGACGGCGGGCGTGACCGCACTGCCGGTACGGTCCTCGGCGCGGCAGCAGGTGCTCTGCTCGGCCGGTCGGTCGATCGCGGCGGATCCTGCCGCTAACCCTCACGAACAACCGGTTTCCCTAAGCGAACGGCGACGCAAGGGGGAACCGTCCGGCTGACCGCTCCTTACGGACGGTACGCCAGGCGGAAGGGCGCCCGCGTTCTGCGGGCGCCCTTGAGCCGCATGTACTTCATCAACTTTCACCACCAATACTTCCCGAAATGGCACGCGCCCGAACACATGGCTGGCCCTTCGGCGCGTTTTCGCGTTTCCTGAAAACACAGTCGATGTCTTTGGCTGTTCGAAGGAACGTGCAATGAAAACCCCCGCCCGCTTCGTCATGATCGGTCTCGCCGGTACTCTTCTGCTCGCAGGCTGCGGCAAGAGTGAAAAGCAGCCCACACCCGGGGAAACGGATCCCGCTTTGACGGGGGCGCTGGGCGATCAGATAATGGTCGACCCGAACAAGGCCGGAGGGCAGGGATCGGCGGTTGCACCGGAAGGACGACAGATCACGTTGCCTCCCCAGGATGTGACACCAGAGGCGATTGCGGCGGCCAAAAAGCAGGCAGCAGCAGCGGTAGGGGGAAGTTTGAAGCGGGCGCCTAACCCTTCGCAAGGGAAAGCCAATCCGTTGGCTCAAAATGCAGCAACCGCGGCGCAGATAGCCCAAGGAGCAAAGGCCGCAAGTGCCGATTGCGCGGCCAAAGTCCAATATTCAAATATCTGGGCAGCCAAACTTCCGCCAGAACTCCCTGTCTATCCGCGCGGCGCGGTGCAGGAGGCGGCAGGCGTTGCAAGCCAGGATTGTGCGTTGCGCGTGGTCAACTTCGCTACGCCGGTCGGCATCGATGATGTGATGAGCTTCTACTACACCAAGGTCGCCGGAGCCGGATACAGCACGCAGCATAAGGTCGATGGAAATGACCATATCCTCGGCGGCAAAAAAGATGGCAAAGCCTATGTCGTCTATGCTCGCAAGCAGGCAAACGGACTGACGGAGGTCGATCTTGTCGCAAGCGGCACATAGGCGGTCCGGAGATTAGCGCGCCTTATGTAAGGCCGACCCCAATGACGGCGCGGGGCTGATCCATCTCTCCTGACGCGACAGGGTACGCACAATAATCAGCGGCGTAGTAGCCAGTTGGTCGATGATTGCCGGATAGGCCCACCCCGCCCATTGGTGCCGCGTGGCTCGGGCCAATCGTGGGGCGGTTCCAATTGACGATGCCAGCACGGACGTTGGCCCAGAAACGATTGTATTCCTGAGGCGACCCGCCGACGAGAGAGGCGGCAAGTCCAAATCGCGTAGCGTTGGCTTCGGCGATTGCCTGATCGAAGTCGGACACGCGAATCACCTGCAGCACGGGGCCGAACAATTCCACGTCCGGGCGATCCTTCATCGCGGTCACATCGATAATTGCCGGGCTGAGAAAGGGCAGCGCGTCGTGAAGGCGCACCAAGTGCTTGATCGCCCTGCCACCATGACTGAGCAGATACAGGAAACTTTCAGTCAGGCCGTCCGCCGCAGCATTATCGATCACCGGTCCCATGAACGGAGTTGGTTCATCGAAGGGCCCACCGACGATCACCCGATCAGCCAACGCCTTCACCTCGGCCATCACAGCATCGTACATCGTGTCGCGCACGATCAATCGTCGAGTGGCGGTACAGCGTTGGCCGGCCGTGGCAAAAGCCGATTGCACGATGATGGCGGCGGCATCGGTCAGCTTGGGGGTGTCCCAAACGACCATCGGATTGTTGCCGCCCATCTCCAGGGCGACCATCTTGTCCGGACGCGCGGCGAGACGTCTGTTGATCGAAATGCCGGTATTGGCGGAGCCGGTGAAAAGCACCGCATCAACGCCATCGTGCGCCACCAGCGCTGCCCCCTCAGCCGGTCCGCCGACAGCGCACTGCACTACCGCCGCCGAGATTCCGGCTCGATGAAAGCAGCGCGTCAGCATGTCAGCCGTAGCAGGCGCGCGTTCGCTTGGTTTGAAAATGACAGCGTTCCCGGCAATCAACGCCGGGACGATATGCGCGTTGGGCAAATGCGCCGGGTAGTTATAAGGCCCAAGCACAAGCACAACGCCGTGCGGTTTGTGGCGCACAGCCATCGCCCCTTGCAGCGCCGAATCAAGCTTACGCTGGCTTGTCCGTTCTGCGTAAGAACGGATCGACACTTCCACCTTGGCAATGACGCTGTCTACTTCGGCGCGCGCTTCCCACAATGGCTTGCCCACTTCCCGCGCAATCGTGGCAACAAGTTTTTCCGCGTCTTTTCGTACTTCGTTGGCGAACCGCCGGAGCAGCTCCATTCGTGTAGACAGAGGCTGGGCAGCCCACGACGGCCAAGCCCGTCTGGCCCGCGCGACAATATCCTCGATATCGGCGACCGGACCACGCCAGAGTTCCTTGCCGGTTGCGGGCTCATAAGAGACAATTTCGACCCTGCTCGACCGCTCGTCAGCCGCGACGAACCTGGCAGGTCCGCTGGCTGGCGGGATATGGGTGGCGTCAGCGCCTTCCATCGCGTTCAAGGTTCCGTTCGCATTGCAACTCTCAGAAGAAACTGTCCTTGCACAAGTATCCCTAAGAGTAGCCTAACGTCGAGGTGGGGATCATGCTCCCACCCTTGGACTATCCGGGCAATGTGGGGCGGCACCAAGCGCGACGCCCAGCGAGCGGATGTCAGCTATTTTGCGGTACAAAGCCGACCAATCGTCATGGTCCGCAATCGCACCCCAGATGCGCTCAACTTCTTCGATAAGCAGGTCTGGTGGTGACGGGGCTTGCCAGAAAGGATCGCTGCAATCTGCGACCGACGTGTAGGTCGCCAGCATTGCCCCAAACTCGCTCCCGTCTTTGTGGTTTGCACAACGACGCTCGAAGAAGAAACGGTCAGGGCCAATCTCCTGGTCCACCATCGTCTTTTCCGCAAGCTGGATCAGTTTTGTGTCCGCTTCGAGCCCTTGTGACAGGATGCCAAGCCTCCAGGTAAAGCGTCGGCACATCGCCTGGCCATATAGCGACCCAAAGCGGTCTAGCGCGGCCACGAGCGGGGCGGTTTCGGCCAGCATTCGTAGTGACGATGCAAGCTGTCCACAATTCCACAACACCGCTTCGGGTTGCCGCCCGAAGGAATAGAGGCCCTGATGATCGAAATAGGCGGCGGTGAATCGCGGGTCCCATTTTGGCAACCATCGCCATGGTCCGTAATCGAAGCTTTCGCCCGAAATATTCATGTTATCGGTATTGAGCACGCCGTGAACGAAACCGGCGACCATCCAGGAAGCCGCCAAGTCTGCCATCCGTTCGACAACTTGATGCAGTAACATGACTGCGGGCTCGTCTCGCCCAGGGGCGTCATCGGGGAGCAGGTTGCCGGGATAATTCTCCAGGCAATAATCGACGAGAGCTGCCATGTGCTCACGCTCTTCAAGAGCATACAGGCGTTGAAAGGTTCCTATCCGGATATGGCCGTGCGAGAGGCGAACCATGACCGCTGATCGCGTGGGGGATGGCTCATCACCGCGCCACAGCGATTCTCCGGTTTCGATGACTGAAAATGTCTTGCTGGTGTTGACGCCCAACGCTTCGAGCATCTCGGTGGCAAGAATTTCACGCACCGCGCCTTTCAGCGTCAATCGACCATCACCGCTACGGCTCCAAGGCGTCTGCCCGGATCCTTTGGTGCCCAGATCCAGCAAACGCCCATTGACGTCCCGCATCTGCGCATACAGAAATCCGCGGCCATCGCCCAGTTCTGGATTGTAGGTGCGGAACTGATGCCCGTGATAGCGTAAAGCCAGTGGCTGCGGCAGATTGCCAGGAAGCGGTTCAAACTGACCGAAGTGATTGATCCACTGGACATCATCCAGATGATGCAATCCTACCGTCGCCGCAGCGCGATCGTTGCGCCAGCGAATGATGTGATCCGGAAACCCCGCCGCCTGCACTGGATCGCCGATCCACGAAGCAATTGCCTCGATGCGCGGGTCGGGCCGATAGGAGCCAGCTTGCGGTTCGTTATTCATCAAGCGATAGTGGGGCTGGCAGGTCCGCCGATCAAGGCAAGTCAATTTCTTTGTTTTCCGCCGTTTTAAGGGTAGCTGCCCCAGCATGAAGGTATTCGAAGATCGCTTCTGGTCCAGCAAGGACGGACTGAAGCTGCATTTCCGTGACTATGGCGCTTCACGCCCGGACGACGCTTCGGTCCCGGTGATCTGCTTGCACGGCCTGACGCGCAATGCCCGGGATTTTGATTTTCTGGCCCCTTTGCTCGCTCGGTCACGCCGGGTGATATGTCCGGACCTACGCGGGCGGGGCGATAGCGAATATGCCCGCGATTCCTCCACCTATACCCCCACGCAATACTGCGAAGATATCGTTGCGCTGCTGGATCAGGAGGGGATCGATCGCTTCGTCGCCATCGGCACGTCCTTGGGCGGGCTGATGATAATGGGCTTGGCGACGGTGATGGCCGATCGGATCGCGGGCGCTGTCATAAACGATGTGGGTCCATGGCTAGAGCCTGCAGGGCTCGCGCGTATCAAGGAATATGTTGGCCAGGGGCGGTCTTTCCCCACATGGGTTCATGCCGCTCGCGGACTTGAGGATGTTCAGGGACATGCGCATCCGGGGCACACTTTGGATTTCTGGATCGGTCGGGCGAAGCGCCTCATGACCATCTCGGGAAGCGGGCGTGTGGTATTCGATTACGATATGAAGATCGCCGAACCCTTTCTTGCTCTCGACGTTGATGATCAGATTGACCTGTGGCCAGCATGGGAGGCTCTCAACACCGTGCCGCTGACAGTCTTGCGCGGCGAGTTGTCGGACCTGCTGTCGGAGGAAACGCTGGTCGAAATGGTGCGCCGGATCTCAAGCACCGAGACGGTAACGCTTGCGGATGTCGGGCACGCCCCGACACTGGACGAACCGGAGGCGGTCGCTGCTATCGAGCGGCTGCTGGCCCGCGTGCGCTGACCGGCACGTTGCGGTTTCTCCATCTTCATTCCAGCTTTTCGGCTGGCGGCAAGGAATTGCGCGCAGTTCGGCTGATGAACGTCTTTGGCCCAGCGATCACGCATACCGTCGTTTCCGCTCAGCCCGATGCCTACGGCGCAAGAGTGGCGCTCGAATCAACGATCAACGTCGAATTCACTGCAGATTTTCCTGCGCTTCAAGGCCGACCCACCCCTCTCAGGCTATGGCGCATTGCGAGGGCGATGCGCCACTTCGATCTTATACTTTCGTATAATTGGGGTGCGCTTGATGCTGTTTTCGCCCATCGGCTTTACGCGACCGTTCTTGGTCTGCCTCCTCTCATCCACCACGAGGATGGTTTCAACGAGGACGAGGCAAACGGTCTCAAGACGTCTCGTAACGTCTTTCGCCGAATGGCGCTGACCAGCACAAAAGGTCTTGTGGTGCCGTCTCGCCGGTTGGCAACGATCGCGTTGAAGACATGGCGCCAGCCCCCGACCAAGGTCCATCTGATCGGCAACGGTATCGATACCGAGGCCTATCACCAGCGGCCACCGGTTGACGCCTTGCCCGGCCTTATCAAAGCGCCGGGTGACAAATGGGTCGGAACCCTGGCCGGCCTGCGTGCCGTAAAGAACTTGCCGAGGCTGGTGCGAGCATTTGCAGCGCTTCCTTCGGACTGGCGCTTGGTCATATTGGGAGAAGGGCCAGACCGGTCGGCGATCGAAGCGGAAGCACTTCGATGCGGCATTGCGGATCGTGTCCATCTGCCCGGCTTTGTGCGTGACCCGTCCCGTGCTATCGGCCTGTTCGATCTTTTTGCCTTGTCGTCCGACAGCGAGCAGTTTCCGATCTCCGTCGTTGAAGCGATGGCGACAGGTCTGGCCATCGCTTCACCTGCAGTTGGCGACGTCGCGGACATGGTAGCGATCGAGAACCGAAGCTATGTGACGCCGCCGGGGGACGAGGCTGCACTCGCGTGGGCTATAGCCGAACTGGCTCGTGATCCCGCACTTCGCGAGAGGATCGGCATTGCCAATCGCACTCGTGCGCAAGCAGAATACGACGAGGAAACGATGATTCGATCCTATCGAAAGATTTATGGCGAAGCGATGGGCATCGGGTTTCTCGCGTAAAACCGTGTTCAGCCCCGCTTCACGGCGGGACGCCCACTGATATCCCCGTTGAAAAGCCCCATGCATTCGCTAAACAGCGCCGCATCCGTCCCGATTTTCCGCAGAAAGCGCCCCATCTTGGCTCTGCCTCCCGACACAAATCCGCGCACCGCCGCACAGAACGAAGTCTTCATGCGTGAGGTGGATGACGCCGTCCGGCAGGATCAGATGGAAAGCTTCATGGCCCGCTATGGCAAGCTGGTCATTGGCCTGATCGTTATCGCTCTGCTCGCATTCGGAGGCTGGATCTACTGGGACCACCGGCAGACCAAGGAGCGTGAAGAGCGAGCCGAGGCTTATGTGCAAGCGCTGGATAGTCTTCAAGCGGACAATCTCGATGCGGCCAAGGCCAAACTCACGCCCATCGCGGCCGCCGGATCATCCGATGCCAACGTGACATCGGCCAGACTTCTGCTTGCGGGCATAGCGCTGCGGCAAGAGCGCAAGGCTGATGCATTGAAGCTCTACGACCAAGTCGCCGCCGATACCGGCGCGCCGCAGCCGATGCGCGATCTGGCATTGGTACGAGGGGTCGCCGCCAATTTCGATGCGATGAAACCGCAGGACGTCGTTGATCGTCTCAAGCCTTTGGCAGCACCCGGAAATGCGTGGTTCGGCGTCGCGGGTGAACTGGTTGGCATGGCTTACCTGAAGCAGGACAAGCCAGACCAAGCCGGCCCGTTGTTCGCTGCTATCGCCAAGGATGAGAACATCGACGAGGGACTTCGCAGTCGCGCCCGTCAGCTAGCCGCCGTGTTGGGCGTGGATGCGGTCGAAGATGTCGTGGATGACAAAGGCCAGCCTCTGGGCAAACCAGTCGCGAGTACGGCAAATCAGAATGCCGACGCTTCGGAATGAGCATACCTGTTGAGGATAGTCGCATGAACGCAGTTGCTCGCAAAACCAGCCCCGAAGGCACCCTGCGCGCCCGGAAAGTAGTGCCGCTGATCGCACTCGCCCTGGTTATGGGATTGTCGGGTTGCAAGTTGTTTGGCGGAAAAGGCCCGGCCAAAACACCAACCGTCGGCAATCGCGTACCGATCCTCTCTCGGATCGAAAGCGGCGCGAAGACTGATCCGACGCTTGGCGCGGTATCCGTCATCTTGCCTCCGGCGGAGGTGAATGCGACCTGGGCGCAGGGGGGCGGAACGCCTAGCAAGGCGTACGGCCATCTTGCCCTTGCGGACAATCCGACCCGAGCATGGTCAGTTGAGATCGCGGGGTCCACCAATCGCCGCCGTTTGGCCGCCTCCCCGGTGATCGGAGACGGCAAGCTGTTCGTGATGGACACGAACGGAATGGTCCATGCTTTTGATGCGCAAAGCGGCGCGGCTGTTTGGACAAAAGGCTTTGCCGTTGACGGCAAGAACGAAAGTTCGGTCTTTGGCGGCGGCGTTACATTCGATGCGGATCGCGTTTATGTGACGACCGGCCTTGGGGAAGTCGCTGCACTGAACGCTCGCGACGGCACGCCAGTTTGGACAAAGAAGCCAGCAGGCCCGCTTCGTGGTTCTCCGACGGTTGCCTTCAATTCCGTGTTCGTGATGACACAGGATAACCAGATCGTGGCTCTCAACGCTGCGGACGGAGCATCCATCTGGAACGAATCGGCTTCGCTGACTCAATCCGGCGTCTTTGGTGTGGCTGCCCCAGCGGCAGGCCAAGGCACGGTCATCGCCGGATATTCCTCAGGCGAACTGGTCGCCTATCGCTATGAAAATGGCCGTCAGCTGTGGTCTGACGCATTGGCACGCACGTCGATCTCGACAGAGGTTGGCAGCCTTACTGACGTGGACGCAGATCCGATTATCGATCGGGGCCGGGTCTACGCGTTGGGTCAGGGCGGGCGTATGGCCGCTTACGAACTGGTGACAGGTCAGCGAATCTGGGAACTCAACCTGGCTGGCATATCCACCCCCGCCGTGGCGGGAGACTGGGTCTTCACCTTGGACGACCATGCCGAGATTCTGGCAATAGCTCGATCGACCGGCAAAGTCCGCTGGCTCACCCAACTTGCGCGCTATGACAATCCTAAGAAACGGAAAGGTCCGATTTTCTGGGTTGGGCCGGTGCTGGCTGGTGGCAAGCTTTGGATTGGTAACTCTGACGGCATGGTTGCCACGGTCGATCCGGCCAGCGGTACGATGGCGCAGTTTACCGAGTTGAAGGCGCCGCTTTCTCTGGCGCCTGTCGTGGCCAATCAAACGCTATATATCCTCGACGACTCAGGCCGCATCACTGCCTATCGCTGATCCTTGGTTGCGCCCGGCTCAAAAGGGGAGGGGCGCAACTGGCGATTGGGTTTGTGCGCTCTTAACCAATTGCGGGTAGGCGATCGGTCATGACCACTGCGCGCCCTTCGATTGTCCAACGACCGGCCAGCGATGTTTCGGCCGGCGTAGGCTTATCCGGCGTCGTCGCTCTGGCGGTGTGGCTTGTCATCTGCCGGAATTGGGCGAGTGTCGCTGATCTTCTGTCGATGCCGGGGCCGCGTGCGCCGTTGAGTGGGCCTTATGCGGCGGTGCTGACTCTGCTGATTACCGGCGGAGTGATGACGTGTTGGTCGGTGTTTGTTGATAAAGTGCATGCGCGGCCATCTACTGGGATAGACTGGTCGCGGCGGAGGGCGTTGTCGCACACGCTGGACTATTCGATCACGAAACTGGCCGGGTTGTGGGTGACGTGGGCTTTAATAGCCTGTTTTTATTGCATTTTTAGATGGTATTGGGACGGGCAATACGTTTTTGCGATGCAAGTGCTGGGGGCGGCGGCGGTTCCTTTGTTCGTGCTGTCCGTACCTTATGTGCTGTGGCTCGACCGGGTGATGATCGAGCCGCGTGACGCGTCATGGCACTTCGGTGTATTGGTGACCGGACGAGAAGGCTGGAACCCGGCCGACGTCAGGAAGCATTGGCGCGCGTGGGCGATCAAGGGGTTCTTCGGCGCCTTCATGATCTCCATCCTGCCCGGCGGTTTCAGCCGCATCGTGGAGGCGGATTTCGGCGCCATCGCGCATGATCCCGTGCAACTGGGGTCGCTGCTGATCGAGGGGCTGTTCCTGATCGACGTCCAGATCGGCACCGTGGGATACCTGTTCACGTTCCGCCCGCTCGACGCGCATATCCGCAGCGGCAATCCGTTTCTGGCGGGCTGGGTGGCGGCGCTGATCTGCTATCCGCCGTTCGTCTGGGGAACGATGGGACGGGCGGACGTTCTGGGCTATGAAGTCCACACCGGCGGCTGGGCGTACTGGCTGGCCGGGCACGCCTGGCTGCTGTGGGGCTGGGCCGCGATGATGGTGGTGCTGACCGCCATCTACGCCTGGGCGACGTTTGCGTTCGGGCTGCGCTTTTCCAATCTCACCTATCGCGGCGTGCTGACGAACGGTCCGTATCGGTTCACCCGGCACCCGGCGTACCTGTCGAAGAACCTGTTCTGGTGGACGTCCACGCTGCCGTTCCTGGTCACCAATGCCTCGATCACCGACGCGGTGCGCAACACGGTGCTGCTCGCGGTGGTGAGCGGCGTCTATTACTGGCGCGCGCGTACCGAGGAAGCGCACCTGCTGAGCGAGGACGCGAAGTATCGCGAATACTATGCCTGGATGGCCGAAAATGCGCTGATTACCCGCAGCTTCACGCGCCTTGGCGAGAAGTTGCGCCCGCGCGGCGGTGTGGCCCAACCCGCGGACTGATCAGAGCGCTTCGCTGCCGATCGTTTCATGGGCCGTGACCTGACGGTCGGTAAGGCCGAGCGCGGCGCGCTGCTCGATCCAGCGCTTCATGTGCGGCTGGGCGAAATGGGCCTCGAGAGCGGCGCGGTCGGTCCAGGATTCGACCACCCGGAACAGGCCTGGTTCTAACAAATCTTCCGCGTAGCAGTACGACAGGCAGCCCGGTTCGGCGCGCGAGTGCATGATCACCTCGGCCATCGCCACGCGCGCAGCGTCCAGCGACGGCAGCGGCATGCGAAATTCGCCAGTGACGACGATCACGTCAGAACGTCTTCACCGCGTAGATCCGCGACAGATCGCCGCCCCATTCGCCATTGTAGAGGTCGAGCAGCTTCTGCGCCGGGACTTTGCCCGATGCCACGATCTCCGCCAGCGGTTCGAGGAAGCCGGTTTCGTTTTCACCGCTGGAGTTGAGCCTGCCACGCGCGGCGAGGCCGGAGCGCGAAATCTCGACCACCTGCGCGGCGATGTCCCGCAAGGTGCCGCCCCCCGGAATCGGCGCATCGAGGCCTAGTTTCGGAGCGGCCGAGCGCAGCGTTTCGCGCCCTTCCATGTCCCAGTCCTTGACCAGATCCCACGCCGCATCGAGCGCGCCTTGATCGTACAGCAAGCCGACCCAGAACGCCGGGAGAGCACAGATACGGCTCCAGGGGCCGCCGTCCGCGCCGCGCATTTCGAGGAAGGATTTGAGGCGCACTTCCGGGAAGGCGGTGGACAGGTGGTCCTGCCAGTCCGAAAGCCGCGGCCGCTCGCCCGGAAGGACGGACAGTTCGCCTTTCAGGAAATCACGGAACGACAGTCCGGCGGCATCGATGTACTTCCCGTCGCGGAAGACGAAGTACATCGGCACGTCCAGCATGTACTGGACGTAGCGTTCGTAGCCGAAGCCATCCTCGAACACGAAAGGCAGCATGCCGGTGCGCTGCGGATCGGTGTCCGACCAGATATGGCTGCGATAGGAAAGGTAGCCGTTGGGCTTGCCCTCGGTGAAGGGGGAGTTCGCGAACAGCGCCGTCGCCAAGGGCTGCAGGGCAAGGCTGGTGCGGAACTTCTTCACCATGTCCGCCTCGCTCGAATAGTCGAGGTTCACCTGAATCGTACAAGTGCGCAGCATCATGTCGAGGCCCATCGTGCCGACGCGCGGCATGTGGCGCAGCATGATGGCATAACGGCCCTTGGGCATGATCGGCAGGACGTCCCGCGTCTTGTCGGGCCACATGCCGAGGCCGAGATAGGACTTGCCGATGCGTTCGCCGATGGCCTTGACCTGAGCGAGGTGGCGCCCGGTTTCGGCGCACGTTTCGTGCAGGTCTTCCAGCGGCGCGCCGGACAGTTCAAGCTGGCCCGCAGGCTCGAGGCTGACGTTGCCGTCGGCCCCTTTCATCGCGATGACGTTGCCGCCTTCGATGATGGGTTCCCAGCCAAACTCGGTCAGGTTCATCAGCAGGTCGCGGATGCCGCCGTTTTCCTCGTACGAAGGGGCGTGGTGATCGGCCCTGTCGTAGACGAATTTCTCGTGCTCGGTACCGATCCGCCACGCCTCACGCGGCTTTTCGCCCGCTGCCATCGGCGCGGCCAGTTGATCCAGGTTTTCGATCACCGGATCTTCGCGATCCGATACCTCACGAGTGCTCATGGCGGCGGAATTAGTGCGCGACCGGGGCGGACGCTAGAACTTTTTGTACCGCGCGGTTCAAGAACTGGATTTTGACCAGTCGCCCGCCATCGCCATCCACAGTCCGGTGGCGGAAATGCAGGCGGTTTCGGCCCTCAGAATACGCGGCCCAAGGGTGATGGCGCGTGCCTGGGGGTGAGCGCGAACGAGCGCGCGCTCGTCTTCATCGAACCCGCCTTCCGGGCCGACCAGCAAGGCGGCTGGGCCGGTCTGCGCGGCAAAAGCAGCTGCTGCCGGTTCGCCGCCCTGCTCGTCCGCGAAGAACAGCGTGCGGTCAGCCGGCCAGTCGCGCAGCAGGGTCTGCAGTTTCTGCACCGGTTCGATTCGCGGCAGGGCGGTGCGGGCGCATTGTTCGGCGGCTTCGGTGACGATGGTCGCCGCGCGCTCGGGATTGAGCTTGTCCGCCACGCAGCGGTGAGTGACGATCGGCTGGATCACGGCCACGCCAAGCTCGGTCGCCTTTTCGAGAACGAGATCGAAATTGGGTTTCTTGAGCAGGGCGGTGCACAGTACAAAGTCGGGCACGTCTTCACGCTCGCGCATATGGCGGGTCACGGTGAGCGTTACGTCGCGCTTGCCAGCGGCGATCACTTCGCAGGCCCACTCCCCGGTGGCATCGTCGCACAGGATCACCGCATCGCCGATCGCGACGCGCATCACTTTGCCAAGGTAATGCCCCTGCGGCCCGTCCAGCGTGACCTCGGTGTTTGGCGCCAATGGACCGGGCACGAAAAGACGCGGGGCGGAGCGGGGCGGCCAGGCGGGGGTGGCGGGCATTATCGAGACATATCCTTGCTGACGGACCGCCTTTTCGCGTGCCCGCGTGGCCGATGCAATGCCTGTCGCATACGTTGTGTTCACCAGGCACGTTCACGCATGACAGACGCGGCGGGAGCGACTATTCAGCGTGGCGTGAACCAATCTTCGCTCGTTCCTGACAGCCAGTTGAGTGGCATCATGGCGCTGCTGCCGCCGCGCCTGCGCGACTATGCCATGCTGGCGCGTTTCGACCGGCCGATCGGGTGGTGGCTGCTGTTCTGGCCCTGCGCGTGGGGCGTGATGCTGGCGGGCGGCGAAGAGCGCTGGCCGCTGGTGCTGTGGATGCTCGTCGGCTCGATTGCGATGCGCGGCGCCGGGTGCGTCTACAACGACATCGTCGATGCCGATCTGGATCGCCGGGTGGAACGCACGGCGCTGCGTCCCGTCGCCAGTCGTCGCGTAAGTCGGCGCTCGGCGTGGTCGTGGTTGCTGGTCTTGTGCCTCGTCGGCCTGCTGGTGTTGTTGCAGTTGCGGTTCGAAGCTCAACTGGTGGCGCTCGGCAGCCTGGCGCTGGTGGCCGCCTATCCGTTCATGAAGCGGATTACCTGGTGGCCGCAGGCGTGGCTGGGGCTTGTGTTCACTTGGGGCGCGCTGGTCGGCTGGATCGAGATTCGCGGGGATCAGCTGGGCGCCCTGGCGGCGCTCTATGCGGGATCGATCGCATGGTGCATCGGCTACGACACGATCTACGCGCTGCAGGACCGGGAAGATGACGCGCTTGTCGGCATTCGGTCCTCGGCCTTGCGGCTGGGATCGCATGTCCGGGCGGGGGTCGGCGGATTCTATGCGTTCGCGCTGGCGATGTGGGGGCTGGCGTTCTGGCTGGTGCGGCCCGATTGGGTCGCGCTGATCGCGCTGGGGCCGATGGCGCTTCACTTGGGCTTTCAGGTGCTGACGCTGGACGCGGATGACGGCGGCAATGCGCTCGCCCGGTTCCGCGCCAATCGCGACGCGGGGCTGGTCATGGCGCTGGCGTGCTGGGTCGTGGGGAATGCCGGCATCGTCTGAGGTGCGACGCTTGGCTATTGCGCGGCCAGCAGTTCCTCGGCCGCGCCCAGATCGACGCTGACGAGGCGCGATATTCCCTTTTCCACCATCGTCACGCCGAACAGGCGGTGCATGCGGCTCATGGTGACGGCGTTGTGAGTGACCACCAGATAGCGAGTCTCCGTCTCGCGGGTCATGGCTTCGAGCAGATCGCAGAACCGCTCAATATTGGCGTCGTCCAGCGGGGCGTCCACTTCGTCCAGCACGCAGATCGGGGCCGGATTGGTCAGGAACAGCCCGAAAATAAGGGCCACCGCCGTCAGCGCCTGTTCGCCGCCCGATAGCAGCGTCAGTGACTGAAGCCGTTTGCCCGGCGGCTGCGCGTAGATTTCGAGGCCCGCCTCCAGCGGATCGTCCGAATCGACCAGCGCCAGATGCGCCTGGCCACCCTGGAACAGCTGCTGGAACAGGCGGCGAAAATGGCCGTCCACCGCTTCGAACGCGGCGCGCAGGCGCTCTCTTCCTTCGCGATTGAGGTTGCCGATCGAGCCGCGCAGGCGGTTGACCGCCTCGATAAGGTCCGCCTTTTCCGTGGCGCTGACGCCCAGCTGGCCCTCGGCCTGTGCCAGCTCTTCTGCCGCGACGAGGTTTACCGGGCCGATGCGATCGCGTTCGGCAATGAGGTTGTCCATCGCTGCCGATTCGGTGGGAGTCGTGCCGACGCTGGCGGAGGCGAAGGCGAATCGTTCCGGCAGGACGGGCGGGGGGCACTGGAAGCGATCGCCCGAATGGCGCGCCATCTCCACCCGCCGCGCGTCCTCATTCTCGGCGCGGGCCACTGCTCCCGCTCGTGCCTCCCGCGCGGCGGCAAGGGTTTCCTGCGCTGCGGAAAGCGCGGCGTCCGATTCCTCTGCCCGAGCGGCGGCGGCGTTCACCGCCTCGTCCGCTTTTCGAAGTTCGTTGCCAAGGCGCGCGCGGACGGTTTCCGCCTCGTCGATCTGGCGCGCCAGGGCAGGGGGTTTGGCGGCAACGATGGCGCGTTCGGTTTCGATCTCCTCAACCCGCCCCGCCATCTGCGACAGGCGGACGGAGGCATCGCCCGAGCGTGCCTGCCAGCTCCTGATGTCGGCGCGCTGGGCGATCGTGCGCTCGCGGGCGACCGCCAACCCCTGATCGTGAGACGCAAGCGTCGCCATCGCCGCCTGCAAGGCAACCCGCGCGTCGGTATTATGCCCGCGCGCCTTGTCCACGTCGGCCCGGCCGCTACCCGGATCGGGCAAGGCACTCAACCGCTCGGTGGCCTTTTGCAAATCACCCTGAGCCTGTTCGCGCTGACCGGTCAATTCGGCAAGCGCGGCATCCAGCTCGTCGCGACGGGCGCGTTGGCGGTTGCGCGCGTCCTCTGCCTTGTCCACGGCGCGAAGGGCAGCGCGCTCCGCTTCGGCGGCAGTGGCGATAGCCCGCTCGGCCGCCACCAGACGGGTCGCGAGCGCGCTCAATTCCGCCTGCACATCGTCTTTCCGGGTCTGCGCCCTAGCGACCGCATCGCGCAAGGGTGGCAGCCGCAATGCCAGATCGGCGAACCGGTTCTCCGCTTCCAGCCGCGCCGCCTCGGCAGCGCCTTCACCGCGCGCAACGAAGCCGTCCCAACGCCGCAGCACGCCGTCCCGAGTCACCAGCCATTCGCCCGGTGCCAGCACGCGACCGTCGTCCGCTTCGACGACGTGGACCAGCGCCAGGCGAGCGGCGAGCTGTGGCGGGCATTCCAGCACATGCGCAGCCAAGGTGTCGGCCACGGTGGACGGAGCAGGCGCGCCGGTCCAGTAGCGGCCATCGGCCCCGGCAATTGCGCCCAAACGCGCCTTGGCATCGCGCCCCAGAACGGCGGCAAGCGCGCGTTCGTATCCCGGCGCGGCCCGCACCGCGTCGATAGCCTCGGGCAGACCATGAGCCGCCTTGGCGCCTTTGGTCCGTGCTTCCCGATCCCGCAGCAGGGCGGCATGTTCGCGATCCACCCCGGTCAGGTCGGCCCGCGCGGTCGCCAGTTCGGAGGCGACGGTGTCCCGCTCCCCCTGCAGCGCCGATTTTTTGGCCTGCATGTCATCCAGCCCGCGCCGGCTCTCGCTCAGGCGAATGGTCGCGATCTCGACTTCGGATCGGGCGGCGTCGATCGCCGTGTCGAGGTCCTGGGCGAGAGCCAGAGCGGCGATCTGCTGGCTGATCCGGGCGGCCTCCGCCTCCAGTCTGGCGGCGCGGTCACGGGCCTGGGCGACTTCCGCTTCGGCGATCCGCCACTCGGCCTCCACCCCGGCCTGCCGGGCCGTCGCCTGCGCCAGATCGAGTTCAGCCCTGCGTGATGCCTGCTCGGACGCATCGACCTGATTGGCAAGGCGGGGACGAGCGGCTTCGTCGGCTGCCAGCTGTCGTTCGCCGTCAGCCAGATCGCGTTCGAGCCGGGTCAACGCTTCTGCCGCATCGCGCGTCAGCCGATCGGCGTCGCGGCGATCCTCGTCCAGGCGAGTGCGCTGGCGGTCAAGATCGGCCAGGCGCTGCTCCGCCGCTTCCAGCTGGCTCGTCAACGTCGCCATCCGGTGACCCTGCGCATTCGCATCGTCGCGCCGGTCCGCCAGTTGTTCTCTTGCGCTCGCCAGTGTCTGCGCCGCCTGGGCCTGTTGATTCTGGGCCTCGCTTGTCAGACGCTGGGCAATCGCGACGCGCTGCTCCGCCGCTTCGGCCTGCTTGCGCGCACTGTCCGCCGCCGCTGCCGCATCGCGCCAGCGGGCGAAGACGACCCGCGCCTCGGCCAGCCGGATCTGGTCGGACAGGACGGTGTAGCGTTCCGCCGCGCGGGCCTGCCGGCGCAAGGTGACGACCTGCTTGTCGAGGCTGGCCATGATATCATCCAGCCGGGCAAGGTTCAGTTCGGTGGCGCGAAGGCGCTGTTCTGCGTCCTTGCGGCGGACGTGAAGCCCCGCGATCCCCGCCGCCTCTTCCAGCATCGCGCGGCGTTCGGCGGGTTTGGCGGCAATCACTGCGGCGATGCGGCCCTGGCTGACAAGGGCGGGGCTGTGCGCGCCGGTGGCGGCATCGGCGAAGATCAGCGCCACGTCGCGCGCGCGGACGTCACGGCCATTGATGCGATAGGCGCTACCCGCGCCGCGCTCGATCCGGCGGACGACCTCAAGATCCTCGCGCGATCCGTCCGGGCGGACGGCGGTTTCCGCTTTCAGGATGACTTCGGCGAAAGCGCGTGGGGGGCGCCGGTCGGTGCCGGCAAAGATCACGTCCTCCATCCCGCCGCCGCGCATGGATTTGGGCGAACTTTCGCCCATCACCCAGCGGATGGCTTCCAGAAGGTTGGACTTGCCGCAACCGTTGGGGCCGACCACGCCGGTCAGCCCCGGTTCGATCCGCAGTTCAGCCGGCTCTACAAAGCTCTTGAATCCACTGAGCTTCAGCCGGTGTATGCGCATCGGGTCAGAATATCAGCGCGCGCCGGCCTGTTGCAGCTTGGGCTCGACATCCTTCCACGCGCCCGACCCGATCGAATTGCCGTTGATCATGAAGCTGGGCGTGCCGGTGATGTTGTATTCCTCGGACGCTTTCTGCGTCTGGTCGGCCAACGCCTTGGCCTTCGCCGTATCGGCAAGGCAGGCGTTGGCCTGATCCTTGGCGATCCCGCGCGAGGCGAAGAAATCGACCATGCCGGAAATCTGGGCGATGGCGGCGATCTGCTTTTCCTTGGGCAGGGATTCAATCGCGGCCAGCTTGTCCTGTCCTACAGCCTGGATGTTCTGGAACATCGTCGGTTGCCAGGCCCAGAATTGCTCGCTCAGGGGGATGACCGCCTCGGTTGCGCCGCACGTCGTCAGCAACGATGCCGGAACGTCGAACGGGTTGAGCATGAAGTACCGCAGTTCGTAGCTGACCCGACCGCTGGCGACGTAATCGTCCCGCAGCTTCGGGAAGCCTTCCTTCGCGAAATCCGCGCAGTGCGAGCAGCTGAGCGCGCCGTATTCCACCAGCTTGATCGGCGCTTCCGGGTTGCCCATGCGATAGCCGCCTTCGGCGGTCTTCTCAATCATGTCAGACCAGGATTTGCCTGCCGGGGCTGCGATCTTGCCGATCGGGGTGGCGGACGTAGCAGCCCCCGTGGGCGCTGCCGCGTCATCCTTTTTGCCGCAAGCGGCCAGACCAAGCGCCAGCGGCATGGCGACGATGCCAAGGGCGGCAAGACGAAAACGGATCATCAGGCAAATCCTTTGAGAATGATGGTGATGGCTAGCGCATGAAACGGCCGAAGACAAAGCGCTTGCGCGGCCAGTCTCCACAGCGAAGTCAGTCTCCACAGCGAAGTCAGCCTCCACAGTGAAGGCAGTCTCCACAGCGAAGGCGCGAGGTCGGGAGCGTGCCGGCTCAGATGTTGCCGGCGCGTTCCTTGGCCAGGGTTTCGGTTATGGCCTTGGACACGCCATCCCAGTCGTGCGCGTCAATCGCCTTACCGTTGACGGCGAAGCTGGGCGTGCCCTGGAAGCCGAACCCTTGCGCATCGACCTGTTGCGCTTTCAGCATATCGAGCATGGGCTTGCTGGCGAGGCAGGCATCGGCCTGGGCGCGGCTGATGCCCCAGCTTTCCATCTTGGGGTAGAAGCCCAGATCGTTGGCGATGGCGCGCTTGCGATCGATGTCAGGCCCTTGATACCAGCGGCGCTGCTGGTCCTGGCCGATTTTCTCGATCTTGCCGAGCCAGACACTCTGCGACGCGAAGAACGCGTTGTGCCTCACGAAGAACCGCTTCGGATCGCCGCAGTTGGCCAGCAGCGCCACCGTCAGATCGACCGGGTTACGCAGCAGGTTGGTGATCGTCACCGAAACCTGCCCCTTGGCCACCAGGGTCAGCCGCAGGGCAGGGTCGGACTCCTTGTGGAATTCCGCGCAATGGGGGCAGGTATAGCTGACGTATTCGGTCAGCTTCACCTGAGCGTTGGGGTTGCCGAAGCGATGGCTGCCGTTCGCGGTGACGGCGGTATCGCTCGTCCAGTTCCGGGTTGCCGGGGGAGTGGCGGGTTTCTTGGACGGGGCGGCGGCCACGCTCACTGCGGCGCAGACGGCGATTGCTGCCACGCGCGCGACGGTGTTTCGGATGGTAGAGGATGTGAAGAAACGCATCACTGGTCTTCCTGATTCTTGGCCTCGATACTGCGGGCCAGCGACTCAAGCACGGCTCGAAGCTCCGGGTCCCCGATATCCCTTAGCGATTCACCCAGTTCGAAGGGAACCGGTTTCAGCGAGGGCGGCGCGGCGCGCGGTTGTGCGGGGGGCGGGGATTTAACCTCTCCCTGCCGGATTTTGACGCGAGCGACGGCGTTGTACCCGAAGAAGCGGTTTACCCGATCGATGATTTCGGGGATCACGTGCTGGATCATCGGCGCATGAGCGGCGACGACGACGAGTTGCAGGATGCCCTCGCTCTTTTCACCGGGCGGGAAGCGGATCGATTCGGGCGAGCACACGCGTGCATGGCGCGGCCCGACGATTTCCGGCCAGCGCGACACCACGCTGGACTGCACGAAGCCAAAGCGACGAAAGGCGGTGCGGCCCACTTCGGGCATCAGTTCAGAGATCGGACGCACGCCGCTGCCGCGCGGGCGTTCGAACACTTTGGCCCCAACGCCCTTGCCGGTGCCCCCTTTTCCGCCACCGGACCTGGACGGCTTGCCGGATTGCCCGGTTTTATCAGATTGTTTGGGTGGGTCCCGTTCCATTGTCGGGCCTCCAATGCCATAGCACGCGGATGGACGCCAGTTCGGATACCGCCGGAATCGAGGCGGCCGCGCAAGATCTGCTCCGCTGGTATGATGCCCATGCCCGCGATCTGCCCTGGCGGGCACGGCCGGGTGCGCCAGCCACGGACCCTTATCGCGTGTGGCTGTCCGAAGTCATGCTGCAGCAGACGACGGTCGCCACGGTCAAATCGTACTTTGCCGCGTTCACCGCCCGCTGGCCGACCGTCGAGGCGCTGGCCGCCGCGCCGGAGGGCGATGTCATGGCCGCCTGGGCGGGGCTGGGCTATTACGCCCGCGCCCGCAACCTGCTGGCCTGCGCTCGTGAAGTGGCGGGACGTGGCGGCGCATTTCCCGATAGCGAAGACGCATTGCGCGCGCTGCCGGGGCTGGGGGCCTACACCGCCGCCGCCGTCGCCGCGATCGCGTTCGGACGCCGGGCGGTCGTCGTCGACGCCAATGTCGAGCGCGTCATCTCTCGCCTGTTCCAAATCGAAGAGCCGCTTCCGGGTGCCCGCATCGCGATCCGGGCCAGCGCTGACCGTATCACACCGGACCGGCGAGCAGGGGATTTCGCGCAGGCGATGATGGACCTTGGCGCGACGATCTGCACCCCCAAGGCCCCCCGCTGCCTGCTGTGCCCGCTGTCCCGCCACTGCATCGCCAGGGCAAAGGGGGAGCCGGAGCGCTTGCCGGTCAAGGCGGCGAAGAAGGCCAAGGGCACACGTCAGGGAACCGCCTTCTGGATCGAGCGAGCGAGCGGCGACCAAGCCGAGGTGTGGCTGGTGCGTCGCCCCGGCAAAGGCATGCTGGGCGGAATGCGCGCGCTCCCCGACGATGGCTGGGCCGCCCGTCAGGATGGATCGGGCGAGGCGCCATTGCCGGGGCCATGGGATCTGGCCGGCAAAGTGGACCATGTGTTCAGCCACTTCGCTCTCGAACTGAAACTCGCGGTTTATCGCGGCTCGGCGATACCCGTGCTGGACAGCGATAATGGGGAGTGGTGGCCCGTGGATCGCATCGAGGAGGCCGGATTGCCGACTTTGTTTGCAAAGGCCGCCCGCCTGGCGCTCGCAACCCGACAGGAGCTGGCATGACCGAACACCTGCGCGCGGACCTTGATCGCCGTGCCTTTCTGAGCATGGCCGCCGCCGCTGGGATCGGCGCGGCGATGTGGCCAAGGATCGCCTGGGCTGCGGCCCAGCCGGAACTGATCCCGAACGTCCGCGCGGTCGTTGAGCGGTGGGTCGGCCCCGGCAAGTTACCCGGCATGATCGCCTCGCTGGGCCTGCCGGGCCGCGATCCCAACTATGTCGCGCGCGGGACGGAGGGCTTCAACGATCCCGATGTCATCACGCCCGACAGCCTGTTTCGCATCTATTCGATGACAAAACCAGTCACGGCGATGGCGGCGATGCAGCTGATCGCGCAGGGGCGGATGCAGCTTGACCAGCCGGTGTCCGACGTTCTGCCCCGGTTCCGGGATCTCTCGGTGCAGGATACCTATGACGGTTCGATCACCGCGCTGCACCCGTCACCGCGCCCGATTACCATGCGCCACGTGATGACGCATACGTCCGGCATCGGCTATTCCATCGTCCAGACCGGCCCGATCAAGAAGCTGATGCAGGACAAAGGTCTGGTGCCCGGACAGGTCAGCCGACTGATCCCGGTGGGGCTGGACTGGGGCACCCCGGTTCAGGGGCTGGATCGCTTTGCCGATCGCCTTGCCGATGTGCCGCTGGTGGCCGATCCGGGCACGCGGTGGAGCTATTCGATGGGTCTGGACCTGATGGGCCGCGTGATCGAGGTAGTGACCGGCAAACCGTTCGACCGCTATCTGCAGGAAACGATTTTTGGCCCTGCAGGAATGACCAGCACCTGGTTTCAGGTTCCTGCGTCAGAGGCCCATCGGCTGACGACGAACTACGCCGCCATCGGCTCTATCCTGGCGCCGATCGATGAAGGGGCGAATTCCATTTATCTCGACAAGCCCGCCTTCCCGTTCGGCGGGGCTGGGCTTGTCAGTTCACCCCGCGATTACGACCGTTTCCTTCGGATGCTGGCGCAGAAGGGTACGATCGACGGGGTTCGGGTGCTGGACGAAAGCGCGGTGCGCATCGGCACGTCGGACCTGCTCCCGCCCGGCGTCACCATGCCCGCGATGTTCGGCGGCCCTTCCGGTTTCGGCGCGGGCGGGCGCGTCGGTCGCGGGGCAGAGGCGGGAATCTATGGCTGGTCCGGCGCGGCGGGCACGGTGGGCATGGTCGACATGATCCATGGTCTGCGCTCGCAGATATTCGTGCAGTTCATGCCGCCCAATGCCCTTGACCTGCTGCCCGAATTTCAGAAGGCGCTGAAAGCGGACGTGCTTTCGATCCTGGAGAACCGCTGACGTGCTGCTTGTGACAGATACCCCCATCGCGTTTGCCGGATCGCGGATCGATCGCGCCGATCATATTCGCGGCGACGCCGATGCCATCGCCGCGCTGATGACGGCCACGGCGCGATTGCTGAAGCTGGACGGCCTCGATCCGGTGATGACTGCCGATGGTGCTCTCGATTGGGGCAATCTTGGCGAAGCCGCGCCGGATGCAGAGCTGGTCTTTTTGGGTATCGACGAAGGGCAACGTGGCTGTTTCGCGCAAGTCCCGCACGTCGATCCCGGAGCCAGCCCGCATGCCGGTCCGGCCAGCTGGAACGCGATGTCGATCCTGGAAGCGGGCGAACTGGCGGCCTATGGCGGCGCCCGCGCGCTGGTCGGCTGGCATGCGCGGCACCGCTTCTGCGCGGTTTGCGGCGGACCGACCGTGCTGGCCAAGGGCGGCTGGCAGCGGTCCTGCACCCGCTGCGGGGCCGACCACTTCCCGCGCGTCGATCCGGTGACGATCATGACCGTGGAGCATGAGGGACGCCTGCTGCTCGGCCGTCAGCCACGTTTTCCGGCGGGCCGCTACTCGGCGCTGGCCGGGTTCGTCGAGCCGGGCGAGACGATCGAGGAAGCCGTGGCGCGCGAAGTGTTCGAGGAAGCGGGCGTGCGTGTGCGGGACGTGGCCTACGTCGCCAGCCAGCCATGGCCGTTCCCGTCATCGATCATGATCGGCTGCCACGCCTTCGCGGACGACGGTTCGATCACGATCGACGTGACCGAACTGGAAGACGCGCGCTGGTTCAGCCGGGAGGAAGTTGTCCAGGCCATGGACGCCAACGACCGCGGTGAACACGGCCGCGCCTTTATCGCGCCGCCGAAATATGCAGTAGCGCATGCATTGCTGCGGCATTGGGTCAATTCGGCTGTATAGGCGGACGAATCCGCGCGGTCAGACCAGCCCCAGCTTCATCAGTTCGCGCGCCAGCTTCGGAGGCATGATGTCGCCTGCGTTCTCGCCCTCCGCCAGATCGCGGGGGGCGTCCTCGTCCTTGAGGTAGCGCCAGCCCTGGTGCGCGCGCTTGGGTTTGGTGACGACGGGGATCAGCCGGGGTTCGAGCCGGATGTGCCAGCGCCCGTCGGATTCGCGCTGCTCGAAGCCGATGATGGGCGAACGCCCGATCAGCGCATGCTCGAAGATCCAGTAGAGCGACCCGCCGACCATTTCCGCATGCCGGGTGGGCAGATACCGGGTGGTCATCAGCGCCTCGCCGGTAGCCGCATGGCTTTCCAGCCAGTCGCGAAGGTCGGCGGGGCTGGTGGCGGAATAGGCGATCTTGGTCATGTTGAGCGGCATGACCGGGAGATAGTGCTTCGGTGAGCGCGGTGAAAGGCGTCAGCCCATCAGGCCAGCCCTGTCAGCACCGCCAGGCCGAGGAACGTGAAAAAGCCCATTGTGTCGGTCGCGGTGGTCACGAAGACGGCGGAGGATACCGCAGGGTCGACGTTGAACCGGTCCAGCGTCACCGGCACGAGGATACCCATCAGTCCGGCCACCAGGTTGTTGATCAGCATGGCGGAGGCGATCACCGCGCCCAGCAGCGGGTTGCTGAACAGGATCGCGGTGCCGGTTCCGATCAGGATTCCCAATGCCGTGCCGTTCGCCAGCGCGATGCGGAATTCGCGCCAGATCATCCGCACGGTGTTCGAATCGGTCAGCTGGTTGGTCGCGATCGCGCGCACCACCACCGCCAGCGTCTGCGTGCCCGCGTTGCCGCCCATGCCGGAGACAATCGGCATCAACACCGCCAGCAGCGCGAAGCGGGCGATCGCGCCCTGGAACAGGCCGACCACGGACGATGCGATCATCGCCGTGCCAAGATTTACTACCAGCCAGGTCAGGCGGGCGCGCACGGTCAGCAGGATCGGCTCGTTGATATCGCCGTCGCCCGCACCGGACAGAAGCAGGGCGTCCTCGCCCGCTTCCTCGGAGATGATGTGCACGATGTCGTCCACCGTGACCTGACCGATCAGGCGGCCCGACGTATCGACCACCGCCGCCGAGATCAGCGCGTATTTCTGGAAGCGCAGCGCGACTTCCTCCTGGTCCATGTCGGCCGGGATCAGCGTCTGGTCACGGGCCATCACGTCGTACAGCGGGATATTGCGCGGGCAGCGCAGGATCCACGACAGCGCGCAGGTGCCCACCGGGCGGTGCATCGGATCGACGCAGAACACTTCCCAGAACTCGGTGGGAAGATCGGGGTGTTCGCGCAGATAATCGATGAGGTCGCCTACCGTCATCGTGTCGGGCACCGCGACATGGTCGCGGCTCATCAGACGACCGGCGGATTCTTCCGGGTAGGACAGCGCCGACTCGATGGCCGCGCGGTCTTCCGGCTCCATCTCGGCAAGGACGGCCTGCTGGTCCGCCTCGTCGAGGTCTTCCAGCATGGCGACGGCATCGTCGGTATCCAGATCGCCCGCGATGTCGGCCACGACGTCGGCGGGCAGCGCCTCCATCAGGGTCTCGCGGACCCAGTCGTTCATCTCGGCGATGACTTCCGAACCCATGAGGTCGCGGATGGAGCGCGCGAGCGTCAGGCGTTCGCGTTCGTCGACCAGTTCGAAAAGGTCGGCGATGTCGGCCGGGTGCAGCGGTTCGACCAGATCGTAGACACAGTCGGAATCCTCGGCATCGAGGGCTTCCTTGACCTTGCGTACGAACTCGGGCTTGAGGCGGTTGTCCTCGTCCAGCGAACCGGTATCGGCCACGGCTTCAGGTGCGTCGGCCACGGCGTTCTCGTCCGTTTCGCCGCGCAGGTCGTCCTTGAGATCCGCATCGCTCATAAGGGCCGGTCTACGCAGCTATTTCGCAATTGCAACAGGGGTGGGGCGATGGCTTGCCATGGAATGGTGGATCGGGCGGACGCAGGTCTGGTGCACTCCCGACGCTGCCGGGGTGACATTACCGTTGCAGCCTTTATATCGAGCGCCAAGCCGACCGGGGCCCGATCGTTCATATCCGGGCGCCGGCTTAATGGAGACAGGCAATGGCTGACGAATTCCTCACTCTCACGCTCGACACCGGCAACGGCGAAGGCGGCGACGTCAAGATCAAGCTGCGCCCCGATCTGGCCCCCGGCCACGTCGAGCGGATCAAGGAACTGACCGGCGAGGGTTTTTACGATGGCGTGAAGTTCCATCGCGTGATTCCCGGCTTCATGGCGCAGGGCGGCTGCCCCAACGGCACCGGCATGGGCGGTTCGGACAAGCCCGACCTTCAGGCTGAGTTCAATGCCGAGCCGCATAAGCGCGGCGTCTGCTCGATGGCGCGCACCAGCTATCCGCACTCGGCGAACAGCCAGTTCTTCATCTGCTTTGACGATGCGTCGTTCCTCGACAAGCAGTACACCGTATGGGGCCAGGTCGTCGAAGGCATGGACCATGTGGACGCGCTGCCCAAGGGCGAGCCGCCGCGCGAGCCGGGCAAGATCGTCAAGGCGACCATCAGCGAAGGCTGATCGTCATCCGACGTGACGAAAACGAGGGCGGCCTTTGCGGGTCGCCCTTTTTCGTGGGTCCATCTTGCTTTCGCTACGCCCTTGCGCTCGCTAAAGGCAGCTGATGAACCTGGAACTGGACATCGAACAGCCGTGGGATGCCTCGGTGGACTGGGCGGATCTTGCTGAGCGCGCGCTGGAGGCGCTGGCGGAGGTCGCTCCCGAACTTGATAATCCGCGCCTCATTGCCAGCGTGCTGTTCACCAGCGACGCCGAAGTCCACGTCCTTAATCGAGAATGGCGCGCCAAGGACAAGCCGACCAACGTGCTGTCCTTCCCGATGCTGGATCGCGAGGATCTGCTCGATCTGGACGAGGATGGACCGCCGGAAATGCTGGGCGATCTCGCCCTTGCGTGCGAGACCTGCACGCGGGAGGCCGCTGAAAAGGGCGTGTCGGTGGAAGACCACGCCACACACCTGATCATGCACGGTTTGCTCCATCTGGCCGGCCACGATCACGAAATCGGAGAGGCCGAAGCCGTGGCGATGGAGGCCCTGGAAACAAAGGCTCTTGCGAAGCTCGGCATTCCCGACCCATATGGGGACCGAATTTAGGCAGCAGGGATAGTACCACACGATGGCCGACAATGGCCGCCACACCGAACAGGGTTCGGGAGAAGGCGACAGTAGCGGCACGCTTTGGCGTGCTTTTCGTCGACTGTTCCAGGGGGAGGGCGATCAGTCGCTCCGGGCGCAGATCGAGGAAGTCATCAACGATCACGAAGGCGACGGCGATGGCGAAAGCGCATCGAAGGGCGACCTTTCCCCGATTGAGCGGCAGATGCTGCGCAATCTCCTCCATTTCAGCGAGCACGATGCCGATGACGTGGCGATCCCGCGCAGCGAGATCATCGCCATTCCCGCGTCCGCCAGCTGGGCCGAAGTGGTCGAGGCCTTCGCCGAGCACGGGCACAGCCGCATGCCGGTCTACGGCGAAACGCTGGATGAAGTGCGGGGCATGATCCACATCAAGGACGTGTTTCCGTTGCTCGCGCGGGGCACTCCCCCGCCGGAGGACTGGACCACGCTGATGCGCCAGCCGCTCTACGTGCCGCAATCGCGCGGCGCGCTGGACGTTCTGGCGGACATGCGTGCCCAACGCATTCATCTGGCTGTCGTGATCGATGAATACACCGGCACCGATGGCATCATCACGATCGAGGATTTGGTCGAGGAGATCGTCGGCAATATCGAGGATGAGCATGACGATGCGCCCGAGGAATTGCTGATTGCCATCGATGAAGGTATGTGGGAGGCCGACGCCCGCGTGGAACTGGACGAAGTGGCCCGGCGGATCGACCCCCGGCTGGCCGAGGTCGAGGAAGCGGTGGACACGCTGGGCGGCCTTGCCTTCGTGCTGGCCGAACAGGTTCCGCAGGTCGGCACTATCCTTCAGCACGACAGCGGCTGGCGGATCGAGGTGACGGACGGCAACGAACGCCACGTCACCCGGCTCCGCCTGCATCCGCCGGTGGAAGCGGTGGAGCAAGAGCCAGTTTAACCCCGGGTTGCCGATTGCGCGCGGCAGCCCACTACGAGTGAAAAGACACGATATTGCCGGTACGCCGTCTTCCCCCCCTGCGCGCGCTCGAAGCGTTCGTGCGTGTCGTTCGCCTCGGTTCCGCCAAGGCGGCGGCGAACGAGCTTGCGCTCAGCCCCTCGGCCCTGTCGCGCCGGGTCGCCGCGCTTGAGGATTTTACCGGCAAGCGGCTGTTCACGCGCCAGCATCAGGCGATGAAGCTGACCGAGGAAGGGCAGGCGTTCTACAATGCGATCGGCCCCAAGCTGGAAGAACTGGCCGAAGCGGTGGAAGCGCAGATCGATCGCGGGCAGGTGCTGCGTCTGCACCTTGGCGTGCCCTCCCTCTTCGGCGGCCAGCGCTTGTTCCCGCGCCTTCCCGAACTGCGCAAGCTACATCCGCGCCTGCATATCGACATCGATACCGGCGCGCATCTGGAAGACCGCGTGGGCGATTCGCTCGACGCCGCGATCATCCTCGCCAAAGAACCGGACCCGCAGTTTTACCGCGTGCAGCTGGACCACAACAAGGTCTTTGCGATCACCTCCGCCGACCTGGCCGCCGAGCTTGGCTCAAAACCGGACAAGGAGAAACTCACTCGCCAGACGTTCCTGATCCATCAGGACTTGCCCGAAAGCCTGGAGGCGTGGAAATACGCCATCGACCTGCCGGACCTGGACCCCGCATCGGTGGACCGCTTCGATTCCGGCCAGTTGGTGCTGGAAGCCGCCGCGCAGGGGCTGGGCATCGCCATCATGCACGACGACCACTTCCGCCGGTCCCACGACCCGAGACTGGCCCGGCTCTACGACATCGACGTCGAAAGTCCCTACCGCTATTGGTTCGTGTGTCGGCCCAAGTCCCTGGAATCCCGCCCGGTGCGCATCTTCCACGAATGGCTGCTGCAAGCCGCCCTTTGATGAGGGGAGTGACCGTCGATCGAGCGGTCGCACTTGGACCTTCGAAGCGTCCCCACGACGGTAAAATGTCCTAATGAGCGAGCGCTTCCATATCATCACGGGCGGTCCCGGCTCTGGCAAAAGCAGCGTGATCGACGCGTTGGCGGCTGAGGGCTTCCAGCGCATGCCCGAAGCAGGCCGCGCGATCATCCAGTATCAGGTTGAAATGGGCGGCAATGCGGTGCCTTGGGGTGATCGAAGCGCGTTTGCCGATCATATGATGGCTTGGGAATTGCGATCCTATCAGGACGCGGCGCGGTTACCCGGTCCGGTCTTTTTTGATCGCGGGGTTCCCGATGTTATCGGTTACCTGCGGCTATGCGGATTGCCGGTGCCCGATTACATTATACGGGCCGCCCAACTGCGACGCTACAACAAGCGCATCTTTGTCGCCCCGCACTGGCCCGCGATCTTTGTGCAGGATACCGAGCGCAGGCAGACGATCGAGGAAGCGGAGGCGACGTATCGCGCCATGATGGAAACCTACGCAGGGCTTGGTTATGAGCCTGTTGAGCTACCCCTCGCATCCGTATCGGAGCGTGTCACGTTCATTCAAGAGCGCATCATCTAGGTCTTCATCGCGGCGTGGGGCTTCCAAGCCCTGGCTCTATGATGTTGGCGGCCAGCAGCAAGGTGTGTCATTTTTCCTTTCACCTGAGGCGGATATGCGGGATGACGCCGTTCACGTCAGGACAGGGGAAATCGATATGCGCACCATCCTAGCCGCCGTCAGCGTGGCTCTCACCGCCATCAGTTTGCCCGCTCTTGCGGCCGAGCCGGCGCAGACTCCTGCCGCTCGGGCATCTGACCCCGCGCGGTTGATGGCAGCGCGGCAGACGGTGGATTACGTGTTCCCGACCGGCACCTATGCGCGGATGATGAACGAAACGATGGACAAGATGATGGATTCCATCCTTGATTCCACCATGCGCCTGCCGGTCAAGGATCTGGCGGGGATCAGCGGCGTCGATACGGACACCTTGGGCACCGCCTCGCTGGCCGAGATCATGGAAATCTACGATCCGGCCTACGAGGAGCGGATGCGGGTTTCGACGCGCACGATGATGGCCGAAATGTCGACGCTGATGACCGAGTTCGAACCTGAGATCCGGGATGGTCTGGCGCGGGCTTATGCCTCGCGCTTCGATGCCCGGCAGCTTGGCGAACTCAACACCTTCTTCGCAACGCCAACCGGCAAGGCCTATGCAGCCGATGCCTACGTCCTCATGACGGCGCCCGAGGTGCTTGAAAAAATGCAGGCGTTCATGCCCAAGCTGATGCAGGGTATGCCTGCGATCGTCGAAAAGGTGAAGGCGTCCACCGCGACACTGCCGAAGCCACGCGGCTATACCGAGCTATCGGACGCCGAAAAGACGAAACTGGCCAAAATCCTCGGCATTTCGCGCAAGGAGCTGGACCAGAGTGAAGCAGCCAAAGCGCAGGCCGCCGTCGAGGAGTGACCAGATCGCCGGCGCGCTATGAAGGCGCGCCGGCGGTAGGAGCCTATGCGTTAGGGCCTTCGTACGCCTCGACGATGCGGCCCACGATCGGGTGGCGCACCACGTCGGCGGCGGTGAAGCGGGTGACGGCGATGCCTTCCACGCCTTCCAGCCGGTTCACGGCATCGGCAAGCCCGCTCATCCGCTCACCGCCGGGAATGTCGATCTGGCGGGGGTCGCCGCAAATCACCATCCGGCTGTTCTGGCCAAAACGGGTGAGGAACATCTTCATCTGTTCACGAGTGGTGTTCTGCGCTTCGTCGAGGATGACGAAAGCATCCGCCAGCGTCCGGCCACGCATGAAAGCGATGGGCGCAATCTCGATCTCCCCGCTGGCAAGGCGGCGTTCCACCTGTTCGGGAGGCATGCAATCGTACAGCGCATCGTACAGCGGGCGCAGGTACGGATCGACCTTGTCCTTCATGTCGCCGGGCAGGAAGCCGAGCTTCTCCCCCGCTTCGACAGCCGGGCGCGAAAGGATCAGCCGCTGCACGGAACCGGTCATCAACTGGCTGACGGCCTGGGCCACCGCGACGTAGGTCTTGCCGGTGCCCGCCGGACCTAGCGCGAATATCACGTCGGTACGGGCGAGCGCGCGCATATAGTCGATCTGCGTGGCGGAGCGCGGCACGATCGTCTTCTTGCGCGTACGGATCATGATCGGCGGATCGCCGCCAGCATCGCCGGAGATGATGCCTTCGAGAGTGGGTTCGGATGACATGGTGATAAGCGATTCTATGGCACCGGCATCGAGGTCCTGCCCCATTTCCAGCCGGTGGTACATTCCCTTGAGTGTGTCGCGAGCGCGGGCAACCGAATCGTCAGGCCCTTCGATCAGGACTTTGTTGCCGCGTGCGGAGACATAGACGCCAAGCCGGTTTTCCAGCTGTACAAGGTTGGCATCGAACTGGCCAAACACGGCCCCCAGCAGCGTCTGCTCGTCGAATTCTATTTCGACACGCGCCCGGCGGTGAGCTTCGGGGCGGAACTGCGCCGGATCAACGGCACGTGCTGCTTTGCGGGCCATGCGCTCCTTTCGAACATATCATTTCGTTCTATCGTGAAGATGGCTCCACACGCCTCGTCGCACAAGGAGCGCGACCGCGCATTTTTCACGTTTCGTGGTGGATAATCGCCCGGTTCGGCGCGAAGCCCGGCAATGAAGCGGAAACTGTCGCAGGGGTGCGACACTTATGACCGCACGCTGCATGCAATGTTCGCAAGTCATTCAGGCGGTTGTGTGCAGTTTCATACCAGAAGGCCGCCCTTGAGGGCCTCGCTACATGAAGGAGAATGATAGAATGAGAAAATTCTTCATAGCCGCTATCGCTGCCAGTGTCGCGCTTCCCACGCTGACCGTGCCGACGATGGCTTCGGCCCAGAGCGCCCGCGAAGTCCGCGAAAGTGCCCGTGATGTCCGCCGCGACCAGCGCGACGTACGTCAGGCCCAGCGTTATGGCGACCGCCATGATGTTCGCGAGGCCCGCCGCGATCTGCGCGACTCTCGCCGCGAATTGCGCGAGGACTGGCGCGACTATCGCCGCAGCAACCGCGATGCGTTCCGCCGTCCGGCCTATGTCGGGCCTCGCGGGTATGCTTATCGTCCGGTAGCAGCCGGCCATCGTTTCGACCGCGCATACTACGGCGATCGTTACTGGGTGCGTGACTATGCCCGCTATCGCCTGCCCGCCCCGCGCGCTGGCCATCGCTGGGTTCGTTATGGCAACGACGTGGTGATGGTGAACATGCGTACCGGTCGGGTGGTGAACTCGTACAACAGCTTCTTCTGGTAAGCTGAACGACTAAGCTTCCTGATTAAACGACACGGCCCCGGAGCAAGAACTTCCGGGGCCGTTTCCGTATGGGAGCCGCGCGCTACGCTGCCAACGCGGTCAGGGGAACGGCAGCCAGGCTGTTCGGCCCGCCGCTGGTGATCTGCACCCGCACGATCTGGCCGATCTCCGCCTCGCCAAAGAAGTGGACCGATTGCAGCCAGGGCGACTTGCCCAGCCACTGGCCGGGGCGCTTGCCTTTGCGTTCGACGAGGACGTCACAGACTTTGCCTTCGCTGGCGGCATTGAACGCGTGCTGGTGGCGGTTGAGGGCGGCCTGCAGGCGTTGCAAACGATCCGTCATCACGTCTTCAGGCACATGATCCGCCATGGTCGCCGCCGGGGTCCCGGGGCGCGGGCTGTACTTGAAGCTAAAGCACTGCGAATAGCCGACGGCATCGACCAGCTTGACCGTGTCTTCGAACTCGGCCTCGGTCTCGCCCGGGAAGCCGACGATGAAATCTCCTGACAGCGCGATGTCCGGCCGCATCGCGCGCACCCGATCCAGTATCCGCAGATAGCTTTCGACCGTGTGGCTGCGGTTCATTGCCTTGAGCACCCGGTCGTTCCCGGCCTGCACCGGCAGGTGCAGGAACGGCATCAGCTTATCGATGCTGCCATGCGCATCGATCAGGGCCTGCGTCATGTCGTTCGGGTGGCTGGTGGTGTAGCGGATGCGGGCGAGGTCGGGGATCGCGGCAAGCTCGCCGATCAGGCCTTCCAGCCCGACCGTGTGGCCCACCGCGTTCTCTCCGGTCCAAGCGTTGACGTTCTGGCCCAGCAGCGTGATCTCGCGAGCGCCGCTTTCGACCAGTCGATGCGCCTCGTCCACCAGCGCGGCGTGGGGGCGCGAAACTTCGGCACCACGGGTATAGGGCACGACGCAATAGGTGCAGAACTTGTCGCACCCTTCCTGCACCGTCAGAAACGCCGTGGGGCCGGAGCGGCGACGGCGGGGCAGGGCGTCGAACTTGGTTTCCGCCGGCATGTCCGTATCGGTCACGCTGCGGCCCTCGCTGGCGGCGTGGATCATCGCAGGCAGGCGGTGATAGGCCTGCGGGCCGACGACGACCTTCACCGACGGCGCGCGTGCCATGATTTCCTCGCCCTCTGCCTGGGCGACGCATCCGGCCACCGCGATCAGCGGGCTGGTGCCATCGTCACGCTTCAGTCGGCCAATGTCGGAATAGACCTTTTCCGCCGCCTTTTCACGAATGTGGCAGGTGTTGAGCACGACCAGATCGGCGTCCTGCCCTTCGGCGGCAGGAGCTATGCCCTGCTCGGCCAGCAGCTCGGCCATGCGATCACCGTCATAGACGTTCATCTGGCAGCCGAAGCTCTTGACCCGGTAGGTCTTCGGGGAAGTGATAGACATGGTCGGCCCGTTAGCCGAAATCTCACGGATTTGACAGGGGTCGCGACGATGCGTGCAAGACGGGGCGTGCAATAGGATGAGGTAGGAAACTTCCCATTGCCCGCTTTCCCCGCTAATCGCGCGGGCATGAGCAACACGCAGACCCTGTACGCCGCCTTTACCGGCCATCTTTCCACCGCGCTCGATGCGCTGGAAGCAGCGGGTACATTACCTGCCGGTCTGAAGCGCGCGGCGATCACGGTGGAGCCGCCGCGTGATGCCTCGCACGGCGATCTGTCCACCAACGCGGCGATGGTCTTGTCCAAGCCCGCGGGGATGAAGCCGCGCGATCTGGCCCAGGCGCTGATCGCTGAACTGTCCAAGCTCGATTCGGTGACCTCCGCCGAAATCGCTGGTCCTGGCTTCATCAACTTGCGTCTGTCGAGCGCGGCGTGGCTGGCGGAACTGCGCACGATCGCGGATCTGGGCGCCGATTACGGCCGCTCGACGATGGGTGGCGGCGCGGTCGTCAACATCGAATACGTGTCCGCCAACCCGACCGGGCCGATGCACATGGGGCACTGCCGGGGCGCGGTGGTGGGCGATGCGCTGGCCACGCTGCTGCAATTTGCCGGGCACAAGGTCATCAAGGAATACTACGTCAACGATGCGGGCGCTCAGGTGCAGGTGCTCGCCCGCTCGGCGCATGTCCGCTATCGTGAGGCGCTGGGCCACGAAGTCGGTGCCATTCCCGAGGGGCTTTATCCGGGCGAGTACCTAATCCCCGTGGGCCAGCAACTCGCTGCCGAATTCGGTGACCGATATGCCGACGCGCCCGAGGCTGAATGGCTGGCGCTGTTCCGCGAAAAGGCTGTCGCCGCCATGCTGGTGATGATCAAGGACGACCTTGCGCTGCTGGGTATCCATCACGACCTGTTCAGTTCCGAAGCGGAATTGCAGGCATCCGGCAAGCCGGACGAAGCCGAAGCATGGCTGCGGTCTAAGGGCCTGGTGTACGACGGCGTGCTGGAAGCGCCCAAGGGCAAGACGCTGGAAGACTGGGAAGCGGTGGAACTGCCACTTTTCCGCTCCACCCAGTTTGGCGACGATCAGGATCGCCCGATCAAGAAGTCGGACGGCACCTGGACCTATTTCGGGGCCGACCTTGCCTATCATTTCCAGAAGGCACAGGGCGCCGACGCGCTGGTGGACATCTGGGGCGCGGACCACGCGGGCACCGTCAAGCGCATCAAGGCCGCTGTCGCCGCGTTGACCAGCAAGGACGGCACTGGCGAAGCGACGCCGTTCGAAGTCAAGCTGGTCCAGATGGTTCAGCTGCTGCGCAACGGCGAGCCGGTGAAGATGTCCAAGCGGTCGGGCAATTTCGTCACCTTGGCCGAAGTCGTGACCGAAGTGGGCAAGGACGTGGTGCGTTTCACTATGCTGACCCGCAAACCCGAAGCGCAGATGGACTTCGACTTCGCCAAAGTGGTGGAAGCATCGAAGGACAACCCGGTGTTTTACGTCCAATACGCCAATGCCCGCGTCCATTCGACCCTGCGCAAGGGACTGGCGGAAGGCGGCTTCACCCCGTCCGGCGACCATGTCGAGCTGCTGGGCGAGGAAGAACTGGAACTGGTCAAACTGGCCGCGCAATTCCCGCGCATCATCGAAGCTGCCGCCGCCGCGCGCGAACCGCACCGCATCGCCTTTTTCCTGGGTGACCTTGCTGCCGCGTTCCACGGATACTGGAATCTGGGCAACGAGCGTGTCGAAAAGCGGTTTGTTAACGCAGCTGATGCTAACCTTACATCGGCGCGGCTTTTCCTTGCCGCGCAGATGGGGCAGATTGTCCGCAATGGCCTTGCGCTGCTGGGCGTAGAGGCGGTGGAGGAAATGTAGTTTATGGCTGGCGCTGACGAAGGCTATTTCCCTCGGCCGGAAAACAGAAATCCGGTTTTCGGTTCCGGCACTCGGGACGATCCCTTTTTCGAGCAGCCTGGCCGCGTCGATAGCGGGCAACTGCCGCTGGGCGAGGAGGAGGTACGCCTCCCCTGGCTTGAAGGCGACGATGATGATTTCGAGGAAGAAAAAGGCGGGATCAACCAAGGCCTGGTGTTGGGCGCCCTCGGGGTGGTCGCGCTCGCCCTGATCGCAGCGGCCGTATTCTGGGTCGTGAATAGCCGCCCCGAACAGACGCTGGTGGCGGACGGTGGCGTAATCGCAGCGCCCAAGGAACCGTATAAGGTCAGGCCCGACAATCCGGGCGGCGAAGTCGTCGCCGGAACCGGAGACACCAGCTTCGCCGTGGCGGAAGGCCAGTCCCGCAGCCCGCAGATGGGCGGCCGGACGACGGCAGACGGCCCCGCTGCAGCCCCCACGACCGCGCCGGCATCGGCCTCGGTGCAGGCAACCCCATCACCGGCGCCAGCAGGCGGCGTCGGCGTTCAGGTCGGCGCCTACGCCTCGCGTGAGCAGGCCGAAGCGGGCTGGAATACGCTGAAATCACAGCACGAACCCTTGGGCGCCATCAGCCACCGCATCGTGCAGGGACAAGCCGATATCGGCACCGTCTATCGCCTGCAGGCCGTAGTTGGGGACATAGCTGCAGCGCGTGCGCTGTGCAGCGGCATGAAGGCCGCCGGCATGAGCTGCCAGATCAAGAATTGATGGTAGGAACAGGCGGGTGACCATGGCAGGACGCACGGGGGCACGAACCGGACGTCCGATTGTGGCGGGTAGCGACTCTCCTTTTAATGAGCCGAGACATTTGAAAATACGTTCATAACCACAACACCAGCGACGATCAGCCCCATTCCGATCACCGCAGCAGCGTCAAGCTTTTGCCCCTGAAGCACCCAAGCAGCGGCTGAAATAAGCACGATGCCGACACCCGACCAAATGGCATAGGCCACTCCGGTCGGGATGGTTCGGAGGGTTAGCGATAGGAAGTAGAACGCAATGCCGTAGCCGATGAGGGAGACGGCTGTCCAAGGCAGGCGAGTGAAGCCGTTTGACTGCTTCATCGCTGTAGTGGCGCACACTTCCGCGACGATCGCGATTGCGAGCATGACATATTTCATGCGCAGTCCAGTAGCATGGCGACTCCGCCAGCATAAGGTGACTCCGCTTCTCCGTGCAACGTCTGCTCCGAGGTGAAAGCGGACATTGTCCGAGAACTTGAAGCAGGGCAACTAGGCGGAATGAAGCATCCAGAAGCCCCATTCGTTGTCGAGGTCACCTCAGATGACGAGATACTCTGCCGAGTGCCCAGGCAAGCGGAGAAATCCGGGTCTCTAAAGCAGTTTCCTCATGGACCAGTTGATAGATGCCGCGCTGGGCATACTCCCATTGCCTCAGAAGAAGACCCTAATCATACCCACCGGGGTCAGCCCTGGCCGGCCCCGGTGTGCTCCTCAAACGTCGAGGTTGGCGACGTTCAGGGCGTTTTCCTGGATGAAGTCGCGGCGGGGTTCGACGATGTCGCCCATCAGGCGGGTGAAGATCTCGTCGGTGACGTCGGCGTCCTCGACCTTTACCTGCAGCAGGATGCGGTTGTCCGGGTCGAGCGTGGTTTCCCACAACTGATCGGCGTTCATTTCACCCAGGCCCTTGTAGCGCGCGATGGACAGGCCCTTGCGGCCGGCTGCTAGCACCAGTTCCAGCAACTGGCTGGGGCGGGTGATCGCTTCGTCCGCCTTGTTCAGACGTACAGGTGCGGCCTCGGTCGTGTCGTCTTCACCGGCATCGACGGTTTCTGGCTCGCTGGTTTCGGCTGCGGCGGTGGCGCGCACGAAGCGGGCGCTGCCGGAATAGACGTCGGCATGTTCGGCGGTAAGGCGGGCCAGCTTGCGCGCTTCGGCACTGGTAAGGAACGCCGCTTCGATCTTGTGATGATCGGTCACTCCGCGCCACAAGCGCTCAATCTCTACATTGCCTTCGTCGGTGAGCGCCGCGCTCCAGCGCGCTTCGGTATCACCGCGCTGCAGCCATGCGGCGGTTTCTGCCAGCGCGGTGCGGCGGGCTGCTGGCTCGATCTCGGGTTCCAGCGCGCCGGACAGGGCCAGCGCCTCGATCAGCACCGGATCGTAGCGGCGCGGGACAAAGGCCATCAGGTTGCGCATACGGATGGCATGTTCGACCAGGCTGACGAGGTCCGGCCCGGAGCGCGCGCCGCCCGACGTTTCGAGCACGCGCCCGGATATGCCCGCTTCCACCAGATAGCGATCCAGCGCCGCGCCGTCTTTCAGGTAAACCTCTGACCGGCCCTTGGCGACCTTGTACAGCGGCGGCTGGGCGATGAAGAGGTGCCCGGCGCGGATGATGTCGGGCATCTGGCGATGGAAGAACGTCAGCAGCAGGGTGCGGATGTGCGCGCCGTCGACGTCGGCGTCGGTCATGATGACGATCTTGTGATAGCGCAGCTTGTCGAGGTTGAAATCGTCGCGGATGCCGGTGCCCATCGCCTGGATCAGCGTGCCGACTTCCTTGGACGAGATGATGCGATCGAACCGCGCGCGCTCGACGTTCAGGATCTTGCCCTTGAGCGGCAGGATAGCCTGCGTCTTGCGATCGCGGCCCTGCTTGGCGGAGCCGCCTGCCGAGTCACCCTCGACCAGGAACAGTTCGCACTTCGACGGATCGCGTTCCTGGCAGTCGGCCAGCTTGCCGGGCAGGCTGGCGATGTCCATGGCGCCCTTGCGGCGAGTGAGTTCTCGGGCACGCTTGGCAGCTTCGCGAGCGGCGGCGGCATCGATGATCTTCTGGACGATCGACTTGGCGTGCGCGGGGTTTTCTTCCAGCCACTCGGTCATGCGGTCAGCCATCAAGCTTTCCAGCGGCTGGCGCACTTCGGAGCTGACCAGTTTGTCCTTGGTCTGTGACGAGAACTTGGGATCCGGCAGCTTGACCGAGACGATCGCAGTCAGCCCTTCGCGCATATCGTCGCCGGTCAGCGTCACCTTTTCCTTGCGGAGCAGGCCGGACTTGTCGGCGTAGCCGTTGAGCGTGCGGGTCAACGCCGCGCGGAATGCGGCCAAGTGCGTGCCGCCGTCACGCTGCGGGATGTTGTTGGTGAAGCACAGGACGTTCTCGTAATACGAATCGTTCCATTCCAGCGCCACGTCGATGCCGACCCCGTCCCGCTCGGACGAAATGGCGATCGGTTCCGCGAGCAGCGCGGTCTTGTTGCGATCGAGGTACTTCACGAAGGCCGCGATGCCGCCTTCGTAGAACAGATCGTGCTCCTTCACTTCCTCGTGCCGCTTGTCACGCAAGAGGATGCGTACGCCGGAATTGAGGAAGGCGAGTTCGCGGTACCGGTGCTCCAGCTTATCGAAGTCGAACTCGGTGACGTTCTTGAACGTGTCGGTCGAGGCCAGGAAGGTGACGCGCGTGCCTTTCTTGAACCCGTCATCGTCCGGGTTCTGTTCCACCTTGGGGGCGGGGCCCTTGACCTCAAGCGGCGCCACGGCATCGCCGAGCGCGAACTTCATCCAGTGTTCCTTGCCTTCACGCCAGATGGTGAGTTCCAGCCATTCCGACAACGCGTTGACCACCGATACGCCGACGCCGTGCAAACCGCCCGACACCTTGTAGGCGTTGTCGTCACTCGTATTCTCGAACTTACCGCCCGCGTGCAGCTGGGTCATGATGACTTCGGCGGCGGAAACACCCTCTTCGGCGTGGATGCCGGTGGGGATTCCGCGACCGTTGTCCTCCACCGATACCGAGCCGTCGGGATTCAGTTCGATGAGGACCAGGTCGCAATGCCCGGCCAGCGCCTCGTCGATGGCGTTGTCCGATACTTCGAACACCATGTGGTGCAGGCCAGACCCATCGTCGGTATCGCCAATGTACATGCCGGGACGTTTGCGGACGGCGTCGAGACCTTTCAGGACCTTGATCGAGTCCGCGCCATAGGCGTTCTGGTTCTTGCCGCTGTCGGGGCGTGTTTCATCGGTGCTAGACATGGCGAGCGTATAGGGTTTGCGCGCCCCAAACCCAAGCGAAACCCGCATGCTCCCGCCGCTTTTCCACAAGGTCGACCCCCAGCTTGCGACCGCTGTTCGACAATCGGCCAGGGAGTGTGAAGCAGCGCGCAGTTGCCGGACTCGGCTTGCCCCGCTGACAGGTCGCATGATCGGATCCCGCGTCTCCAACGGGGGCTTATTAGCGCTTGGCGCATTGGCTCGTGGTACCAAGGCAGAGCGAGATATTGTTTGATTACTGCACAACAGGCCCACCTGTGGGGCATGAAGGCCGCTCGAGAAGGCATCCCGATAACGTCCAATCCCTATCGTAACTCCATTGCCCGCGCCGCCTGGGCAGACGGCCATCGCCAGGACATCTTCACCAGGAGCATGCGTCGCCCGATCTGGAAGCTGGAATAGACCCGGAAGGGATGATGCCCTGTTGAAACGCAAAAGGGCGGCTTTTCAGCCGCCCTTCTCGTGGGTGTCGGTCTACCAGCCCGATGGCAGGGCCAGGCACATGGCCTTGCCGATATGGGCGCCTGAAATCAGGCCAGGGTAAGCGCGAAGGCCAGGGCGCTGGCGCCCAGGGCTGCGGCAAAACCGAACGTCCGGTGGACGATGGTCATTTGGTATGCTCCTGCAAACATTCTTGTCGTTTTATCGCAAGCAAGCCTCGTTTCATCGAGCCATGTTGCAGAGCGGCAAATAGGGCTGATCAAAAATTACGCAAACTCGATTCACTCAAGTCAAGTTGCATATTTTGCAACAGTCTATGCCTAACGATTCCCATGGGGTCTGTCGAAATCGCGGAAATCTGCCGATTTGACGGTGCGAATTGATTTCGATAGTTTGCAACCGGTCGCAAACATGACCTTGATGTGACTGTTCGGTCACGCGGCAAAGAGGTCGAGTGACCAAAAATTGAGCGCGAAAATCGAAAGATCATGCTGCAAATGCGAAATAGGCTTTTTGCGATCGTTTCGGCAAACAACTCTTGATCGCCCATAATATGGCTTTGACGCCCCGCGGGGGTGGACAGAAAACGCGCGCGAGACTAGTGGCTCGCCATGACGAACCAGTCCTCAGAATCCATCCTGATCGTTGATTTCGGCAGCCAAGTGACGCAGCTTATCGCCCGTCGCGTGCGCGAAGCCGGTGTCTATTCCGAGATCGCTCCGTTCAATGCCGCTGAAGAAGCCTTCAAGCGGATGAACCCGGTCGGCGTTATCCTTTCAGGATCGCCCGCGTCGGTGATCGATGCAAATGGCCCGCGCATCCCTGACGTCATTTTAGACAGCGGCCGTCCAATGCTCGGCATTTGCTATGGCCAGCAGTCGCTGATGCATCAGCTTGGCGGCGAAGTCCTGTCGGGCGATTCGGGTGAGTTCGGGCGCGCCTTTATCGAGATCGAAGACGAATGCGCCTTATTCAATGGCCTGTGGAAGGTCGGGGAAACGCATCAAGTCTGGATGAGCCATGGCGACAAGGTGACCAGCCTTGCTCCCGGCTTCCGCCCGGTGGCGTCCAGCCCCGGCGCGCCGTTCGCCGTCATCGCCAACGATGAGAAGCGCATCTACGCGATGCAGTTCCACCCCGAGGTCGTGCACACGCCCGACGGTGGCAAGCTGCTGAAGAACTTCGTGCGCCACGTCTGCGGCCTGTCCGGCGATTGGACGATGGCTGAGTTCCGCAAGACGAAGGTCGCCGAAATCCGTGAGCAGGTCGGTGACCAGCGCGTGATCTGCGGGCTGTCCGGCGGTGTCGATTCGGCGGTGGCGGCGGTTCTGATCCATGAAGCGATCGGCGATCAGCTTACGTGCGTGTTCGTCGATCACGGCCTGATGCGCATGGGCGAGGCGGAGCAGGTAGTGTCGCTGTTCCGTGGCCACTATCACATTCCGCTGGTCCACGTTGACGCCTCGACCCTGTTCCTCAAGGGCCTGGAAGGCGTCACCGATCCGGAAGCCAAGCGCAAGTTCATCGGCAAGACCTTCATCGACGTTTTCGAGGACGAGGCCAAGAAGATCGGCGGTGCGCAATTCCTGGCCCAAGGGACGCTCTACCCCGACGTGATCGAATCGGTCAGCTTCACCGGTGGCCCGTCAGTGACGATCAAGAGCCATCACAACGTCGGCGGCCTGCCCGAACGCATGGACATGAAGCTGGTCGAGCCGCTGCGCGAATTGTTCAAGGACGAAGTGCGCGAACTGGGACGCGAACTGGGCCTGCCCGACATTTTCGTCGGCCGCCATCCGTTTCCCGGACCCGGCCTCGCCATCCGCATTCCTGGCGAAGTCAGTCGCGACCGCTGCGACATTCTGCGCAAGGCGGACGCGATCTATTTGGAAGAAATCCGCAACGCCGGGCTTTACGATGCCATTTGGCAAGCTTTCGCCGTGCTGCTGCCGGTCAAGACCGTAGGCGTCATGGGGGACAGCCGGACGTACGATTCCGTCTGCGGTCTGCGCGCGGTAACTTCGACCGACGGCATGACGGCGGACATCTACCCCTTCGACGCCGCGTTCCTGAGCCGGGTGGCGACCCGCATCATCAACGAGGTCAAGGGCATCAACCGCGTCGTCTACGACTATACGAGCAAGCCGCCCGGCACGATCGAGTGGGAATAATTTCTTCGCCGCCGATCACCGCCGAATCTACGATATTCTCCGACGTAACCCTCTGAAAATTAAATAATTTCCTATCACCATCTATCGCGGTCGATCACTGGGCAAGCGTTCCGGTTTGCAGACTGGATGACGGTAGGTGGAAGTATTGCACAACGCGATTTTCGCAAATACCGTCACGGCAATTGAGGTCGTGACGGTACTTTTTTCGCCGTAAGCATTTGTAATGTTTATGGAATGACCCTCGGCGACCTCTGAAATATGCCTGACGGTATTTTTTGCTCGGAGGCCCTCGTGCTCACAGACACTGCTATTCGATCGCTCAAACCAAAAGAAAAGCCGTACAAGGTGACGGACAGGGATGGGATGTACGTCCTAGTGACTGTAAAGGGCGGAATCTCCTTCCGCTTAGACTACCGATTAAACGGGAGGCGCGAGACTCTTACTCTCGGGAAGTACGGCCCAGATGGGCTTTCATTGGCAAGGGCGCGCGAGAAATGCATAGATGCTCGACGCCTTGTTGCTGAGGGCCAGTCCCCTGCGATCGAGAAGCAACGAGAGAAGCGACGCATCAAGGAAGCCAAGAGCTTTGGCGAGTTTGGCGAAAAGTGGCTCACGGCGGCTCCCATGGCTGATAGCACTAGAGCCATGCGCCGTTCGATCTGGGAGCGGGAACTGCTCCCTGTATGGCGCAACCGCCTGCTGACTGAGATCAGCCCGAACGACCTGCGCGCTCACTGCGGCAAGATCGTCGATCGAGGCGCCCCCGCTACGGCTATCCACGTTCGAGACATCCTGAAGCAGATTTACGGATTTGCGATTCTGCACGGTGAAAAGGTCGCGAACCCCGCTGACGAGGTGGGTCCAGCTTCGATCGCAACCTTCGTTCCGAAGGATCGCTCGCTGTCGCCGAGTGAGATCCGCGTGATGCTCAAGCAATTAGAGCACGTTCCGACGCTGCCGACGATCCGGCTAGGCATGCGGCTGTTTTTGATGACGATGGTCCGCAAGAGTGAGTTGCAGGATGCGGTCTGGGATGAGGTCGATTTCGAAAACGCCGTATGGACGATCCCGAAGGAACGCATGAAGCGGTCCAAGGCCCACAACGTCTATCTGTCGACCCAGGTGCTCGACATCATGGTCGCGTTGAAGACCTGCGCCGGGAACTCAAAGTACCTGCTGCCGTCGCGGTACGACGCCGACGCGCCGATGTCGCGCGCAACTTTTAACCGCGTGACGTATTCGGTCGTTGAGAGGGCGAAGAGCGAGGGGCTTCCGCTCGATCCGTTTACCGTGCACGACTTACGACGCACGGGGTTCACGCTCCTCAATGAGCTGGGATTCAACCGCGACTGGATCGAGAAGTGCCTGGCGCATGAGGATGGCCGGTCATCTCGCGGCGTCTATAACAAGGCGGAGTACGAGCATCAGCGCCGCCATATGATGCAGGAATGGTCGAACCTTATCGAAGCGTGGATAGCGGGCCAGAAGTACACCCCCACGCTCATGCCCAAGGCGATGGGCATGCTCGAACTCGATCCTACTGTTTGACGGGCTTCGCGCGACGCAAGCGAACATCAGGTGTCGGCGCGAGTTTGATGGCCTTGGCGCGGGATGCTGCGCGTCGCGTGTCAAGCCATTGCTCTACCTCGCCGAGATCCCAGACCACGCATCGAGAAGTGAGATAGAAGCGCTGAGGGAACTCACCGCGCTGCTCCATCTCGAAAATGGTGCTGTCGGCCAGAGGTACGATTTCGCGAAGCTGCTGCCGACGAATTGTCCGCCGCGACACGGCAGCGGCAGTGTTCATGCCCATTCAAACCTCCACGTTTCGTGACACGTGGCGACAGAAGGCGATAGATGGCCGGGACGGAACCCCCTGACCATGATGGGGCGGCAATTTCGCATATTCGGCGGCAAATAGGCGGCTGCTCGAGTCATGCCATGGAGCGCGATATGGCTTCGCGCTCCATGTTCCTCGTCGAGGCTCAGCGTTTTATGTAAGCCAACATATCCGCGTTCAGTTCGGCGGCGTGGATGGTGAGCATACCGTGCGGATAGCCCGGATACACCTTCAGCTCGCCATGGCTGAGCAACTTTACCGAAAGCTCTGCCGCGTCCGCGATCGGTACCACCCGATCGTCATCGCCATGCATGACGAGAACCGGCGCCTCGATCCGCTTCAGATCTTCGGTGAAATCGGTCTCGGAGAAGACCGCGATACAGTCGTAGTGCTGCTTGGCCGCACCCTCCATGCCCTGGCGCCACCAGTTGCGAACAATCGCCTCGACCTTGTTCGCGCCGGGACGATTGAAGCCGTAGAAGGGCCCGCTCGCCACATCGAGGTAGAACTGTGCGCGGTTGGCGGCGAGCGCGCGGCGGAAGCCATCGAATACGCCGATCGGCAGACCGCCGGGGTTGGCCTCCGATTGCAACATCACCGGCGGGATCGCTGCCACGATGATCGCCTTTGCGACCCGGCCCGGCTTCGCCCGTGCCACATATCGCGCGGTTTCACCGCCGCCAGTCGAGTGACGGATATGGATCGCATCCTTGAGATCGAGATGATCGGTCAGAGCGGCAACGTCCGCGGCATAGGTGTCCATATTGGCGCCGAGATCGGTCTGCGACGAGCGACCATGGCCTCTGCGGTCGTGCGCGATGACGCGGAATCCCTTCTCGAGGAAGAATAGCATCTGAGCGTCCCACTCGTCCGAGCTGAGCGGCCAGCCATGGTGGAAGACGATAGGCTGGGCGTCGCGCGGCCCCCAATCCTTGTAAAAGATGACGGTGCCATCGGCGACGGTGATCGTGTTCATGGGTCTATTCCTTCGGCTTCTGGGATGTTGAAGATGGGGCAGCTCGGCAGGGTCAGGCCTGTCGCGCCACAATGAACTGGAAGGCACGGTGCGCCGCGACGGCACTCGCCTGAACGCCGGTGAGGATCATCCGAAACTCTTCAGGCGTCATGCGGAGCAAGTGCGGCGCGACGGCGATCGCGAGCGGACCAAGCCTGCGCATACGCTGGGCCACGGTCGAGAGCGGGCGCGACGACCAGACCGGCGATGCGGTAAGGGGAAAGGCCAAAGCGCTCATGGCCGACGTTCCGTGCTCAGCAACACCGGTAAAGCGCCGACAAGAGCGACCCCAAGCAAGATCACCGCGATCATGCCGTCGCCGGTTGCGTCCGCGACCATCGGAAAAAGCAACAGGCCGACCGCGAATAGTAAGTTGATCGCGAAAAGCTGGCGGATGCCCTTACGGCCATCCGTCTTCGTCCGCCATGGATCGACAAGTTCGCGAACCCTCGCGAGTGTGGAAGCGGCAAGATCGGCCGCAAGCGCTCGATCGTGCTCCAGGATGTTCATGCCGTCGCCGTGAATGCGGCGAAGCACTGCATAACGCCGGAGAGCTTCAAGGCGCTCATTCGCTAGTCCCCGCACGGGTTCAATACCGAACATCTTGTGGAGTATCGGATCCAGCTTCCGTTTCGGCCGCACCGAGCTTAGCTTTTCGTTGCGGGATAGGAACACGACTTGTTTTTCAAGCTGCGCCAGCTCCGCCGGCGTTGCACGGGTCGGCGCGATGGTGGCGCCCAAGCCATATTCCAAATCTAGATACGCCACAGTCGGCCTCCTTCGCGAACCTGATCGCGAGGGGCGATCTCGTTCTTGTTGAAAGGAATTTGGCGCAGGCTCGGGGAGGCCACTAGACAGCGAGATTGCGTTCCGGTGTCTCTGAAAATGGAACACCCAGCGAGCCTACATTGCCGATCGAGGGCTCGTACTGGCGCTGAAGGCAAAACGAACGACGACGGACCCGATGCCGAGACATTGCCGGCGTCGGGTACGTCGCTGGTAGATCGGCAGGCGCCTGAAGGTGGCGATCATTAACAGGAAAAAGCGGTCGGGGACGTGCGGCTCGCAGGAGCGCGCGCGGAACCGCCGACCGCCTAGTTGGGCGTTATTCCGCCATGCGGAGGAAGGGCGTGTAGAAGGTCACGTCATAACCCTCGACAGACGCGCGCAGCGCCGGATCGGCGTGGGTCCACACATCGGCCCGCATGTCGCCGATCGCGAGCATCGCGGCAACATTGTCGCCCATGTTGTGGAGATGCTCGAGTCGTCCTTCCGCGCTGGTGAACTCCTCGTAGAAAACCGCCTCGGATCCATCGTCGTTCACGAAGATGTCGAGGCGGACGGTGTTCGTATCCTTCTCGCGCGTCAGCCGGATCATGTCCTCGGCGATGCCCTTGAACGCGTCGCCTTTGCCGGGGTGAATGGCAAAGCGAACCACGGCCTGGAAGCGGTTCATGCCTGAACTCCTTCCTGGCTCTCCTTCAGGGTCGGGAAGTCGGTATATCCCGCTTCTGGCCCCTCCGGCTGATGTCCGAAAAAGACTTTATGGTCGGCCGTGTTAAGCGGCGCATCCAACACTATCCGTTCGATGAAATCCGGGTTAGCGAGGATGTGTGCGCCATAGGATTCAAGGTCGGCGAGCCCTGAGGCGATATCCTTCCCGATGTCCTCGCGGGGCCGCGCAGAGCGGTTGAGAATGATCGCCTGATGCCAGATCCTGCGGAAGTCGTGCAGGATGTCATCTTCGCCGTGATGGTTGATGTGAATGTATCCGAGGCCGAGCTTGTCCAGCTCGCCGACCAGATAGCGGAACAGGTCCGGGCCTTCCGGGCCCACGTCGAGGCCAAAGCCGGTGAAACCCGGCGAGAGCCGGATGCCGGTCCGCTCGGGGCCGATTTCGGTGATGATCGCCTGCGCGACCTCGATCGCGAAGCGGGCGCGGTTCTCGATCGATCCGCCATATCGGTCGGTGCGCTGGTTTGCACTCGCCGCAAGGAACTGGTGGACCAGATAGGCGATGCCGTGGATCTCGACGCCATCGGCGCCGGACTCGATCGCCTTGCGCGCCGAATAGGCATAATCCTTGACCGTCGCTGCCACCTCATCGGTAGTGAGGGCGCGAGGGACCGGGATGTCTTTCATGCCGTCCAACGTGTAGATCTGCTCACTCGGCGCGATCGCGGACGGGGCGACGCCCTGCCGATGGTGCGGCGTGTTGTCGGGATGCGACATGCGGCCCGCGTGCATGAGCTGGTAAAAGACGTGACCGCCCTTCGCGTGGATCGCGTCATTGACCTCGCGCCAGCCAGCGACATGGGCATCGGTGTAGATGCCAGGCGTCAGGGGGTAGCCCTGCCCATCGTCGGACGGTTGCGTTCCCTCGGTGATGGTAAGGCCGACGCTTGCCCGCTGCCCGTAATATTCGGCCGCCAGCGGGCCGGGCGTGCCGTCTTCGTTCGCACGAGCGCGGGTCATCGGCGCCATCACGAAGCGGTTCTGCAGCTCGATCTTCCCGAGCGTAAAGGGTGAATGGATATCGGTCATTGGGCGGCTCCGTCATGCTGTTGTCGTGAGTGAACCAAAGGCTCAGCGTCTCCTCCAAGGGAGGGAGGGGTCTGGGTGTGCCGCGCCGCAGCTACGATCACGGCACACCGGCCCTGGGTGCGACCCGAAGGGCCAGAAGCCCGCGCAGATGACCTAGCCGTCTGCGCGGGCTCCTTCAGAAGGGTAGAGCGCCGTCGATCTTCACGAGATCATGGGCGATGAGCGGACCGCCGGGGGACTGAAACAGGCGGCTGCCATGCTCGACATCGCCCAGGTCGAGACCGAAGAAACCGAGCTGATCGATCAGATCCGCTACCTCTGCCTTCGCGCCCTCGTCATCGCCTGCGTAGAAGAGCACCCGCCGTCCGCCATCGGCATCGGGGGCCTTCTCCAGATTCATGAAATAATGGTGGTTGAACGCCTTTACCACGCGGGCGCCGGGTGCCCACTCTTGGACAATCGAAGTAGATGCCCGGCCGGCGATGTCGATCGGCGGCAGCGGCGGCTTTTGCATGTTGTTGTTGGTGTCGATCAGGATGCGGCCGTTCCAGTCGAGCCCGGCAAGCGCGCCCTGCACCTTGGGCCAGTTCACAGACACGAATACGATGTCCTTGGCGGCCGCTTCCTCACGGGTGCCGGCAGTGATGGACGGACCAGCTTTCTCGACCAGCTCGGTGAGTGTTTCCGGGCCACGGCTGTTGGCGATGGTTGCGGCGATACCCTTGGCGCCGAGCCGCTTAGCGATGGCGCCGCCGATCATTCCGGTGCCAATGATTCCGATGGAAGGCATGTGTCGTCTCCAATTCATTTGCGACAGGGGGGCAGCCAGGACCGGGGGCGGGCCCTGGCTGCGGGTGTGGCTGAGTCGGGGGAAACCTAGCGACGGGGAGGTCGTTGGGTTCAGCCGCGATAGATCGGGGTCGAGCCGGACGAGCGCTGGCGATTGCCGAGCGAGAAAAGCTGTTCCTTAAGCATCTGAATGTTGCGCTCGCCCGTCACCAGCCCTTCGGCCGATGCGTGGACCGAGTAATATCCAAGGTGCAGGTCGTGGGGGGAGGGAATGGCCGAGCCGAGCACGAAGGTCGCGCCGTCCGGACCGCCATGGAGCGCGATCGTGCCATCGTCTTCGGAGAAGATGAGCAACTCGCCGTTGGAGGCCGAAGCGGGGCCGGTAAGGCTGCCCTTGGACAGCGCGAGCCAGCCGACGGTGTGGCGAGCGGGCGGGGTGTAGTCCCAGCGCTGGCCGGGTGCGAGGGTGACGAGCAGGTAGTTGACGCCTGCCGGAGCCCTGACGGGGCTGGTGACGCCGCCATGCGTGCCGACGATGACATAGGCCGGCCCGACCTGGTGCATGTCGGACGCCTCGACATATTGACTGTCAACCGAAGCAAGCTCCAGCTCGGCCGGCAGCGACAACCAGAGCTGGAAGCCGTGGATGCTGTCGGACTTGCCGGACGACAGTTCCTTGCCGTGCCACACGCCGCCGCCAGCGCGCATCCATTCAACGCCGCCATAGCCGATATAGCCCGAGCCGGCCTCGGGATCGTCGAAATGCACGTCGCCGCGCGTGAAGACGGTGACGGTGCCAATCCCGGAGTGCGGGTGCATCCCGCCTGCGGCCGCAAATTCGCTCATGACGCCGCCGAAGCTGTCGAGGAAGACGAACGGCTTGAGCTGTTCGCCGAGATCGCTCGGGCTCATGAGGCGGAACACCTCGCCGTGGCCCCGGCCACGGGTGCGGTAGATGACATCGCGGCCAGCGGCGGCGGGGGTGGCGGTGCTCTTTGCGGCGCGGGTGATGCTGATGGTGGACACAAGTTTTCTCCTTCGGGGAGCCGCTGTCGGCTACCCGTCACGATGTTGCGGTGAGGATCGCGATGGGGCGGTTAGGCCACTTCGCTACGGGCGGCCGTCTCGGCGCGTGCCGCCATGAGGGCCTTGGACCACCAGACCAGCTCGTCGAGCGCGGTCGTCGCGGACGGGATCAGATTCTGTTCGATCGTCTCGATCGGCTGATTGCCGGCGGCCGGGAAGATCGTGAAGAAGTCGCGGCCGCCGATGTGGACGGCCGCATGGGTCGAGACCATGTGCATCTCGATGCCGATCAGGCGCAGATGCTCGATGGCGCGGGCAGCGCCGACACCGCCATAGCCGATCGCAGTGAAGGGCTTGTGGCTCCACTCCTTGTAGGCGTGGTCGAGCGCGTTCTTGAGCGCGCCGGTGAGCGAGTGGTTATATTCGGCGACGACGAAGATGAAGCCATCGAAGCGAGCAAGCGTCTCCTGCCAACGGACCGCTTGCTGGCTCTGGCTCGGGACCCAAGCGCTCGACGCAACCTCGTCGAAGAAAGGCAGGTTGAAGTCGCGCAGGTCGAGCAGCTCCACGTCCAGATCCTCGCGGTCCTGAGCCTGCTTGAGCATCCATTGGGCGGGCACGTCGGCGAAGCGCGCGGCGCGCGTCGAACCGATGATGAGGGCGATCTTGGGCTTGGCGGTGGTCGACATAGGATTTTCCTTCGCTTCGTGGGGAGAGTGCCGGGGCAATCTCAGTCTTGCTGAAGCCAATCTGGCGCAGCCAAAGGGCCTCCACTAGCCAGCCAGATTGTTCTGCGGGGTCGCATTTCGAGGAACACTTCGTTGCGGTGGCGGGCGTCTGAACGAAGCAAAGCCGGGCGCACCGTTTGGTGTGCCCGGCTTGAAGCGCCGTTCGGGGGAGCTAATTACTAGGCGGTGGCGAGCCGGCCGGTGGGAATGCGGCGGTTGCTCAGATACTCGTCCAAGCTGTACGCGCCGGCGCCGAAACCGGCGATCTGGAGCAGGCCACCCGTCATCATCACGTTCTTGAAGAAGTGGACGAAGGTGTTCTGGTCGGCGAGATTGCTGTGGAAATAGAAGGCCGTGACCATCGAGAAGACGGCGAGCAGGGAGGCGACCGGGCGAACTTTGTAGCCGGCGACCAGCAGAGCACCACCGACGATTTCGAGCGTCACCGCGCCGAGAAACGAAAGTGGCGGAAGAGGCAGGCCGACCGCTTTTATCATGGCGACAGTCGCGCCGTAGGTCGTGGCCTTGCCGAGACCAAATAGAATGAACGGAAGACCGATCAGAAGCCGACCGGCGAACGGGGCGTAACGAGCGTTATTCATGGGACATCTCCAGTGTTGCAGCAGGATGACGGGCCATCCGCTTGGGTTGGAAATGATCCAATCCAGCGCTCGCCACTAGACATCGAAGATGCTACCCGGTGTCGCGGATTAAGGAACACCCGGCGATGGAAAGTGTACCGTTACCGCCGGCGGGGAGTAGGGCGTGGAAATTGAGGATCTAAGGATGTTCGTCGAGGTAGCCGACGCCGGCGGGATCAACTCCGCGGCGCGCCGGCTCGGGCTGGCAAAATCCATCGTGAGCCGTCGGCTGCTACGGCTAGAACAGGAGTTGGGTGCCGAGCTTCTCGCCCGCACGACGCGCGGCGCGGTCCTGACCGAAGCGGGTATCGCGTTCCGCGATCAGGCGGCGGACATCTGCTCCAAGATCGACGCGGCGCGCGAGGAAATGTCGCCCAACGGCGACATCCGAGGCTTGCTCCGGATCGCGGGGCCGGCGTCCGTCGGCACGTTCTTCGCGCCGGCCCTGGCCGACTTTGCGCGCAGGCATCCTGCGCTCAATGTTCACACCCGTTTCTCTGACCAATATGTCGACCTCGCTGCCGAAGGCTTCGATTGCGCGATCCGCGTCGGCTACATGCCGGATTCCAATCTCATCGCCCGCAAGATCGGCTCGCTGCCGATGCGGCTCTATGCGAGCCCTGAATATATCGCGGAGCATGGCGCGCCCGAATATCCCGGCGATATTTTGAAGCACTCGGCTGTAACGGCCGGCACCGCCAGTTGGGTGTTCAGCGATGGCGACCAGAGTTTTACGGTGCATCCGCAGGGACGCTTTAAGGCGGACAACGCGTATGTCCTCGCCGAAGCGGCTGCAGCCGGCCTCGGTGTCATGGCGATGGGTGAGATGATCGCCGGTCCTTATGTCGACGCGGGCAAGCTCGTACCCATCATGACGGGATTCACGCTGCCCGACGTCGGCATATTCGTCGTGCGGCCGCCAAGCCAGCACGTACCTCGGAAGGTTCGGGTACTGATCGATCTCCTGACGGAGAAGTTTTCCGGCGTCCGTTGCTGAGCGGACGCCGCGAGCCCGGCCTTCTCAATCAAAGTCGGTCGAGCTGCTCAAATCAAGCCATTTCGCCAATTCGGCGAGCCTAGCGCGGTCAGATGCCTCGATCGCGCCTACAGCGTCCGTTCCGAGCGGCAATCGTAGGGGCGGTTCGTCCATCGCAGCCAACTTCATGATCGCGGCAGCGCCCTTGCGGGGGTCGCCCGGCTGCTTGCCGTCATAGGCTCGCTGCATACGGGCCGTATTGCCGACAACGGCGTCATACTCCGGGCGGCCTTCGTCGATCCGCGTCGACGCCCCGGCAAAGTCCGTGCGAAACCCGCCTGGCTCGACGATCGTCACGCGCACGCCGATCAGCGCCATCTCTTTCGCGAGCGCTTCAGAGAAGCCCTCCACGCCCCATTTCGCGGCGGAATATGGCGCACGACCAGGTGCGCCAAGTCGGCCGCCGACCGACGAGAATTGGATGATGTGGCCCCGGGCCTGCTTGCGCATCACCGGTATGGCGGCCTTGGTCACGATGATCGTGCCGAACAGATTGGTCTCGATCTGCTGACGAAACGCGCGGAGCGGTGTGTCTTCGACCGACCCGACATCGCCATAGCCGGCGTTGTTGACCAGGATATCGAGTCCGCCGAACTGATCGACGGCCAAGGCAATGGCAGCTTCCGCCTGAGCCTCATCCGTTACGTCGAGAGGGACGGTCACGAGGGCGCCGGGGCGGCCTTCGCCGATTCCCTGCAGCGATGCCGGATCTCGCGTGGTCGCGACAAGGTTGTGGCCGGCGTCCAGCACGGTTTCGGCCAGCGCGCGGCCGAAGCCCCGTGAGCTGCCTGTGATGAGCCAGGTGTTCTTACGCATAGACAATCCTAAGGTAGGCGCCGTCCCACGCGGGTCGGACGCTATTGGTTTCGAATGTAGGCGGCGCGGCGCTGCGCTAATTCAGCAGCCGGTTTTCGCGCAGCCGGGAGACAGCCAGATCGACGAACGCGCGAACCTTGGCTGGGGCGTGACGACCTTCCGGGTAGAGGACATGGATGGGGAGCGGAGGCTCCTCAAAGTCCGCCAAAACGATCTGAAGATCGCCAGCGATGAGCGCCGGGCCGATTTGATAATGAACGACCCGAGTCAGCCCCCAGCCTTCAGTCGCAGTGGCGATCGCGGCCTCGTTGGTGTTGCATTGAAGGGTCGCGTCGATCGTCACCCGCTGGTCGCCTGCAAATCGCCATTCGGGCGACGCCCAAGCGCTGGTTGAGGCTGCAACGCGGTGACCTTTCAGGTCTGCGGGCGTGGAAGGGACCCCATGTTTCTCGAAATAGGCGGGCGAGCCGCAGATCACCCGTCGCACCGAACCGACCTTGATCGCAGTGAAGCCGGAATCCGGTAGGTGCCCGATGCGGACCGCCACATCGACCCCTTCCTCAACGATGTTGACGGGGCGGTCGACGAAAAACGTCCTGCCGCTCATCGTGGGATAGGTATCGAGATATTCAGTCATGACCGGGAGCACATACATTTGGCCGAACATCGCCGACGCGGTGACGGCGAGCGTGCCTGCGGGCGTCGCATAGGAACCGCCTGCGGCGGCCTCGGCCTCGGCAATATCGGCGAGGATACGCCGGCAGTCGTCGAAGTAGCGTGTGCCAGCCTCGGTCATCTTTACCGATCGGGTGGTGCGGACGAACAGGCGTGCGCCGATCAGCTCCTCGAGCGATGCCACGGCGCGGGTCACGGCCGGCGCGCTCATGTGCATGAGACGCGCCGTTTCAGCGAAGCTCTCCGTTTCTGCGACCTTCGCGAAGATCCGCATCGCCTGCCATCGATCCATCCGTAACCTCTTCTCGCACTGTATCTCAGATCATCCGCATCAGGGTCGCCGCATCATCGGCCAGTCCTTCCCGCAGAATGTGACCGTAATAATCGGAATCCTGACCGTTCAACCGCAGCCTGTCGAGCAGTCCTGCAAAGGTAGGCGGAATGGACCGCAGTAAAGGGAACGGAGCCGATTGGGGCGGGAGCGTCATCGCAGCACTAGCCATGACCGTTCGCCTTCCTATCGGAAGCATGAGCTGCCGCGATGCCTTCTATTTCCCGACAAGCCTCGTCATCGAAGCCGGCACGGATCGCGCGTGCTCGGACGTCGCGGTAGTCGTTGCTCTGGACGGCAAGGGCCAGCTCAAGGGCTCTGGCACCGCGCACATCGAAGCTCCGCCCGGCGCGCGCGGCGTCGATCTCCGCCCCGCACATGCCGATCCGTGCGGCCGCGTCGTCCTGCTGGCGGATCAGGGCGGGAGCGCCCCGATCCCCTACCAGGGCCATCTCGATCGACAGGCGCGTTCGCGGGTCGAGCTTAGAGATTTGCATGGTCAAATCCTCGGGGTTGGTGCGCCCGATGGCGCGGCCGGCTAAAAGCCGAAATCGCTGAGACCGGGATGGTCGTCGGGGCGCCGGCCGAGCGGCCAGCGGAACTTGCGATCTTCCTCGCGGATCGGATGCTCGTTGATGCTGGCGTGGCGGTGCGCCATCAGGCCGTCTTCGGCGAACTCCCAATTCTCGTTGCCATACGCACGGAACCACTGGCCGCTGTCGTCGCGATACTCATAGGCATAGCGGACAGCGATCCGATTGCCGGTGAAGGCCCACAGCTCCTTGATGAGCCGGTATTCCAGCTCCTTGTTCCACTTGCGGGTAAGAAACGCCTGCGCTTCCTCGCGGTTGGTCGCAAACTCCGCACGGTTACGCCAGCGCGTATCGACGGTGTAGGCGAGCGCGACCTTGGCCGGATCGCGGCTGTTCCAGCCATCCTCGGCCAGGCGCACCTTCTCGATTGCGCTCTCACGGGTGAAGGGGGGAAGGGGCGGACGGCTCATGCGGATCTCCTGTGACGTGATGGCGAGGAAAGGGGTGGGCGGGCGGCCGGGGAGGGGCTGTTGGCCGCCCGCCGCTACGTCAGGCTGCCAGGCGATCGACCCGGGGGAAGTCGATCTCGGTGCCAAGCGCCTCGTTGACGTAGTTGGTGAAGGTGTTGAGCGCGACATGCGCGATGATTTCGAGAATTTCGGCGTCGGAGTAGCCGGCGGCACGGACCTTCTCGACCTCGGCCGGGGCGACCGAACCGCGTGCAGCGGTGAGCGCCTGGGCAAAGGCGACGGCTACGGCGGCCTTGGGATCGCTCGATGTGCCGGCACGGGCGGCAGCGATTTCGGCGTCGTCGAGCTTGGCGAAGCGCGCGCCGGTGTAGGTGTGGGCCGACAGGCAATAATCGCAGCCATTCGCTTGCGCCATCGTCAGCGCCAGACGCTCGCGCGTCGCGACGGACAGCTTGCCCTTCCCTAGTGCCCCCTGGAGCCCGGCGAGGGCATTGAGCGCGACCGGGCTTGTGGAGACGAGCCGGAAGATATTGGGCACGGTGCCGAGCTGCTTCTGGATAGCTTCGAGGATCGGGCGCGATGCCTCGGGAGCGTCGTCGATCGTGGCGGGGGTGGGGATTACGGACATGGTATTCAACTCCTTGTGGGCTTGCACCGTGCAAGCCTGATGAGAGGAAGATGGCGGGTCACGGGGCGCGACTGAATGTCGAAAAGCCGGAAGGGATTGTTCCACTTGATGGAGGCAAAAGCCCGTCTCGGCGGCGGTTCACAGCTCCAGTTGGATGCGGTCCTCGTCGGCCGATTCCTGTTCGGCGGGCACCGCACTGCAGATCAGCACCTCATCATCCGCAAGGCTCACGCCGGGCTGGCGGATGTGGGTGACGGCACCGCGCAGGAGCTTGGTCTTGCAGGTTCCACAGGTGCCTTCGCGGCAGCTAAATTCGGGTGACAGTCCCCGCGCCTCGGCAAGATCCAGAAGCGTTCCGGATGCCGGCGTCCAGCGCCCCTCCTTGGCCGACGCCATGAAGGCGACGGGCACCGTCTTCGTGGAGGCTGGCCGCATTGGCGCTTGAGCGGACGCCGCGACGTCGGGCGTGCGGACCAGGGAGGACGGCCCGAAGGCTTCCGCATGGATGCGCGCGTCAGCGATATTCAGCGTGCGCAGGCCGTCATAGAGCGCCTGGGTGAAGGCTGCGGGGCCGCACAGATAGAAATCATAGTCGTTGAACGGTAGGAAGCGGGTGAGCAAGGGCATGTCGATCCGGCCTGCGGCCTCGTAATCGGTGCCTTCAGCGGCATCCGTGGGGTCGCTGAGCACCCGGATGACCTTCACGGCGCTGAAGGAGTTTTCGACCAGCGTCGCCAGCTCAGAGCCGAATGGGCGCTCCGCCTTCGTTCGGGCAGCGTTGAACAGATAGGTGGGGCGCACCCGCTGTTTGCGGACGCCCTCATAGACGACGTGGCGCAGCATCGCGAGCATGGGCGTGATGCCGACACCGCCCGCCAACAGGACAGCGGGGCGCGTCTCGCGCGCGTCGATCGTGAAGTCGCCGGCGGGCGCACGCGCCTCGATCACATCTCCGACGCGGATGCTATCATGAAGATGGCTCGAGACCGCGCCCTCGCGCTTGATGCTGAGGCGATAGACTCCATCGGAGGGGGCGGCGGACAGCGTGTAGTTCCGGATGACGGGCTTGTCGTCGCCGGGCAGCGTCACGCGGATCGGGAGATGCTGGCCCGCCTGGTGGGGCAGCAGTCCGGCACCGTCGTCGGGCTGGAGGTGAAAGGAACGGATCGAGCTGCTCTCGTCGACGATCTTCGTCACCTTGAGCGGACGCCAGCGGGTCGAAAGCTCGGCCGCGCGAAGACGGTTGGCGGCCTCGTCCCAATCGCCGGTCATCAGCGAACTCGGCGACAATGGCTCCTCCTGCATAGCCCAGCGCAAAGCGAGCGCGCCACGTCTGCGCACGATTGTCTGCGCGGTGAACGTCCAGAGTCGCTCCGTGCCCTGAAAGGCGGCGATTTCGGGGCTGTCGAAGATGACTTCGGCGGTGCCGGTCATCTGGAGCACGTCGCCGCTCGCATAATCGATGAACAGCAATCCGGCTTTGCCGTTGAGGAGGATGTTGCCGAGGGTGTTGAAGAACAGGTTGCCGTCGAAGTCGGGAATGGTGAGCGTGCCCTCGTCGGCGATACGGACGAATCCGGCCTTGCCGCCGCGATGGGAGACATCGACCTGCCGACGATCGTCGCGATCGGCGTAGGAGGCCACAAAGAAGCTGTCCGCGCCTGCGATCATGGCCCGGGCCGCGGCGTCGAGCGCGCTCAGGGCCTCGACGTCGCCGGCGTGGGGCGTGCCCGGATCGCGGGCGTAGCTGAAATCGCGAAGCTGGATGTAGCGCGGGCAGTTGCCGAAACTCTGGTCGACATCGATCCGGAAACCGTGTGCCGCCTCGCCGACCACTCCGTTCATACGGTTCCTTCGGCGCGTGTGCATCTCGATGCCGAGCAGTCCGACAGGCTTGCGCGGTGCAAGCCCTGAGGCGGCGGGATCGGTCGGGTCCGCAGTGGCGTCGACCTGAAGCGTGGTCGCGTCGGGAGAGGTGATGAACCCGGAGCGTCCTTCCAAAAACGTCGCCCAGGGCGCGCCGGCCTCGTCGACGCTGCCGAGCACGATGAAAGGGAGCTTCGCGTAAAACTCGCGATGCTGATCGGGCATATAGTCGCGGATCACCCGCTGACCGACCGACGCCATGCGCTCTGCGACGCCGACCTTCTCCTGAATGAAGCGCTCGCCTTGATGCCAGACGGGGAGCTTGGTGAAGTTCGACGTCATCGTTCTCGTGCCTCTGCTGGGGTCTGGCGGGCGCACCATGGTGGAGCGCCCGCTGTCGGCGGCATGGTTATGCCGCCAAGCCGACTGGGGTCTTCACGAAGGGCACGAAGCCCGGCAGCCCTTCGACGCGGCGAAGGAAGGCGTTCACGTTCGGGTAGCTGGAAAGACCGACATTGCCCTCCGGCGCCCGTGCGACATAGCTGTAGATGGCGATGTCGGCGATTGTGGGCTGCGAACCGACCAGCCAGTCAGCGCCCTCCAGATGGGCTTCGAGACGGCTGAGCAGGGTATGAGCGCGGCCGATCACTTCGTCCGCGTCGAACTTGGCGCCGAACACCGTGATGAGCCGGGCTGCAGCCGGGCCATAGGCAACCTCGCCGGCAGCGACCGACAACCAGCGCTGGACGGAGGCTGCGCCGCGCGGATCTTCGGGCAGCCAGTCTGCGCGACTAGCCTTCTTGGCGAGGTAGACGAGGATCGCGTTTGAGTCCGCGACCACTACGCCGTCATCTTCCAGCACCGGCACCTGGCCGAACGGATTGAGGGCGAGAAATTCGGGCTGCTTGTGTGCGCCAGCCTTGAGATCGACTTCGACCAGCTCGTGGGCGACGTTGAGGAGAGACGCAGCCAGCACGGCGCGGTGCGAGTGGCCCGACAGGGGATGATGATGAAGCTTCATGGCGAAATCCTATGTGATGGTCGGGTCCATTCCCGATCCGCAGCGCCATTGTGCTTCGATACCGGACCGGCGAGAATGACCCGTATCGGCACTTCATTATTCCGGTCAGTGTAATGGTGAGCGCCAACTGCCCCCGTCAGTCAGGTCGCGGCGTCAGCGGTCGGTGTTCCTTAAATGGGTACATCGGGTCGCGAATCCGGAGGCTAGCGGCAGACGCATGTCTAGGTGAGCTTGCCCGCACATCTTTGACGCTCGCAAGACCACTGGAGAACACTATGACGATCGGGATCATTGGAGCCGGCAACATCGGCAGCACTATCGCAATGCGGCTTGGAGCGAAGGGCGTTCCGGCGACGATCGCCAACAGCCGCGGCCCAGAAACACTCGCCGATCTTATTGCGAAAGCCGGACCATCCGTCACCGCTGGCACCCGTGAGGAGGCGGCATCCAAGGATATCGTATTTGTTGCCGTGAAGTGGCTGCGGCTCCAAGACGCGCTTGCTGGCCTCGACTGGAACGGCCGTGTCCTCATCGACGCCAACAATCCGATCGTCACGATGGACGTCCTCATGATCGACGTGGCTGGCCGTGCCACTACCTCAGTCGTGCAGGATTGGGCGCCGGGCGCACGCGTGGTAAAAGCCTTCAACCACCTCGCCGCACCGGTACTGGCGAAAGACCCCCAAGCCGAAGGTGGCCGCCGCGTGTTGTTCTACGCGGGTGACGACGCGGAGGCCAAGGCGAAGGTGGCCGACCTAATCGACCACCTCGGCTTTTTCGGGCTCGATCTCGGCGAGGTCGAAATTGGAAGTCGCCTGTTCCAGACGCCCGATGGACCACTCATCAGTCACGATCTGGTCAAGATTTGCTGAGGCACACCCGCTGCGTCTCATATCACAGGCGGTGACTGCTTCTCCCTAAGCTTTGAGCGACAGCCTCCGCGGCGTCGCGGGTGACACCGAACTAGCGCGTGACCCTCCACGGTGGCGGCTCCACAGATGGCGAACTCTACGATGCCAGATTTATCCCTAGATTTGCGATACCTCCGCTACGCTCTGGTATCCGCTGAGTTAGGCAGTTTCCGAAGGGCGGCGGCGGCGCTTGGCGTACCCCAGTCGACGGTCAGCCGGCGGGTGGCGCAGCTCGAACACCGCCTGCAGTTCGCAATCTTCGAGCGGGATTCCCGAGGTGTTCGACTGACTGCAGCCGGAACCAATTTCTTGAACGAGGCGGCAGCGGGGGTCGATCAACTCGCCCACGCCGTCAACGCGGCGCGATCCGCGCACCGCGGGGACCGTGGTGAAATTCACATCGGGATTCTCGCCTCCCTCAGCGTCGGCTTCCTGCAACTTCTCCTGAAAGAGTTTCGCGAGAAGCATCCGCTCGTTCGAATCCAATTGCACGAGGGCTCGCCGCAATCGAACGTACACCGCCTCACGACGGGTGCTCTGGATGTTTGCTTCGTCACAGGGGAGCCAACACTCCCGGGCTATCAGGCCGAAGCTCTATGGGGCGAGCGGGTCAATGTGGTACTCCCGACCGACCATGAGCTTGCAGAGCGCGCCTCAATCTCATGGGACGATCTACGGCGAGAGGCCTTTATAGTCAGCCAGACTGGCGCAGGCCCGGAAATCCACGACTATCTGACGCGGCGACTTTCGGGCCTTGGTTCGCGCGTGAATGTAACGACCCACGACGTCGGCCGTGAAAGTCTGCTTGGCCTCGTGGCGATCGGCTACGGCCTGACTCTGGTCAGCACCTCCTCTACCGGGAGTGACGTGCAAGGGATTACCTTCCGGTCGATCGCCGGCGATGATGATGTTCTTGCGTCGAGCGCCGTATGGTCATCGGAAAATAAGAATCCGGCGCTCAAGAGGCTGCTGACGCTCGCGAGGAATGTAGCGCATAGATGCTCGTCGTGCGGATCATGGTTGGCGCCGACAGCGGAAACCCGAGTGCGCAAAGCCGAATAACTCATCGCTGGGCATGATACCTGCGCCCTGTCAGTGCCGAGGTTATCCGCCGGAACGCTCCCGGCGCGAGCGGGCAAACTCGCGATCGGTGGCCATGAAGCGCTCCAGCATCGGAGCGATAAGGCGGGAGGGATCGGAGATCGCCTGACCGGATTGCGAAGCGAGCAATTCGGCATAGACGGTGAGGTCGCGATGCAAGCCGGCGGGAAGGTCGATAGTCAATTTTACCGGCTTCTCGTCCTCGATCGCGCTCAGCTTCAGTTTGCCCATCATGAATCTCCATAGGGTTCAAGCACGAGGTCGCGGGTGACGATCAGGCGGACCGGAAATCCGGGGCGGATCGTCAGCGTGGGTGCGACATTGAGCTGCCGCCGGACAATCTGCTGACCGGCATCGTTGAAGGTGTCTTGGCCGCCATTTCGCAGCGCGCGCAGCAGACGATCATCGTCGTTTACGGCCAACTCGGATCCAACGCTGAGCAGCGTCGAAAGGCCTGCTGCTTTCGCGAGGTCCCACCAATGGAAATTCACGCCGTCCTGCAGACCGGCGAAGCCTTCAGCGTCCGCGCCTGGTGCCCGCTCGAGAACGATCGACCGTCCATTTGGAAAGAGGAGCCGATTCCACACGAGCAGGACTCGGGTTTGCCCGAACTGGACGCTGTTGTCGTACTGACCGATGACGCGCGTGCCTTGCGGGACCAGCAGGATGCGACCTGTCGGGCTGTCATAGATGTTCTCTGTGACCTGTGCGGTAATCTGGGCCGGCAGATCCGAACGGATGCCGGTGATGAGAGCTGCCGATATGACCGCACCGGCTTGGAGGATGTTTCGGGAAGTCGGCGACGTCAGCCGCTCGGCCGACACCGTGCGACGCTCGGGCGCAGCGTTGAGAAATGCGGACTGGCGGTCTTGCGCCGTCGGCGTTGTGCCCGTCTGCGATGCTGCCGCTACGCCACCCGGCTCCGCCAAAGTGGGCAATGAGGGGGGCGATGTGGTTCCACCGGCGTCTGATGTCGCGAACAACCCGGCGGTTCGCGCGGATTCGACCTCCTGGATGCGCCTCTGCCGCTCGGGGCTGACCTGCTTCGTCGCGGCGCCGGGACTGACTGCCATGCCGGGAGGTTGGACGGCCTGACCGCGCTCCTGGGCGCTCAGGATCGGTTTACCGAGATCGCCGGGCAGCGGCGGACCGAGTTTGGGGACCGCGCCATAATCGCGGGGAAGCGAGGCGACCCCATCGGCCGTAGGGCGATTTTCAGTTGAGTAGAGTTCCTCGGGAGCGTGAACCGAGCGGTTCGCCTGCAGGGCGTAGATCAGGGCGCCGCCGATGCCGAGGCTGGCGACTAGCCCCATTGTCGCCAGCACCTTGCGCGATAGTCGGGTGACGCGAGGTGATTCAGCGCGCAGGCGCATCGCTGCGGGATTGACGGGTTCGCCCGTCAGGGCCTCGCCCTCATCGTCAGGCGCCGTGTCGTTGGAAATTGCTGTGTCGCTCACTTTGCAGGCTTCCCATCGGTTCGGACGATCTGCACCCGCTGCTGTCGGTGCGCGGACCCGAACCGCAGCTCGGCGGCGGCAAACAGGCGATCAACAATCATGTGATGTCCGCGGACACGGTAGTTGACCAGTTCGGAGGATTTCCCATCGGCGCCGACGACAAAGAGAGGCGGCATTTCGCCTTGGGCGATTCCCGTCGGAAACTCGATAAAGACCTGCCTCCCATCGTCGAACGCGCGCGTCGGCCGCCAAGGCGGGCGGTCGCCCTCGATGGCATAACGGAAGTTGATGTTTTCAAGATCGACCCCGGTCGCAACCGTTGGCGATGCAGCCGCTGCCGCGCTTTGGCTGCGAAGGGCGAAGAGCTGGTCTTGCGGATACTGCCATGAGACCGACGCCATGTAGGTCCGCTCGGTCGAGCGCAGCTCCATGTGATAGGTACGAGCGCTGGTGTTGATGACGAGATTGGTCGTGAGGTCGGCCCGGGTCGGCTTCACGAGGATGTGGACCTGCTGTAGTGCGCCTGTCCCGCTCATGGTGTCGCCGATGATCCATCGAACGGTGTCGCCAGCGGCGACGGGGCCTGCACCGACGAGCTGCTCGCCCGGCTGAAGCGCGATGTCGGTGATCTGCCCGATCGCGGTGTAGACTTGGTAGAGCGCACCGGGGGTAAAGGGATAGACCTGCATCGAGTTGATGAAGCCGTCCCGTACAGGCTGCATGCGCGCTGCGGCATTCGCGAGATTAACCCTGGCAGCGGGATCCGACGGCTCCGGAGGGCGCGCACCGCTCTCGACGGGTTTTAGCTGCCCCGGAAGCGGCAAGGGCTTGGGCACCTCGACAACCGTAACCGGCGCGGGCGGTTCGGCGACGACAGCCGCCGGGATTGCGGCATCGTATGAAATCTTCGGGGGCGGCGTGGTGGAGGCGCATCCGGCGAGGACACCTGGCGCGATGATCGCGACTATGCGTGCGCAGGGCGATACGGAAATGTGGGAAGCCGGTAATCCGGCTTTACGGAAAGTCGGCTTCATTGTCCTAGCTCCCGAGACCAATTGATGGCGTTGACGTAGATTCCGAGGGGGTTATTTCGTAGCGTGTCGGCGTCGCGAGGAACCTGCACGACGATCGTGAGGATCGCGCACTGCGAGGAGAATGCGCGCCTTGGTGACGCGGCCGAGATAGTTGCCGACGGTCGGCCGCCAGCCTGCCTCGACCATGTCGAGTCCGGTCGCGCGTGCGAGCCGATCGGCTTGGGCGAGACGGTGGTCCAGCCCGTGCTGGGAGACGCCATGGCCTCCATAGGGGTTGGGCCTCTCGTAGAGCGCGTTGACGCCGTAGCTCACGCAGTGCGCGAGGAGCGCATTGCGATCAAAGTCGTCGAGCTGGTCCAGCCAGTCCCAACGAGCGTCCTCATCCGCCGGGATCGTGTCGCCCCAAAGCTCATGCCGCTGCTCGACCTCGCGGGCGACAGGGCTATCGCCGAGGGCGTCGTCCTGAGCGGGGAAGAAGACGTGCCGGACGGATGCCTCCAGCGCGCCGCCATAGGACCGATGGTCGAAGGTGTCGGCGACGAGCTTGTGGAGGAGCGCCGTCAGGGCAACGCGCGGGCTGTTGGCGACGGCGTTGCGCAGGGCGAGCGTGCGGTGCGCAGTGAGTTCGCCTAGCAGGCGGTCGGGGAGCGGCTTGATGCCATCCTGCTCCTCGATGGCCTCGACAGGCTCCCCGCCGATCGCGATGACGGTCCGCTGCACGACGGGCATGTCCGCCTCATCGTCGCCCTGATCGCCGACATGCCGGTCGGTCTCCTGCGGCTCGATCGGGGCCTCGTCGACCGGGCGAACATAGCCGCGCTCGATGTCGAGGTTGCCCTCATGGTCGATGCTGATGAAGACGCCGGCGCGGGCCACCTCTTCGGGCTCGTAGCGGGACGGCCGGCTCTCGAAGGCCGCCAGCGCGTTCTCGATCTCGCCCAGGCGCGCATCGATCTCGTCGGGCAACTCATCGACGCCGTCATATTGGGCCTCGATCTGCTCATATTCGCCCTTCAGCCCAGCGATCGTCGCTTCTTCCTCGGCGGTGAGGTCGGTCGGCTCGCCGGCGAGTTCGCGCAGGCCGTAGGTCGCATCATAGGGGAAGCTGACGCCCACCTCGATCCATTTCCAGCCCTCGGACGCGATGCCGTTCGCGACCTCGTGGAGCTTCTCGGTCACGAGCAGATCGAGGAGGCCCGGATCCTGCAGCCAACCGCCATCGTCATCCTCGAACAGGTCGCGCAGAACGTGACCCCCAGCCTCCTGATAGGCCTCGACGCCGACGAAGAGGGCGCGCTTGTCCTAGGCGCGGACGGCGGTCTCGGTCAGCATGCGACGGATCTGATAGGGCTGCTTGTTCCAACCATCCTTGATCGCGTCCCAGACCTGTTCCTGCCGCGCGTGGTCGTCCGACACGGTGAAGGCCATCACATGCTCGAGCTGCATGCCGTCCTCGGCGTAGATTTCGAGCAGCGCGGGGGAGACGGCGGCCAGGCGCAGGCGCTGCTTCACGATAGCGACGGACACGAAGAAGGCTGCGGCGATCTCCTCTTCGCTAATGCCCTTGGCGCGCATGTCCTGGAAGGCGCGATACTGGTCGAGGGGATGAAGGCCGGCGCGCTCGACATTCTCGGAGAGCGAAATCTCCTCGGCGCTGATGCTGTCATCGCGCTCGCGCACGACGCAGGGAATGGGCGCGATCTTGGCGAGGCGCTTCTGTTTGACCAGCAGTTCGAGGGCGCGAAACCGGCGTCCGCCTGCGGGAACCTCGAACATGCCAGTCTCGACGCCGTCGGCATCGACAACGGGGATGACACTGAGGCTCTGGATGAGGCCGCGCCGCGCGATCGACGCTGCCAGCTCCTCGACCGAGACGCCGGCCTTGATGCGCCGGACGTTCGACTGGCTGAGGATGAGCTTGTTGAAGGGGATGTCGCGCGAGGAGGCGAGCGTGATCTTCTGTACCGCAGTAGCCATGGTAGGTCTCCGCGACGGGCGCCGAGAGCCTCTCTCTCTCTCGACTTAAACCCGTCACGAAGACCCCCTCAATCCCCTAACTCTCTATCGGCGGCGGGGACCGCCGGGCCGAGGCCGCGAGAGGATTTTCCGCGCATCCCGGAGATAGTCGCGCCAGGTCACTTCCCGGCTTTGCGAGATGGTCGCGCCGTTGCTGAATCCTACGGCGATCAGGCCGGGGCGCGCCTTGAGCGTCCCGCTGGCCAGGGCATCGACATAGAGGCGCTGCGCGAGCGCCTTTTCCTCGTCCGTGTAGGGTTCTTCTTCATGGTGATCGCATTCTCCAATGGGTTTTAACCGACCCTCGGAGAGCGACGCGCCCCCCAAGGGGCTGCGCCGGCTAACTCCGATCTGGAGCGCGGGACCCCGATCCGGATCGGGGTTGGCGGTCGTGAAACGCCGCCATGCGAAGCTCACGGGAGATAGGCCGACGTGGCGCCCGTTCAAGGGCGCGGCGTAGAGCCGGAAATACGCAAAGGCGTAATCCCGGCTCTGTGGCTATCAGGCGACACGATCGAGGAGCCGTTTCGCCTTGCTCTCAAGATCGAGCCGGGCATCCTGATTGGTCTTGTCGCGGGCTATCGCGGTGATGCCCTGGACGAAATCGAAGACGCTTTCGGGTGGGCGGCCCTCCTCGGCCAGGACGGTCTCGATGATGCGGCCGGTTTCGGCCTTGGAGAAACCACGGCCGCGCAGGAAGTCGCCGCGTTCCTCGTCGTTGCGGGCGACGATTCGCTCCCGCGCAGCCCGGATGCCGTTGACGAAGGGCAGTGGCGATGAGTTCGCGAAGTTGAGCAACGCCGGTGCCGCCTCATGGGCGAAGCGTGACACTGCATATTTGGAGTGGCGGATCGAGATTTCCTCGAAGTCCTCGACGCCCCAGAGATTCCGGTTCTGGCAGACGGCGCGGAGATAGAAGCTCGCCATGCCGAGGGTCTTCGCCCCGACCTCCGAGTTCCAGCAGTAGAAGCCGCGGAAGTAGAGATCGGGCGATCCATCGGGCAGGCGGCCCGCCTCGATGGGATTGAGATCGTCGACGAGGAACAGGAAAACGTCGCGATCGGAGGCGTAGAGCGTGGTGGTGTCCTTGGTGATGTCGACCCGGGGATTGTAGACGCCGGTCGACCAGTCGAGCACGCCGGGCACCTTCCAGCGGGTGTCGCCCGTGCCGTTGCCCGCGATGCGTTGGACGGCATCGACCAGCTCGTGATCGAAGATGCGGCCATAATCGGGGCCGGTGACGGCGCGTAGCTCAAGCCGTCCCTCCTCGGTTTCGAGCGTCTTGATCTGCTCGGCACGGTGGGAGGTCAGTCCATATTGGAGGTTTATTGCAGCAAGCGGCGCGGGAAGCTGGCGCAGGTAGGCGGCCGGCGCGCCGACCAGGCTGGCGAGCTGGCCGAAGCTCCAATGGGTCGGCGCGACGGGTCGATCGGCGCCGGGCAGAATGAGGGCCAGGCGTTCGGCGTTCGATCGGTCGGCCTCGACGCGGACTGCGGCGGTTTCGAGGACGCGGGTATGGCTCCGCTCGGACCGGCTGCGCACGGCGTGGCCGAGGGCATCGAGCGAGAGGAAGCGTTCATCGTCGGGGCGGGAGAACCACTCCGACGAAACCCGGCCGTTCCGTTCGCCGCGCGAGACATCGACTTTGTATCCGCCGCTCACATCACGGCGCGCGTCTAGGGTCTGGGTCGTCATGGCACTGGTCTTTCGCGACGGGCGCCGGGAGCCTCTCTCCCAGCCCTTAACCCGTCACGGCCATCGGCTCGGCACTCTTACTCTCTGGGGGCGTTGCGGGGTCTCCCCGCAGAAGGGGTCGGCCGAGACGTCCGGCTCGGCCACAGGGGAAGGCCATCCCCTCAAATGCGCGTTTCCGTGAACTCGCAAAGGCACAATTGAGAGTTTCCCCGCAAAGCCGGCAATGCGGTTTTCAGGCTTCCAGCAAAATCGTGCGCCGCTCACGGTCGTCGTCGCCACCCGCGACCGCCTTCGACGCGTTCGCGGAGAAGCTGACCCAGCGGACGGCGGCCGAATGTGCAGGCGGCGATGACCCGATCGTAACTGCGACGGCCCGCACGGCAGGCGATCGTCTTTCGCCGAACATACTCGAAGACGTCATCCCGCCAACGTCTGAACTATTCTGTCACGTCTGACGCCTGATAGTTTTCGGCCGCTTTCCGATGCTGTTAACGCCCATCTCCCGATGTGTTATGCGGTGGCAGTTTGCGCAAAGACAGGAAAGGTCTTCCAGCCGGGTTCGGGTATCGGTCTGCGCCTATGACAGGGGCCACTTATGGTGGACCTCGATGACCGCTTCGCCATTCGGTCCAAGCGTCTCGCTTGGGATAAGGCCACATCGCTCGCACGCTAGCTTGCCATTTCTTTCGATGAAGTCAGACTTTTTCCGCGCAGCGAGTCCACTTGCGCGCTCGCGTCGGAGATGTGCCACCTTTTTCTCGTCACCCTCCGCCCACGAGCGATCGTTGTCGCTTGGCGGGATGCTGGTCTCACCCTCGCCAGATGGCCCATTCTCGTCGTCGCGCCCATCGAGGCCCTGTCCGACGAGAGCCTCGGTCGCGGATAGCCGTAAGGCTAACTCGGGTAATTCGACGCTCACATCAAAACGGAGCTGCTTTGTCGAATTACCTTGGTTTGGGGTCGCACCCTTAGCCCGCCCAAAGGCTCTCGCGGATCGTCGGATGAGACGCTTGACCTCGTCAAGCGGGAGATTTTCGAAGTCCTCGGCGGTGGCTAGCACGACCTCGGCCCCTGAGGCGTGCGCGCGACGGCTGTCCAGCAAAACACGCGAGATCACGCGCGCCTGTGGGCTTAGGCGATCTATGATCGCATCGAACGCAGCGGAATACTCTGGGTTACGCTCTGGGCGTCCGCCTGTTGCGCCGCCGCGGCTATGCAAGGTGACCCGACGGTCGGCAAGTTCGACTGTGGCGGCGATGAGGCCGCCATTGGGATGCCGCAATTGGTAGGTCATGAAGACGGTCTCGGATCCGCCGCTGCGGCGCGAAAACATGGTGCGGCCCGCCTACGCGGAATGTTCTTTATTTGTTCTAGCGTCCATGATATTCCTTGTGTGGTCCGGCATATTGAGGCAAAGATCGAAGCGCCGCGGAAAGCCGCGGATCGCCGCGGAGGTCTGATTGGGCAAGGATGGTCGTGACGCCGAGCGGGTGACCACCACGCTCAGTCGCCGACAAAAGGCCGAGCTTGATCGGCTCGCCGAGGCTGAGGGCGTCAAAGTGGCGTGGCTCGTCCGACGAGCGGTGGAGCAATATCTTGAGCAGAAGGCCGGCGGCCCGATGCTCCCCTTGGATTAGGAGAAGCGAGGATGCGCAGCGCTGAACTCTTCGCTGGATGTGGCGGGCTGGCGATGGGAACGTCCCTCGCGGGCTTTCGTCACGAGCTGATGGCGGAGTTCGACCATGACGCGGTCGAGACTGTGCGTCACAATCGCTCAAACGGCGTCGAGCATGTCGCGCATTGGCCGATGGAGCGACTCGATGTCCGTGACATCGACTGGTTTGCGCACCCCGGCCTCGACCTGATCTCCGGGGGGCCGCCGTGCCAGCCGTTCGGTATTGGCGGCAAGAAGATGGGGCAATCGGACGCGCGCGACATGTGGCCGGAGGCCATCCGAGCGGTACGCGAAGGCCATCCCCGAGCGTTCATGTTCGAGAATGTGCGTAACCTCGCCGGGCCGCGCTTCCGTCCTTACCTCGAGTGGATCGTCGCGCATCTTGAGCGCCCCTCGATCACACGCCGCCCTGGCGAATCGCTGGTCGATCACACGATCCGCCTACGATCGAGCGATAGCGCGCCAGAATATCGCACCTGTTGGCAGGTCGTGAACGCAGCCGATCTTGGAGCCGCGCAGATTCGCCACCGCGTGATCATCTTCGGGATCCGGGTGGATGTGGGGGAGGCGCCTGTTCCAATGCCCCCAACGCATTCCCGCGATCGCCTGTTATGGGAGCAATATGTCACCGGGACCTATTGGGATCGGCATGGCTTGAAGCGGCGCGCCAATCCAACGCGGCGGGATGACGCGCGTCGCGTCGCCATGTTGCGAGCGGCAGGCGTGGAGCCGAAAGGCGCGCCTTGGACGACCGTGCGCGACGCTTTGTTAGATCTGGGTGAACCCAATGGCGAGAGGGACCATGTCGCGCAGCACGGCGCGCGGGTCTATCCCGGGCATACAGGCAGCCCACTGGATCTACCGGCGAAGGCGCTCAAGGCGGGCGATCACGGCGTTCCTGGCGGAGAGAACATGATGGTTCGCGACGATGGGTCGGTGCGCTATTTTACCAAGCGCGAGGCGGCGCGTCTGGTCGGACTGCCTGACACGTTCTCCTTTCCTCGCTCGTGGAGTGAAAGCATGCGGCAGATGGGAAACGCGGTGCCGGTCCAACTGGCGCTTGCGGCGGGAAGGAACGTCATCGCCCATCTCGGCTTGCCAAGAGCGCTGGCGCCACGGCGCCGTGCGGCTTAGCTAGAAGCTTAATGAAAGCGGCGGTGTGATTCGGCCTTCCGCTCTTCACCGGAGCGGGAGAAACGATGGCATTGTCACCCGATCGCGCGGCGATCAAAGCGCTAAATGAAGCGCTGGAAGCGGTCCTCGCGGCAGCCGGTGAGACGCCACCGCAAGCTGTGGTCAAACGCATCCGTGAAGGGCTCGCGGCGCACGCTGACGCGGTCGAGACCGCCCGCTCATCGAGCGACCCTATCCGGATGCCCAAGGGGACGTTCGATCCGTCCGATCCCAAGGTTGTTGGTCGGATGGTCTCGCTCGCCTTGCTGGCGCAGCCCCTGATCCGCTTGGCCGACATCCGGCCATCCTATGGCTCGGGGGTATACGCGATATATTACACCGGGGATCATCCGCTTTACGCGGGGATTACCGGTTCCGAGACTCCGATCTATGTCGGCAAGGCCGATCCCGCCAAAGATGACGCCAGCACCACGCGCGAGCAGGGCGCGAAGCTCACCGCGCGTTTGCTGGAGCATGCTGGGACAATCGCCACGGCAGCGGGATACGCCGACCAGCTTCCGGAGGGGCTAAGTCCGATCCGCCTAGAGGATTTCGTTTCCCGCCGACTGGTTTGCGCGACGAACGCGCAGCTGGTGGCGGAGAAGCATCTGATCCGCACCTTCTGGCCCGTATGGAACGCCGAGACCAAGGCTTGCTGGGGCATGAGCAAGCATGGGGACGCGGCGAAGACCCGCGCGAACAAGCGCTCGCCTTGGGACGTCGTACATCCCGGCCGACAATGGGCGCTTGACGCTAGCCTCGTGAACTCCATCGAGCCTGACGAGATCGCGACTAGAATCACTGCCACTTTGGACCGGGTTCCGGCGCGTCGCGATCATGCCGAGCTGCTTGAGGAGATGCTGCGCGGCTTCCGTCAGGATGGTGACGCTGAGCTCGACGAGACGTCGGCGCCGATGGCCGAAGCGACTGGCCCCACTGAGGGCGAGGCGGGCGGTCCAGACGACGCGTGAGACGCTTCCACCGCTTCGAACCTTTGTATTGGGGCCGCATATAGCCCGGCGGAAATCCAAGGAGCGGCGAAAATCCGCTTTAACCCGATCCGAGGTTATGCGCCGGGTGAAGGGCGCGGATACCGCGCCCGAACGGCTCGTACGCTCAGCGCTTCACGCTCAGGGCCACCGCTTCCGGCTACACGCGCGGGATCTGCCCGGCCGTCCCGACATCGTCTTTCGCGGCGATCGGCTCGCGATTTTTGTCCATGGCTGCTTTTGGCACCGCCACCCCGGCTGTCCGCATTGCCGGATGCCCAAGTCGCGCGTCGACTTCTGGAAGGAGAAGTTTGCCGCGAACGTCGCGCGCGACGCCGCGGTCGCCACCCGCCTCATCGCCGACGGTTGGCGGGTCGCGACGATCTGGGAATGCGAGGCGCGCGACGCGGCGCGACTCGGCGCCTTTGTCGAGGAGGTCACGCGACTACGCGATCGCTCAGGTGAGAAGCCTGGCGATCGCGACGAAGGGCCGCCTTGATAGCTCGAAACTGTCGATCCACCTCGTCTCGGCGCCGAACGTCCGGCGCGCTTGTTCGACAACTAAGGGCGAAGCGCCGGCCGTGTCTCGCCATAGCGGATGGCGCACCGCGATGACGCGCCGGCCCCCGGGATGATCGACCGCGATCGCGGGCAGCGAGCCGTTCGCGATCAGGTTGATCCTGGCGCTGCTATGGGCGACCCGACTCAGCGCCTCCTCAGCGACCGCACGCCAGTCGGCCAGTTCGGGCGCGCTAAAATCGCCATCTCCGCCAATTTGCGCGCTGGGATCGAGAAATGCGCGCGCATAGGAGATGCCCAGCCGCCAGTCCAACAGGCCGTGATAGTTGCGGTTGCCGTAGCGCTGCAGGCACTCATAGCAGGCCTGATCGCAGCTCGCGCGGTGCGCCGCTCCAAGGAAGTCCCGCATTGGCCATGCCTCTTCGTTGCTAACGATGTCGCGCAAAAGGTCGAGCGCCCAAGGGCGATTGGCGGGCAGTGACAAGTGCCGCGACAGCCCTGACCCGTTGACGAGCGTGTCGGCGATTTGAATCACCGGCCATTCGCGATCGGCGACGCGCGTGACGCGCGGCGGCAGAATCTCGAACTCGCCCGGGTCGACGTCGAGGTCGAGCGCTGCGCGATCGACCAACAGGAACGCCATCGTCAGCGCCGCCGCGCGAATGGCGGTCTCCATCTCGAAGATCGTGCTGTCGGCCAAGGGCACGATCAACCGAAGCTCATGCCGCCTAATCATCCGCAGCAGACCCGTCAGCACCGCGGTTGGGCCAGCGTAGGCCTGTGGTCGATCATCATCGTGACCCTGCTGGGCGCCATGAGGATATGGCGGTCAACCGCGCGATGGGCTTGCCGCGGCGTGTGATGCCGATCGTATCGCCCGTTTCGATCCGGTCGACCAATTCGCTTAGACGGGCTTTGGCATACGTCAGACTGATCGACTCCATCTCATGCTCCTGGCAATGGCGCTCGCGGCGATCGACCGGAAAGCTCATGCTCGCGTTTCTCGAGAATCTTCTGTAGAGCGATGAAGGTAGTTTTTCGATCTTCGCTGCGAAGCGAACTGCGTTCGGGCACGGCGCCATGGAGGCGGTTGACAGCGATAGATGGCGAAGCCTCGCAAAAAAATTTCTTCAGGAAAATCGTTTGAAATCAAAAGCGTAGATTTTTGACGGTTTGTGTGTCGGGCACGAACTCGAAGAAGGCAAAATCTTCTATGTATATCAATGATTTATCTATCATTGAGGCAATCGAGTGGGAATAAGCGCCGCATAGCAAGCTTCCATTGGCATTAGATGGCAGCGGTTTGTCCGCCATTTAATGCCAATCAGGAGCTTTATCGGGTTTGCCTCTTTTCCAACGGATGTAGCTCGGGACTCGGCGAGTGTATTGCCGTCTCGCACCGGGAAGCAGGCTGTCGCGACACATGCCGGTATACGGCCAAGCACCGCGGCAGCGACGCGATGAATAAGCGAACATCGACAAACCGGACCGCATTCTGCTCGGCAAGCATCCCGATGCTCGATTGAATCGTGTCAAAGGCAGGTAGTCCTCACCCGTGGAGCGGGGCGGCCGGTGTCGAGCGCCAGTTCTGACGATCGCACCCGCGGATATTCATCGCCGCCGCCAAGGCCAGCCGGTCACGCCTGCTGCCCACAGCGGCAGCCAGATCAGCACCGGCTGAAGCATCAGGCGCGGAATGTGGTAGCCCAGACCCAGGCCATGATCGGGCCGGGCCATGTCGATCAGCATATGCTGAAAGTTCGCGGGCCATACGCACAGCGCATAAGCCGCCAAGCCCCATGCGGCCACCTTGCGCAGGCCAAGCGAGAACGGCTGCAACAGACCCGCTGCCCCGGCCAATTCCGCAACGCCCGTCAGCATCACCGTGGTCGCCGGGAATGGCACCCATTCCGGCACGATTTCAACGAATGGGTGCGGTTTTGCCAGATGCAGGATCCCCGCTGCGGCATAGATCACCGCCAGCGCGGTTCGGGTGAGGGTGCGGCGGTTGATGCTCATGGGACATCATGGGCGGGGATGACTGCCCTGCGAAGGGACATTCGTGCGCGCCACTAACAAAAAAGACGGCCGACAGCCATTGCTGCCGACCGTCTGTCGCGACCCGTCCGCTCAGTTCGTTGAGCTGACCTTGCGATACGGTACGAAGTCCTGAAGACCCACGAAGCCGTTCCACATGAAGCCCGGCGAACGATCCCGCAGCTGAACCGTATCGAGGTTGCACAACTGCGATGTCGAAAGGCGAGTCACCAGAATGTCATTGTCGTCCAACTGGTCCGCGTTCGTCGGCCGGTTGACGTACAGGGTTGAGCCCACCCTGTAGACGATCGCGGTCTTGTCGATCACGGTCGAGTTGTGGGTTTGTGAGTAAGGGATGCAGTTGACTGGCTTGCCGGCTTCGCGTCCTGCCAGCATTTTGGAAAGCTTCTGCTCCCCGGTCATGCTGGTTCGGGCATCGACGGTTGGGACGGCAAGCAGCGAAGCACCGACAGCGAGTGTCGCCGCGATCGCAAACTTCTTCATCGTGTTCGTCCTTTTCAACGCGCCCCGCGTTATCGCTTGTATGGCACGAGTCGCCTTAACTGATGCTGACCCTTGCCCTCCGGTCCATCAAGCTGTGCCGCCCACCGTCAGCCCATCAATCAGAAGCGAAGGCTGGCCGACGCCAGCAGGCACGCTTTGCCCGCCTTTGCCGCAGACGCCGACGCCCCGATCCAACTCCATGTCATTGCCGATGGCTTTGACGCGGGTCAGCACGGACGGGCCATCGCCGATCAGCGTCGCGCCCTTGATCGGAGCGCCCAGCTTGCCGTTTTCGACCATGTAGGCCTCGGTGCAGGAGAACACGAACTTGCCGGATACGATGTCCACTTGGCCACCGCCAAAGTTCTTGGCGAAGATGCCTTTCTTCATGCCCGCGAGCATTTCGGCCGGATCGTCGTTCCCGCCCTTCATGAACGTGTTGGTCATGCGCACTTGCGGAGCGTGGGCGTAGTTTTCGCGGCGACCGTTGCCTGTGGGATCGACACCCATCAGGCGGGCATTCAGGCGATCCTGCATGTAGCCCTTGAGGATGCCGTCCTCGATCAGCACCGTTTCGCGGGTCGGCGTGCCTTCGTCGTCGATGGTCAGCGATCCGCGACGGCCGGGAATGGAGCCATCGTCCACGATCGTCACGCCGGGGGCGGCAACCCGCTCGCCAATGCGGCCCGAAAAGGCCGAGGTGCCCTTGCGGTTGAAATCGCCTTCCAGTCCGTGGCCGATCGCCTCATGCAGCAGGACGCCGGGCCAACCGGCGCCGCACAGTACTGGGAATTCGCCTGCGGGTGCATCTATGCTTTCCAGATTGGTGAGCGCCTGCGCCAGCGCGGTGTCGATCGCCTCGTTCCAGTTTTCCGGCCTGAACAGATCGTCGTAGAGGTAGCGCCCGCCCATGCCGAACGATCCGGTTTCACGCCGACCGTTGCTTTCGGCGACGATCGAGACGTTCAGGCGGACCAGCGGCCTGATATCGGTTGCGATGTAGCCATCCGGGCGAACGATCTCGACTACCGACCATGACCCTGAGAGGCTGGCGCTGACTTGCGACACGCGCGGATCGCGGGCGCGGGCGGCGGCGTCGATCGTTTCGAGCAGTCGAACCTTTTCCGCAAAGTCCACAAGATCGAGCGGGGAGACATCAGTGTAGAGCTTGGCGTTGGTCTTGACTGGTGGGGCCGATCGCACGCCGGTTGCGGGATCGAGCAACTGCAGGGTCTCACCGGCGCGGCGAATGGCTGCGGGTGAAATGTCGTTGGCATGGGCAAAGCCGGTCATCTCACCGGAAATGCCGCGAAGCCCGAACCCGGCATCGCGCGAATAGTCCGCCGTCTTGAGGCGGCCATCGTCGAACCCGAACGCCTCGCTTGCGACGAACTGCATGAACAGTTCTCCGTCGTCGCAGGATTTCAGGGTTTCCGCAGCAAGCGCCTGCGCCTCTTCAGGCGATAGCTGGCTATAGAGGAGCGATCTGGGGTCCGTCATGGTCATGCCGCCGATATAGGGCGCATGACCGCTGGCGCAAAGGCCGTATCAGGCGGCCTGTTGATCCGCCGGTCCGCCCTTCAGTACGAAGCGACGGTCGCAGTACCCGCATTCGACGAAACCCTTTTCGTCGATTTCGAGCCAGACGCGGGGATGGCCTAGCGCCGCACCGGCGCGGATGTCGGTCGCGCCGTCGCAGGAGACGCGGTGGGAATCGGTGAAGACGGTTTCGGGCGAGTTCATGGAATGGCCGATTACCAAGGGCATGACGGAATTTCCAGCCGCCAAATGACGGCGGCCATGATTCGCTACGTTGCGCCCTTTACGCGCGCGCCGAGGAAGCCCAAATGCTCCACCATGAGCATTTCTTCCGCCACCGCCACAGATTCCACCCCCGCGATCTCCATCCGCGATCTGGTGAAGCGATACGCCCCTGCTGGACTGGGCGAAGGGAAACTCGCCTTGAAAGGCGTTTCCTTCGATGTTCCCGAAGGCGAGATTTTCGGGCTGCTGGGCCCGAACGGTGCGGGAAAATCCACCCTGATCAATATCCTTGCCGGCATGGTGATGAAGACGTCCGGCTCGGCGGAGATCTGGGGTTTCGATATTGATCGCGACACCCGCAACGCCAAGCGGTCTATCGGCATCGTCCCGCAGGAAATCGTGTTCGATCCCTTCTTTACCCCGTTTGAAGTGCTGGAGATACAGGCCGGTCTCTATGGCATCGCCAAGACATTGCGCCGCTCGGAAGAACTACTGCGTGCTGTCCATCTGGCCGACAAACGCGACGCCTATGCCCGCACGCTATCGGGCGGAATGAAGCGCCGCCTACTTATCGCCAAGGCGTTGGTCCATCAGCCCCCGGTGCTGATTCTGGACGAGCCGACGGCGGGCGTGGACGTGGAACTGCGCCGCCAGCTTTGGGAACTCGTCACCGAACTCAACCGCGAAGGCGCGACCGTGGTGCTGACGACGCACTACCTCGAAGAAGCCGAGGAGCTGTGCGACCGGATCGCGATCATCAATCACGGCGAACTGATCACCAACAAGCCCACGCGCGAACTTGTCGGCATGGCGCGGGAGAAAATCATCGTTCTGACGCTCGATCGGGACGTCACGTCGTTGCCGACGCACCCCGGCTTCGTAAAATGCGTGAAGACCGGCGACCGCGCGATCGAGATCACGTACGACAAGGATCACAGCAATGCAGGCGAAATCCTGGCGGCGATGCAGGCGCAGGGTTTCTCGATCATCGACGTGACGACGCGCGAAGCCGATCTGGAAGACGTCTTCGTCACCCTTACGACGGAAGCGCGGTCGAAATCCTGATCGTCAGGAAATTGCAAGCCTGACAGCGCAAACAGTTGCAGGCCGAACAATCGGGCGGCTAGGTGGCGTCATGGAAACGCCATCTCCCTCTGCCGACCCCATTGCCACTCATGAATATGACGTCGTGGTCGTCGGTTCGGGCGCGGCGGGGCTGACGGCGGCCCTTGCGCTGGCCGATAACGTGAAAGTGGCGGTCCTCGCCAAGGGAGGCCTCGCCACCGGGTCCACCGCGTGGGCGCAAGGCGGCATCGCGGCGGTGCTCGACGCAGGCGATACCTTCGAAGAGCATGTGCGCGACACGATGATCGCCGGCGCTGGCCTCAACCGCCGCGAGACGGTGGAATTCGTGATCGAGCGTGCGCCCCACGCCATCGATCGGCTGACTGAACTGGGCGTTCCGTTCAACACCGAAGGCAACGCGCTCCACCTGACGCGCGAAGGGGGCCACTCGCATCGCCGCATCGTTCATGTGGCGGACGCGACCGGCTGGGCGGTGCAGCAGGCTCTGCTCTCGGCGGCGGAAGCCCATCCCAATATCACCCTATTCCCGGGGCGCTCGTGCATTGACCTGATCACCGGGCGGCACGAAATGCGCTATTCGGGGTCCGGCCGGGTCTGGGGCGTCTACGCGCTGGATGAGGAAACCGGACAGGTGGAGGCGTTCACCGGCCGCGCCACCGTGCTGGCCACCGGCGGGGCCGGTCGCGTGTACCAGTTCAGCACTGCCCCGCGCGGCGCGACGGGTGACGGAATCGCCATGGCCTGGCGTGCGGGCGCGCGAGTCTCCAACATGGAGATGATGCAGTTCCATCCGACCTGCCTCTACAATCTCGAGGTCAAGAACTTCCTCATCACCGAAGCCGTGCGAGGAGAGGGCGGGCACTTGATCAACCCGCGTACCGGTAAGCGGTTCATGACGTTCTACGATCCCGAGCGGCTGGAACTGGCCCCGCGCGACGTGGTGGCGCGCGCCATCGATGCGGAGATCAAGCGCTTCGGGCTCGACTACGTCCACCTCGACATCAGCCACCAGCCCCCGGAATTCGTGCGGGAGCATTTCCCGAACATCCACGAAAAGCTGCTGGGCCTCGGCATCGACATGACCAAGGAGCCGATCCCGGTCGTCCCTGCGCAGCACTATACCTGCGGCGGCGTCCTGATTGACCTCAAGGGCCGTACCGATCTGCCGGGGCTTTATGCGGCGGGGGAGTGTACGGAAAGCGGGCTGCATGGCGCGAACCGTCTGGCGTCCAACTCCCTGCTGGAATGCTTCGTCTTTGGCGAAGCGGCAGCGGCCGACATCCGTTCGCAGTGGGAGGGCTTCGCCGCGCCGCCTCCCGTCCGTTCATGGGATGCCAGCCGGGTGACCGACTCCGATGAGGAGGTGGTCATCAAGCAGAACTGGACGGAAATCCGCCGGTTCATGTGGAACTACGTCGGCATTGTACGCACGACCAAGCGGCTCGAACGCGCCCATCACCGCATCCAGATGCTGAATGGCGAGATCGAGGAATACTATCGCCATTTCCGCGTCTCGACCGATCTGATCGAGTTGCGCAATCTGCTACAGAGCGCGGAACTGATCGTCACCAGCGCCCTGAAACGCCACGAAAGCCGAGGGTTGCATTACAACCTCGACTTCCCCGGTATCGATGCCGAACCCGTCGACACCGTATTGGTGCCCTGAAACGGGCAGCCGGGTCCTAGAACCCGATATTCAGGACCCGCCCAAGGAAGATCAGCACGATCGCGCCGATGACCGACGCCAGGCAACCGGCCCGGCTGAAATCGCCGCGCCCGCGGCTGGTCACAAGGCCCGCGACCAAAGAGCCTGCGACACCCAGCAGGATGGTCGCGATCCAGCCCATCGATACGGAGCCGGGATAGAAGAAACGTGCCAGCACGCCGATGAGAAGGCCGCTGATGATGGCACTGATGATGTTCAACATGGCTTGCGCATATCCCCTTCAACGGACACCCCGTCCGCCACGCGCTATTAATGAATGAGGGACGGCGCGGTTGCGTGGGAGGAGGAGAATAGCAGATCGGCTGCGGATGATGGTGGAATTGGGCCCGATGTCGTGGGTGTCACACGGACGCAAATTATGTGGAAAAATAGCGTCCTGAACCCGCATATATCTTCTTGCATTGGCGAGGGGCCAAGATTCTCCGCGCGTCGCACGCCCTCGCTGGCTGACCTGCTGGACACAAAATTCACAGCGGCTAGTCTTGAACCTTTCGTAGGAAAGGGCACTATAGGTTGTGTCGCGTCGTTACGGAGGCACCAACACCTAGGGAAATGCGGTCTTCCGCTGAATGCCTTGGGCGATGGGGCTGCGCTTCCGTTGACTGCGTGCTGGCAAATTTGGCGACTATTTCGTTCTCCCTTTGTACTGTTTTGAGTTACGCTCCGGCATTGTGTCCTCGCGATTCGAAAACAGGCGGGCAGGTGGCGGAACGATCCAGAAGCCGGTTCGACACTGTGATTTTGTTTTCGGGGGCACCGATGGATTTCAGAAGCGGAAGTGACGGTCAGGTGTCTGATTCAGATAATGCGGGAATGAGCGGCGCCGGTTCGGCACAAGCGGAGATTGAAGGATTGTTCCCTTCCGCCGACACCGCACCCCGCAAGCAAAAGGAGGCGGGCATCAGCCCGGCAGTCGCCATGGACAAAACCGATAGCGCCTCGGCGGAACTGGTTGCAGAGCCAAAGAAAAAGGCGGCACCGGTCGATTCCAAGACGATCAATGCCCGTCGCTTCACGATTGTTACGGACACGTCTCGCGATGCCTTGTTGACCGACTTTGGCAAGGAGACGCTGGACGACCGCTATCTCCTGCCGGGTGAGAAATACCAGGATCTGTTCGCTCGCGTGGCCGATGCCTACGCCGACGATCAGGAGCATGCCCAGCGCCTGTACGATTACATCTCGCGCCTGTGGTTCATGCCCGCGACGCCGGTTCTTTCGAATGGCGGCACCGGGCGCGGATTGCCGATTTCGTGCTACCTGAACTCGGTGGATGACAGTCTTGAAGGCATCGTCGCCACTTGGAACGAGAACGTGTGGCTGGCCTCGCGCGGCGGTGGCATCGGTACCTACTGGGGCGCAGTGCGCGGCATTGGCGAGCCAGTTGGCCTCAACGGCAAGACCAGCGGCATCATTCCGTTCGTCCGCGTCATGGATTCGCTGACGCTGGCGATCAGCCAGGGTTCGCTGCGCCGCGGTTCGGCCGCCTGCTATCTCGATGTTTCGCACCCCGAGATCGAGGAGTTCCTGGAAATCCGCAAGCCTTCGGGTGACTTCAACCGCAAGGCGCTCAACCTGCACCATGGCGTGCTGCTCACCGACGAGTTCATGGAAGCGGTGCGCGACGGCACCGAGTTCAAGCTGCGCAGCCCCAAGGACGGTTCCGTTCGAGGCATCGTGGACGCGCGTTCGCTGTTCCAGAAGCTGGTCGAAGTGCGCCTCGCCACCGGCGAACCCTACATCGTGTTTTCCGACACCGTGAACCGCATGATGCCTAAGCATCATCGCGACCTCGGCCTCAAGGTGTCGACGTCGAACCTGTGCTCCGAAATCACTCTTCCAACCGGGCGTGACCACCTCGGCAACGATCGTACGGCTGTCTGCTGCCTCTCCTCGCTCAACCTCGAAACCTGGGAAGAGTGGAAGGGTGACAAGCGCTTTGTGGAAGACGTTCTGCGCTTCCTCGACAACGTGCTGCAGGACTACATCGATCGCGCCCCGAACGAGATGGCCCGCGCAAAGTACTCCGCAGAGCGCGAACGCTCGGTCGGCATGGGCGTCATGGGCTTCCACTCATATCTGCAAAAGCGCGGCATCGGCTTTGAAAGCGCGATGGCCAAGGCGCTGAACCTGCAGATGTTCCAGTACATCAACCAGAAGGCCAACGAGGCATCGATGATGCTGGCCAAGGAGCGCGGCCCTTGTCCCGACGCTGCCGATCAGGGCGTGATGGAACGCTTCAGCTGCAAGATGGCGATCGCGCCCACGGCGTCGATCTCGATCATCTGCGGTGGAACGTCAGCTTGCATCGAGCCGATCCCAGCCAACATCTATACCCACAAGACGCTGTCAGGCAGCTTTGTGGTGAAGAATCCCTACCTCCAGAAGCTGCTCGCCACCAAGAGCAAGGATTCCAACAACGTCTGGAATTCGATCTTGGAACATGGTGGTTCGGTTCAGCACCTGGACTTCCTGTCGATCGACGAAAAGGCCGTCTACAAGACCAGCTTCGAGATCGACCAGCGCTGGCTGCTGGAATTCGCGGCTGATCGCACGCCTTACATTGACCAGGCGCAGTCGTTGAATTTGTTCATCCCCGCCGACGTCGATAAGTGGGATCTGATGATGCTGCACTTTCAAGCGTGGGAGCGGGGCATCAAATCGCTCTATTATCTCCGCTCCAAGTCGGTTCAACGCGCAGGGTTTGCGGGCGGCGTCGAAGCGGACAATACTAACGAACTGGCAAAGTTCGAACTGGCCGCCAGCACGACCGATTATGACGAGTGCCTTGCCTGCCAGTAAGCACGCCGACGAGTTCCACCGAGAGCGGCCTTCCGGGAAACCGGGAGGCCGTTTTCGATTGGACTGGAGTTTCGCTTTGCGTCTCGATTGTGCCAAATAAAAACCCCGGCCTCCCGCAAAGGTGGCCGGGGTTCCAGCTGGCCGTCGGCAATCGCCAACGACCTCCTAGCTCGATGGATCAGTTGGCGCCGGCGCCCATCGGCACGGGTGTTCCTTCCTTGAGATAGACGCGGTTGTCATCGATCTTATCTACGTTCTCGATGGCAATGTAGTGATGCTCGCCATCGGCACTGTCGGTACGGGTCAGCTTGATCTGATCGTCCTTCACGTCGTCAACGGTACCAACGTGTTGGCCGGTGCTGGTGGCGACTTCCATGTGCTCACGAATGCGGAGTTTCTCAAACATCGACAGTCTCCAAAATTCTCGGGGGATGTGCCGATGTAACCGCTGGCCGTGGCGCTTCGTTCCTTCGTTCGTCCTCCGCCCGCAACACTTCGCAGCGCTGCTGACATTAATCCGTCATGGCTCAGCCCCAAGCCCGAACGAAGCATCGCCACGTGTCGCCAGAATCACGGTTTCGCCATCGATCCCGCCGACCATTGTAGTCGACACGAAACTGGGCTGCTTGCCGCTCGCGTGCTCGGCGAGAAGCAGTTCGTCGCCATCCAAGCCTTCCACGGTGCCGACAATATTGCCCGCGTCGTCCACCACCTTCATGCCCTTGTGGATGGCGCCGAACGGCGTTTGCCAGCCTTCTTCGCTGTCAGGTGTTGGCGTGACCATGTGTTCCTCCATTGCGGGTCCGCAGGCAAGCCGCCCGCATCAGCAGGAACAATGCACCGCCGAAGGGGACGGTTCCGATGATTGAATGGCCCTCCTGACCACGCCGCCATAATCCTTAGGCGGCAGGCCGCGAAGGCTCGGGAGTTATACCGCGTGCTTGGCGCCGAAACGACCGTGTTTGCGAAAGCGGACCATCCAACGGTCAAGGAAAAGCCCGATAGGCCGTGGGGTGACCCCCAGTTCGGCCATGCCCGGTGCCGAACCGCTGGCGACGCTACCCGCCTTCAGCAGCTTGAACTGATCCGAACTGATCGGAGCGCCGGGCAACCACCCTGTGGCGCTGGCGATGAGGCCCGACACCGAATCAGGCAATTCGATGAACCCGCGTGACCGACCTTGCGCCGCTGCGATCCGCTCATTGAGCGACAGCATCGTAATGACTTCGGGACCGGCAAGTTCATATGTCTTCCCGCCGTGCAGTTCGGGCGCGGCAACCGCTTTGGCGATTGCCTCAGCCACGTCATCGACGAAGATGGGCTGCAACTTCGCTTGCGGGCCGAATACGGGAAGGGCAGGAAACCGGGAAATCAGTTCGGCAAACATCATGACAAGCTTGTCGTCTGGGCCGAACAGCAGCGAAGGCCGAACGATCGTTGCCGTTGGGAATGCGGCCAGCACCGCCTGCTCGCCCTCGGCCTTGGTGCGCGCATAATCCACGTCCGAGGCTGCATCAGCTCCGATCGCGGATACATGCAGGAACGCGCTCGCCCCAGCCTCCGCAGCAGCAGCGGCCACCTGGCCGGCGCCCTTGCCCTGAAGTGCGTCGAGATTACCGGCGAATGCGCCTACGAGGTTGATGACGACATCCGACCCAGCCAGCGCCGCGGCCAGGGAGGCGCGGCGCAGTACGTCGACGGACACGAACTGAACCTGGCCCAGATTCCCCAGCGTCTTGATGGCAAACGCCTTCTTGGGATGGCGGCTGGCGATCCGCAGGCGACCGCCGCGAGACAGCAACTCCTGGGCCAAGTGCCGCCCGACGAAGCCGCTCCCGCCAAGGATGGTCACGATCTTGCCGTTGAACGAATTGGGTACGTCGGTCACGGGGCTGGAACTCATGGTAAGTGTCGATCCTTCCGTCGCCGCGCGGCACCAAATCCCGCGCTGCAGCACTTGATTTGCCCCTGCCACAAGGCCGTGGATGGGGCAACCGGGCATTCCGCCAATCGCTGCCGTGGCAACGCTTCGCTAACAAGACGAAAAAGAACGCAGTTCGTTGCGGCGATGTGGTGTTGACAACCATTCAACCGCTGCGTAGAGGCGCCCTCCTACCCAGCAAGGAAGGCACCTCGCCCCCTTGCTACCGTGCCCAGATGGCGGAATTGGTAGACGCACCAGCTTCAGGTGCTGGCGCTCGCAAGGGCGTGGAGGTTCGAGTCCTCTTCTGGGCACCATTTGTTCTTCCGGGGACGTCCGGGAACGTCCGAAAAATGGCTGATTTCAGCCGTTTTTTGTGCTAAGATCGTCCGGTCAAATCCGGGCTGATCCGGCACCAATCGGGAACAAATATGGTATCCTGCATGGTATCGAAGGCCCCTTATGGACGGGCCGATGCCATGGGAAAACTCTTCGCGACGACCGTTACGAGCGCCAGGCCAAGGGAGCGCGAATACAAGCTCACCGACGGCGCCGGCCTCTATCTCCTCGTCAAGCCGAACGGCCGCAAGCTTTGGCGGCTGAACTACGCCTATCTCGGCAAGCAGCGCACGCTTTCCTTCGGCGCCTGGCCCGACGTCGGCCTCGCCGACGCGCGCGAGCGGCGCGACGAGGCGCGCAAGCTGATCGCCGCCGGCCTCGATCCCTCGCACGAAGCGAAGCTTGCCGAAGCGCGCGCGATGCTGTCCGAGGAAAATAGCTTCAAGCTGGTCGCCGAGGAATGGGTCGCCAAGCAGGAGCGCGAGGGCATGTCGGAGGTCACGCTCAGCAAGATCCGCTGGCTGCTCGCCAAGGCCTATCCCAGGATCGGCAGCCGTCCGGTAGCCAAGATCACCCCGCAGGAAGCGCTGGCCGTGCTCCGCGCGATCGAGGCCACCGGTCGCTACGAAAGCGCGCGCCGGATGCGCAGCGTCCTCGGTCGCGTGTTCCGCTACGCCATCGCCACCACGCGCGCCGAAATGGATCCATCCCGCGATTTGCGCGGCGCGCTGACCGTTCCCAAGGCCAAGCATCTCGCCGCCATCACCACGCCCAAGGGCGCGGGCGAACTGATGCGCGCCATCGAGGGGTACACCGGCCACGCCATTACCCTGTTTGGGCTCAGGCTGTCGGCCCATCTGTTCGTGCGACCGGGCGAATTGCGCCAGGCCGAGTGGAGCGAATTCGACTTTGACCGCTCGGTCTGGAATATCCCCGAGCAGAAGATGAAGATGCGTCGGCCGCACCGTGTGCCGCTGTCCACGCAGGTCATCGCGCTCTTCGAACAGCTCTGGGAACTGACGGGCACGGGACGATATTGCTTTCCCTCTTTCCGCTCGCCGCTTCGCCCGATGTCCGAGAATACGGTCAACGCCGCCCTTCGAGCGCTCGGTTTCAGCCAGGAGGAGATGACGGCGCACGGCTTCCGGGCGATGGCGGCGACGCTGCTCAACGAAACGGGCAAGTTCACCCCCGACGCCATCGAGCGCCAGCTCGCCCATATGGAGACCAACGCCATAAGGCGCGCCTACACGCGCGGCGAATATTGGGACGAGCGCGTGCGCATGATGCAGTACTGGTCGGATCAGCTCGACGAGATGCGCGACGGCGCGAGGGTCTTGAAGCCCAACTTCCGACGCGCCTGAGGCTCCCGGCCTAGTGGTCACGATAGCTCCTCTCCGTCACTTCGGCGATCGACCGGAAGACAGCGCACGAACCCTGTGTGAGCGGATCATGGGCCTGCACATGCGCTTGCGCCCATTCCAGCCACTCGGCGGCAGGCCTGCCGCCAATTTCCAATGAAGAATCCGGGATCGCGGCGCGCAGCGCCATGAGGAAATCCCGCGCCAGTTCAGCGTCGCGCCATCTGCCGGCCTGCTCGAGGAAGCATCGGAAGCGGTCGCGGTCGAGCTTGAGCTCCTGCGCCAGGATTTGGCGGCGCCGTTGCTCGGTCTCCCGCAGTCGCTGCCGCTCCTCTGCCTCTTCGCGCGCAGCCGCCATCATCGGGAATGCCGCAAGCAGGGTGGTGAGTATGTCGCCCAACCTGTCCTCGATCATGCCCTTGCGGCCGTCCTGCCAGGCGCGGGGCAAGTCGCCGGGCAACCAGCGCTTGATCTCGAAGACCAGCACATCCGTCTCGACCAGTTCTCGCCGGTATTGCTTGCCGGAGCCATGCCACCGTCTCTCTTCGAGAGTAAGGAGTTGGCGCACTTCCTTGAGCCGGGGCCTGAGTTGAAACGCGATCTCGTCCTGTCCGCACCGCGCAACGGGACCATGCCGGTCTGTCTCGGCGACCACGATCTTCTCTGCTTCCAAGGCTTTGAACAGGGTGTCCAATATCCTGAGACGACGCCGTTCGATCGGCGTGAAAGGCGCGGCCTGGACCGGCCGGCTGGGCCAGATATCATAGACCAGCCGGCCCCTGGCGATTGCCTCCCTTCGATTTGCAAGCCAGCCGGCAACGATGGGGTGCGGATCCGAAAGCCGATCGGCCACGCGCACCGCTTTGCCATTCTGGCGGGCCGCTGCAAGAGGGTCGTGCGCAGTTGACGACGCACCACCATCGGGGTGGGGGGTAATTTCTATCTTCTCGTCCATGCCGACTTTTGCGGGCGGCAAGGCCGGCACGTCGGTCTCCTTTCCGGCCGCGACCTTGTTCCAGTGCCCGGGCCGAGGACGCGGAATATCGAAACGGTCGCAGAGTTTGGCGAGGCTCTGATCCGAGATACCAAAGCGCCTTGCGAGGTGGCAGAGAGGTTCGGCCCAGACCAGGGCATGAAGTTCGGTGCGGGACAACAATGCATGGACCAGCGGGGTGGTGGGCATATCCATCGGACAGTCTTTCACTCCAAAGCCACATGCATGAGGACGCCGGAAGCTGCCGATCCGCCGCCCAAAACCGTTTCGCCATCAGTCCATGACGCTCGGATTCAGAAATACCCGACAAGAAAAATTCATCGGCAATGACGCTGCTCGATTTGAAGGATATTATGCCTGTTCAGAGCCTTAAATCGCCTTGTCGCGCAGCACCGGGCTTGCGTCTTGAAAGACCTGCGATAAGCTCAAGGCGCGCCATCGATGCATGGTGCCGAGGCGTGAGAACCTCGTGCGAGATGAAATGGATCCGCCATCGTGCGGCCGGGTGGCCGACGCGCATGTCCAAGCCGTTCGCGGCCAAAGGCGTTGGCGCATGTGCTCGTGCATGTTCTCAACACCCGGCTTTCGCCGGCATCGCCTCGCCAGACGCGAGGAGATGCGATCGATGCGATCCACAGCCGGGATCGGCGCACTGCGCCACAAGCCATGCGGCCTGCACTAGGAGCGGCCCGTTTGCCGATCGACGAAGGCGAGCCGCTGCCGCCGGCGCATGATCGCGTGACATCGATGGAGCCGACCATCGATGAATTGTACCGAAGTGAAAGGCCACGGCTCCTGCGCTTCCTCGATCGTCGCGCTCCTGACGACCGCGCCGAGGAGATCGTCCAGCAGGTCTTCACCCGGCTCGTTGCCCGCGCGCAGACCGATGCCGTCGCGATCCATTCGCCCGGAGCCTATCTGCGCGAGGCCGCGCACAATCTCCTGCGCGATCACGCCCGCACCGCTGCCCGCAATCACCAGTCGCAGCATGTGCCGATCGACGATGTCGAAATTGGCAGCGGGGATCCTGTCGCCGCGCTTGAGGCGCGCGACCGTCTTGCCCGTATCGAACAGGCCGTCCTGCGCCTCAAGCCGCTGACCCGCCAAATATTTCTCGCTTGCCGCCTTGATGGCTATAGTTACGCCGAAATCGCGGAACAGACGGGATTGAGCGTGCGAGGCGTGGAAAAGCAGATGAGCCGGGCCATCAAGCAACTTGGGCGACACCTCAGCGATCATGGCTGACAAAGTTCGTGCCATTCCGCGCGCTATCCGGGATGCCGCCGGGGACTGGCTGGCGCGTCGGCAGGAACCCGCCCGACCCGATGTCGAGCGGGCCTTCGCCGTCTGGATGGATGCCGATCCGCGCCATCGGATCGCCTATGAGCAGGCGGAGCACAATTGGCAGGATAGCCGATTGCTGGCCGACAGCGACGTCGGTCGCACGCGAAAGCTGGTTCGCGCGCCATTCCTGATGCGGCACAGCACCCATGTTGCGGCTGCCAGCCTTGGCGTCGTCGTCCTGCTCGGGATCGGCGGTGTCGGCTTGCTGCGCTATGGATCCCCCCTCGAACTGGTTTCTCCGGCGCAAGCCGCGACCTACGAAACCGCGCTGGGCGAAATCAGGACCATATCGCTGGCGGACGGATCCCAGCTCACGCTCGACACCGCCACGCGCGTGCGTGTCACCCTTTCCGCGAGTGAGCGGAAGGTCTCGCTGGAACGAGGCCGCGCGCGCTTTCGCGTTGCCCCGGACGGCAAGCGCCCCTTCACCGTTACGATTCCCGGCGGCACTGTCGTTGCGCGAAGCACGCTGTTCGATGTCAGCGTGGAAAGGGGAAGTCCTGTGGTGGCGGTGATCAAGGGGCGGGTCGATCTCACCACCACAAGTGATGCAGCCTCCCATCCAGCCCGAACGCTTGCCGCAGGGCAGACCGCAGACTTGGGCAATGCCGACACGCCCCGTCCTACGTTGCCGGCCGAAACCCAATGGGTGTCCGGCATGCTGGCGCTGGACAGCGGTCCGCTCGGCGAGGCCGTCGCCGCCATCAACCGCTACAACCGCATCCAGATACGTCTTGCCGAGCCTGAGCTGGCCCGCTTGTCGGTTACCGGCGCGTTCCAGGTGCGCAATCCGGACGCGTTCGCCCGGGCCGTGGCGGCGACATTCGGGCTCGGTATCGACCGAACCGATCCGGGCGTGATCCTTCTTCGCCGCGCGCCGTAGGACATTTTGACCCTTCGCTGAAAAATCTGTCGTGGGTTTTCAGAACCCGGCGTCTCCCCGCCAACCAGCCACGACGTGGCCAGGGGGGAGACACAGGGTAATGGTTCGATTTGACGCAAGATATCTGTTCAACAGCATTGCTGCCGTGGCGCTGGTGGCGGGCCCTTCGGTCGCGCGAAGCCAGGACGTAAAGCGCCATTCCTTTGAAGTGCCGGCGCAAGATCTAGGCACGTCGCTTCAGGCGCTGGCACTTCAATCCGGCATCACCGTGCTGGTCGACAGCAAGATCGTGGCGGGCAAGCAGGCCCCGGCGCTTCACGGTTCCTACACCGTCGAGGAAGCGCTGCGCATCCTGCTCGACCAATCCGGGCTGGCCTACACGTCTGTCGATGGCGGCTTTGCCGTACGGCAGGCCCGCACAAGCCGTGACGACAGTTCGACAAATGACCGGCAGGATATCATCGTCACGGGAAGCCGGCTGCGCGGTGCCGCGATTGCTTCGCCAGTGGTACGGATCGGTCAGGAAGAGATCCGCGATTCCGGCCAGGCTGGGTTGGGCGACGTTGTCCGCCGTATCCCGCAAAGCTTTGGAGGCGGACAGAACCCCGGCATCGGCATGAATGTCCCCGACGCCAGTGGCGTCGACGTTGGCGGCGGATCATCCATCAATCTGCGTGGTCTTGGGAGCGATGCGACGCTCACGCTGCTCAATGGTCGCCGTCTCGCCTATACTGCAGTTCGGCAGAGCGTCGATGTATCGGGGATCCCGATTTCCGCTGTCGATCGCATCGAGGTCGTACCGGACGGCGCCTCGGCGATCTACGGCTCGGACGCGGTGGCCGGCGTCGCCAACATCATCCTGCGCCGGGACTATGACGGCCTCGAAACCAGTGCCCGCTTGGCGGGAACCACGGACGGAGGCGATTTCCAGCAGCAATATGGCGCGCTGGCCGGGCGCACATGGGCATCGGGCGGGCTGTTCGCAGCCTATGAATATGGCAGCAACAGCGCGATCCGCGCGAGCCAGCGGTCCTTTGCCGCGACACGCTCGCCGGGGCTCGATCTGTACCCGGCACTGCGCCATCACATCGTCGTTGCCAGCGGACATCAGGACCTGGGAAGCGGCCTGACCTTCTCGATCGACGGGCTCTACAATATCCGTTGGAGCGACCTGACATTTCCGACGGTGGCAGGTGGCGATCTCGACGAAGGCAAGGCGACCTTCTCCTCGGTCGACAAGTCCTTCGGCGTCGCGCCGACCCTTACGCTCGATCTGTCTGGCGGTTGGCAGATTGCGCTTGGTGGAACCTATGGCAGGGAGCGGGTCGACTATCATCAGGTCGAATGCGCCCTGACGGTGTGCAGCGATTCCGGCCCCAGTTATTATCGCAACACAGCCAAATCGGTCGAGATCAATGCCAATGGCGACCTCTTCCGCCTGCCCGGCGGGACCGCCAAGATCGCCATTGGCGGCGGCTATCGTGACATTGGCTTCGAGCGGTTCGTTGGGACCGGGAGCGCGGTCAATACCGTCGCGTCTCAGGACAATCTGTTCGCTTTCGGGGAATTGAGTCTCCCCCTCGTCGGCCCGGACCAGCACCTGCCGCTCATGACCAAGATCGATGCGAGTGCCGCCCTGCGCTATGAGCGTTACCCCGGCATCGGCGACGTCGCCACGCCCAAGCTCGGTCTGTCATGGGCGATGACGCCTGATATCAGCCTCAAGGGAAGCTGGGGAAAATCCTTCCGCGCGCCAACGCTCTATCAGCAATATCAGCCGCGCGCGGTCTACCTGTTTCCTCCCGCAGCGTTGGGTGTGACGGGGACGTCGGCAAGCGAGGGAGCCATTCTCATCCTCGGTGGCAATCCCGATCTCAAGCCGGAAAAGGCGACGACCTGGTCGACCACGCTTGCCCTGCATCCGCGCGCACTGCCGGGCGCGAGCCTTGAGGTCAGCTATTTCAGCGTACGCTATCGCGACCGGATCGTATCGCCGATCACCTTGCTGGCCCAGGCCTTGAGCAATCCCATCTACGCCGACCAGATCATCCTTAACCCGAGCGCAACTCAACAGGCGGCCGCCATCGCCAGTGCGGGCACCTTCCTCAACATCACCGGCGTGCCCTATGATCCGGCCAACGTCGTCGCGATTGTCGACAATGCCAATCTCAATGCCGGGCGCCAGCGCGCGAGGGGCTTCGATGTGCTGGCGAGCTACAATGCCGCAATTGCGCCAGACCAGCGACTGCGCCTGTCGCTCGACATCGCCTATCTCGAAAGCGACCAGCAACTCAGCGCTGGTCAGCCCACCTATGACCTTGCCGGCACCATCTTCAATCCGCCCCATTGGCGCGGACAGGCTGCGGTCGCATGGACTGGCGGCAATCTCACTCTGGCGGCCAACGGCAATTACACCGGCGGTGTCAGTGACACCCGCTCGACACCGGCCGTGCGCATCGGTTCGATGACCACGCTCGATCTCACCGCGCGCTACAGGGTCGAGCCCGGTGCACCGCTCGGCGGCCTCGAGTTCAGCCTGTCGGTCCAGAACCTCTTCAACGACAAGCCCGACCCGATCGCGACGTCGATACCCTACGATACGCCTTACGACTCGACCAATTATTCTCCGGTCGGCCGGATGATCGCCTTTGGGATCACCCGGCAATGGTGAGCGCCAATATCAGGGGCTGCCTCGGCCTTGTGGTCTTGTGCCTGCTGTTTCCCGCCACGGCGTGGGCGAACTGCGAAGAGGTGCTGCCCGCGCATGAAGCATCGAGTATCGTGAAACGCGACCTTACGGCAGCGGACCTCATCCAGCTGCGCGAGATCGGCGATCCCGATTCCACGGTCTTCAATGGCCCAAGCCCGTTCGCGGTCTCGCCGGACAGCAGTCGTATCGCTTATATAATCAACCGCGCGGATCTCGCGACGAATAGCTATTGCCGCGCACTGGTCGTCAGCGGACTGACGGGCGTCGGCCCACCCGATATTGTCGATCGGGGCGGCGAACTCATCAAGATCATGGACGTGCAGCGCGGCTTTTACCTGCCGAGCGGCGCCACGCGCACCATTGTTCCGTCCTGGGCGCCCGATGGGCGCAGGCTAGCCTATCTGCGGCGCGACAATGGCGTGACGCAGGCATGGGTGGCACAGGCGGACGGAAGCGGTGCGCGTGCGGTCACGCGTTCGAACATCGATGTCGAAGCCGTGGCCTGGAGCAAGGATGGATCACGGCTACTCTACGGCACGCGAAAAGGCGCGGCGGCCGTGCAGGCGGAACTGGATCGCGAAGGCCAGTCGGGGTGGCTGTACGACCGCCGCGTCTCGCCGGAGATTTCCGCGCGGCCGCTCACCCCGGCCACCGAGGCGCTGGACGTCAGCGCCGTCGATTTGCGTACCGGCGCGATCATGCCGGCAGATGCCGCAGAGCAAGCGGCAGTCGAACGCGCCGCGCCCGCCGATATGCCGGTGGATCCGGAAGCCATCAGTGATGACGGCCGCAAAGCGCACCTCAAGCGTCCGGACAGTTCGCCGCTGACGCCCGCGAGGCTCGTCGTCACGAACGGCGACAGCAGTCGGCGCTGCGATGCCGAGGCTTGTGCAGGCGGAATCGTCTCCCTCTGGTGGCAAGGCGCATCGGTACTCATTCTGCGCCGGGAAGGTTGGGCCAAGGAAGCGATGGCGCTCTATCGCTGGCGACCCGGCGCTGCCCGTCCCACCGCGTTGTTGCGCACGACCGACGTGCTGCACGGCTGCATGATGGCTGGTGCCGAACTGGTCTGTACCCGCGAAGACAGCAGCACGCCTCGCAAGGTGGTTGCCATCAACACTGCGAACGGCAGGGTGCGCACCATTTTCGAACCTAATCCCGAATTTTACGGCATTCGCCTGGGTTCCGTCACTCGGCTCCGATGGCGGAACGATCTTGGCCTGGAAGCATGGGGTGACCTGGTCCTGCCGCCGGGGCACAAGCCCGGAGAGAAACTGCCGATGGTCGTCGTACAATATCATAGCGACGGCTTTCTGCGCGGTGGCACCGGCGACGATTATCCGATCTTCCTGCTCGCCCAGCGCGGCATTGCCGTCCTCAGTACCGAGCGGCCCAATTTCTTCGCGGCGGCCTTTCCCCAGCTCAAGACCTGGTATGAGATCAATGCCGCCAACCAGAAGGACTGGGGTGAACGCCGCAGTCTCCTCTCCTCGGTCCTCACCGGCGTGGGCATGGCAGTTGAACGTGGCGACATCGATCCGGCGCGCGTAGGCATCACGGGCCTGAGTGACGGCGCTTCAACCGTTGCCTTCGCCTTGATCAACTCAAAAGCCTTCGCAGCCGCGGCGCTCAGTACCTGCTGCATGGAACCCAACACAACGGCCACCTATGGCGGCATCGCCTGGGCAGAGTGGCTGCGCGGGATGGGCTATCCGCCCGCTACCCGGGACCATCCAGGCTTCTGGCGCGACATGTCGCTGGCCCGTAATGCTGCCCGGATCGATACGCCGCTGCTCATGCAACTCGCCGACAATGAGTACCGGCTGGCGCTCGAAGCCTTCGGCGCCCTTCACGAGCAGAACAAGCCGGTGGAGATGTATGTCTATCCCGACGAATTCCACGTGAAATGGCAGCCGGTCCACCGGCGCGCCGTCTATGAGCGTAACCTGGACTGGTTCTCCTTCTGGCTTCAGGGACGGGAGGATTCGGATGCCGCAAAGATCGCGCAATATCGCCGATGGCGCGCCATGCGATCCGGTGCGCAGCCCTCACCTGAGCCGGTTCCAGTCCGCTAGCTTGCTGATATCCGTCCGACCTAGCGAGGGCAGAAAATCGCATGGGCATCCGTTTCTGAGGGAAATCATATGACTGCGCCCGACCATAGATGGTCATTCCACGACCGGCGCGTAAATGGCTACTTTTAATGGAACGCGTCATTCCCGTTCCGTTGAGCGGTCGGAGACCAATACTCCCCTCTTGCGGGCATTCGCCAAACAATCGGTCGACCCCGAAAGCCGCCGTTCGCTAACTCATCATTGGAGCACAGCCAGTGGCAAACAAACTGCAAGCTTTTTCCACGCTCAACCTACGCTGGATCGAGCGAGCTGGTTGATTACGATATTAGATGAGACCTCCAGCAATAAAGCGCTTTTGTTCATATCTATGGTCCTCGCGACTACCGGATCCTGAAAAACCCTCGAGCACGCTTGACATCGATGTGCATACATATTTTCCCATTGAATGCTGGGCTCCAACTGCTCCAAGCGCATCAGAAGCCGTTCCGGGCCAAATTCACGTATCATAAGCTTGGTCAGATCGGCCTCTGCAGCCTCCGCCATAACTTCAAAGTCGATAGAGTCCGCACCGATCCTCCCTGCTTGAAGTTCAGCGATGCCTCGAACTCCCAACCCGCAACACAGGGTGATTCGGCCATCTGACTGGATCGTATGCGTGGAGAAAAGGCTATCGCAGCCCTGCCTTCTTGAAATGTTTTCCCTATTTACTAACGTGTCAGGTGGATACTCGAAGACCATATTGTGGTCTAGCGGCATCCATGGACTTTCAAAAAGCGATACTCTATCCTTCCGGTCCGCAACTGCGGATTGGAATGCCTCATCCTTTTGAAGAGCAGTCGCGCTCAACGTCGATTGCGCCTTCTTCTCGATCATGATCGACGGATCCAATCCGTGATCCAACGACGCTCCTATCGCGCTATAAAGGTGGTTCAGGGGAACGAACTTGACGTGCTCATCACCCGTACTGAAGTTGATTTCTACAAGCCCCGCTTTCTTGAGCTCGGAGACCGTACGCTCGGCAAGCTTGCCGGTCTTCCCCCACCACCCATTGGACACTAGTCGTGACGTAAGACCCGCATTGGTTGCGGCGGCAATGCCGGCCAACAGATCCGACTTCCTTAACGTCGCCTCTCCTCCGGTGAATACCACTACTGAAAAGCCTTGGCGGGCTGCCACTTCTACTGCTTCGAGAATGGAGCCTAGGCTTAGCCGTTCTCGAACATGAGGACTGCTTTGGGTGCCGCAGTCATCGCACTGAGCCGTGCACTGCCTTGTAGGCATCACGGAGAGGGTGCTTGGCTGATAGAGAAGCCGCGTCATGGCTTGGTGACGGCATTCGCGAAGCTTCTGATATCACCGATGGGATGATTGCGCGACCGACCGGAAAAAACATACTCTGCGTGCACAACTGCGAGAGCTGTAACCACTGCGAGCGAATCTACCGCGACCACGGGGTTTGCGATGACCAATGAGTCGGGAACCGGGTCAGGCCCGTGAGGATCCCACTTAGGGGGGTCATAGCCGGGCAGCACGCCGTCCTTTTCCCATTTACGGATTATCTCTTCCACTTCTGGGCTGATCTGCCGCTTTCTCCATTCTTCAATTTCGTCTTGCAGGTCAGGAGGAGCGTTGTCGCGTACAACGTCAATCACCTGCGTTCGGGCTTGAGACGGAGAAATGTCGCCGTACTGGCACGCTGCGGCGATACGCGTTAGATTGTCCACGCAGGCAGGGTTGCTTATAACAGAGAGAAGAAGACGGTTCGCGTCCGATAAGTTATCAGAGCCTTGTTCAGCCGGTATGCCTAGCGTTGTTTTGATCATAGTGATTGGTTGGTCTATAAACGCGGCCTTTGCCTCATTCGACGTCCCCAATTTGTCGATAAGATCGAGTAGCTTTTCCCGTTGATCGTTATCCATATGACTGCCCCCCAAACGGCTCACCAATAAGATAGGTAGTAACATACTTACCTTGAGCAGAGCAAAGTCAACCTGCCGAGACCTCAAGTCGCCGATCAGGGTGGCTATGACCGCTTCCGGCGGAACCCGTCGCTACAACCGTCTAGTGAGAATGGCGGCTTCGTCCCAAAACGCGCCGGCAGCGGTCGACCAATCCAAGTCATCTATAGAATGACGCGCGAACGACTGGCTTGCCAAGAACCCGCCATTCAGTCGGGACCTGAGCTGTCTGGTTGCCAGTGGCTCGGCGACGACCCATACATTCATCCTGCGATGGTGCATCGAAAAGGGGGAACGTGGGGAATGACGGAAATGCTCGGTCGGCTGCGCGGCGGCGACCTCTACGCCGTCCTATCGCTCGCGACGAACGAGGAGCTCGAGCCACTGGTGAAGATCATCACCGCGAAGCTCACGAACTTTCTGGAGGTCAAAGACGAATACAAACGCCATCACCCTAACCATCGAAGGTATCATGCCCTGATCGGCGACGAGCTGCGGCTCTACGGCGGCAACTCGCTGATGAACCTCGGTCGTGGTGGCGAGGGACCATCCTACGATGAGATCGTGGCCGATGTCTGCTGGAAGCTGAGTGTTCCTTACGAGAAGGGTCGGACTGTTGAGAACGAGGCGAATCTTCTCGACATCTTTTTGGAGCAGCGATGGCGCTCGCTCGATCCGGCGGAGCGGGACCTGCTCGCTGGTGCTGCTCGAGAGGCCGCTCTCGGAAAGACCTCCGAGAAGGCATCGTATGCACGGAGTGGGGCGGCCGCTCTCGCGACCACCCTATTTACCGGCCCTGGTTTGGCAGTCCTCGGCATCAGCTTGCTGGACCCAAGCTACAAGGTGACCGTGCCGTGCGCCCTTCACGTCGCGTTCCTTCGCCGCAAGTTCCTCGAGGAAGGGCGAGCGGGCGCGGACGAGGCGAAACGACCGTCTACAGGGGAGATTGGCGTGGCACCGGTCGATAAGCCCGACGAAGCCTCCACAACCTCGCTCGAGCTGCACGACGACGCGGGCGTGCGACTGCTTACGATGCGCGACGTTCCCGACATATACGGTCGACCATGGAGCAGAATAGGCGACGCGGAAGACGCCGGCGTCAGTCGGCTCAATTCCCTCGTGCAGGCGGTCCCGGCTTTGGGGACCGCTGCGGAGATCGCGGGCGCTACGGGGACGCGATACATGGAAGTCGTCTGCAATGGCGAGCTCATGAAGGCCGCGAAGGGTGGCGGGTACCGCGCGATGTCGAGGAGCGGGATGAAAATTACGGAGCACGCAAACCTGTTCGATGCCGACAAGCTGTCCTTGGTCGCCAACGCGTCCGCGCTGATGAACGTGGCGTCCGTAGCTCTGGCGCAGAAGCATTTGGCTGAAATCAGCGAGAAACTCTCGGCACTGAAGAAGGAAGTCGACGGAGTGGCCGACTTCCAGGTCGCCGGGCGGAAGGCGATCCTGACGAGCTCCATTCGCTACTTCGAGCAGATCGCCCCCGCCGTGCTAGCCGGCGAGCACTCGGGCGGCGTAGCCTCCCGGATTGAAGACTGCGAAGCGAAGCTCTTGGAGGTTCAGGACCATCTGGCGCACGACTTTGCCAAGGCGAGCCGAGAATTGCAGGACCTGAAGGACGGGAGCTGGTTCAGCTCGTCCGAATTCGTGGACGCGATTGAGAGACACCAACGCCAGCTCAACGATCTGTCGGAACAGCAGATACTGTGCGTCAGGGCTCGCGCGCTAGGTTGGCAGCTACTGTGTGAGTTTCCGGACGGAGAGATCACGAAGAAGCGCCGCCGCGATGACATCGTGGCCTCGCTTAACGAGCTGACGGAGTCGGGTGACCGACTTCGCCGGATGGATGCAGCCCTTCGCGAGAAGCTAAGGAAAGCCTCGTCGCTGTGGTCGGCGAGCGCGATGAACAGTCGCAAGCTGGGTATCATGCAAACCGGCGACGAGTTCCTCACAAAACTGGCCGAGGAGGGCGGCCGGATTATGGCCGGAATAAAAGAGAGCGAGGAAGCGCGGTCAGCGTTGCAGCGTCCTTTCAGGATGAGGTTGATGATCGAGGAAGGTAGAGTCGCAGCGGTCCAGCCGCTAGAGGAGGCCGCGCCGGCCTGACCAGCTCTTGACGGGGGACGGTCAGGTTCTGAATGAAAAGCTTCCCTATAACTAAACGGCCATGAACGGCAGCAAAGTCCCAGACCCAGGCGATCAGGACAGCGATGAATGGCTAAGCGTTAGGTCCGCATTCAAGAAGACGCCTAACCGTCGAAGAGGGTCGCGGTCCTCACATTTGCGCCGCTGCCCAGGCTTCGGCGTCGACCAATTCCATGATCCGTACGAAGCGCAGATCGCGGACCGGGCCGGGCGTTGTCAGCGCCTGCGTGAGCTTGGCTTCGTCAACAAGACCGAAGTTGGCCAGGTGCCCGCCGAGCAGCATGTCGCGGATAGCCTGCCGCTGCCGGTCGAAAATCGTCGCGGCGAAGCCGGTGGGCGTGCCCTTCGATCGGCGCGCAATGATTTCTTGTGGGAGTTCGGGCGCGAAGGCGCGGCGCGCGGTTGCCCGATCCCGTCCCGGTGCGAGCCAGTGCCAGCTCGGAACACGCAGGCACGCCTCCACCACGGGCTGCGAGACCAGCGGTGAAATCGCCTCCTGCGGCGCCTGGGCATTTATCGCCTCCACCAGATTCTGCGCCGGGGCGAGCAGGGCGACGTGGCTCGCACGGCCGGGCAGGACACCATCCGGCGGCACGAACCAGGCGTGCGCGACAGTCTCGGCGACGATCGATCGTGCCGCATCAGAGAGAAACGCGACCGCCGGCCGCTGGCGCGGGGCTGGCGAGCGCAACCAGGCGCGATGCACCGCGCGCCAAGCCAGTGCCCAAGTCCCGGTCTGGCCCAGGTCGCCGAGTGCCCGCGCGGCGCTCCAAAATCGCTTGTCCAGACCGCCGGTGGCGAGGCAGTCGGCGAGGATCGAGACGGTGCGCGAAGCGAAGAAGACATTGTCGCCGCCGCCGCCATCGAGGAGGATATCGGCTCCGCATCGCTCTGCGGTTTCGGCCGCGACCGCGTCCTGCGCCTGCGTGAAGCAGCGATGCACCGGATAAGGCATATGTGCCGCACCCGAGCGGTGGACATCGATGCGGTCTGCGTCGAAAGTCCGCGTCAGCAGTTCGATGCCCACAGACCGGGCGACCATCTCGGCATAGCGCCTCTCGTCACTTGCGGCGTCATCGCCGGCGAGGTTGAGGCCGATCACCTCGGTGCCTGCCGCTTTAAGGCTAGTGGCCACGATCGCCGAATCTAGGCCCCCGGAAAGCAGCAGGACGGCTCGATCATGGCCGGCAGCGCGGGCGCGCGCGGCAAGATGCACCGCGTTGCGCACGGCGCGAGCCGCTTCCCCGGGATCGTCGATCATCCGGTCTCGGGCGACGAAGGCCCAGGGCGACCACAATGTTTCGCATTCTACCCCGTTCGCCGAGACGAGCAGGCGATCGCCGCCGCACAGTTCCTCCACGCCGTCGAGGCAGGTCTCGCTGCGCCGCCATTCGGGATAGGCGATGTGACGCGCAAGGGCGCCGCGATCGACGCTTAAGCGGCATCCGAGTTCCCGCAGCAGGGCGAGATCGGACACGACCAGGAGCACGCCGCCGACCCGGACATGGTAACATCCCAAATCGCCCATCGGTGCGCGTACGACCGCCATGCCCCTGTCTTCGGTCGTGAAGGCTACATAGCTGCCCCAGTAGCGTTCGATCAGCGTCTCGCTCCGCGACCGGGCGATCGCCGTCCAGGCCGCATCGTCAAGCGCGGTTTCCGGCCTTGTGCTGCCGCGATCGAACAGCTCGCCGACTATCGCATGGCTGACAGCTTGTGTGATCCCGTGCCGGTGGTCGCTCCACAGCATGAAGCGGTCGGTTGCGATCAGCGGCACGAGCGATGCCGCAGCCTTGCGCGCGCTATCGATCCGCCCCGGAGGAAGCGGCTCGGCGGTGGTCGCGATCAGCGCGAGAAAGCGTCGCCCCGTCATAAGACCAGGATCGGGGTGAAGGTCCGCACCATGTCGATGCGGTCGTTGACGAGCCGGTCCTCATGCTGAACCCAGCAATGGGCGGAGAATGGTCCGAGTTGCACTCCCAGCACGACATCGGGCCGTATTCCCTTCGCGATCATTCGCGATGCCACCGCGATGGAGTTCGCAAGGCAGAGGTCGATCTGGCTGGCAAGGTGCGCCGCCGAAACGAACCCGGCCATGATCCGTTCTACCTGTCCTACCGGCAGGGCACGGGATGTCGGCAAGCGCGATTTGCGGGTCGACAGCCAGGAAAGGGTCCGGCCGAGACCTGCCATCTTCAATCGTGCGCGCGTGGCGGCAAGGCAGCAGAGAGCGCTGGTCGTCCCCGCGAAGGCAGGCAGCGGAAGGTCGAGATCGAGGATACTTGTCTGCGGCATGACGATCGGGGGGCAGGCGGCTGGTGCCGGCGAAGCCGCCGACGCCATCAGCACGCCGCGCGCCAGCAGTCCCCGGACGTGCGCATCGTCTGGCGGTGGGGTCGCGCCATCCGCCAGCGCCCGGAAGCTGTGCTCGGCGCTTCGCGACAGGCAGAAATACCGGTCTGCCTCAATATCGAGAAAGATGACCCGGTCGCCGACGCGGCAGAAGGAGATGCCATTGCGAAGGGTGAAGCCCATGATCGAACGCCCAGGATCGCAGCCCAGATCGGCGCGCGATCCCATGGGACCGCGCGCCGACGCCGTCAGTCGTCGGCAATGCCGAAGAGCTGCTGGCCGTTCTTGGCATCGATGACCAGGCCGGCGCCGCCCTTGGTTTCGATGCTTGCGGTGCCGAGGTCGATCACTTCGTCTTCACGTTCCATGATGCACTCCTTCGTCCTGCTGCGAAATGCAGCCATGGCAGACTATGGAGGGCGGCTGGCTATCCGAACTTTATACGGATTCTATATCGATTTTGTTTGGCAGGGCGGCGGGCGTCAGTCCGCGCGGTAGACGGCCCGCACGATGTCGGCGGCAGCGCGGCGGCGGCGGCGATGATAGCTGCGGCACAGGGTTTTCAGGTGCTTGCGTTCGGCGGTCCTGACGGCCTGCCACAGCGCCTGCAGTTCAGCGTGTGTGCCTTCGAGCACATGCTCTTCGACGGTCCTGACGGCATGAAGGCGGGCGTTGAGCCGGTCGAGCGCAAGCGCATGCTCACGATTGGCGGAATGGCGGGCAACGGCCAGAAACGTCGCCGCAGTCCGGTCGGCCAATGCCGCGTCGTCCGCGAGGTCGCCAAAGAGTGGAAGTTCGGCTGGGCGTCGCCATGCGTTGATGGAAAGCAGGACGAGTTCGGCCGACCAATCGTAGAGATCCGCAAGGCCCGGTTCATCGAGCGCAGGGACATGGAAGCCGCCGGCGGTACGCGTCTCCACAAGACCCTCGCCGGTCAGCCTGTGGAGCGCGTCGCGCACAGGCGTGACGCTCGCGGCGAGCGGCGCGGCCAGCACCGCCGGGTCGAGCCGGTCGCCCGGCCGGAATTCGCGGCTCATGATCCGGAGGCGCAGCGCCTGATGGACCCGTTCGGCGGTCGCCCCGGCATTCACCGCGCGTCTCGCTGTTCCTGCGCATAGGCATCCACCAGCAGCTGCTGGTCGGGCCGCAGCGCATCGACGGCGCCAAGCGGCTGGTCCGCGCGACCGCCCAGCAGCACCGAAGGGCATTGCCCCTCGAAATTGCCGAGATTGGGCCGATGCTGGCGATAGCCGACCAGCGCCGCCAGATCGGACGGGAACGCGCGCGCGACCTCGGGCGGATAGGCGAGCCATTGGTTTTCATAGGGCTTGAGCCAGCCCAGTGCATAGCCGATCACGATCCCGCGTCGCACCTCCCGCGTGCGGTTTGCGCCCGCGCCGTGGAGCGTCGAGCCGAGGAACATAAGCGCCGCGCCGGGAGCCATCTCGGCGGCGAGAGGCGCGCCATCCGGCTCGGCCAGTGCGTTCGGGCCATGGCTTTCCGGCCAGACACGCGTGGCGCCGTTTTCCTCCGTAAAATCGGTCAGCGGCCACATCACATTGACGAGATATTCGATCTCGCCGATCGGCCCACGCCACATGTCCTGGTCGCGATGCGGCAGTTGCGCCGATGCGCCGGGATGGACTGCGATCGCCTGGGTCGTATTGAGCTGGATGCACTCGCACCAGGGCGCGAGCACGGCCTCGACGATACGGAGAATGCGCGGGTGCTGGACCAGCGCCGCGGCACCGGCCGCGCGCCTGAGCAGGCGGCCGAACCGCTTGGTGGTGCTGCCGTAGAAACCACCCTGGCCGAACGGCGTCGCCGCGAAATCACCCGCCAGTTCATCGTCGAGCGAGTGGAGCTGCGCGGGCGGCAGCGCATCGGGAAGGATGCACCAGCCATGGTCGAGAAGGTCGCGCGCGCTGCGGGCGATCTCGTCGTCGATCCTGTCGATCATTGTCCTTCTCCTTCTCTCAAGCCGCGATACGCTGGCTGTCCCGGATGGCCGGTGCCGCCTGGATGCCCGCCGCGGCGAGCAGGCCGGGCGTGTCGGGGGCGATGTCGATGCGCAGTGCGGCCAGCATCGCGCCATCAACGACTTGCGGCAGTCCGAGCGGACGGCAGCGCCAGCCGAAGGCGAGGATCTGCTGGAACCAGCCCATTTCGGCGATCGCGCTGTAGCCGGTGATGCCGTGGTCCAGCGCGTGATCGACGAGTGCGGTCACCAGCGTGTCGCGCACCGCACGGCGCTCGGCCGCGCGCAGCCGGCGATCGAGGCAGAAGCGGGTGATCTCGAAAATGCCCGCGGCGCGCGGCGGCGCGCCCTCGCAAAGGCCCGGATAAAGGCTGTCGAGTATATGGGGGCGCATGGTCGGCAGCAGGCGCGCCGAGCCCAGATGCGACCCGTCGGGTTCGGCAAGGATCAGATAGGTGGCATTGAGATCGTCGAACTGGTCGACTTCATAGCGACCGTCGAGGACCGGGACGTCCCATTTGAGCAGGTCGACGAAGACCGACTTGCGCGCGGCGAACATCGCGCGCAGCGCCGCGTCCGACGCGGACGGCGGGGCGGATTGCAGGATATGCAGCATGGCTCTTGCTCCCTTGGCCGTGATCGGTCGAGGGTGGGCGAGATGCTGGTCGCAGCGCTATGCCCGAAAAGGGGCATAGCGACGGCGGAAGATATCCGAGAAGGTCAGGGTTCCGTCGAACAGCGTCCGGATCACCAGCAATGTCCGCTTGTTCACGCCGTAGCGCTCGCAGGCCTGCTTGATATGCCGGGCCACTGTCTCTTCGCTGATCCCCAGGATGCGGCTGATCTCCCAGTCGCCCTTGCCGCGCGCAACCCACAGGACGCAGTCGCGCTGCCGGTCGGTCAGTGCCGGCCCCGGACGCGGCAAGAGCCCGCCGCGTCCCATCCACAATCGGCGCGCCGCTTCGAACGCGAAATTGCCAGCGAGCTGCGCCATCGGCAGCATGACGTGCGGCAGCGGCCGGCCCGCTTCGCTCGCAAAGGAGCAGGAACCGCGCGCTTCGCCAGGAACATGGGCCGGAACGGTGAAGCCGTCGCCGATACCCTGGGCGCGGCCGAGTGCCAGGATCCGATGGTCGCCCGGCGTCAGCGGGATCATCGCCGCCATCTGCGACCAGGGAAAGCCGATGCTGGTGACATGGCTGGCGCGATGCACCGGGTCGCTCACGCCCAGGGCGTTCTCGTCATAATAGTCCGCCCAACGCCGCGGATAATTATGCAGCCGGATCGCCGCGTCACCCGCCGTGGCTACATCGACATGATGGCTGAGCGCGAAATACTGGAAGCCCAGCTCCCCGCTGATGGCGGCCATGGCCGCCGCAAGCTCGTCCGCGTTGCCGACCGTTTCGACGATGCGCGCAAGCTGCATCGCCATGCCCGAATAAGGCATCTGGTCCTGTCGCGACCGTCGGCGGGGTCTCGTGCTGCCCGGATCCCGGCGGTCGCCCTTTCTTGGTCCTATGGGCCAGGCGGCGGGGCCTCAAGCCGTCGCCGGGCGACTCCTGTCATTGAAGTGTCATATCATGTTGGGCAGGCGCGCAGAAGTTGTCTTGTGCGATGCAGCATCCATGCCCCCGCGCCGTTCGCGGGTTTCGGCCCGTGACGTTGAAGCAGGCGTGGCGCGAGAGAAACGCTTATGCCCGGCTGCGCGGTATCGATCGCACCGGGCTCATGTGGGAGTGGTTGCGTCGCGATCCTGATTACATAGCCTGGCATGCCCGGGCGAGCAGCGTTACCCGCGGCAGCCCGGATCCGCGCGCGTGGGGGCTGCACTTTCGCTGAAGATCCGGCCCGGTCGGCACCCGAGGCGCGGATCATCTGGCATGCCGATCTCGATCCTGGAACGCTGCGCGTCAGCGCCTTCCCTGCCGATCCCTGTGACCCCGGCAGCCTCCCACTGGAGCGGATCGAGCCCTGGCTCACGGTCGCGATCGATACTGCGGGGTGCGAACATGCGGTGCTCTCCGACGGTTGGCATCATATCCGGCTCGACATCGAGGAAGGCCGGCTGGCCGGCGAAGCGGCGGTCATGCTGCACTTTCGGCTGCACGGGTTTGCTTCTGCCGAAGCCCGTCTACTGCCGCTGCGCCGCCTGATCGATCTGTGTCGGCACGGGCGCTTCGCCCGGTCGCTGTTCCCGTGCGATCCCCGCATCGAACGCGGTATCGCGATGCTGCGCGTCCACGATGCGCTGGGCGACGGCGCAAGCCAGCGCGAAATCGGCATGGTGCTGTTCGGCACCGAGCGGGTCGCTGCGGACTGGACCGATCGCTCGGACTCGCTGCGCTCGCGGGTCCGCCGGCTGGTCCGCGACGCCCGCGGCATGGCGCGCGGCGGATACCGGCACTTGATGCGCGGCGGACGGTGATGTGGGGCGGTGGTTGGATGTTGGCGAGGACGGTTCAGACGGGCGCCTCGCGCCCTGGGCTGCGCCCTTCGGCGCGACCGCGCTCTATGGCTCCGGCATCAGATGCGTTGGCGCTCTGACGCCTCGCCACCGAGTCCCGGCGGGGCCGGGTCTCGGCCTGGCGGTAACGATCGCTGGCGCGGCTACAGCGATCGCCAGTGTCGTGGAGATCGTCAGGTCATGCCGCACGGCGGGTGGAAGCGTGCCGTCGGCGGATTTTACCCGGTAACGAGTGGATGCTCCGCCTGCCAGCGCTCGAACATGGCCGCGAGATTCGCCACGATGCCAACCTCGCGTTGAGCGATGTCGATACTCCGCAGATGCAACCGATCCGTACTTCCGTTGACCAGATAATCCGTAGCGAAAGGACCCGATCCAAGACCCAGATGGTGGGGATAGAGGAGATTAGGGTCGGGGCAGGCTTGCTACCTTGCCGATACCGGATGATTGCGCATAACGATTTTGCTATGATCTAGTGTGTTTGGCTGCGGTGGGATCGATTCAGAAAAATGGGCTTCAGCAACTATTTGACCGGTTCGTCCACATCGCCCCCCTCTAACCTTCCTGAAGCAATTTCGAAGCTGCAGGATACATCGATCCTTTTTGTGGGCTATTGGCAGCGCAGGGACTTTCAGCGGGCGGGCAGCATCTCCGAAGAAGCCATGATCCACCTCGATTTCGTTTCTAACGAGCTGCTTCGCGAAAGGGTCGAGCGTGTTGGACGGGGGCTTTTTGCAGACTCAGCGTTTGAGGCGCGCCTAGGCGTGCGGATCGGCGCGGGAATGACAGGTCTCGCGCTCGGCGACCAAATTGCCATGTGCCAGGCGGGGCCGGGCAATGGCCGCTTGCCCAATAATGCGGGGCGTCCGGTTGATCTGACGCTGGATCGCCTGCTGAACAAGATCAAGCACCGCAATCCGCGTCTTATCAATTTCCGCATTGACGCGGGACGGCATATCTTCCTCATTTGTCCCGAACATACGGCCGGCGGGGCCGAAGGCATCTATGAATTCGACGTGGAGGATTTCTGCCGCCTCTGCGCTGGGGCCGCACAAAGCCTTTAGGGTATGCCACCATCCAAAGCGGCGTAGGTGCCGAGACCTGCAGGCCAAGGCACATTTATGGCAGAGCGGATCGGAATCCGGCGGGCGGATCGACGTCGAACCGCCAAGACATGAGTTCGCAATATTCCTCAAGATTGGCGAGCAGGTCCTCGCCGGCCTCGGCCCGCGTTGCCAGCTCGATCAGGAGGATCGCATTCAAGAAGTTCTCCTTCTTTTCGATTCGCAGATGCTCGAGATCGGGCCAAACGCTATCGTTATCGAAATATGGCAGGCAGGCCGCCAAAATTTGGCTCCCTCGATCGGTGCGGCGGTCGCGCGCCGCGAGCGCGCTGAAGGACGCGACGATATCGGCAAGCTGAAGCCCGGGTTCGGCCGCTGACGAACCGAATGCCACCGGTTTTGCTAGGTTGAACGTCATCGCGGCGTCGCGTCCACGAAACTTGAGGCGGGCAATCTCACTGCGCCCGACGAAGCCATCGAAGAAGTCGCGGTAAGCAGCGAGCGGCTTCGATTCATCGAATGTGACGTCAAGCGCGCCGAAGCGTTCCCCCATAGTGCAGAGCACCGACTTGGCCGAGCTGAAGCTCAAGTCGAGAACCCATTGAATGCGCCCGGTCTCGTCGGCGAGGCTCGCGAGCTCGGCTTCAATCTCCGGTCGGCAGGCGACGATGAACCGCTCGATCGTGGCAATCGCGCCTTCAGATCCGCCTGCTCCCCCTTGGGCAAAATAGGTTTGAGGCTCACCGCCGCGGCGGCGCAGCATCTCCTCAAAGCGGCTGGCCAGCTTGGCGCTCGTCGTCTCGCCGTGGGTAAGATGGGCCCACAGCACGTTCGCGACGTGGAGATGGAAGCCTCGCTCATAGAGGAATAGGCTGTTTCGCGCGAGGACGGGCTCGAACACATATTCAAAGAATTTGGCTGCAAGGCTGAACAGCTTGTCGTTGACCGCGACCACAGCGCGTTCGCCGAGCTCGTCGAGCAGCCAGGTTATCAAGGACAGCGCGTCGGGCCGGCGATAGAGGATTCGCCCTTTCAGCTCGCTTCCGATGAGACCGAATCGGGTGCGCAGAGCCACGACGAGCGCCTCCGCCTCGGTAGGTTCAATCGCCACGGCCGCGTAGCCGAAATAGGGCTGGTCGAGATGCAGGAGATTGTCGCCAGTAAATCCGGCGTCATCGCAGAATATCTTGGTGGTCATGGCGCTGAGATAGATACTGCGTCCCGTCTCACAAGGCAGTCGTCGCGTTCAGGGTGCGTGTGACAACCACCGCCATCATTGCCAGGAAATGCCCATTCGGGCCAGTTGATGGTGCGACATGACAAAGTTGAGACCGACGGCTCGTGCCGGATGCGACAGCGCCAGAATATTCGCCATCACATTCTGCCGTTCACGGCCGGGACGTTCTCCGTACTGAAAGTCGCGCACGAATCGCATGACGAAGCCGCCAAGGACATCGGCTGCCTGGATGCCAAGCGTCTTCGCGCTACTGGCAAAGGCGAGTTCGGCATGCTCGCTGAGGGCGTAGTCGGCGTTCGGCACCGGCGGCAGAACGCCATTGACCGACAACTGCTCCATCACCGCCTTAGCATCGCGCAGGATGTCACAGTAGAGCATGTGCTCATCATGGACGAGGCGCACGCCGGTGACGGCCGCAGCCATTATGTCGGGATCGGCCGGGGCACGGAAACCGATGCGGTTTTATCCCATGGCTCCATCGTGAAAATAGAGCCGATCCGGCCCGAGGTTCGGGAGGTCGATCGCACCATCGCCCGTGTCGCCGCCGCCAATGACGGGCGCTACGACATCGACGCCCAGGCGCGCCGGCGGCAGTGGCTGCTCCAGGCACAGCAGGCAACCAACCAGTTGCTCGCGCTCACGGCCAAGCAGCAGTTCCAGATCCAGAACCTGATGGCAGCCCAATATCGCGCCGAGGCCACGGAAGCGGCCCGCCGCGCGCAGGCCGAGGCCGAAGGGCGCGCCGCCACGAAGAAGTTCCTCGGTACCGGCAGCGCCTATAGGACACGTCGCCTACCGGGGCGCCATGGGTGCGGCGGGCTGCGTCCCCGGTCTGGGCTACCCGGATGCCGGTCACGCTGCGGCTGGCCTGATAGGGATCATAGCCGGACATGCTCTGCCCCGTCTGAGGGCCGCTTGCCGGGGCCTGTGCAACGAGGCGGAACCCGGTCGCGGTCTGTACCCACTGCGGTCCAGTTGCCGGTGCCTGAGCGGGCGCAGAGGGAGCCTGAGCGGCAGGGCTGGGAAGGCCATTGAACCCGAACGAGCTATTGGCTGTCTGACCCGGTGCCAGCGTCGTGGCGTCGGGAACGTCGGGGGTATTGGCAAAGGCTTCCGCCGTGCTGCCTAGCGCATCATCGATAGTCCAATTGGCTGCATCAGCCTCGGTCACCTCGCCCTTGCTGATTGCCAGCGCCTTGGCATCTTCAAGGATCATAGGGGCAAGGCCGTCGAGACAACTGTCATCGCCGGTATTATTGTACTCGGTTAGTGCCTTGTCATACAGCGCAACCGTAGCATCATCGCTATGATGGATCAGATCAACGGCAGTATGCAGCGTATTCCCCATAGCAGGGACACGGGCAATGAAGCCATCAATAGCAGTCTTATAGGCAATATTGGCAGGATATCCCTTGGCCAATTCAGCCGTAGCGGCTTGCTGTACAGTGCGGGGATTGTGACCATGTACAGCAATCAGGGATAGTGCCGCCTTGACCTTAATGGCCTGACGGGGAGTTAGTGCGGTCATGTGGTATCCTTAGGATTAGAACGGCGGAACGTCGCCAATGGTTCGCTGCGGAGGGATCGACCCTGAGCGGATGCAGGCGACTAGGAAGCGGAAGGCATCCTTGATCCGGCGAGTATCGAGGTAGGGACGGCCTGCGCCTTCCCAGAGCGCGTAGACCTCAGCAGCCATACGGCGGGCTATGCCCTGGGCATCCTCTGGCAGGTCGTAGAGTGCAGGCGTTACGGCCCGGTCTGATAGCTGCGGCCATCCGGCCTCATGCTCAGCAGCCTTGCTTGTCAGCAGGACGGACAGGCTTGCGGCTTCATCGGGTATCATGGCGGAAGCGAGGGCCGGGTTAGGCCAATCCTTCATCAGCCATATAGCGATAGCGCCCCATTCCACATGAGCCTTAGCGCCATCGGCATAGGGGCCTGCCCACTGCAACAGGTCATCAAAGGTGCGGGGTTCAACGTGCCACTTAGGCCGGGGATCGGCTGGGAATGACCGGGGAGGCTTAGGTGCCTCTCCCGTTCCCCAGTCGTGCGGATCAGGCACTATGCCAATGGCCGCTAACGGGATCAGTGCCGGTAAAGTATCCGCGCTGCTTACCCCGCATGTACGCTTCAAACGCCTCGTAAGGCTTACCCGGTGCCAGTGCCATAATGCAGGCCGGAATTGCCTGAGGCTTCTGTGTTACAAGATAGTCAAAGGCATCGTCATCAAGGGCAGAGAACCCTTCGCACTTATGCTCTTTGGGCAAGCTAGCCTTGGCCTGCATGTCCCATGTATCCCGCATATACTTGATGGTAAATCCTGTAGTATTCAGGTTATCACCGGGCTTCATCTCAACGCGGATATCCGAGAAGCGAGAGAGTCGTAGATTGCGAGCCTCTACCTGTTCGTCAGCGAGGGCAGTAGCGAACCGATCCTTGGCATCAGCGAGAGCCTTACTAAGCTCAGCGGCCTTATCCATGGCAGGCTTGCCAAGGATATCGATGTAGTTGTTGACCTTATGCAGTTCGGCGCTGAGCGTTTCAATCTCAATGGCTACAGCAGCGAGGGTATCTTTTTTGGTCATGGTTATTTCCTGTTCGATTAGATTATGAGCGGGGAGCGAAAGCGCCAATCTTTAGCTTCTCTTGGCGATAGGTGTTCGGATTGCCCGTATCGGCATCCAGAGCAGCCATCATCTTGTTGACCCGATTAGGACGGGGGCCGGGACGGCCACGGCGCAGGAAGTCGGGCAGTTCAAGGCCAAGGGCTTCCAAAGCGAAGCGAACGCCAATGGTCACACGGCGATCAGTGGAAGCAAGATAGACCGCAACACGATCATTATTGATGCGGTTAGTATCAACAGTGGTAATGGTCATATTCGATCCTTTGGTTTGATTGTGTACTGTCCAGACAAAAGACACAGATGCCCCGCTTACGGATAAGCAAGGGCAAACGGATATATTACAGCTATGGGAAGGGTACGCCTGCTAGCTACCAACTAGGGCAATGCTATAGCTAGCAGGCTGGCAATTGCTCAGGGCCGATGGGCAATGGTCAGATGAGCAATGCGTATGTGGAGGATCATTCCTCAGATAGCCTCAGGGACGTACCAGAGATCACAGAACAGGAAATGTAATAACTGACCTGAGGCTATCAGAAGAATGAGCTTGTGCATTGGGAATACGGATGCAGGCCGTAGAGTAGGATATACATATACTAGTATGATCCTAGATTGAGATATATAGAAGCTGTATCCAGCGTCCCCTCTACCCCCCAGAGCTTCAAAGATGGAGCTTACCCGCAATGCAGGTATGAGGATAATTGACTACATAGGTGATGGCCGAATGCCATAGCTACAGTCAGTGGGAAGCAAATAAAGCCGCATGATCCTGAGTTGAGATAATACGTCGCTTGTAGTGCCAGCGTCCGATACCGCATGTCATCCTGTTAAGATGGCACACCCCTTCGCCCTACGGCTAACCCTCGCGGGCTGTGGTATCTACAGTTATCGCACTGTCAGGCGTTCCCCGGCTAAACGGGCGTGGCGGTGATGAATGGTGTCGTGCCTAACGGTACTGAATTGTCCTGTGCCATGGCTCGTTGATCGAAGCTGGCGAACAAGTCTCCGTAGCCATACGGTCCCAAAATCGGTCCCGTCCTATGCCAAACGGTAGTGAAACTCAGCCGCGCCCCTCACGGCCCCGTACAGCATCGCCACGGCATCCCGGATAGGTCGTGCCCTGAGCCTCCCATATCGACTCCTGTGGCCGTCTCTCGGCGAATGCGAGGGCATCCCCGTCGCCTGCCCGATATCAAGCCGGGGAGTGCAACCGCATCACGTCGCTGACGGATTGAGCCGCCCATTTCCCACCCCGTGCTGTGATAATCCCACGGGCATTTAGCTCCCCGGCAATAGCCCTGAGGCTGGTATGTCCATCGGCCTTAATTGCCTCAATGATCGGGGCAACATCGGTAGCGAACGCCAGAGCCTTGGCCTTGATCGCTTCCACCGCTGCCCCATTGCCCTTGTTCTCCCCGAACGCCTTAGCGCCCATCGGATTGCCTAGCTTGGTGCCACGGGCCTTAGCAGCGGCAAGGGCTTCCTTGGTCCGCTTACTGATCGCCTTGCGTTCGGCCTGGGCCATTGCTGCCATGATGTGAATGGTAAGCTCGTTAGCCTCGGGCATATCAGCGGCAATGAACCTAGTTCCGGCATCCTGTAGCTGAGCGAGGAAGGCAAGGTTGCGGCTGAGCCGATCCAGCTCGCAAAGTGCCGTCTGCGCTATGAAGCTAGTACAATAGCTGCATCACACCGAAGTAGTAGAATCGTTCCGCATATAGGAACGGTGAATGCTTATTTGCACGGCTAGTGAATCGTTGAAAGCAACGGCATCTAGTGCCTGTCGATCACGTTGACCGACGCGAACAGAATCGAAAGGTAACGACAATGTCCTACGACCGCATCACCTCCGAGAACGCCGCCGTCCTCTTCGTGGACCACCAGACAGGCTTGGCCAACGGCGTGCAGACGCAGAACCCGGCCGAATTTCTCAACAACGTCAAGGCGCTCGTCGCACTGGCCAACGCTCACGATCTGCCGGCGATCATCACCACCAGCGCCACGGACGGCCCGAACGGCCCGATCATGCCTGCGGTGGCGCAGGGTTTGCCGAACGCCACAATTGTGCACCGGCCTGGCGAGATCAACGCTTTCGACAACGCCGACTTCGCGGCGGCCGTAAAGGCCACCGGGCGCAAGAAACTGCTGATCGCGGGCATCTCGACCGAGGTCTGCCTCGCCTTCGCGGCGCTGTCCGCCAAGGAACTCGGCTATGAGGTCTATGCAGTGCTCGATGCGTCCGGCACCTGGGACAAGCGCGTCGAGGACGCGGCGATCGCTCGCATGGTGCAGGCCGGCATCATCCCGATGACTTGGGTCGGCGTCGGCGCAGAACTGCTCGGCGACTGGCGCTCGGCAAGCAGCCAGGCCCATGCGAAGGTGATGGGCGAGCACCTTCCGTTCTCCGGCAACAACCTGGCGGGATACCTGTCCGCCAAGGGAACCGCCTAATCGTTGCGGGGTGGGCGATGCCGCCCGCCAAGCCGGAGTGGAAGATCGGGGCGCCGACCTCACAAGCGGTCGGTGACCTCTTCTTTGCAACGTATCATCAGGCGCAAGGCGAACCAGCAGGCTGGCACGACGCGACCGCCTGCCACCGCACCGATGTAGGTGGATACGCCTTTCTGTTCGAAACCTTGGCTGTCTTCAGCCGACGGAGTTTGGCTTGCGCGGACGACTGATGACCGAGATCGACAGCGGGGGCGCTCCGCCGACGTCCGCAGGGCGCGTTGGTTATGCCGGGCGCGCGAACGCGAGGGAATGCTACCATAAGGTCGTAGCGATCGCGTTCCGACCTTTGCCGTCTGATCGGCGAGTCGGATTGGCCATGTGTGATCCGATCCAAGCCGCCGTGTCTTCTAGAAGGGGAAGCGCATGGGATTGTCTAGAGCGATTGTCCTGAGGTTGGGGCCGCGGTCTAAGCAGCGCCGATGCTAGCCTTGTTTATCTTGCGGGCGACGTCTTCGCCTACGGTGGTATCCACCTGCCCCCACCCGCCGACGTGGGACGCCAGCTCGCGATGCCGTCCATGTCCGCCGCGATGCTGTTGCGCGCGTCAGCGGTCCGGCACCGGGAAGGCCACGCCGGTGAACCGTTCCTGATCCAGAAAGCGGTAGGAATAGGTTCGGTGCCGAAAGCGCCCGCCCCCTGGCTCGCGCACGAGGGCGTCGTCGTAGACGGGCAGATTGTCATAGAAAGTGTCGGAGCTGCGGCCATGTTCGCGGATGGCGAAACGTGCGGTGGCGCGATCGCCATCAGGGGTGATCACGCCCACATGCGTCATCTGAATGAAGTAATGCTCGATGGTGAAATAGCCCCTTAAGAATGCGAATGATGGCATCGCGATCCGCTGCGCGGGACGGCAGCGGGTCGCCGATGTCCCAGACCGCGTCCTTCTCGGCCCACACGCCGGTAAATGCGGCGAGCTGCTGGATGTCCATCCTGTCATCCAGCCTCTGCGGACGCGCGAGAATCTCGACGGACATGAACCACGCTACCGTTGTTAGCACGCTCGGCCACCAGTGCGACGAGGATCAACCCGCCAACGAGACCGGAATGCTGGAGGAAGGTGGCCAGCGCTTCGAAGCGGGCGTCTCCCTCCAAGGTCCAGAACGGATGCGCGAGCACCGCGCCAAGAGCGGTGAATACGCCGAGCCGGCGCCGAGCCATATCCTGCGATCCGCCAGGATCAGCAGCGATTCGACGATCTCAACGACGACCGCCAGCGCGGCTGACAGCGCCGGCGCCGGCATGCCGTAGCCGACCTGCTCGGCGATCGCCCCTCGAAACCCGGTGACGTGGGCAGTGGCCGACACCACATAAAGGGTAACGATCGCGACACGCACGATCAACCATGTGCCTTTCCATTCAAGCAGCGATCTGATCGAGGGCGGGGTCGCGTGTGCGCCCATCGTTATTTCCCTCTTTTTTTGCGCAATGGAGAGCTTCTCTGTCAGGCTGCCGTGACGTTGCCGCTGAACATTCCACCCGTGAACACAGGCGCTGCGGGGTCGGTCGTGAACAGGACAAGATTCGAGCCCTCCTCGGCCTCGATCTCGCCGCCGGTGTTCCCGAGATAGTAGAACTCGCCGCCGCCGATCATCAGGTCGCCCAGTCGGACTTCGCCTTCGAAGACGAACAGCAGGTTGACGGCGGTGGCAGTGGGCAATGCCGGAATGGTGAGGCTGCGTCCGGCGTCCAGATGCGCGTCGCGAACCCATGCTTCGGAACGAACCTCGAACGTGGCTCCCCTCGGCGCGACCAGCAGGCGCCAAGCGTTGTCGCTGTGTACGGCCCCGATGTCGTGAAACTGGACCATCGGCTCGAGATCGCCCGCGCGAGGCCGAAGGAAGATCTGCAGTGCCTTGGTGGGCTCGTCGCTGATCACTTGCTCCTCATGCTGGAAGGTATGGCCTGCGTTCATCATCATCAGACGATGGGCGTTGACCTCCTCGCGGTTGCCGACCGTGTCGAGATGCAACATCCGGCCGCCGCGTTTGTAGGTGAAGATCTCGTCATCCTTGTGCGGGTGCATGGCGATGACATGGCCCGGCTGGATGAGCGCCCGGTCGATGCGGCCAATGGCGCCGATGCCACTGTCGCCTTGGCTCAATGCGGTTCCTGGATAGAAGATCTCGACGCCGAAGCCACGCTGCCAGTCGCCACGGCTTGACGGATGATTTGATCTTGATCGGTTCCATGAGGGTGCTCCTGCACGGCTCCCTTGTGGAGCCTCGAACACCAAGATAGCGTTGCCATATTGGGGCGAGTAGCTGCAGTCATGGGGAAGCTGCGTTCTTGAAAGGGGAACATGACAGTGGAAGTCGAGGATCTCAGGACCTTCGTTGAGGTGGCCGACGCGGGTGGCGTGTCCCCGGCGGCGCGCCGGCTTGGTCTCGCGAAGTCGATCGTCAGTCGCCGACTGGCCAAGCTCGAGAACGAACTCGGCGTGCAGCTGCTTGCCCGCACAACGCGCAATGCGGCGTTGACCGAGGCGGGCGTTACCTTCCGGGAACATGCAGCGCGGATGTGCACGGAGCTGGAGGCGGCGCGCGAGGAAATTCTGCCGGCAGGTGAGCTTCGGGGCCGGCTGCGGCTGGCGGCGCCCTCTTCATTCGGCCCCGAATATTTCGCGCCGGCGCTGGCGCAGCTGGCGCAGCGTCACCCCCTGCTGCATGTGCAGTCGCTGTTTAGCGACCGCTATGTCGACCTTGTAAGCGAGGGCTTCGACTGCGGCGTGCGGGTGGGCTACCTGCCGGACTCCAACCTGGTGGCGCGGAAGATCGGGTCCTTCTACGTCAGCCTCTTCGCCAGCCCGGACTACATCGCGCTACATGGTGCCCCAGCGGCGCCGGAAGAGGTGGTCTCGCACGGCGCCGTGATGATCGGTTCGGAGAGCTGGAAGTTCGCCAAAGCAGGCAAGACCGTCCAGATCCATCCGCACGGCCGCTTCAAGTCCGACAGCGCCGTCGCGATCGCTGAGGCGACCGCCGCCGGCGTCGGCATTGCCGCGCTCCCGGACGTGATCGCCGAGCGGTATGTGAAACGCGGGCATCTGACGCCCATTATGGAGGATTGGTCGCTGCCCGCGGTCGGCATCTTTGTGGTGCGGCCGCCCGGGCAGCATCTCGCCCGTAAAGTGCGTGTGCTGACCGACGTCCTGCTGGAACGCTTCGGAGAAGGCTAAAGCGCTTTGCCGTCAGGTCGCTACCATTCCACGCCGATCTTGGCGAAATGGCCCGACGACTGCTGGAAGCGGAATGCGTCTGGCAACTCTGCGAGTGGGAACCGCCGGTCGATCACCGGCCGGATGCCGGTTGCTTCGATCGCGCGAACGAACTCCTGCTGCTGGCGTCGCGAGCCGACGATCAACCCTTGCAGCCTCGCCTGCTTGGCCATGAACGCCGCCGTCGGCACGTCGCCCGCGACCCCGGTCACCGTGCCGATCAGCGCGATATCACCGCCGACGCGAACCGCCGCGATCGACTGCGCAAGCGTACCGGCGCCGCCGAGTTCGAGCACATGGTCCACGCCGCGCCCTCCGGTCCGGTCGGCCGCAGCGCGACTCCAGTCCTTTACTTCCCGGTAGTTGACCACGTGGTCCGCTCCAAGCGCGCGTGCCCGCTCCAGCTTCTCACCTGAGGAAGAGGTGATGACAACGGTCGCGCCCATGGCCTTGGCGATCCGCACCCCCAGATAGCGACGCCGCCAGTGCCGAGAAGCAGCACTGCGTCGCCGGCCTCGAACTCGGTGACGCCTTCGCCGACATCCGTTACGTCGAGAGGGACGGTCACGAGGGCGCCGGGGCGGCCTTCGCCGATTCCCTGCAGCGATGCCGGATCTCGCGTGGTCGCGACAAGGTTGTGGCCGGCGTCCAGCACGGTTTCGGCCAGCGCGCGGCCGAAGCCCCGTGAGCTGCCTGTGATGAGCCAGGTGTTCTTACGCATAGACAATCCTAAGGTAGGCGCCGTCCCACGCGGGTCGGACGCTATTGGTTTCGAATGTAGGCGGCGCGGCGCTGCGCTAATTCAGCAGCCGGTTTTCGCGCAGCCGGGAGACAGCCAGATCGACGAACGCGCGAACCTTGGCTGGGGCGTGACGACCTTCCGGGTAGAGGACATGGATGGGGAGCGGAGGCTCCTCAAAGTCCGCCAAAACGATCTGAAGATCGCCAGCGATGAGCGCCGGCCCGATCTGATAATGGACGACCCGGGCCAGGCCCCAGCCTTCCTTCGCGGTGGCAATCGCGGCCTCGTTGGTATTGCATTAAAGGGTGGCATCGATCGTCACGCGTTGGTCGCCTGCAAAGCGCCATTCTGGCGATGCCCAGGCGCTCGTTGAGGCTGCAACCCGGTGACCTTTCAGGTCCGCGGGCGTGGAAGGCACGCCATGTTCTTCGAAATAGGCGGGTGAACCGCAGACCACCCGGCGCACCAAACCGACCTTGATTGCGGTGAAGCCCGAGTCCGGCAGGTGCCCGATGCGAACCGCGACATCGACCCCTTCTTCGACGATGTTGACCGGGCGATCGACGAAAAACGTCCTGCCGCTCATCGTGGGGTAGGTGTCGAGATACTCGTTCATGACCGGAAGCACATACATCTGGCCGAACATCGCTGACGCGGTGACGGCGAGCGTGCCCGCAGGCGTCGCTTAGGACCCTGCGGCCGCAGCCTCGGCCTCGGCGATATCGGCGAGGATGCGCCGGCAGTCGTCGAAGTAGCGGGTGCCGGCCTCGGTCATCTTTACCGACCGGGTGGTGCGGACCAACAGGCGCGCGCCGATCAGATCCTCAAGCGATGCCACGGCGCGGGTCACGGCAGCGCGTATCGACCGTGTAGGCGAGAGCGACTTTCGCCGGATCACGGCTGTTCCAGCCATCCTCCGCCAAGCGCACCTTTTCGATGGCGCTCTCGCGGGTGAACGGGGGGGAGGGGCGGACGGCTCATGCAAATCTCCTGTGGCGTGATGGTGAAGGAAAAGGTGAGCGGGCGGCCAGGGAGGGGCCGTTGGCCACCCGCCGCTACGTCAGGCTGCCAGGGGATCGACGCGGGGGAAGTCGATCTCGGTCCCTAGCGCTTCGTTGACGTAGTTGGTAAAGGTGTTGGGTGCCACGTGCGCGATGATGTCAAGGATTTCGGCATCGCCGTAACCTGCTCCGCGAACCTTCTCGATCTCGACCGGAACGACCGGCCCGCGCGCTGCGGTGAGTACCCGGGCAAACGCGACGGCGGCGGCGGCCTTGGCATCGCTTGACGTGCCGGCTCGCGCGGCGGCGATCTCGGCATCATCAAGCTTGGCGACCGCCAACGAAAATGGGCGCGCGCGCGACTTCTCCGCGACCCTTGATTGGCGCGTGAATGCCAAGTTCGGCTTAACCCCGAATGCTACTGACGAATATTCCCTGAGCTACACTCGGCAGGAGGGCGAAAAGAACGCGCCCCTCCACATCACTGATCCGATCAGCAGCCAGCGCAACTGGAGCTGGCCCTACTGGAACATAGAGAGCATCTATTTCCTCTCCACAACCTCGCTGGGCGACCGCGCAACGCTTCGTGCACGAGTGCATCGCAACACCTTCAACAACCTGCTCAGCGCTTTCGACGATCGGACGCAGACAACGCAGACCCGCCCGCGAGCATTGAACAGCTACTATGAAGATGAATCGTGGGGCGGGTCTGCTGAGTTGGCGCTTCGTCCGACCGACGCGGATCGGTTGTCGCTTGCCTTCCACTACCGCTGCGACCGGCACCAAGAATTTCAACAAAGCTTCCCTACCGGCTTCACCGAACCTCCCCAGCGCAGTGTCGAGGACACCTACAGCATTGCGGGCGAGTATGCTCGTGACCTGACACCCACGGTCGCGCTGACACTAGGCGCGAGCTACGACTGGCGCGACCTGTCGCGTGCGGAGGAATACGGCACGCCGCCCACCGGCGGTGCTGCGCGCGTCTTCAGCTATCCATTACGAAACGCCGATGCCTGGAACGCGCAAGGACGCATCGAGTGGAAGCCGGTGGAGAGCAGCCGGCTTTATGCCAGCATCTCCTCCCGCGCCCGCTTCCCGACGCTGTTCGAGCGTTTCTCGACGCAGTTCGGAACCGCCGCGTCGAACCCTGGCCTTAAGGCCGAGCGCGCGACAAATTACGAGTTAGGTGGAAGTCACGAAATCGGTGCGCTGACCGTTACCGCAGCGCTGTTTTACAGCGACATCAACAATGCGATCGTGGCGGTGCGTCCGGCAGGCTTCCCGGCCAATACGTCCCAGCGCCGCAATCTCGGCTCGGCCGACTATTATGGCGGCGAGATCGGGATAGTCGCGCGGGTCGGACCGACGCTCGACGCGGGTGCGAACTACACGCACATCGAGCGCGACTTCGCGATCAGCCCGCAGACCGGCGTTGTCATCCCCGCGTTCGAGCTAACCGACGTACCGTCCGACAAGGGCTTCGTCTACGCTAGCTGGCGTCCTGTGCCCCGACTGGAGCTGACCCCGAGCGTCGAATTTGCATCCAGGAGGTCCTATCCGTGCTGCGCAAGGTCGAATCGGACGAGCGAGATGAAAGCGCTCGTCGCATGCGCAGCCTGCTCAGTCGCGCATTTCGTTATGGTGTTGCGACCGTGCGCTGTCAGAAGGAGGGCGCTGCCGACCTCAACGGCGCCATCGCCATGACCCGTGTCAATCATCTGGCAGCGATCACCAATGCGATCCAGGTAGGTGCACTCCTGCGGGCGATCGATGGCTACGAACGACAAATGGTGACGCGAATGGCGCTCAGGCTGTCGCCGCATCTTTTCGTCCGCCCCGGCGAACTTAGGCAGGCGCAGTGGAGCGAGTTCGATTGTGACAAGGGCGTCTGGTATCTGTCGGCCGAGCGCATGAGGTTGCGCCGGCCGCACCGCGTGCGGTTGTCGCGCCAAGTGCCGAAACTGATTGAGGAATTGCGGGACCACACTGGCCACCACGACTATCTGTTTCCATGCATGGGCAATCCGAAGCGGCCCATGTCCGAGAACGCCGTCCATCATGCGCCGCGCCAGCTAGGCTACAGCCAACGGGAAATGACTGCGCACGGATTTCGCGCAATGGCGGCAACGCTGCTCGACGAAATGGGCGTCAGGAACCCCGACGCGATCGAGAAGCAGCTCGCCCATCTCGATGTAAGCGCCGTACGACGGCGCTTACAACCGGGGCTGTTCGGTGCCTGCAATGCCGGTCCTGGCCGCTACGCCCAGCACCTTGCCGGTCGTCGTTCGCTCCCCGTCGAGACAGTCGAGTATTTCGCCAAGTCGCACCATCCACGCCCGCGACGGTCGCGATCGCCCGCACCCAGGCGCCCCTGGCCACGCTGTTTTCCCTGCACAACGACGCGCGGCAGACGGATGTCGAGGAGCCGGGTTCTGCGCCTTCGTCGTCGCTGTTTGTCTCACTGTCGCAGGGCAACTAAGGCGATGTTGCGCGTCATCGAGAGGGAAGACGCTCGTCTCGATAGACCCAGCATGACGGGTGGCGGAACGGCTGTCAATGCCCGCGGGTGCCCCCCAATTTTCTTCGAAAATCGGTTCCCCCCACGTCCGCTTTGCGGCGCTGACTGCCGCTCCGCCACCCGTCTCTAGGACGCCGTTCTCGATGATGAGGACACAAACGTTGGAGGTCATCATGAGCATGTATCAGGGCATCGGAACGGCGTCGGATCGCGATCTGCGAGCAGGTAGATGGGAAGTGGTTCTGCGCCGCCTTGCTGATGGATGACGATGCCCAGGCGCACGGGATGATCGGGTGTCGGGAATTTCGGTCGCTGGTCAGGGCGCGGGATGCGATGTTCCATGCGCACTGATCGCAGCGCATTTCACGGGGAGAGGCGGCGTCGGTTCGGAGTCGTCTCTCCCCCATTTTCGTGCCGTGAAGGTGGGGAAAAAAGAAGAGAGAGGAAACAAGACTAAAGCCCTGCCTACAAAGGAGCCTGGGATTGGCGTCTGCACAGGGTTCCTGATGGATGCATGCTGATGACGGTGCCTCCATGGAGGTGGAGCGTGTCACGTTGCTGGCGTCTCCGATGGAGGCCCTTGAAGCCAGGGTTGATGGCTTCCTATCCGCTCTCGCGCTTAGCGGGAAAGGTCGATGACATGGCCGATGGCGACGATTTTGACTTCTGACTCGGACGATGTTGTTCTCGAGAACGCTGGCGTTCGGCAGGTATCGAAGCACAGCCATTTATATCACTGCCGCGGGGATCGAAGTCGCAAAGGTCAGCCCGACCTTGAGCCCAAGGTAGACGTGCGCCGCAGTGAACAGCTGGGTGATGATGCCGCCGAGCATTATACTTCTGACGGTAAGCTCGGCAATTGGTTGGGAAGATTGCGTCATCAATGGCACTCATAGCTAAGAGCAGCGCGCATCTGCCGCGCGCCCTCCACGAGCGCTGGCTTTGTGAATTTGGCGTAGTTTGCTCGAACTTGCCGGTCGCTGACGGTCTGCTCATGCGGTTTGCTCCACGACGTCTAGCTGGTTGGACAAAACGTCCACTTATACGAATTCTTGTAAGGAAGCGATCGTCACGCTAATCAACGCTGCAATTTCGTGCCACTCAGCACAACCATTCGGCGCGAGACGCCCGCCTTGCAAGGAGTTCATCAGTGATGGATCGTCGCCACGCCATCAAGAGCTTCGGAGCGTTGCCTCTGATCGCACCGATCGTTGCCGCAAGCACGTCGGCGGCGGCAAGCGTTGCCGATCGATCCGGCTCCGGCGTGATTACGCTACCCGATCGGGCCAACTTCCCGATCAAGGGCATTTTTCTCGACGCGGCGTATACGCATCCGATGTCGGTCGAAGCCGCGGAGGCAAGCCGCCGCTACAGTGCAAGCCGGCTCTACAACGCCAGACGGCGCTGGCCCCTCGACAATGATCGCGATCAAGCCGTGGCGCTTTATGCGAAGCTCATAAACGCCGACCCCGGCGAGATCGCGATTGTCCCCAGCACGCTGGAAGGGGAAAACCTGATCGGCGCGGCGGTTGGGATCGGTCCGGGAGCGGGCGTGCTGACCGACGTTCTCCATCAGTCCAGCATGCTCGCGCGATATGGAGAGAAGCACAAGAACGGCATGCCGCTTGTCACGCTGCAGCCCAAGGAGTGGAAGATCGATTATGATGAGCTGGACAGGGCACTCACGCCCGACATCAAGCTCATCGCCGTCTCGTGGATATCCAGCTCCACCGGCTACAAACATAACCTGAAGCGCCTATGCGATATCGCGCATCGCAAGGGCGTCCTGGTCTATGCCGACGTCATTCAGGGTGCGGGCGCGGTGCCGCTCGACGTGCGGGACAGCGGCGTCGATTTCTGCTGCGCTGGCATGTACAAATGGCTGATGGGAGATTTCGGAAGCGCCTTCCTCTACGTGCGCGCCGATCGGCTCCCTGCGTTGCGGCGCGTTCAGCTCGGCTGGCGAGGTGTCCAATCCTACAAGCCCTTCACATACCCCTATGATGCCGCGCCCAACCTCAGCGCCTGGAAACTTGGAACCGATACGGCCAGTATGTTCGAAGTCAGCACGCCGAACTGGAACGCGCTGTCAGTCGCTGTTGCTTCCCTTGCATACATCCACAAATTGAGCGTTCCGGCGATAGATCGGCATCGCCGTGCCATGCTGTCGCGCCTCGAAGCGAAAATGCCTTCATTGGGCTTCAAGCTTATTACGCCGAGGGGTTTTCAAGGTCCGTATCTGGTCTTTTCGCAGGAAGGCATTGGAAAGCGTGCGAAGCCCGCACTTTCAGCCGCGAGGATCGAGGTCACATTGTCGGATAACAGCATCCGCGTCTCGCCTTCAGTGCACAACGGCATGAGCGACATCGACGCGCTTATCGATGTGTTGGGCACGGTGTGATGCTTGTAGGGGCGAAGGCGAGTGTGCGTAAGCGGCTCTCCGCAGGCCAATTCGCCTTGTCTCACCCTGACCAGTCGTCACCTAAAGCCAAATTTCCACTACCATGATGCTCCGTTCACCAGGGTCAGGCTAATTAGCTGGAGCGGACCTACCATGCGGCATGAGTAACGCTTTGCTCTCCATTTAGACAAAACAGCTAAATAGACTTGACGTCGAAATAGATTGTCACGAGGATGTGCTCGTGGGACTCGTTTATCGTCGACAGAACGACATGCTGACCCGCCAGGGAAAATTAGGGGAAACCGTATGCTTCGAGCTGCCTTCGGAAGGGCCAAGATGACTTTGTCGTTCGGAGGCGCGCGGGCGAGTAAAGCCCTGTTGCTAGTTACCTCTGCGGCTATCTTCCCGTCTGTGGCGATGGCACAGGTCGCCGCTGACGATACCGCCGTTGTCCCGCCTGCAAATGACACGTCGGCAGAACAATCGAACGCGATCCCCGCCGATATCGTGGTGACCGCTTACAAACGCGAGCAGCGCCTCAGCACCGTTCCGCAAGGCATATCGGTCGTTACGAGCACCCAGCTGGAGCAGCGTGGCGCCAAGAGCCTGGCAGACTTCGTGGCACTGACCCCGGGCATCAGTCTCAAATCTGGTGGAGCGCCGGGCACCGGATCGGTCGCGATCCGCGGTATCCCGCCGCTGCTCGCGGCAGGAACGGTGTCCGTCTATGTCGACGACGTACCGATCAGCGGTTCGGGCAGCGCTTCGCGGAGCGGATTGAACTCTCCGGACCTCGACCCCAACGATATAGAACGAGTAGAGGTGCTAAAGGGGCCGCAGGGGACGCTATATGGCGCGTCATCGCTCGGTGGCGTGATCAAGTACGTCCTTCGCAAGCCCAGCTTGACCAAGTCCGAACTCAACATGTCCGAAGAGGTCAACAAGATTGAGCATGGGCAATTCGGCACGACTTTGCGCGCTTCGGGATCGACGCCGCTAAGCGACACCCTGGCGGTACGCGTCAGCGGGTATTATCGGCGCGATGCCGGCTTCATCGATGATGTCGGTCCTTTTCCAGAAAAGGATGTGAACGGCGGGCATGCCTGGGGTGTTCGCGGCGCACTTTACTGGAAGCCGACCGATACGTTTACGGTCGACCTGACTGCATCGATACAGAAGTCGATCGTTCATGGGTTTACTGCCGAGGATCTGGACTGGCAGACCTCCGAACCGCTATTCGGGAAGTACAAGCAAGCGCGCTTCTCGCCCGAAAGCTTCCGGGTGAACAGCCAAGTGTACTCGGCGACATTCAAGTGGGACACGTCGATCGGAAGCTTCCTGTCATCGAGCGGCTATTCCAATGTCGTGCCACGCGCTCAAAACGACCTGACCTACAATTACGCGGGTACGGGCGGTCCGGTCGACTACGCCACGCCTGGTAATTACGAGAGCGAGCTTGGTCAAAAGCAGTTTTCACAAGAATTTCGCTTCACCTCGAAGCGCATCGGGTCGATCGAATTCCAGGCTGGCGCATTCTACCAGCATGGCAAGGCCAATGTTAACATTGACTACATCCAGTTCACGACCGCTGGCATACGGGACGATACAGCGAGTTCGCTGGGCTTCAACGACTTGCGGTCCACGCTCGATGAGTATGCCGGCTTCGTCAACGCGACCGCGTATCTCTCAAGCACGCTCGATCTAACGGCAGGCTATCGGCACAGTCGCATCGATCAGAAGAGCGTCTTGACGTCTGCGGACCGCCTTTTCGGTGGACCTTTCGTTCCTGAAACGATCAGAACCTCATCGCGCGAAAATTCGGACACGTATCAGTTCGGCGCGCGTTGGCGACCCTCGCAAGAGCTGATGTTCTATCTGCGTGCCGCCAGCGGTTACCGTCCCGGTGGTGCGCGAGGCCTGCCGCCGGGCGCTCCGGCGGACCTGGCACCGACCTTCGTATCCGACAATATCTGGAGCTATGAAGCCGGTGTAAAGACCCAGCTAATGGGCGGGCGCATCGTGGTCGATGCGGATCTCTTCCGCATAGACTGGAGTGATATCCAGACAGTCCTGATTATCGGCCCATTCGGCGTGACGGGTAATGGCGGCACCGCACGTAGCCAAGGTGGCGAAGTGCAGGTGTCGATCGAGCCCATCAAAGGCCTGATCGTGGGCGTAAATGCGGCTTACACCAACTCCAAGTTCACAGAAGATGCACCTGAAGTACGCAGGCTCAAGGGCGAGCGTCTTCCGTATGTACCGAAGTGGACCGCAACTGCCGATGCCAGCTACACTTGGCGCGTGAGTGATAATGCTCGCGCCAACCTTGGTGCAACCTATGCTTACAAGAGTTCGACCTTGGATTCTACTGCCGAACCCTACACGGTACCGGGCTATGCAACGCTTGATTTGCGTGCAGGCATTCAGACGGATCGATATGGGTTAAACTTGTACATCAACAATCTGACTGACAAGCGTGCGATTTCGGCGACGGCGCAGGGCTACTACAGTTTCTTCAATCCGTTCGTGGTCAATGTGATCCAACCACGGACTTACGGTATTCGCTTGTCCCAGAAGTTCTGACCGACACAGCTGGCGCCTCCGATGTGCCAGCTTCCGCGGCTGGAATTGTCAGCAATGACGATTCGGCCGCCGGTTGTTTACTGGGGACGATATTTTCTGGAAGGTTGATGATGGTTCATTCGGCGGATCGCATGTCGGTAAATGCGAATGGAAAATTGCGTATTGCGCTACGGCTTGCGGCCGGAGCGGTATCCGCGAGCGCACTTGCGTTGGTTCCATCGTCCGTTTTGGCGCAGGATGTGACCGCCGCGGCATTGGGCGCGCCCGACCAATTTACTTGGCTGGCCAACGCCAACGACCCCAAAGCCCAGGCATGGGCGGCCGAACAGTCCACCAAGACCATGCGCCGGCTCAGCTCCAGCCCCGAATTCGCCAAGGTCGAGGCCGAAATCCGACAAGCGCGCGCGGCAAGTTCGCCGACACCCAGCTTCACGTTGCTGGGGAACAACATCGTCCGCTTCGTGCGAGATGACGAGTACAAGTCAGGCGCGTTCTTCGTCGCTCCACGCCCTTCGGCTGGTGACAAGCGTCCGATTGCATGGAAGCTCGCGCTGGATGTCGCCGCGATGAACGCGGCTGACAAGACCGCCTATGAAGTGATGTTTCTCAATTTGAACGCGCAATGCCTTCCTTCAAACTTCAACCGCTGCCTGATCCCTTTCTCCAACGGTGGGACGTCGCTCGTCGAATATCGGGAATTTGACTTCTCATCGGGCAAGTTCGTCGAGGGCGGGTTCCACAGTCCGCCGACACGGGGCGATTTTGCGTGGCTTGATTCTGATACCATCGTCATCGGATACATCGGCCAGCCGAGCGATCAGCTGGCGAGCAGTTTCGCGAAGAACGTCATAGCCTGGAAGCGTGGAACACCGATTACTTCGGCGAAACCGGTCTTTTCGGCCAAGCCTTCGGACTCTATGGTGAGCGCCACCACCATCGGCAGTGGAAAGAGCCAGCGGGCTCTTTTGACGCGTGTAATCGACTATTCGAATTTCGAGCTTGATCTGGTGGGCCAGGACAGGTCCATCACTCGTCTCGATCTCCCGACCAAGCTGCAGAACTTTGGCACGGCTTTCGTAACGGGCAATAAGCTCGTCGTCCAACTCGCCGAGGCGGCGGTCGTGGAGGGCGTGAGCTATGCCGCCGACACGCTGATCGCGTATGACCTCGATGCGCCCCAAGGCAAGCGCGTATCCAAGGTATTCGCGCCCGCCGACGGATCCTACGTCAACGATCCTTATTATGGTATCGCTGGTAATGGCGAAGGGATCGCCTTTGTCGAGACGCGCAATCTTCAAAAAACGCTCGTGATGGCACGTCCGACAACGAGCGGCTGGTCGATCACGCGTTCGCTGTCCGCACCGGCGGGGGTGGCGATGACGATACTCAGTCGCGACCCCTTGGGATCAGGCTTGATCGTGGAGCAAACCGGCTTTCTCCAGCCTGCGCAGATAAGCCTTATCATGGCGGGGCGCGCTCCCGTCACCTTATTCAGCGGCAAGGCCATCGTGGATGCCAACAAGTTCGTATCCGAAGTTCGTTCGGCCCGCTCCAAAGACGGAACCATGGTCGATTACTATCTGGTGCGCCCCAGGCAGCCAAGGCCGGGCCCTGTGCCCGTGATCTTAAGCGGCTATGGCGGTTACGGCATAAACGCCGATCCAGGCTATTTTTCACAGGAGCTCGGTCTTGGCCTTGTGCCCTGGCTTCAGCGAGGGGGAGCATTCGCACTTGCCGCCATCCGGGGTGGTGGCGACCGAGGCTCCGCCTGGACGATTTCGGCTAAGGGCATAAATCGGCAACGTACGTTCGACGATTTCGCGGCGGTGGCCAAGGACATGGCCGACTCCGGCTTCAGCGCGCCCGGCAAGATCGGCAGCATTGGGCGCTCATTCGGTGGGTTTCTGTCCGCCAACATGGTGACCCAGCAACCCAATCTGTTTGGAGCGGCCATTGTCGGCGTGCCCTTTACCGATCTTTTTCGCGGCGTGGACGATGGCAGCATCATCGATGCCGGCCAAACCACCGAGACGGGCGATCCCAAGGATCCCAAGCAGGTCCCGATCATGCTGGGATACTCACCGTATCAGAACATCAAGGCCGGAACGAAATATCCCCATGTCTTGACGGTGGTGTCGACGGTGGATGGTCAGGTCGGGCCTGGTTACGGCCGTCGGTTCGCGGCGAAGTTGCAAAGCGTTGGGGCTGACTCACTGCTGCTAGAAGGGCCGACTGGAGGTCACGGCTTCCCCAATCCACTGGCAAATCCAAAGGAATTTGCCGCACAAGTGACGTTCTTCATCGACAGCTTGATGGCAAAATAGGATCGATGAAGATTGACGATCGCCGGATCATAAATCCGTTGGTGTCTGATCTGCAAAGATAGAGCTTGGCTTTGCGGGATGACGATCCGGCCATGCCGATAAGATGCGAGCCAGGAATGTACCATGAAGATGCTTGAACAGCCGCTGCGTCGATCTGGTCTTTGCGCAGATGATGAAAGAGGGCGGTGCGCAGATCGTCTTCAGCGGCTTGGCAGCCTTTGGCTGGGCCGCATAGTTCTGGCGTCGTTCTTGATGGTCATGGCAAGCGGGTCGGCGTCGGCAACCAAAGCGTCCCCCACTCGCGTCATCGGAGATCACCGGATCCTCCCGCCTCTTACCACAGACGACGAAGCCACGGTGGTAAGCGAACACCGGGTCAGGACGAAGACGGGCACGCTCACATACGAGGCAAGAGCGGGGCGCATCCCGATCCGCGATGCCGAGACGGGCGAGCTGCGCGGGCGCATTTTCTTTGTCGCCTATGTCGTCAAAGGATCTCGCACACCGCGTCCGATCACCTTTGCCTGGAACGGCGGGCCGCTGGTCGCGTCCTCGATCTTCAATCTGGACGGGCTGGGTCCACGGCGACGGGTCAAGGCGGAGCTGGTGGACAATCCCGACACTCCGCTTGCCGACACGGACCTCGTTTTCATGGATGCGGTCGAAACCGGCTTCTCGCGCCCCACGAAGCCGGAGTTCGCGAGCGACTTCATGAACATGCAAGGGGACATCCGCGCGACGGTGGAGTTCATCCGCGCTTATCGTCGGCGCTTCGGAGCCAACGATCAACCCCTTTTCCTTGCGGGCGGCAGCTACGGTGCGTTTCGCGTCGCGGCGGTGGCGGACGCGCTGACCGCCACCCATCAAACGGTCGCAGGCGCGATCATGCTGTCGGGCGATATTCCGAATATTCCGCAATCTACGGCATTCTACAACGCGATGCACGTGCCGGCGCGAACGGCCACGGCGTTTCACTATAAGCGGCTCGATGCCGACCTCTTGTTCGATCGCGAGGCGACGATGGCGGCGGCGGTGAAATGGGCTCGGTATGTTTATATGCCGGCTCTCGAGAAAGTCTCGCAGCTGTCAACGGACGAGCGCGAGGTGATCGCCAAGGATCTGGCGCGCTACACCGGGATCAGGCCGGAGCAGATCGATCGCAAGACGCTCGTGGTCTATGTCGGTGAGTATCTCAGCCACTATCTCGATCCCTCAGGTAACAAAGCCATGAGCGAGGAGGATACTCGCGTACAGGTCGCCAACGATGACGGCGATGTCGGCTTGGCCCAAGCTATTGATCACCACATCCGCGGCGAACTTGGCTATGCCACGGATCTCAATTACGCTGGCTTCGAAGACGGCTATGCTCCGTTCGGTGGTCGAAAACCGCTCTCGATCCGTGCCCAGTGGACGTACAATCAGGCGGGAGTAACACCTGACGTCATCGCGGAATTTCAGCGCACGGGCGAGGTGACGCCGATTGCGCAAGCCAATCCGCCCTGGATCGTAAATGCGCTCAAGCAGGATCCCGCCATGCGCGTCTTTGTCGCCACGGCGCGCTATGACCCCCTCAACATGTGCGAAGGCGACGCCATTGCCGCCGCGACCCTTCCAACTGCCTTAGGCTCGCGGATGTCGGTGAAGTGCTACGAAAGTGGCCACATCATCTATCGAGATCCCAAAGCCGGAGGGCTTCTGCTCAACGATATTTCTGCTTTTATCAGGCAAGTGGTTTCGAGGCAGTAAAACACAAGCCCTAAGTGTTTCCGCTATTTAGAACGTGCGTGGGCGTAATAATCCTGGGACAAGCAGTAATCTAGACGAAATGCCACCATTCGCGTTAGCGTACTGGCGTATAAGGGCATGTCATGCGAACTTTGACGAAGCGCGAAGCGAGCAAGCCAGCCCTTGCAGGGCTCGCACAATGAACGTTCGTAGATTTGCGCGAGCCTTGCTGGCTGCGGGTGTGGGTCGCTCCCGCCTATCCGTTCGGGGATCGGTGGCCCTACAATCGACCTCGCACGACGGATCAAACCAACGGGTTTACCCAGTCTCAGCTGACGGACCTGCGTTGTTGATCAGGTAATCGACGGATCACTCCCAAGGCGGCGATAAGCGCCAGGGCCAGCCCCGGGGCGGCTAGCGCAGGCACGAGAGCGGGAGCTACTCCTGCGGTGATGATCAAGCCTGCAAGCAGTGGTCCCGCCACTGAACCCGCTCGTCCAATGGAAACAGCGGCGCCCACTCCGGCGCCGAGTATCTCTGGAGGATAGGTCATGGGGCCAAGGGCATAGAGAACGAGTTGGCCGCCAATCACGAAAAAGCCTGCGGCAAAAACGCCAAGGATCAAGGTGTCGTTCGGCCCAAGAGAAAGAATGAGCAAGGCCGCCACCATGCCTGAATACGCTGAAATCAGTACGATGCGCTGTCGGATGGTGTCGATCAGCCGCCCAAGTACGAGACTTCCCAGCACCGCACCGCCGTTCATGATTAGGGTATATCTGGCTGCCTCGGTGCCAGAAAAGCCTTGCGACACTAGCAATGATGGCAACCAGTTCAACAAGAGATAGACGACTAGAAGCGTAAAGAAATAGGCAAGCCATAGTCGCAACGTGACCGCCGAACGGGACCCCAGCAGCTTTGCGGTGGACCGGGGGCCGGATGGAGGCGCAACATCGGCGCCAACTCGGTTGACCTTCGGCTTGGCCGCTGGCAGCCCGAAGGCGATCGGGAGCAGGAGCAGTAGCGGTCCCACTCCGCCCGCCCAGAACACTGCTCGCCACTCCGCCCCACCCAGAAAACCTAAGAGCGCCCCTGTGGCAGCGCCTCCGATCGGGAGGCCGCAATACATGAAGCTGAGTGCCGTGGCGCGATACCTGGGAGGAGCGGATTCGGAGGTCAGCGCGATCAGGTTGGGGAACGCGCCTCCAAGGCCGAGGCCGGCAAGCATGCGGACCGCGACTAAGAGCGGAAATGCCGATGCCATCGCGGTCGCCAGCGAAAACAGCCCGAGCATGACCATCGACATCAACAGAACGGTGCGGCGGCCATATACGTCTGAGAGCTTCCCACCAGATGCCGCACCGATCATCAGGCCGACGGTACTTGCGCTCATGACGATGCCCATTTCTACCGGCGAGAAACCAAACTCGCGGGAAAGTCCCGGCGCGGCGACACCCATCGACTGGATATCCAGACCCTCGAACACCGCTATGAGAAAGCAGATGAAGACGATCGTTGCCGCACTCGGCTTTTGAAATCTCATACTTTCGCTTTCGGGATGGCCGCGCTTCGGATCATCTAATTCGTTCCACTTTGCTTTGGACGGGTCGAGGGAAGGAGAGCGACCTTGGATTCTTCAAGGATCATCTTCCTTTAACGTTAAGCGGTCGCTTAATCTCGCTTGCTTTTCAGGCAGGCAATTGCAGATGCCCGGCGCCTGCAGGATCCTGCTTGGAAAATGACAAACTGTCTATATACGTTTTATGTATCGACATGGCGCGCCTGGAGCTCATCGTAGCCGGCGTGAAAAGTGCAAGGGGGATAAATGGACGTTCGGGCTGATACTTTCGTGCATGATGGTGAAGTTGGATCGCGCTCCACTCGCTGCACGATCGATGTCATTGGATCGGCCGACCTGACGATGCTTGTATCGATGGATGACGCAATCGAGCTGGTGAAGGCTGCCATGATAAAGGTGTCAGCCGCTCGAAGCTGGGCACCCCATCGTTGGGTAGAAGAACTGGAAAGCGGTGGAGCGATGGCGCTCATGCCAGGGGGACTGTTCTCCGACAATCGGTTCGGTATCAAGGTTTTAAGCCTTTTTGGGCCGGCGGCCCGGGGGCGTCTTTCAGGGCACCAGGGCGCCATGTTGCTTTTCGATAGCGTCGATGGTCGACCTCTTGCGATCGTTGAGGCGAGCGCTCTGACGGCTCTTCGGACCGCTGCGGCCACAGCGGTGGCAACAGATGCCTTGTCTCGTCCGCAATCAAATGTACTCGCCCTGCTGGGAACTGGTGCGCAAGCAAGTCGCCATATCGAGGCGATGGCTGCGGTGCGTCCGTTCAAGGAACTCCGCATCTGGTCCAGAGATCGGAACAAAGCGGAGCACTTCGTGGACAATCATGTGCAAGGCTTCGACAGAGTGACGGTTGTCGACGATCCACAAGCGGCAGTCATTGGCGCCGATGTTGTCTGCACGCTGACGCATTCGGACACGGCCGTCGTGCGCGGCGAATGGCTTGAGCCGGGCCAACACCTAAATTTGATCGGAGCGAGTACAGCTAGGTCTCGCGAGGTTGATGTAGAGGCGGTCAGGCGATCGAGATATATAGTGGACTCGCGCGCAAATGCGCTGTCGCAAGCTGGCGAGCTTCGAGACGCTATCGCCGCCGGAATCGTCGGCGAGGATCACATTACTGGCGAGATCGGCGAAGTTCTGACCAGAGCAGCCACTGGAAGGGATGGGCCGGACCAAATTACCATCTATAAGTCGTTAGGTCATGTTGCGCAGGACATCGCGGTTGCAGGGCATGCCTTTGCGTTGACCTCAGCCATGCGTTGGCACGGGCGCTTGCCGTGGTGAGTGCTGGTTAAACAAGGTGCGGAGGGCGGCTTCGTTGGCGTGGCCATGCTCGATCGCGGCTTGCACTCGTCATCGACACTACCCTTGCCGCGCCTCGATAACCGGACAACCTAGGTCTTTGGGGAGACCATGAGCGGCTCGGCAACTGCGTTGTCACTATCCTTGTTAATCTCTCCGAGGAGGTTGTAGACGCTCGCGCGGCTGATTTTCATGGCATTGGCGACGTGCGTTACCGAGTGGCGTGCTTGGAAAAGACCATCACGATCGACCATTTGCACCAGTTCGGCGCGCTCAGCGCGTGTGAGGTTTTCGATCGGCTTGTTGACGCGTAGCGAATAATCTCGAACCAGATAACTGACATGCTGCTGAAGATCATTGCGGTAAATAGGCTCGGGCCGTTTCAGCTCCGTCGAAGCGAAACTCGCCATCATCGATATCGCGCTGTCAAGAACACTGACGTCGAGATTGACGCATAGAAAGCCGATCAGCTCGTTTTCGGCATTGCGGAGGCCCGCGGTAATAGACTTGGTACGCCCCTGTGATGGCAAGGCTTTCTCATATGGTCCTAGGATAGACTCTTCTTTAGGAAACGCGTCCTTCGCCCCTTTCAAGTTCGATAGATCTCCCGCCTGACGTTGCGTGAAGCTGTTCCAGATCCGCACGATACGGCCGGTCCGCAGATCGTGGAGCACGACTTCGGCAAATGGATGCAGAAGTGTCGCAAATGCCTCGCCCACTGAAAAATAAGCGCTGAATGGATCGAGCGCTTCTGGCGGCGGAACGAGCTTCTTCTTGGTGGTTGCCATCTATTATGCCTCAAGCAGTCGGTCTTGGTGTCGCGCAAGATATGTTTAGGCCCGTAGAGGATACAAAGCACCGGCGCGACAGGCATTTCCTGAAAGATGCCGCTAGGTCGAACCGCAGAGCGGATCATGGTGCTTGTCAGGTACAATCCGGATCCAAGACATTATTCGCTAACGAGACCTGGGGAAGCTACATGTATGCGGTTTCGCACGCGAATGAGGCCTGAGCCAGTGGAACGGATGCTTCGCGCCAGATCCATTGCTCCGCTGGACGCTCTCTTAACTCCTCATTTGCTGCGCTATGCGTTCGTTCATACGGCGCTCCAGCAATTCGAGTGGGCTCTGTCAAACCAAATGCACCAGCTGGTGAGGTCCGGCGCAAGCGGGTGAGCCGCATGCAAGGATTCCGCCACTGGCGATGGCACCTGGACGAAATGTACGTGAAGGTGAATGGCGAAACGGGCTGCGCTCCTACGGCGCCGCCCTGAATGAGCTTGGCAATCGTGAGAAGCAGAAGATGATCGGCGAGCGGTCCGGAGTCACGTCCACGATGCCGCCCCAATTGCGCAGCATCCGCATGTGGCTAAATTGTGGAAACAGCTCGCAGATAGCCTCAAGCGTGTGAGTCGCGATGTGAAGGCCGCCGCGCTGGTTGTAGCTCGTGTAAACGTCGGTGCCTGCTCCGATTAGAGTTCACCCTTTTTGGACCGGCTCATGTAGGCATGGATGGTGTTCGACATCACCACGCACGGGAAGATCGGCTTGACCGGTTTGGATACGAGGGCCTGTAGCGGGTAGCTTTCCAGCGGTAATCGCACACCGGCCATGTCAAGCACGACGGAAGTATGACCGGCGGCAGAGACACCAACCCGCTTCGATCCGGTGAAGCCCCGAGTCGTTTCCACCCCTGTAACCCCTCCGGATGCATCGCGGCGGATACCTGTCACTTCACAGTTGTCGATGATATCCACACCTAGGTCATCGGCTGCGCGCGAGTAGCCCCATGCAACAGCATCATGCTGGGCGGTACTACCACGCCGCTGGCGAGGGTACGCCGAACCACCGGCGATAATCAGCTTGGGATGGTATTCTTGCGCAAGCTCGGCGACCGCGTTGTAATCGATGCGCTGGTCGTCTTCGCGCACGCCGTATTGTACTGGCCGAAGCCACTTGTCCGAGAACGTCGGAGCCGCCGTGGGTGAGGTTGCCGCCGTGTGCCAGGCTCATGCCCATCAGAGTATCGCCAGGCTGCAGCAGCGCAAACGCGACAGCCGTGTTGGCTTGTGCGACCGAGTGCGGCTGAACGTTCGCGAACTGTGCATTGAACAGTTGGCAAGACCGATCGATCGCGTTCTGCTCGGTCACGTCTACGTGTTCGCAACGACCATAGTAGCGCTTGCCGCGATATCCCTCCGCGTATTCATTGGTGAGGACAGACCCCTGCGCCTGGAGCTCCGCTGTCGACATGATGTTTTCGGAAGCGATAAGCTCCAACTAGTTGCGCTAGCGATGTAGTTCTGACCGGATGGCGGCATGCACGATGGCATCGGTTTCCGAAAGCTGGCCACCGAAGAACGTTGCTGCTGAAAGATTTGCGATCAAAGAATTTGTTGAGATCGCATCCCACGCCGACTTTTCTGCCGTCCGGTGCCCCATACAAGGCGCGGCCTGAAAAGGTTTATCGCCTCAAAGCCCGATAGCGGTACTTGTGCGCCTGCCGCCGTCTTGAGGAAGATGTTCATGTCCGAGGACGCGCGATTTCGTTTGTTGTAGAGCAGTCCTGCGACCACGACGATATGATCGTATCTGCTTGGGCTTTCCATGCGATCCCAAGACTGCACGCGAACGCCGCAACTCGACTCGATCTGTTCCGCGCGTATCGGCAGCCAGCCGGATAGCGTCTATGAAATTCGCGAAGGCGGCCGAGGTAAAACGTGGCGCGAGGACGAATCCGATTTTCAGCCTTGAACCGCCGGCTGGCGCATCAGAGAGTGAGAGCATGCAACTCTCCCACGTAAGACTGCTGAATGTTGCGACATCATGACGAATGTCGCAATTATTCAATTCGCCGTATCGCTTGATACCGCCTGATGCGCGCGTCCGGCCCCTTCAAAATCGTTGCTATTGCCGCCAGTCCAGAATCGCCGTCGAGAGCCTGTGAAGGCCGAGTGAGACAACTCGATACCACGCCGTATTGACAGCAACATGCAATTGAATGTCGCATTAATTCTATCGGCAAGCAGGCGACTGAAACAGATTGGTTACGACAGACATCTTGGTCGCCAAGTGACGCGCCAACGGATGCACGTGACGGCACGCTGAAAAATTTTTGGGAGAGCATCATGCGTGAAGCATGGATTATCGATACCGCCCGCACGCCGCGGGGCATCGGCCGAGCGGGTAAGGGCGCACTTGCGGACGTTCATCCCCAGCGCATCCTGTCCACGGTGCTCAAGGCCCTCGCTGAGCGCAACGGTTTGACCACCGATGACATCGATGACGTGATCGTGGGGTGCTTCTCTCAGACCGATCGCCAGGGCGGCTGTATCGCGCGCCAGGCAGTGCTCGACGCCGGTTGGGGAATGGCGGTTCCAGGCTTCACGGTGAACCGGTATTGCGGATCAGGTCTGACCGCCGTCAACCAAGCCACCATGGGCATCTGGTCCGGCGCTCAAGAGCTTGTCGTGGCGGGCGGCGTGGAGCAGATGTCCAGCGTGCCTTCGGTATCCGACCCGACATTGTTCGACTGCGGGAATGAGCATCTGCGTTCCATCCACGCGCAGACCCATCAAGGGATCAGCGCGGACCTTCTCGCTGCCCTCGAAGGCGTATCGCGTGAGGAATTGGACGCATTTGCTCTCCAGAGCCAACAGAAAGCTGCCCGCGCAATAGCCGAAGGTGCTTTTAGTCGGAGCCTTGTTTCCGTCTACCACGATGACGGAACTCTCGCGTTGGATGTCGAGCAGTACCCTCGTCCCTCGACAACGATCGATCGCCTTTCCGAATTGAAGCCGGCATTCGAAGGAATGATGGACTATCAATGGAATGCAGAGGGGCTGACGTACCGGCAACTTGTCGAGCGGGACTATCGCGATATCGATATCGTGCATGTGCATCACGGCGGGAACTCGTCGGGTATCGTCGATGGCGCCGGCGCTATCGTACTGGCCTCGCCCGAGTACGCCAAGGCTCATGGGCTCAAGCCACGGGCGCGTATCAAGGCGATCGCGACGGCGGGTGCATCGCCCGAATTGATGCTCACGGCGCCGGCACCCGCAGCCCGCAAGGCGTTGGCGATAGCTGGCATGACCGCCGGTGACATCGACTTGTTCGAGATCAACGAGGCTTTTGCGATCGTCCCGATTACCTTCATGCGTGAGATGGACGTCGATCCCGCCAAGGTGAACGTGAACGGCGGTTCCATCGCGCTCGGTCATCCGATCGGCGCCACCGGCGCGATGTTGGTGGGGACTGTCCTCGATGAGCTTGAACGGCGCGATCAGGCAACAGGGCTTGTCACCTTGTGTACTGGCGGTGGCATGGCTCCCGCTGCCATCATCGAGAGAATGTAAGTCGTAATCTACGCAATACGCAGTCAAGTGGAGACGTCGCGATGACAGAGTCGATCAGTGGCACGTATGCCGAAGCCCGCGAAAAATTCCTGGCGCTCGCCGCTGAGCGTAGCGCCTCGGTGATATCGGTGGTGCATCCAAGCGCGGTGGGCGCGCAGGGTGAGGAACTTGCCATAGACTTCGCCACGTTCGGGTCGCCGGATGCGGAAAAGACGCTCTTCCTCGTCTCGGGCACCCACGGCCAGGAAGGTTTCTATGGTTCCGCCCTGCAGATCGAGTTCCTGCGCGACCTCGAAATCCCCGAGGGGGTGAACGTCGTCGCCCTGCATGGCCTGAACCCCTGGGGCTTCTCGCATCTGTCGCGGACGGACGACCAGAACATCGACGTCAATCGCAACTTCACCGATTACGGCGTCCCCTCGTCGCAGGACGAGGTCTATCCCATCTTGTTCCGTGCTCTTTGCCCCGACGATTGGACCCAAGAAACTATCGACTGGAGTGAGGCGCGCGACAAGGTCACCCGCAAGTACGGCATGAAGCGCATGGTGACGGCCGCGGGCGGCGGGCAGATCGTCGAGCCGACCGGGATGAACTACGTCGGCAGCGGTCCATCCTGGTCGCGCACGGTCGTGGAAGACGTCCTGCCGCGCATCTTCGCCCGCTCTCGCAAGATCGCCTTCATCGAATGGCATACCGGCCTTGGCGGTTATGGTGAACTCAGCCACATCCCCATGATGGAGCCTGGTTCGGACGGCTACGAGCGGATGTTCAACTGGTTGGGCGATGAGGCGCGTGAGACGTGGTCCAAAGGCATGGACTTCACCGATGGGGTGACACCCGATTACCGCGGCTGGTTCTCAGCCTGGCTGCCAAGCACCGCTCCACACGCCGAGTGGACGGGGATGGTCATCGAGGCGGGAACGTACGGTGTAATCGAAGTGATGGACGGCATCCGCATGGATCGTTGGATGAAGTTTGGCAAAGGTCGCAGCTATATGTCGCGGGAGGACATGCGACGTTCGATGATGGACAAGCTGTTCCCGGAAGCGCCAGATTGGCGTGCGGCAGCCATGAAGAATGGCCTCGATGCACAGCACCGAATGCTGGAAGGCCTGAAGCAATGGTGAGGGCAAGAATACGTCGGGCCGTCCGCCCTTAACCCCCAGGGCGCGACTACAGGATCGAAAGACAACCGAATGATGACACCATTCAGCGAAACATATCAGCAGGCGCGCCAGACGTTCCTTGCCTTGGCATCTGACCGCAATGCACGAGTTGTGTCAGCCATACATCCCACTGAGCGCGGCGCAGAGGGTGAGGAACTGGCGATGGACATCGCGATCTTCGGCGATCCCGATGCCGAAAAAACGCTGTTCCTCGTTTCCGGCACGCATGGGCAAGAGGCATTTCTGGGTTCAGCGCTGCAGATCGCGTTCCTTCGCGATTTGGTCATCCCGGAAGGGCTGAACGTCGTGGCGTTGCATGCGCTCAATCCCTGGGGCTTCTCTCACCTGTCACGCACCGATGAAGCGAACATCGACCTCAACCGCAATTTTGCCGATTTCAACCCACCTGCTCCTCCCAAGGAACTCTACAAAAGCCTGTTTGACGCGCTGTGCCCCGACGACTGGAACGAACAGACTATCGACTGGACCGATGTTCGAGACGAAGTAGTCCGTGTTCATGGCATGAAGCAGATGATCACGGTGCTTGCCGGCGGCCAGACAGTCGAGCCTACCGGGCTTAATTATGTCGGAACGGGACCTTCCTGGACGCGCAGAACGGTGTCGGAGCTTTTGCCACCGATCTTCGCCAAAGCGCGAAAGATCGCCTTTATCGAGTGGCATACAGGCCTTGGCGGCTTCGGAGACCTGAGCCATCTTTGTTCCGATCTTCCAGGCTCACCTGCCTACGAGCGCGTGTTCGATTGGATGGGGGAGGAAGCCAAGGCATCCTTTGCGGCCAGCTTCGAGATTACAAACGGTGAAGTCCCCTCCTATCAGGGATTGTTCTCGACTTGGTTGCCGACGACGGCACCCCAAGCCGAATGGGCCGGCGTGCTCATCGAGGTCGGCACCTATGACAACATGGCCGTTGGTGAGGCGGTGCGCATCGATCGATGGCTACGGTTCGGGCGAGGCCGATCATCCACACCCCGCGAAGAAATGCGCCGCACCATGATGGAAAGGTTGAACCCTGCCAGCAGCGAATGGCAGGGCAAGGCTCTTGCCAATGGTCTCGACGCGCAAATGCGCGCGCTGCGCGGACTGCAAGCCTGGTAGATCAAAGTCGGACGAAAGATCGAACCTGCACGGCACAACAGGATGGCTCGGCCATCTCAGTGACACCTTGCGGAATTGCATTTTAGATTAGCGGAGAGAAAAATGAGCGACGTGCTCGAAGATTTTGTTGCCGCCGTGCCCTACGTGGTCCTCGGTCCAGACGGCGACCACCACCTTTCGGGAAGCCGGTGCGGACACTGCGGAACCACGCTGCTCGGTGAGCGTATCGGGTGTGCCAAGTGTGGTGCCAGCGATAGTATCACGCGGGTTCGACTGGCCGATACTGGTCGCGTGCGTACCTGCACCGTAATCACCCGCAGCTATCCGGGAGTACCCGTTCCGTTCATCGCCGCCGTGATCGACATCGACGGTGGTGGCGTGGTGCGTGGTACGTTGCAGGGGCCAATTCCAGCCGATCCGGTCGAGTTGGTTGGCCAGCCTGTGCACATCCGCATCGAGGACACTGGCCAGCGTGACGTGTCCGGCCGCGCGTTCTTTTCCCATAACTTTCATCCGGCGGAGATTTCTGCATGAGCAAGGCTGTTATCGCCGGAATCGATATGATCCGGTTTGGTCGTTACCCCGATCGCACGTTGGAGCAGCTGGGCGGAGAGGCCGCGATGCTGGCTCTCGCCGACGCCGGCGTGACGATCAAGGATGTGCAGGCTCTTTATTGCGGCAGCGCGCTGCAGGCAACGGCGGTTCCGGGTCAGCGCATCCTCCGCCAGATCGGTGAGGTCGCGATTCCCGTCCTCAATGTCGCAAATGGATGTGCAACCGGAGCTTCGGCCTTTCGCGAAGCCGTCTTGGCCGTCGAGAGCGGCCGCCACGACATCGCGCTCGCCGTCGGTGTTGAGAAGATGGAGCGTGGGTTGATCCCGATGCCCGGCCGTCCTGCTGATTTTCGCGAGGAAGGAGCCATCGGTACGATCACCACGCCGTCAATGTTCTCGCAAGCCGGTGTGGTTCACACGGCGAATTATGGAACGACATTCGAACAGTATGCCAAGGTGTCCGTGAAGAACCACCATCATGCGACGATGAACGAGAAGGCCTACGTCCGCCGCGAAACGCCCATCGAGGAGGTGATGGCGTCGGAGATGATCGCATATCCTAACACCAAGCTGATGTGCTCTATCAACATCGACGGTGCGGCGGCGGCGGTGGTAACGAGCGAGGCCTATGCGCGCAAGCATGGCCTGATGGGCCGGGCTGTCCGGGTTCGCACCGCGCAGTCACTCAGCAGCGTCTATACGGACATGGAAGACGGCTTGACCGACTTCAGCGAAGTCACACGTGCTACCGCGCAGCTTGCCTACGAGCAGTCTGGCGTCGATATCGCCGATCTCGACCTGGTGGAACTGCACGACTGCTTCGCTACCGCCGAGATCCTGCACTACGAGAACCTGGGACTTTGCGGCCGGGGTGAGGGCGGCGCGCTGATAGACAGCGGCGAGACCGCGCTGGGTGGCAGGATACCTGTCAACGTGTCGGGCGGGCTTTTGTCCAAGGGCCATCCCCTTGGCGCGACCGGTATCGCCAACCTCTACGAGATCTGCCTGCATTTGCGTGGCGAAGCCGGTGTCCGGCAAGTGGAAGGTGCGCGCCTCGGTCTGGCGCATATCGTTGGTGGCATCATCGACTTCGGCTCGGCCTGCGCGGTGCACATCCTGGAGCGTCCTTGAGCTATGTCCGCTCTCGCTCTGGAAGTCGCACAGGCCCATTCGTCTGGAAGGTCTTTTCCTCATTTGAATGAGGTGCTGGTCTCATCCTTGCGTGCGCACAAAGACAAGATCCTCCTGCACACCTGGGACGATCGGCATTTTACAGGCGAGCAGATCGAAGCCGAGATCGCGCGCTACGTCGCTGCCTTGGAGCGGCAGGGGGTAAAGCTCGGAATGAAGGTCGGGCTGCTGTCCGGCAACAGCGTCGAGGTATTATTCGCGCAACAGGCGATCGGTCTGGTTGGCGGCGTCTTCACACCGTTCCATCCGATGGGTGGCCCGGCCGACTTCGCCTATATGCTTAACGACGCGGACATCGAGATCGTCATCGTCGCGGAAGCGCGGCTTGAAGACATGCGCGCGGCGATGCAGCTCGCAGACTGCAACTCGAAGCTGTTGACGCTTAGCGGTGGGGGTGGCGGTGACCACGACCTGGTTTCTCTTGCCGCTCAGGAGGATGCAACGCGGATAGATCTGCGTCCGATCGATCCCGAGGCGATCTGCCGGATCATTTACACCGGCGGCACGACCGGCGTTCCCAAGGCGACGCAGGCGAGTTATCGCGCGATGTCGACAATGTGCGGGATCCAGATCGAGGACTGGCAATGGCCGGCTGAGATCCGCCACCTGCTGGTTGCGCCTCTCAGCCACGTCGGCGCGACGTGCTTCACGCCTACGATCGCGCAGGGCGGTGCGCTCTATATCGAAAAGGGCTTCGAGCCGGCGTCGGTTCTCGCGGCAATTGAGCGGCATGCCATCACCTGTATCTTGATGGTGCCGACAATGATCAACGCCGTACTCGATCATCCCGATCTTTCGCGTACCGACGTGTCGAGCCTGGAGACGATCTTCTACGGCGCCTCGCCGATCACGCCATCGCGACTGCGGGCGGCGATCGCGCATTTTGGGCCAATCCTGTTCCAGTTCTACGGACAGGCCGAGGCGATCACGACGGTGACCGTGATGCGCCGCGAGGAGCACGACGTCTCTTCCGACGAAAGGCTCGCCTCCTGCGGCCGCCCCGTGGTTGACGCCGAAGTCCGCTTGTTGGACTCCGAAGGCGTCGAGGTTCCCGATGGCGAACCCGGCGAACTGTGTGTGCGCGGGCCACTGCTGATGAGCGGCTATTTCAATAAGCCCGACGAGACCGCCGAGGCGCTGCGGGGTGGCTGGCTACATACCGGCGATGTCGCTGTACGAGGCCCGGATGGCTTCCTCCGCCTCGTCGATCGAGCCAAGGACATGGTAATAACCGGGGGCTTCAACGTCTATCCGCGAGCGGTCGAAGATGTACTCGAAGCGTATCCAGGCGTCGCCAGCGCTTGCGTCTTCGGACTTCCCGATGACCATTGGGGAGAGATCGTGGTGGCCGTCGTGGTACTGCGCGATCCGGACGTGAGTGCTGCTGATATCTCGGCTTTCGTCAAAGCGCGCAAGGGCTCGGTTCAGACGCCCAAGAGAATCGAGGTCGTGCAAAACATTCCCCTGACCGCCGTCGGTAAGCCCGACAAGAAAGCGCTACGGAAGATGTATTCTGCCATTCTCTCCGATGAGCAGGCAGCCAAGTCCGCGAATTGTAATTGATCGGTTGCGAGGACACGTATCATGAACGCCACGACGGATTACGATAGGGCTTCGCCTGAACTGCGTCATCATCTGCACCAGCTGATGAATGATCGCGGTGCGCCCGGACTGCAATTGGCTGTGGTTCGCGATGGACGTATCGAAGCTCTGGATGCCCTTGGACTGGCCAACGTCGAGCATCAGGTACCTGTCACCGACGCGTCAGTGTTCTCGATCAATTCAATGGCGAAAGCCTTTACCGGCGTTGCGGTCATGCAACTCGTAGAGGCGGGAAAGCTCGACTTGGCGGCTCCCATCTCGACCTACCTCGAAGATATCCCGGATGCGTGGAACCCCATTACTGTCCGCCAGCTTGCGACGCTCGTGTCTGGCGTACCGGAAATGATGCACTACACGCCGGATTTCAACGTCACGCTTAATGGCGATGGCTCCGATGAAGCGGCCTGGGCTGAGGCGTATGCTGCGCCGATGGAATATCCTACAGGTCAGGGTTATCGCTACACTCAGACCAATTACGCACTGCTCGGCAAAATCATCGAACGAGCCAGCGGACAGCATTTCACGTCCTTCATCGCCGAACAGCAATTCGCTCCTGCCGGTATGATGCACACGCATCACGGCACCGACCAGGACATAGTTGCAAACCGTGCTAACAGCTACATGAACATAAACGCCGACGGCGAGCCGGTCGGAAAGATCTTCAACAGCACGCTGAATTGGCCACTCGTGTTGCAAACGGCCGCAGGAATGCACAGCACCGCGCAAGACCTTGCAAAGTGGGCGATCGCTCTGGAGCAAGGTGTTCTGCTGAAAGATCCTGCCAACGTCGAGACAATGCGGACAGCTTGCCCGATGCATGACGGCAAGCCCGGCATCTGGGGGATTGGCTGGCTCGTCGGTCGCAGCAAGGTTGGCCGCATTTCGGCGCCTGCCGGCGGTGCCAAGGCGCAAGTCGTTTTCTACCCCAATGGCTTGACCATCGTCCTGCTGACCAATCTGCTGGGAGCATTTCCAGAGCATCTCGCTCCGGTCACGGCCGACGAGATCGACCTTGCGTTTGTCGACGATATCGCCGGGTACTTCGGCTTGTGACGCGTCAGCATGGTAGTGGGCCGCTGGCAGGCCTGCGTGTCGTCGAGTTCGCCAGCATCGGTCCTGGCCCGCATTGCGCGATGTTGCTCAGCGATCTGGGCGCCGAGGTCTTGCGGATCGAGAAAGGGGGCGGAAACGGCTGGCCGAATCCCATCGCCGATCGTGGGCGATCGACCGCTACGATCGACATTCGCACCGAGGCCGGCAAGGCGTTCTGTCTCGATGTATGTGAACGCGCCGACATTGTCATCGAAGGCTTCCGCCCCGGCGTGATGGAGCGGTTGGGACTGGGGCCCGAGACCATGCTCGCGCGGAACGGGCGGCTTGTCTACGGTCGCATGACGGGCTGGGGGCAGGACGGGCCGCTGGCCACGACGGCCGGGCACGACATCAATTTCATAGCCTTGACCGGCGCACTCGACGCAATCGGCCTGCCCGGCGGCAGGGCAATCCCGCCCCTCAACCTGGTGGGTGACTTTGGCGGCGGTTCGATGCTGCTCGCTTTCGGCATCCTCGCTGCTCTGGTGGAGCGTGAACGCTCCGGCGCAGGGCAGGTCGTGGATGCTGCTATCGTCGACGGGGTCACCTCCATGATGTCGTTCTTCGACGGACTGCAGCAGTCGGGGCAAATCTCCCTGGATCGACATGAAAATGTCTTGGGGGGATCGGCCCCGTTCTATCGCACGTACCTTTGCAAGGACGGCCGGGAGGTGGCTGTAGGGCCACTGGAGCCAAGGTTCTATCAGATGCTGCTAGAGGCGATCGGGGCGCCAGACGATCTGCTGGTGGCGCAGCACGATCAAGCAGCCTGGCCGCAGCAGGCGAAGTGCCTGGAGGCGATTTTCCTTCAGCGGGATTTGTCTCACTGGGCGGGCCTGTTCGAAGGCAGCGACGCTTGCTTTTCGCCCGTCTTGAGGTTGAGCGAAGTGCCCGAGCATCCGCACATGAAGGCGCGTTCGGCGTATGTGACCAAGGATGGCCATACGCAGTGCGCCCCCGTGCCACGGTTTTCCCGCACTCCCGGTGCGATCCAGGACGGCCGGACCGCCGAAGAGTTGCTCGAGAACTGGCGGCTGGATGCCGCGGCGGCGCGATGACGATAGCCTCATCACTACGAGCGTCGGTATCTCCGATCAGCCTGGCCTGGTTTGCCTGTGGGCATATAGCATAACCTTATTCGATGGAGACGTTGCATGAACATTGATGGCTTGCCTGCCATAGTAACCGGCGGGGCCTCTGGTCTCGGCTTCGCAACTGCCAAGCTGCTGTCTGAACAGGGCGCCAAGGTTACCATTTTCGACCTCGACGAGAACGCCGGGGCCGCGATCGCCAAAACGATCGGCGGCCATTTCCTTCGTGTGAACGTGGCCGACGAGGCCAGCGTGAGCGACGCGTTCGAGAAAGCGCACGGCATACACGGCCCTGCGCGCATCCTGGTCAACTGCGCGGGGATCGCGCCTCCGGGAAAGACAGTCGGCAGAGACAACGTGCCTTTGTCGCTGGAGGCCTTTCGCAAGGTCATCGATGTCAACTTGTGCGGCACCTTCAATACCATCGCCAAATTCGCTGCTCGAGCCGCAGTTCTGGATGAGATCGACGGAGAGCGCGCCATCATGATCAATACTGCATCGGTCGCGGCTTTCGATGGCCAGATGGGGCAAGTGGCGTATTCCGCATCGAAGGCCGCTATAGCTGGCATGACGCTGCCGATTGCGCGTGACCTGGCGGCGCTCAAGATCCGGGTGATGACGATTGCTCCGGGGATCTTTCTGACCCCCATGATGGAAGGCCTTCCGCAGAACGTGCAGGATTCGCTTGGCTCTCAGGTACCGCATCCTTCTCGTCTGGGGCGTCCTGTTGAATATGCCATGCTGGTTGAGAGCATCGTACGCAATCCGATGTTGAACGGCGAAGTCATACGCCTTGACGGCGCCATTCGAATGGCACCGCGCTGAGGGGCATTATGCTCTCACGGTGCGTACGCCCATCGGCTCACGGGCGTGGTATCGAATGCGCGACGAGGCGTTGAACAAAGCCTAAAGGCTGGCCCTAACCTGGCAGTAAGACCTTCGCCAGATGTCCTACGTCATAGGTAGGCGCCAGCTTGATGAAGCGATCAAAGTAAGCGCGTCGCGGAGAAATGTTCTGGTCTCTGGATTTCCCATTAAGCACCGACGCATCCTTTCGGGCTTAGCAAATGAAAAGAGCGAGCGCTCATGGTCTCAATTGGAAGCGTGCAGATATCTGAGGTCAGGCCGCCCGTCCCCATGCCTGCAATCACAACAGATGGTGTGACGGTGTCTCCATCGCCTTGGCTACAATACTCCAATAAGCAGCGTATCGTGTTTCTTGGTACGTTGCTGTTGGTCGGCGCATCCAACAACATGGACCGCAATATCCTCGGTGTGCTGCTACCGCAGATAAAGCTCGAGTTTGATTTAAGCGACACGCAGTTGGGGCTGCTCAGCGGGATAGTGTTCGCGCTTTTCTATGCTACCCTAGGACTGCCACTGGCTAGATGGGCAGATCGCGGGCACCGGCCTCGCATTTTGGCGCTCTCCTTGACGGTCTGGAGCGGCATGACGATCCTGTGCGGGTTCGCGACGTCGTTCTGGCAACTTGTCCTGGCGAGGATCGGTGTTGGCGTGGGCGAAGCCGGTGCCTTACCCACGGCGCAGAGCCTGATCGCGGACTATTTCCCGCCTGAAAAGCGGTCAGGGGCCATGAGCGTGTTCGTCATGTCCGCGGCCTTTGGGTTTGCCGGCGGCCTCATTCTGGGAGGCTATATCGCCCAGCACTACGGATGGCGCAGCGCGTTCATCTGTGTCGGCGTATTCAGCATCCTGATCGGGCCGGTATGTCTGCTGACGCTGAAGGAGCCCCGCAGCATGCGCTCGCAACCAGTCGTTCAGGAGCCATTCTTCGAAGCGGCTAAGGCCCTTTTCGCGTCGGCGGCGTATCGCAACATCTTGTATTCGATCGTCATTCACTTTTTCATGGGATATGGCGCACTCGTCTTCATCGTCTCGCTTTTCACACGTCTTTATGGCCTCGACGTGCAAAGTGCCGGAGCAACCTTCGGCATCATCTCTGTCATCGGCACGATCATCGGCAACTTGCTGGGCGGCTTCATGGCCAACCGCCTCGCCCGAAAGAGCCTTACGAACGTTCCCAAAATGGCTGGCTGGGCGATGATCGCGTGTGTCCCTGTCTTCGAATTCGCGCTGTCCCGATCCACAATGCAGGACATGTATGTCCCCCTTGTGCTGGGTATCACGCTACAGAACGTGATGTCCGCGCCGATGTTTTCCTCGCTGTATCTCGTCTGTGAGCGCGAACGGAGCGCTACGGCCTTGGCCATAGCGCTGCTCTTTGCCAACTTAATCGGCCTGGGGCTTGGGCCGTTTCTCGCAGGTTTGATCAGTGACACCCTGACACCGTCGTATGGGCCAGCCGAAGCGCTACGCTCGTCCATCATGATCCTGTTCGTGGTGATGATCCTCGGTGGCATCTGCATGCTTCGTGCATCTCGTTATATCCAACGGGCACAGAACGGCGGCGTCTGACCATCGCGCGCCGCGGGAAGCGGTGTGGCAAGATAACGTTGTCGGGCATGGCTACCGCCCAACGGCATGCAGGAGACCTCAGATGCCCAACGAGCTTTCGAGAGAGCAGCAGGAGTTCAAGAAAGCCTACATTCGCTCGCGGGGATATTGGGCGGACTTCAACGATGGCCTCCTGCGCCACAATCCGCGCTGGCTGGCGGGCCACCTTGCCTATGCGGACGCGGTGCAGAGCGAGGGGCCGCTGGATGAGAGAACACGCGAGCTGATCTACATCGCCGTGGATGCCTCGACGACGCATCTGTATCAACAGGGACTGGAAATCCACTTCCGCAAAGCCTTCTCTGCCGGATGCTCCTGCGCCGATATCGTCGAGGTGCTGCTTATCGCAGCTCTCCAGGGACTGGACAGCGTGACTGCAGGCGTGGCTATACTGATTGAAGAGGCCAGCTCACTCGTCGCGGTGGATCAGGGGAGAGCGGACCCGCTCCTCGATCGATTTGCGGCTATCTTCGATGAACGTCCGGATTGGCTCGCCGTGGTTGCCTCCATGGCGCCTCGTTATGCTCAGGCGCTTGTCGAGCTGATGGAGCTGGCTGAGGGCGAAGCACGGCTCTCGTCGAAGGAACGAGCGCTCGTTCGTCTGGCGCTCGCTTCCTCCCCAACCCATTTGAATCGCGATGCGATGCGGGCTGAAATGCGCGCCGCATTGAAGCTCGGCGTCACTCCGACGGAAATCCTGGAGGTGTTCCAGCTTGTCGGGTTGCTGGGTCTTCACGCGTGCGTCGATAGCATACCGGCCGTGATCTCCGCCGCCACATCTGAGCAGGCAGGCGACGGTCGAGCGGAATGATCGAGCCAGAAATCCTTCGGTGTCGCGAAACCTTGGGAACAGCATGACAGAGAACACAAAAGTCCCTCACGGATATGAAGAGATCGGCAAATTCGCCAATTCTGGTTTCAGCCAGAAGATTGCGCCGATCTTCGTGAACCGTGCCGAAAGGCGCCTAGCCTTCGAAGTGAAAGAAGATCACTTGAACGCTCTTGGCGCCTGTCACGGTGGGGTCATGTCATTGTTCGCCGATCACCAACTGTGCACGATCGTCAGCTACGACGATCTTGGCAATCATGCCCCTACTATCAACCTCAGCGTCGACTATCTCGCGGCAGTACCCCTTGGTTCGTTTGTCGAGATGCAGGTGGCGTTGGAAAAGCGAACGAAAACGATGTATTTCACGCGGGCGCTGATGTCCGTCGCGGGGGAGCCGGTTGCGCGGTCTACAGCCATTTACAGGCATTACGAAGCGCGGCGCTAAACAGGAAACTGCATTGGCACTCGTCGCAAGGGGGCCGACCGCAGCTTGCATGATCAATGGATACACGGATGACAGAAGAAGATCTCTATCCCGACTTTGCCGCACTGGGTGTGCCTGCCACGCTGCATGAGCTTCACGGTGGAGGCGAGCTCGGCTTTCCATCAGGCACTACTGGCAGCACATACGAAAAACCTGTTCCTGCAAGACAAGAAGGCGCATTTCTGGCCCATTACGTTGCCGCATGACGTCGCGCGGACTTGAACAAAAATCGCCGACCTGCTCGATAGCGGCAAATTCTCGTTCGCGAAGTCAGACGACATGGAACGGCTTTTGCAGGTGCAGCCCGGCTCTGTCACGCCGCTGGCAACGCATCGCCGGATGACCTTACGATAGTGTTGCGCAGCAGATGCACGGCGCGCAGCAGATCGCCGTGCATCTGCTGCGCAACACTGCCACGATGGCCTTGCCCTTCGCTGCGCTGATCAAATGGCTCGCCGGCAAGGGCCATACTGCTCAGATCGTTGGCCTTCCTTGATTGCGTCCTTGAAATGGTCAGGTTTGAACGCCGCCACGAAGCTCCGTCTCCAGTGATCGCGCTGCACGGAACATGCAGAAACCGCCGACCAGCATCAGGCTGAATAGCAATAGGAGAGACATGCGCAGCCCCTCTCCGGTGCCATATTCCGGTGACAGCCGGTCGCTTATGTAGCCCGTGAATAGCGGCCCCAGTCCCAAGCCTATCAAATTTCCGAAGAACAGGACGATCGCCACCGCCGTCGCGCGCCTGTTGCTGCCGCACACCAAGAATAACGATGAGAACATCGGCGCGGACATGATGCTGAGCGCGATCATCGCGAAGAACAGCGGAACCCTCATGTCCCCAAGCGTCGACCTAGACAACGCGAACAGGAATAGCGGCACGGTAGCGATCATCGCCCAGGCTGCCGTGCGAGGCAGATTGGAGAGCCGCTTTCGGGCCAGGCGGTTCGCCAATTGCCCGCCGATCAGGTTTCCGATGATGGTCGATGCCATCGATATCGTTCCGAAGGTCGCGCCAGCCGTCTGTACGCTCACACCAAACAAGCGGGTCATGACCGATACGATGAACACCAAGGCGCCATAGGCCATGAAGAAATAGACGCAGATCGCGTAGAGGATGTTACGGTACGCTTTGGACCTGAACAACGCGGCAGCAGCGATCAGGAACGGCTCCGTGTCTACCGTGGTGACACGTCCCTTACGGGGCTCGGCCAGCAATGTCATGCATGCCGGACCCAGTAGCAGGCCGATCGCCCCGACAACCAGGAACGCGGTTCGCCAACCATAAGCGTCGGCGATGTAGCCTCCCAATATTAGGCCGCCCGCGTAACCCATCGTCGATGACATCATGAAGATCGCCATCGCTCCCGCGCGTTTGTCGGGCCTAAAATAGTCAGCGATAAGGCTCTGCGCCGCCGGAAAGGCGCCTGCTTCGCCGGCTCCCACGCCGATCCGGGCGATCACAAGTTGCCAGAAGGATTGGGCGAGGCCGCAGGCCACCGTCATCAAGCTCCACGCCATCAGCGAGAACGAGACAATGCGAACACGATTTCCGCGATCGGCCAAGCGAGCCAGCGGTAAACCAAGCGTCGCATAGAAAAAGGCAAACACGACACCGCTCAGGAAACCGAGCTTGGTATCGCTCAGACTGAACTCGGCCTTTATTTGCGGCAGCAGCACTCCCAGGATGTTGCGATCGATGTTGTTCGATGCGCCGACCAGGAAGAGGATCAACAGGAATATGACCCGCTGCCTTGCGCTATACAGCAGCCAGGGTTCGTGCAGCATGTCCTTGGAGGCAACCTGCGAGGGGTCGACCTGGGACTGGCCCGGCAAGCCGGCCTCAGTCATGGTTCGTGAACCGAAGCATCGATGATCCTCGATAATGTGCTGCTAAACGCCCGATCATGGGGCAGGGGCCACCACACCTTGGTTGCGGTGGCCCCTATTGTCAGAACGTCCTTGAGACAGCAGCGCCGAACGTGCGCGGCTGGATGAACGAGTAGGCGTTAGGCGGGAAGCTTCCCGGACCACCGCCGAGGCGGCCGTGCACATCCCCGACGTTACGCACGAACACGCTCAGCGCCCATGATTCTCCGGTAAGTCCCGCACGCAGGTCGACTTTGTCGAACCCGGGATAGAACGCGCGGGCCGCTGAGCCGATGAAGGTGCCCTGGCGATCGTCAGTGCGGCCGTAGGTTACGCCAATATTGGCATTCAGCGTATCCGAAAGAGTAAAGCTCTTGTCGGCAGAGAAATTGGCGGTCAACCGCGCATTGAAGGGCAGGTTGGCGCCCGCCGGGGCAAACGTCGCCGCGTTCACCACGCCTTCGGTCACCACTGCCTTGTTGTAATTGAGCCAACCGCTGAAAGTGAAGCCGCTGCCTGGATGAAGTGCTGCGGAAAACTCGATTCCCTTGCTCGTCGCGCGTCCGGCGTTGGCTGTGTAGGCTAGTCCGTTGCTCGGCGTGACAAGTGTGATCTGGATATCCTTCCAGTCGATGTAATATGCCGACAAATCATAGGACAGCATGCCAGACAGGATGCTGCCTTTGGCGCCAATCTCGTAGTTGGTCGTCCGGTCGGCGTTGGCAGCGCCCGGTGCGGCGGAGTTGAAAGAGTTCGAGCGCCCTGGGCGATATCCGGTCGCCAGTCGGCCATACACCATGAGATCACGGTTCACCTTGAATTGTGGCGTTACAAGGTACGTGAAGACGTTCGCTTTCTGGACGATCTCCGGCAGAACCAGCCCATTCGGAAGAAGCGCGCCTCCCTCCGTCACGGATTCGAAGTTCGACTTGATCCAGCTATAACGCCCGCCGAACTGGATGCTCACCCGATCGGAGAGGTGCAGGGTTGGATCGACGAATAAGGCGAACTCGCGGTTCTTGTAGGGAATATCGAAGGTGATGATATCTCCGACGATGGCACCTGTCGTCGTATCTTGGGCCGATATCTTCTGAAAGATCGGCGTGTTCTCGCGTGAGTAGAACGCTCCCACCAGCCAGTCGACCATCTCACCCGTCTTGAACGACGCACGCACTTCCTGGGTGAACCGCTTTACGCTCGCGTTGAAACTGGACGCTGACCCATTAACGCCAAACAGCGCGCTCGCTCGCGCACCCCATGGTGGGTTTTGTGAGTAATCCTGAACGTTGAAGACATTGTAGTCGGCGTATCCTGTGACCGACGTAATATCGACGCCACCAAGATCAACATTGATGGTCGCGCTTATGGCCTTGACGGTCTTGCCCGACTGGCCGGTATTCAAGATATAATTCTGTTCATAGTCGGATAAGCCGGTTCCGATCACCTCTTCGGCCGATCCCTTGGCGCGGGTCCGCTGGTAAAGCCCCGCCAGTTTGATCGAGAGATTATCGAGCGGGCGCCACAAGGCGGAAAGGCGTGCGCCGGTGACCCGGTTGACGTTGACGTCCTCCTCGCCCGTCACCGGATTGTCGACATAGCCGGGATCTTCGCGGTTGAAGGCGCTCACTCGCACCGCGAGCGTATCAGACAGAGGCAGGTTCACGACGCCCCTGAGCGCGTAACCCGGATTACTGCCGTGGCTTACACCATTGATACCCGCTTCTACCCGGCCGCTTAGTTCCTTTGTCGACGGATCCACCGTCACATATTTGATGAGGCCGCCCATGCTGCTTGCACCGTAGAGTGTGCCCTGTGGGCCACGTAGGACCTCGATCCGCGACAAGTCCGAGGGATCCACTTCAGGTGAGAAGTCGTATGTCACCGCGCCGAATGGAACCTCGTCGATCATGATCCCGACAGTGGGGTTCGCGTAGGCACCGGACGAGACGCCACGAATTGTCAGGGACTGCTGGTTGCCGCCGCCCGGTGATGGCGACACCTGGAATCCTGGTACCGTATCAAAATAGTCGCGGAGGCGGGTTTGGCCGGATGTGGCGAGCGCAGTTGTGTTCAGGACGGAAACCGCAGCCGGCACATCCTGCAGGCGCTCTTCGCGTTTTTGCGCAGTTACGATGATCTCGCCCTGTGTATCGGCGCTACTATTTGCGTTGGCTGACACCGAATCAGGAGCAGAGCTATCGACTGACTGTGCGTGAGCGAGCGAAGTCCAACATAGCGAAAGTAAGCATGTCGATAGAAGAAATGCGCTACGGGCATTCTTCGACAAAGCAGGAAGTTTCTGCATGATGATCCCCTCTCTGATATTCTAAATTGGAAGCAGGTATTTTCCTGCCTTCCCCACAAGCGGAATTATGCAGCGGAGTTTATATCACGATTGAATGTAAACGACATTGTTTTGCAGAAAAATGCCCACGCGGTGGCGATGTATTCAAGATCGGGACTTATTAATTGGCCGGGTGGATTGCCCCTGCGGCCGAACAGCGAAAGAATGGCCGCATGATCCGCCCCCAATCCCGCTATATCGGCACATCGCTTGAAACAGGAACCCTGACATGACGCGATCCCCCGTGCATGAGGCCCTCGTTCCGGGCAATGTCGCCGTCATTACCGGCGGAGCGAGCGACATCGGCCTTGCCGCGGCCGCGCGATTCAAAGGCTATGGTATGCGGGTCTGCATCGCAGACCGGGCAGGACTGGACGAGGCCGCGGAAGCGCTCGGCGGCGATTTCCTCGCAGTGGAGACTGACGTGTCCGACCGCGCTTCGGTGGAGGCGCTCGACGCGCGCGTCGAGGCGGACTCGGTCCTGTCGCGATGCTGATGAACATGCGGGCAGGGGTGGGGGCGGCGTTGCGCTCTCCAATCCCCGCAGGTGGGACAGCGTGCTTAGTGTCAATCTGATGGGGCCGATCCATGGAGTGCAGGCGTTCGTCCCCGCCATGGTGGCGGCCGGCGGTCCCGGTCTGGTCATCAACACAGGGTCAAAACAGAGCATTACCCAGCCGCCCGGCGATAACCGCCTATAATGTCAGCAAGGACAGCACGTGCGACCTGGTGGCGCGAGCCGATGTCGGTGTTAGTGTTGGTGTTGGCGAACGGAGCGTTGACGTTTGCTGTTTCATTCTAAGTGCTTGGATCGAACCCATCGGTTCTGTTCTGGCGCCACTCACCTTTTCACAGGTGACTGAAAGTCGAAAACAGTCTGGAGAAATCGAGGCTTTTTCCTTTTCTGCCATTTTTAAAATGTCATCCGTATGGCCCAGTCCGGAAATCTTGAGTGTTTCCCGGTGTTCTCAAAAGGCGTTCGACTGTAGTGTTAGAGAACCCTATGAATAGTCAGCTCATACATGCGCCTGTCAGCGCAATCGTATGGCAAGGTAGTATGATGCGTTCAACTGGTAAAGCTGACCGTATCGATCAATTCTTGCGATGTTGTCCCTAATGACATCGGACTTTTGATCGTGGGTAGGGCTGCGACATCGAACAGTTCGATGATGTCACCCTCAAGCCTGAACGATTCTACCACTTGCCCAGTCGAAAGATCGACGATGACGACACCGCACCACGCGTCCAATCCTCGTGCTTGAAGCTCATTTTCCAAGGCGAGACCGGTGAACGTTCCGTATCGCGGCTTGGACAGGGTTACCAACGCGAAGCCATCTTGGATTTCCAGCCCACGCATGAAGCCGGGCACGAACGCCAGATTCTTGCGAGACCCATCGGTGGGATCGACTTCGACGATGTAGCCCCGGCCAGAGTCCAGCAGAACTACCTTGTCTCCCATAACTCTGGGGGAGTGCGGCATCGAGAAACCTTCGGCAACGATGCTTCCGGTTTTTACATCTATAAGCAGTCCGCCGTCCGCGCGATGCTCGCGCCATTTGCCCGGTTCGTCCGTCCGCGCGATGCTTGTCACATAAGCGGGCTCTCCGTCGTGCATCGCCAATCCATTCAGATGGCATCGGTCACCCTGAGCAAGCTCGGATATGAAAGAGGGTTTCCATAAAGCACGGAAGCTATGGACGGGATCGAGAGTGGCCAAGCACGAAAAACTTGTGTTGGCGAAGATCACCTGCCCCTGGGCATCGATCGCGATTTCATGAACATCCAGATCACCAGTGGTGTGCGCATTGCGCGGGACGAACACGGCATCGAACCTGTCATTGCCCACTTGCCCGGGCAAAAGTATGTTCTCCAACCGCCAAATCTGGAATTTGCTTGCCAGGTAGAGGCGGCCGTCATGCCAGCAGAGGCCCATCGCCTGAGAGTAGTTTTGCTGGTTCAGGGATATGCCGCCATCCGGCATCAACCCAACCAGAAACAGTTGGCCGGTCTGGTATGATGTAAAGCCGAATGAAACGCGGTGTTGCATCAGCCAGTTGGGAAGCCCCGGCGATACGATGAACTCGAGGGTCGGGGGCGTGGCCCGGGCATCTTCAGCAGGGGCCACGCAGGTATTCCTTGAGAGCTATGGATGGGATTGCGCAAGCTATGCGCAATCCCGGTATTTATCAAAAGCGAACGCGCAGACCGGCGCGGCCGCCAGCGCCTTCGATGTCGGAACGGTTCGCGCTGTTATCGCTGAAGGACTTGATATAGGTCCCTTCGATAAAGCCGCTCACCCCACCGACCTGGGCGATTTCAACACCCAGCTTCGCTTCGCCGTAATCTCCCACGCGGTTGTTGACATACGTGAGAGCCTGCCCGCCACTCAAGAACGTGACGCTGTCACGTCCCTTGAATTCGTGGACGTAGTTGCCACCGGCGTAGATCGACGCTTTGGCGCCGAACAGGTCGATCTGCGTTCCAAGACGAGCGCCTGCACGGCCGCGAAGGCCATCGGCATCGTTGAAATCGACCGCGACACCCTGCGATGCAAAGCTGTCAAAGTCCGATTTCACATAGGAAATGCTGACTGCAGGTTCGACGAAGAAGGCGTCGTTGCCAAACCGCAGCCCGGCCTCGACCCGACCGCCGTACGCATCACCCTTCGACTTGTCACGGAAGCCGGCTGCGCCGCCGCCACGCGCATCTGCCCAGTAGTAATCATACTTGCCCAAGGCGTTGATGAAAACATTGCCGGTGGTGAAGCTGCCGTAGACGCCAGCGTTCACGACATCGAAGTTGACCCGATCGGCTGAACCGTCGAATTGCATCGAAGACGAGATGTAGCCGCCTGTCACACCGAAGGCGAAGCCACCGCGCTCACCGCTGCCGCCGCCGATATCAAGGCCAATCTGGCCGCCGAAGTAGTCCTGCCGATAGCCGGTGTTGACCGCGCGGGTCACACCGAACGCGGTGTAATTGCCGCCATTGCCCCGATCTTCGTAGGAGCCATGCATCTGGACCCAAATCTTGCCGGAGGTTTCGCCTTCGCCCTGTGCCCACAGCTGATCGCGCCGTGCCTGCAATTGCGAGGTGACGACGTCAGCCGATTTGAGCCAGAGGCTGCGGATACCCTCGACATAATTGAGAGTACGATAAGCCGTATCGCTAGGGCCGCCGACAAGACCAAAGGAGGCGGTAGCCGGATTGTAGACGATGTCGTAACGGACGAGGCCCGCGTCCAGCCCGCCACCGGCGCCACCAAGATTGAAGGCGGTTGCCGATGATCCGGCCCCCGTCTGAACCAGGACAGTTCCAGGGTTAAACGCGGTTTCCGTTCCGGTCTGGCGTAGCACGATGGTGGTGCTACCCGTTGCGGCCCCGCCAACGATTAGCCGGTCCGAAGCACCCGTACCTAGATTGGCGTCCAAACCAAGCTGGGATGCTCCCGATCCGGTGAACGCCCCTGGGACGGTCAGCGTATCGCCGGTGATCCCGTTGCGTAGATCGACAAGGCCGGAGTTATTGAACTGCTCAAGCCCGGTCATCGTTACGGCACCGGCGGTCGTCAGTCCGCTGGCCAGCGCGACAGTACCGGTGTTGTTGAAGACGTCAGCACCAGCACCAAAATCGGGGTTGGTGGAGACGACGAAGCGACCGCTGTTGTTCACCGTGTCATTACCGCCAGTAAGCAGAATATCGCTGCTCAAGGTGCCGCTGTTGTTGATAGTCGCCGGGCCGCCCGTCACGACGACGGTATAGCCGTTCGCCGCCGATCCCAGCACGCCCGCGTTATTGATCGTGGTGCCGTTCAGGGAATCGACATTGATCAGGCTTCCATTGGCCGACGTGATCGTGCCGGTGGAGGCGACGTTGACGGTCGCGTTGTCGCCTGCCGTGATAAATACGGCATCAGCGCCGGTTCCGGTGGTTGAAACTGCCCCGCGAATGGTGGCTGAAGCGTCACCGGTCGCGGTCACGTTGACGGCCTGCGAAGTTGCTCCCGTCGAGGTGACGTTGTTGACGTCCGCGCTGGCGTTGCCATCGGTGGCGATGACCTGAACGGCATTGGCAGGGCCGCCGTACAGAGCCTGCCCGGCCATGGCAGCCGTACCGGTCACGACGACACGGGCGTTGGCGCCTTCTGCATAGATCGCGCTGCGGCTAGTTGCGGTGTCGGCCGCATCAGCTGCAACGGTCGATACGTTGTTGGCCGAAACAGCTACGTCGCCGGTTGACGACGCGGCGTAGATGCCGAACCCGCCGCGACCGGTCGAGGCCACATTGCCGGTGGTGGTAACGTTCACCGCACCGGTGTCGGAATAACCGTAGATGGCGGAAGACGAGGTGCCGGTCGCCGTGACGCCACCACCGGAGATGTTGACGTCGCCGCCAGTTGATCCTGCGATCACGCCAGTGGAAAACAGGTTTGAGGTCGAAACCTGGCTGAAGCCCACCGTGCTGCCGCCCTCGCCCGAAATCGCCTGGATTCCGGTGGCGTTGAAGCCGGTGGTGGCTACATTGGTGGCCGTCACTGCAGCAGCGCCGTTACGGGCGGTAGCATAGATGCCCTGCGCGCCATCTCCGCTGGTGTTGACGGCGCCGGTCGTCGTGACCGCCACATTGCCGGTATCGCTGTTCGCCGCAACGCCGATCGCATTGCTGCCGGTGGTGGTTACGGCCCCGGTAGACACAACCACGTCGCCTGCGGATGCGCTGGCGTTGACGCCGCGGGCGCCAAGTCCGGCAGTGCTGATAGCGCCGGACGTTACTGAGACGTCGCCGGTGCCTGCTGCAGTAGCGGTGATGCCGGTCGAATTGGGGAGGAAGAAGAAGCTGCTGCCGTCCACACCGGTGGTGGTGACGTTGCCTGTTGCAACTGTGACGTCGCCATCGACGCCTCCTATTGCGCGAACCCCGCCCGCCAGCGAACCGGAGGTGGAAACATTGCCGATCGTCACCGACACCGGTCCGCTCGCGCTAAACGCATCTACTGCGTTAGCATTCGCACCGCTCGTCGTTACGTTGCCAGCACCGGTAATCGTGACGCCTTCATCGCCTTGAGCATAGAGCCCGAAGCTGTCATCACCCGTGGTGGAAACCGCACCATTTACATTGACCATGGCCATGCCACCGGTCGCAGAGACGTTGACGGCGTCGCTGCCTGCTCCGGTTGACGTCACATTGTTGACGTTTGCGCTGGCATTGCCGTTCGTGGCGATCACCTGCACGGCATTTGCAGGGCCGCCGTAGAGTGCCTGACCAGCCATGGCAGCCGTGCCGGTCACGACCACGCTGGCGTTTGCGCCCTCGGCATAGATCGCGCTGCGGCTGGTGGCCGTGTCAGCAGCGTCGGCTGAAACGGTCGATACGTTGTTCGCCGAAACCGCTACGTCACCGGTTGACGACGCGGCGTAGATGCCAAAGCCGCCTCGGCCTGTGGAAGCCACATTGCCTGTAGTGGTTACGTTAACCGCACCCGTATCCGAATACCCGTAGATGGCCGAAGAAGAGGTGCCGGCCGCCGTCACGTCACCACCAGTGATCGTGACATTACCGCCGGTCGATCCAGCGATAACACCGCTCGCGAACGTGCCAGAAGTGGATACTTGATCGAAGTCCACATTGCTTCCGCCGGCACCCGAGATTGCCTGGATGCCGGTAGCGTTGAAGCCTGATGTGGCTACGGTAGTGGCATTCACCGTAGCGCTGCCATTGCGTGCAGTCGCATAGATGCCCTGTGCACCATCGCCTGCAGTGTTGACTGCGCCAGTGGTCGTGACCGTGACGTTGCCGGTATCGCTGTTGGCGGCCAACGCAATGGCATTGCTGCCAGTGGTGGTCACCGGACCGGAAGCGACGACGACGTCACCGGCCGACGCAGAGGCATTAATCCCGCGAGCGCCCAGACCAGTGGTATTGATTGCGCCGGATGTTACCGAGACATCGCCCATGCCAGCCGCCGTGGCGGTAATCCCGGTCGAATTGGGAAGGAAGAAGAAGCTGCTGCCGTCTACACCAGTGGTAGTGACGTTGCCGGTCACTACCGTGACATTGCCGTCAACGCCGCCGATTGCGCGGACGCCGCCGGACAGCGATCCGGACGTGGAAACGTTGCCGATCGTCGCCGAAACCGGACCCCCGAGGCTGGTCAATTCGACTGCGTTCGCATTTGCACCCGAAGTCGTCACCGTAGCAGTGCCGCCATTAAGAGCGATGGCATTGGCGCCCGATGCGCTGATGAAGACGCCGCGAACACCGTCGCCAGTCGTGGCGATCGAAACGTCGTTTTCCAGCCCTACGGTAACCGCATCAGCTTGCAACGGATAAGAAATGCCTGAAGTGTATGTACCTGCCGAAGTACAGAGAACAGTACTACCGCCGGCGGTAGGAACTCCACACTCGTTATCCGCAAATGCTGGGGTTGAAATCCCCACCAGCCCCATCGCTATGGGCGCAAGTGCCGTGCCTAACTTTAGACGAGCACCAACTGACGCAAAAGCGCCACTTCGCGAAGCAGATAATTTCATGCAGGATCCCCTGAGCGAAACCATGATGTCCCAATTAAGGTTCTGTTGCGCGGTTCCGCCGACGCTCAGCACCACTCGCCCGATTCTTTCGGAGTAGCGATAGCTATACAACTGAGACGCATTTTTGATCCCAAGGTGTCAAAAAAAATGAATTATTTGTCGCAATATTATAGCGCGTTACATAACGCCTCAGCTAATACCGGTTTATAAAGACCCCGCTGAAGCGAGTTGGCTGCCGTTTATATCCACGTTAGAGCCGGATGGCTTTGAAAGGTCTGTGCGGCCTTAGATGGTAAACTATTTGAATCGCAGTCATGGCGTGGTGTCAAATAACGCGACATTCTGCGCTTCTGTCGAATTGCAGTCTACCACTGCGCGGCAAATGGCTTGCGATCGCAAGCGACCCGAGGAGGCATGGGGTTACTAATTGCGGGACGTAGCGACGGCTCAACGGCTTCCCTCCTCCTATCAGCTCCAACTGGGAAAAATCGATCGAACTCGCCATGGAGGTTGGCCAAGTCATGACCGTAGACTCGTCCGGCGAGGACTTGATGTCATGCCTATATCTGGTCCGTGATACGATGCGGGGCTGAATTCGACTGAAGGCGGTGCGCAGTCATTTTCCTGTCGCCGACATCTGTCAGTAGTAGCCCCGGCCTTTGTGATAGGCGCAACCTCTCTCTCCAGCACGTAGCATGATCAAAAATAAGGAGAAGAGGATGCTTGATCTGCTTATCAAGGGCGGCCAAGTCGCCGATGGGACCGGTCGCCCGGTGTTTCGGGGCGACATTGGGGTGTCCGGCGGAAAGATTGTCGAGATCGGTGCCGTTTCTACCCCCGCGCGTCGCACCATCGACGCCGAAGGACTGCTGGTCACGCCAGGCTGGGTCGATATCCATACGCATTACGACGGGCAGGCGACCTGGGATCCGTTGCTGGACCCGTCGTTCAGCTCCGGCGTGACCACGGCGCTGCTTGGCAACTGCGGGGTCGGTTTCGCTCCCGTGGCGCGCGGCGATGAAGGCAAACTCATCGACCTGATGGACGGGGTTGAAGAAATCCCCGGTGGCGCACTTCACGCAGGGTTGGAGTGGAACTGGTCGAGCTTTCCCGAATATCTCGACGTTCTGGATTCGCGCCCTCGCAGCTTTGATCTAGGCGCATATTTGCCGCACGGTCCGCTGCGACTGTTCGTGCTGGGAGACAAAGTCGGCACCGAGCAAGCGGCTAATCCAAAGGAGATCGCAACGATGGCCCGGCTGGTTGAGGAAGCCATGGCAGCAGGCGCCTTCGGGGTGTCGAGCTCACGCACGGCAGTTCATCGTACCGTCCACGGAGACATGACTCCCGATTTTGGCGCGGATCGGAGCGAGCTGCTGGCATTGGCAGAACCGGTCGCCAGACACGGCGGGGTCATGGAGTTTGCGCCAGCCGGAGTCGTCGGTGAAGATCCGTCCGCTATTCGCCAGGAGATGGCGATGTTTGATGAGATCGTCCGCGAGACTGGCGTCGATGTGCACATGCTGCTGTTACAGCCCAATCTTGATCCGGATTATTGGTCCCAACAACTGGAATGGGCCGCCCGCATCAATGCAGACGGGCGTTCGTGCGCGTTCGGGCAGGTGAGCGGCCGAAGCATTGGCGCCTTGCTCAGCTTTTATGGCACCCACCCTTTCATGGAACGGGCCAGCTTCCTCGCGATCAAGAAGGGCCTGCCGCGTGACCAGTGGCTGAATGCGTTGGCCGATCCTGCCGTGAAGGCGCGCATTCTGGCGGAGACCGATCCCGAAGGCAGCTTTGGCTCCTTCCTCAATCAGCATTGGGGGCGCTGTTACGATCTGGGCGATGAAGCGAACTACGAGCCTGACGAGAGCGTCAACGTCCTGCGTCTTGCCGAGGAAAAGGGGCAGACGCCGCAGTCCTACACGTACGACATGATGCTCAAGACCAGCCGCCACCCTCGCCTGTTGCTGGCCATCAACAACTACGTCGATGGAGGACTCGAGCGGATCCGACCGATGCTGGAGCACTCCGCTGCAGTCCTGGGTGCTTCGGATGCGGGCGCCCATGTGATGACCATCTGTGATGGGTCGATGAACAGCTTCATGCTCACGCATTGGGCGCGGGATCGCACGCGTGGGCCAACACTGCCGGTGGAGCAAGTTGTAAAGATGATGTCGCACGACACGGCTCGGGCCGTGGGTATTACCGATCGCGGCACCTTGGAAAAAGGGATGCGGGCCGACATCAACATCATTGATTTCGATAATCTCAGGCTCGGCAAGCCCACGATCGTCGATGATCTGCCGGAAGGTGCGAGCAGACTCCTGCAGGATGTGAGCGGATACCGGCTGACCATGGTCAATGGGGTCATCACGCGCGAGCATGATGAGGCGACGGGGCTGATGCCCGGCAGGCTTTTGCGCCACGAAGCCAAAAGGGCGGCGTAGCCAACCTAACGGGCGAATATCGGAAGCGGGGTCCAGCCAGCCAATGACGTCTGGATCATCCGCTTCTGGTTCCGTCATCCAAATTGTTGAGCGAGTTCGGATATCTTCTTCGCGAGGCGCACATCACGCTCCGACAAACCGTCTGCGTCGTGGGTCGTCAGCAGAATGGAGACGCTGCCATAAACATTTGACCATTCGGGGTGATGATCGGCCTTCTCCGCTTCCAGTGCCACGGCGGTCATGAACGCAAAGGCGGTCACGAAGTCGCGGAATTTGAAACTGCGGATCAGAGCATCGCGTGTCGGCTCGTGGCTCCATTCGGGCAAGTCGGCAATTGACGCGGATCGCTCAGCCTCGGTCAGTCGCTTCATCGCGTGGCCTCCACAACTTGATCAATTGCGCCGAATAACAGATGACCCGCATCGCCTTCCATCCAGATCCGGACTTTGTCTCCAGCGCGGAGGAAGGGCGTCTTAGGCGCACCGCTCTGGATCGTTTCGACCATCCGCACTTCCGCGATGCAGCTATAGCCCATGCCGCCATCGGCGACCGGGCGCCCCGGACCACCGCTTTCATCGCGATTGGAGACCGTGCCTGATCCGATGATCGTGCCCGCCCCCAACGAACGGGTCTTCGCGAGATGGGCGATGAGCGTTCCAAAGTCGAACGTCATATCCGTGGCAGCGTCGGCCCTGCCGAAAGGGCCGTTGTTCAGATCGACATGGAGGGTTCCGGACAGCTTGCCGTCCTTCCACCGATCGCCAAGCGCATCTGGCGTGACGAAAACCGGCGACAAGGCACTGGCAGGCTTGGACTGATAAAAGCCGAAGCCCTTGGCCAGTTCACCGGGAATGAGATTTCGCAGCGAGACATCGTTCACCAGCCCTACCAGTCGGATCAGGTCACGGGCCGCTTCGGGGGTTACGCCTTGGGGCACGTCGTCGGTGACCACGACTACTTCTGCCTCCATGTCGCATCCCCAGGCTTCATCCGCGAGAGGGATCGCATCGTTGGGGCCAAGGAACTTGTCGGATCCACCCTGATAGACCAGCGGGTCGTGCCAGAAGCTTTCCGGCAGCTCGGCTCCGCGCGCGCGCCGGACGAGTTCCACGTGGTTTACGTAAGCAGACCCGTCGGCCCACTGATAAGCGCGGGGCAACGGTGCGGAGAGCGAGCGAACGTCCAACCGTTCGGCACCGTCGCCAATGCTTTTGCCTAATGCGCGGAGTTTCGGTTCCGCCGCCGACCAGTCGTCCAGCGCGGCCTGCAGGGTGGGGGCGATGTGGCTGGCATCGACGTACGAACCAAGATCGTCAGACACCACGATCAGGCGACCATCACGGCCATGCTTCAGGCTTGCGAGCTTCATGCGGCGGAATCCTCAGACGCGGCGTTCAGCGCACCACGACGCAACTGGTCGCGTTCTATGCTTTGGAAAAGGGCGGTGAAATTGCCTTCGCCAAAGCCTTCATCTTTCTTGCGCTGGATGAACTCGAAGAAGACCGGGCCAATCGCGGTCTGGCCGAAAATCTGGAGCAGCAGGCGAGGATCCCCATCTTCAGTGGATCCATCGAGCAGAATGCCACGCCCCTGCAACTCGGCAACCGGCTCGCCATGACCGGGAAGCCGCTCGTCCAGCATCTCGTAATATGTGGGAGGTGGTGGTGCCATGAGCGGCGTTCCGAGTGCCTTTAATTTGTCCCATGCCGCGATCAGATCATCACAAAGCAAGGCAATATGCTGGATGCCCTCACCGTTGTAAGCACGCAGAAACTCCTCGATCTGGCCGCCCCCCGCTTTCCCTTCTTCATTCAATGGAATGCGGATCTTGCCGTCGGGGGCAGTCATCGCCTTGCTGGTGAGGCCGGTATACTCGCCCTTGATGTCGAAATACCGGATCTCACGAAAGCCGAATACGCGCTCATAGAAGCTGGCCCAGTGCGCCATGCGACCGCCATAGACGTTGTGCGTGAGGTGATCGATGATCTTGAAGCCGGCCCCCTCGGGATGCCGGTCGACACCCGGTTCATATATGAAATCGATGTCGTAGATCGAGAGGCCGCCGTCTTCATCCTCGTATCGATCGATAAGATAGATGATTGAGCCGCCAATGCCTCGCACAGCAGGAAGCCGCAGTTCCATGGGACCCGTCGTCACCTCGACCGGTTCCGCCCCACGTTCGATGGCAAGGGCATAGGCTTTTGCGGCATCCTTGACGCGCCAGCCCATGCCGCACGCTGAGGCGCCATGTTCGGCCGCGAAATAAGCGGCAGGGCTGCGCTGCTCGTAATTCGCAATGAGGTTGATGCCGCCCTGACGCCAAAGCTGAACGTCTTTCGAGCGGTGACGAGCGATCATGGTGAAGCCCATCGCGGTGAATACCGGTTCCAAAAGGCCCTTTTCCGGCGCGCTGAATTCCACAAATTCAAAGCCGTCAAGGCCGATGGGGTTTTCGAAAACGCTCATGTCCATTCCTTATTTATGTTCGGCGGCAGGCCACGGCATCCGCGACAGGCATCAGGTTCCTGCGGACTTCACGCGATTGGAGTAGATCTGAGTACCGGCGTGATAAACGTGATCGGTCGGGATCAGCATACCCACGTCGATCGGCTCTTCATCACGAAGATTCTCGTAGATGGGCGTAAGATCAGCGTCTCGCGTTTGCCGAAGAAGATCGTCAAAGCTGTCGATCACGAAGTAGTCTTGTTGATAATCGTCGATCCGATATTGGGTGCGCATTACCCGTTCGATGTCGAAACCGATCCGGTTGGGGGAGGGGTCATCGATGGCGAATACGCTCTCACCATAAGACGAGACGATTCCGGCGCCGTAAAGCTTGAGATCGCCCCCTTGATTGATGAGACCGAACTCGACTGTATACCAGTACAGGCGCGCCAGCGCTTCGATCATGCCTATCTTCGCGGCCCTCAGGCCACCTTCGCCATAGGCCTGCATATAGTCCGCGAATATCGGGTTCGCGAGCAGCGGCACATGACCGAAAACGTCGTGAAAGATGTCGGGCTCCTGCAGATAGTCGAGCTGCTCGGGCGTACGAATAAATCGACCCGCCACGAAGCGTCGATTGGCAAGATGATCGAAGAACACTTCATCGGGAACCAGTCCGGGCACCGCGACGACCTGCCAGCCGGTGGCGCGCGACAAACGTTCATTGAGTTCGTTAAAGTCCGGTATGCCCGGTTTCGACATGCGAAGGACATCGAGCCCGTCCATGAAAGCGGGAACGACCCGGTCCGGTAACATGTCGGACTGCCGGGCAAAAAGCCGGTCCCACACAGCGTGTTCTTCAGCCGTATAAGACCACCATTCCTGGGGAATGGTCCAGTCGGCGGCCGCTCCGGGCGGTAACTGGTTGGTATTGGCCATGAGGCTATTGTAACGCCGGCTTGTGGGATATCGTTTCAATAACGACCGACGGTTCAGCGATGTTGATGAGATCACATTAATATGCGAGATTTCGTGATGAGATCATTTCATGAAAGGATGCCGATGTCTCGTAGGACCTGTCTTGATGGATCGACCCCACCAGCGACTCAGGGCGACGCGCTGGGCTTGTCATGAGATTGACCCTGCATGGATATTGGCGTTCGTCAGCATCATATCGCACTCGCATCGCGTTGAATCTTAAGGGGGTTGAGCACGCGCAGGTATCGCACGATCTGCGTAAGGGTGAGCAGGCTAGCAGTGTTTTCCGGGAATTCGCTCCCTTGGGATTGGTACCGGCGCTAGTGATCGATGGGCAGCCGCTCACTCAAAGTCTGGCGATCTTAGAATGGCTGGACGAGCGGCTTCCATCACCGGCCCTGTTGCCTGGCAACACGATGCACCGCGCCATCGTTCGTTCGATGTGTTCGATCATCGCATGTGACGTTCATCCGCTCAATAACCTGAGGGTCCTCAAGGCTCTGCGAGAGGATTTCAACGCGTCAGAAGAAATGGTGCAGTCGTGGATGTCAGGCTGGATTCGTGATGGTTTCGCTGCGCTGGAAGCAATGATCAGCCAGCATGGGAGCGGTTATTGTTTTGGCAACTCGCCGACGATTGCGGACTGCTGCCTCGTCCCGCAGGTCTACAACGCTCGCCGATTTGATGTGGACCTTTCGGATTTCCCGGAAATCGCTGCGGTTGACGCACGATGCGCGAAGAACGAGGCCTTTGCGCGGGCAGCGCCCGAAAACCAGCCTGACGCAGATGGACCATCGGCATGACCGCTATCCGATCATTGGACGCAATTGACCGAAAGCTGCTCCACCAGCTTCAACGCGATGCGTCGATCAGCCATGCCGAACTTGCCGAACGTGTGGGAGCGTCAACGGCATCCTGTTGGCGCCGCATACGCGCCCTGGAAGCTGACGGAGTGCTCGGCAAGCAAGTCAGGCTTGTGGATGCGAAGCAAATTGGCCGCGGCGTGAACGTAATCTGCCACATAAAGATCAAGAATCACCTTGCCGACACGACGGAGGCTTTCGAGCGTTTCATCGAATCTCGGGAAGAGATCATTGAATGCTATTCGATATCCGGGGACTGGGATTATCTCCTGCGCATTCTCGTCTCAGATGTGGAAGATTATAACCGCTTCCTTATGCGCACGGTCCTTCGCCACCCATCGGTTGCGACTGGTTCGTCCCATTTTGCGTTAACTCAGGTCAAATACACTACTGCGGTCCCGGTATAAGGATAAGGGCATCGCGGACGTGAGGATGAGCGTAATCAAGCTGAGTATCCTCGGCTCTTCGCTTCGCGATGCGTTCGGAGTATGGGCGCGGGATGCAGACTTCTGGCGATTCACTGTGCGTAGCGGCGCTTTATCGATTTACCCGGTTTGATGATTGCGCGGAATTGCGCGTGCCGCTTGAGCAGGTTTGTCGAGAGCAAGGGGTCCGGGGCACTCTGTTGCTGGCGCACGAGGGCATTAACGGCACGATCGCGGGAACCAATGATGGCATCGCCAAAGTTCTCGACCATATCCGCACGCTTCCCGATTGCGCCGATCTCGATGTAAAGCTGTCGAGCGCGGCGGTGATGCCGTTTCACCGCATGAAGGTGCGCGTCAAGCAGGAGATCGTGACGATGGGCCAGCCCAGTGTCGATCCGCTGGCGGTGGTGGGCACATACGTCGCGCCTCAGGATTGGAACGCCTTGATCGCTGACCCCGAAACCATCGTTATCGATACCCGCAACGACTACGAAGTGGCGGTGGGAACCTTCGAGCGGGCGATAGACCCGAAGACCGCAACCTTTAGGGACTTTCCAGCTTGGTTCCGCGCTGAGCGAGAGCGGCTGCTGGGTGAAGGCAAAGCACCCAAGGTCGCCATGTTTTGCACCGGGGGAATACGCTGTGAAAAGTCCACCGCGTTCCTGAAGCAGGAAGGTGTCGAGGATGTCTATCACCTAAAGGGAGGCATCCTGAAGTATCTGGAAACCGTGCCGGAGGAAGAGAGCCTGTGGCGCGGGGAATGCTTCGTGTTCGATCAGCGCGTGACGATTGGTCATGGACTGGTACCTGGAACGCACTCACTCTGCCATGCCTGCCGACGACCTGTGAACGCGCACGACCGTGCCTCCTCTCTGTATGAGGAGGGCGTCAGTTGCCCGGCATGTCATTCCGAACGCACGGACGAGCAGCGCGCTTCTTACCGGGAGCGCCACAAGCAGGAAGCATTGGCAGCCGCGCGAGGCGTGTCGCATGTTGGCGCGGTGCGCGAGCCACGTGAGGATGACGGTCTTGGCTGAGCCGATCCTCTACAGCTTTCGGCGATGCCCCTACGCCATGCGTGCCCGTTTGGCGGTGGCGATCAGCGGGACGCGGTGCGAACTTCGGGAAGTGAAGCTTTCGGCCAAACCCGATGCCATGCTGGCGGCATCGCCGAAAGGAACCGTTCCAGTGTTGGTGCTGTCAGACGGCACGGTTATCGACCAGAGCATCGACATCATGCGCTTCGTCCTGTCGGGTCATGACCCGGAAGGCTGGCTGTCGCGGGACGATCGCGATCTGATCGCCGCCAATGACGGTGCGTTCAAACACGACCTCGACCGCTACAAGTATCCCCATCGGCACGGCAGCGACCCTTCCGTGCATCGGCAGAACGGTATCGATTTCCTTCGCGATCTCGAGGCGCGGCTGGTTTCCAGCGGCCAGCTCTCCGGTAACTCCAGAGGTCTAACGGACGCGGCCATCATGCCGTTTGTGAGGCAGTTCGCCTCGGTCGAGCCGGACTGGTTCGCCTCTCAACCACTGCCTAACCTGCATGCGTGGCTGTCGGACCATCTGACGTCGGACCTTTTTGCCGCCATCATGATTCGCCCGGCGCCATGGACGCCGGGCGCTCCGCCGATCTTTTTCGGCGCCGACAATTCGGTTCAGGGACGCCCGATCGAGGAATAGGCGAACCCGGCTGCACGCATTTCGTCTGGTTTGTAGATGTTGCGCAGGTCCACGAGCACCGGTGCGTTGGCGATCGCCTTGACCCGGTCGAGATCGAGCGCCCGGAAGGCATCCCATTCCGTTACGATAACTACCGCGTCGGAACCCGTGATCGCGGCGTAGGGGTCGCCCACCATCTCGACGTCAGGCATCAGCGGTCTGGCCTGCTCCATACCTTCGGGATCGAACGCGACTACGTCCACGCCGGCATCGGTCAGCGTCTGCGCGATGGCAATCGCAGGCGAATCGCGCATGTCGTCCGTATTGGGCTTGAAGGTCAGTCCCAGCATGGCAACCCGCTTGCCGCGCGCGGTGTCTGCCCCGCGCAGCGCCTCGATCACCTTGCGGCCCATGGCGCGCTTGCGGGTGTCGTTCACTTTGGCGACCGCTTCGACAATGCGCAGCGGGGCATCGTGATCTTCGGCCGTCTTGAGAAGGGCGAGCGTGTCCTTGGGGAAACAGGAGCCGCCATAGCCCGGACCGGCGTGAAGGAACTTCTTGCCGATACGCCCATCAAGACCGATGCCGCGGGCCACGTCCTGCACGTTGCCGCCCACCTTTTCGCAAAGATCCGCGATCTCGTTGATGAAAGTGATCTTCGTCGCGAGGAAGGCGTTCGCGGCGTACTTGATCATCTCGGCCGAGCGGCGCGAGGTGAAGAGGAGCGGCGATTCGTTGAGGAACAGCGGGCGATAGATGGCCCGCATGATGTCTCGGCCAAAATCGTCTTCCGCGCCAATGACGATCCGGTCCGGGCGCTTGAAATCGCCGATGGCCGCGCCCTCGCGCAGAAATTCCGGGTTGGAAACGACGGCAAAGCGATGCGGCGTCCCGCTGTCCGCGAGGATACGCTCCACCTCATCTCCGGTTCCTACGGGAACAGTGGACTTGGTAACGATGACTGCGTCGTTGGTCAGGCTGTCACCCACTTCGCGCGCGACGGCGTGGACGAACGACAGGTCCGCATGCCCGTCACCCCGCCGCGATGGTGTGCCCACTGCGATGAAGATAGCACTGGCCCCGCGAATGCCTTCGGCAAGGTTGGTGGTGAAGGAAAGGCGTCCCGAACGCACGTTGCCTGCGACAAGGGCATCCAGTCCCGGTTCGTAGATCGGCATCACGCCATCATGAAGGCGGTCGATCTTCGACTGGTCCTTGTCGATGCAGACGACGTCATGGCCGAAATCGGCAAAGCAGGCGCCGGACACAAGGCCGACATAGCCCGAACCCACCATTGCAATCTTCATGTAAACCTCATCGGGTCGAAATCAGGGTCGGCCTTTAGAGCCTGGGTCCCGGAAGGGAAAGCGCAGGATGCCGTCAAAGTCCGGTATAGCTTCGGAACCATTCGGCAAAGCGCGGCACGCCAACCTCGATCGGGGTGCTGGGTCTGTATCCGATGTCGCGGGTAAGGGCGGCAATGTCTGCGTAGGTAGCGTGTACGTCACCCGGCTGCATCGGCATCAGATTGCGCACCGCGTTGCGGCCAAGCGCCTCTTCCAGCACGTCGATCAGGCGTAGCAGGTGTTCGGATTTATTGTTGCCGATGTTGTACAACGCATGCGGCTTGATGCTGCCTCCGGCTTTTTCGGCCCCGTCGTCGGCAGGCGGGCGATCCAGGCAAGCGAGGACGCCGCCGACGATATCGTCGATGTACGTGAAGTCACGATGCATCTCGCCATTGTTATACACGTCGATCGGTCGCTCGGTCAGGATGCGTTCCGCAAACTTCCACATCGCCATGTCAGGCCGGCCCCAAGGCCCGTAAACGGTGAAAAACCGGAGGCCTGTCAACGGAATACGGAAAAGATGGGCGTAGGTTTCGCTCATCAGTTCATCTGCCTTTTTGGTGGCAGCGTAAAGTGAGACAGGGTGATCGCAGCGGTCTTCAACCGCGAACGGCAGCTTGGTATTTCCGCCATAGACTGAGCTGGAGCTGGCGTAGACCATATGGGAGACTTGCCTTGAACGCGCCAATTCGAGGACGTTGACATGGCCAGCGAGGTTTGAGGCGACATAAGCCCCGGGGTTCTCCAGCGAATAGCGAACCCCCGCCTGTGCGCCGAGATGGACGATGCGATCAAACTGCAAAGGTTCCAGCGCGCGGTTCAAGGCATCTGCGTCGGAAAAATCGAGACGATGGAAATCGAACATATCACCGCGCGCGGTAAGGCGGGCAAGCCGCGCTTCTTTCAGCGACACAGGATAGTAGTCATTCAGATTGTCGATCCCGACAACGGATGTACCGCGCGCCATGAGCGCTTCCGCCACGGCGGCGCCGATGAAACCTGCGGCGCCTGTCACCAAAACTGTCGATTTGCTCATGCCGTCGTCCCTGCCGCCTTTGGGTGTCACGCCCGTTACGGGCTTTGATCTAGCGTGAAAAGGTGGACCGGATACTAACTCGGGCGGGAGTGCCGGTTTGCGGAGCGGGGACAGGAGAGAGGGACACGTCCCTCTTGTCCCCGCTCCGCGTTCCTTCCAGCAGCAAGCTATCGGAAGGAACGGTCACCTCGGTCTGATCCGTACAGAGAGCCCTGAAGCCGTCGCTCGGATGAAAACTGGATGCGGCGACTCATGGCCGTCGTTGCGCAGCCATTACCGCACAGCTGTGGCAATTTTTGGACTCTTGTGTTGCCAACGTCCGCATGATGGAAACTTTTTAATAATGCCGCCCTAACCAAAACGAAAACAGGCGGAGGGCTGTTCGCCACTCCGCCTTCCTCTCGTTACTGGCAATGTCAGGCGGCCTGCTGGGCTGCCTGAGCGATTTCTTCGGGGGCTTCGTTGCGGATTAGGTAATCGAAGGCTGAAAGAGCGGCCTTCGATCCTTCACCCATGGCGATGATGATCTGTTTGTAAGGCACCGTCGTCACGTCACCCGCCGCGAAAACGCCAGGGAGGCTGGTGGCGGCCTTTTCGTCGATGATGATTTCGCCGCGACCGGTCAGTGCGATGCCCGAATCCTTGAGCCATTCGGTATTCGGCACCAGTCCGATCTGGATGAACACGCCTTCCAGTTCGACCTTGCGCTCCTGGCCGGAATCGCGGTCCTTGTAGACGAGCGCATTGACCTTCTCGCCGTCGCCTTCGACTTCGGTCGTCTGCGCCGAAGTGAAGATATCGACGTTTTTCATCGACTTCAGCTTGTCGACCAGCACCTGATCGGCACGCAGCTTGGCGTCGAATTCGATGAGCGTCACATGGCCCACGATGTTGGCAAGGTCGATCGCAGCCTCCACGCCGGAGTTGCCGCCGCCGATCACCGCCACGCGCTTGCCCTTGAACAGCGGTCCGTCGCAGTGCGGGCAATAGGCCACACCCTTGTTCTTGTACTCGGCTTCCCCTGGGACGCCCAAGTTTCGCCACCGTGCACCCGTCGTCAGGATGAGCGAGCGGGCCTTAAGCGATGCGCCATTGGCGAACACCACTTCGTGAAGGCCACCGACTTCGCTGGCCGGGATCAGCTTCTCCGCGCGTTGGAGGTTCATCACGTCGATGTCGTATTCCGCGACATGGGTTTCCAATGCGGACGCCAGCTTCGGTCCTTCGGTGTAGGGAACCGAGATGAAGTTCTCGATGCCCATGGTATCCTGTACCTGTCCGCCGAGGCGTTCTGCCGCGATGCCGGTCGAAAAGCCCTTTCGCGCGGTGTAGATCGACGCCGCCGCGCCGGCGGGGCCGCCGCCGACGACAAGCACTTCGAAGGGCTTCTTTTCGGCCAGCTTGGCAGCCGCTTTCGCATCCGCGCCGCTATCAAGCTTGGTGAGGATTTCCTCAACGCTCATCTTGCCGGAACCCCACATCTGGCCGTTCAGGAAGACGGCGGGCACCGCCATGACGCCGCGCTCCTCGACTTCGGACTGGAACGTGCCGCCCTCGATCAGAGTGGCGTTCACATGGGGGTTGTTAAGAGCGATCAGCGTAAGCGCCTGAACTACGTCGGGGCAGTTGTGGCATGATAGCGAGAAATACATCTCGAAGTCGGTGCTGCCTTCCAGCAGACGGATCTGCTCCAGCACTTCGTCAGATACCTTGGGAGGATGGCCGCCTGTCCAGAGCAGGGCGAGGACCAGCGAGGTAAATTCATGGCCAAGGGGCAGCCCGGCGAAGCGAACCCAGGCGCTGGCGTCCGAAGCGCGGCGGATGATGAAGCTGGGGCGGCGCTGGTCGTCGCCATCGAAAGTCGCGGTGACTTTGTCCGATAGCGAAGCGATGGTGTCCAGCAGTTCGCGGGTTTCGGAGGATTTCGCATCGTCGCCAAGCGATGCGACGAGCTCGATCGGCTCGCGCAGCATGCCGAGGTATTGCGACAGCTGTTGCTTCAGGGTGGCGTCGAGCATCATGGGTTCCTTATGAATGAAGCGTCCTGCTCCGGACGTGATCACCCTGAACCCGGCCCGTCATTCCCGCGTCAGCGGGAATCCTTCCCCGCCACTCACCTGAACAGGAAGCGACGGGAGACACATCCCCGCCGAAGCGGGGATGACGAGGGTTGGTAGGGTGATCACAAATCCGGCAGGAATGGACTGACTAAGTCTTAGAGCTTGCCGACGAGGTCGAGCGAAGGAGCAAGGGTCTCGCCGCCTTCTTCCCAATTGGCAGGGCAGACCTGGCCGGGATGCTCGCGCCAGTACTTGGCAGCCTTGATCTTGCGGACCAGTTCCTTGGCGTTGCGGCCCACGCCCTCTGGCGTGATTTCGACGAGCTGGATCACGCCGTCGGGGTCGACAACAAAGGTCGCGCGGTCAGCTAGGCCTGCTTCTTCACGCAGCACGCCGAAGTTGTTGGTCAGCTTGTGGTTCTGGTCGCCAAGGAAGGCATACTTCAGCTTGCCGATCTTGTCCGACGTGTCATGCCATGCCTTGTGGCTGAAATGGGTGTCGGTGGAAACGCCGTACACTTCGACGCCAAGGCCCTGAAGCGTATCATACTGAGCACCAAGGTCTTCAAGCTCGGTGGGGCAAACGAACGTGAAGTCGGCGGGATAGAAGAAGAACACGGCCCATTTCCCTGCAATGTCCTTTTCCGAAACGTCGAAGAAGTCCTTGCCGGCCTGAAAGGCGGTGTTGTTAAACGGCTTGATGGTGCTGCCGACGATACCCATGGATGTATGCTCCCTAAGAGGGTTGGTGAAACTGATGACCGGGAGATAGGCCGGTGAGGAGACTATTTTAAGTCCGTTGATCCGATTGGCGTCATCGATAACAACGATCACAGGCCGATGGATTGTGCGGCTGCGTCGATGATCGGTTAAATCTTATTTGTTAGGATTCATCAACGCGACAATTTCACTAAAACTTCATCGAGCGTGGAAAGAAATCGGGACCGATCCTGCTTCGAAAAGGGCGCCGGGCCGCCAACGATGTCGCCCCCAGCTCGGAGGTCCGCCATGATCGCTCGGGTTGCGACGGCGCCGCCGATGGAAGCTGGTGTAAAAGGCTTTCCGGTTGGCGAAACAGCCTGCGCTCCGAGCTTGAGACATCGATCGGCCAGCAGGATATCGGCGGTTATGACCACCGTAGCCGTATCCAGGTGCTCGACGATCCAGTCATCGGCAGCATCGAATGCGTCGCTCACGATCTTGCGGGAGATCAACGCGCTTTGCGGCACCTGGATCGGGCTGTTGCTGACAACCGTCACCGCAACCTTGTGTCGAAGCGCTACTTTGTAGACCTCGTCCTTGACCGGACAGGCGTCGGCATCGATCAAAATACGGATCACTGCGCGGAGCCGTTCGCCATCATCGCTGTAGCGGCGTTAGCCACACTGACCGCGATGGAGAAGTTTGTGATCCGCAAGCACCAGCGCCATCATCGCTTCCACGACCGGCACGCCTCTGATGCCGACGCAGGGATCATGCCGCCCTTTGGTGAACATCTCGGTCGCCTCGCCATCGCGGGTGATGGTGGGTTGTGGTGTCAGGATCGAACTGGTGGGCTTGAACGCAATCCGACAGGTGACCGGTTGACCCGTCGAAATTCCGCCAGCGATCCCGCCGGCGTGATTAGCGAGGAATTCGGGTGCTCCATCGGGACCTGTCTCTGCCGGTCGCATGGGGTCAGCGTTCTGTTCGCCAGAAAGGCGCGCTGCAGCAAATCCGTCACCGATTTCCACACCCTTCACCGCGTTGATCCCCATCATCGCTGCGGCAAGGTCTGCATCGAGCTTTCCGTACAGCGGAGCGCCCCATCCGGCTGGAACTCCGCTCGCATAGCATTCTACCACCGCGCCGACGGACGAGCCGGATTTGCGGGCGTCATCAACGATCTTTTTCCAACGCTTTGCCGCTGCTGCATCGGGGCAGAAGAACGGATTGATGCCGATCTCCGCTTCATCGAACTTGCCGGGATCGATCATGTCGCCACCGATTTCGGAGACGTAGGCAAGAATTTTGACCTCGGGGATCACCAAACGGGCTACCGCACCGGCAGCAACCCGGCTTGCGGTTTCACGTGCTGATGATCGTCCCCCACCGCGATAGTCGCGAAAGCCATACTTGGCGTCATATGCATAGTCAGCGTGGCCCGGGCGATAGGCCTGCGCGACTTCGGAATAGTCTTTCGATCGTTGGTCGACGTTTTCGATCATCAGGCTGATCGGTGTGCCGGTCGTCCGGCCTTCGAATACGCCCGACAATATCTTCACCTGATCGGGTTCCTGCCGCTGCGTCGTGTATTTGGACTGCCCGGGACGCCGCGCATCGAGGAACGGCTGGATCGTCGCCTCATCAATCGCCAGCCCAGGAGGGCACCCGTCCACGACAGACCCGATGGCGGGGCCGTGGCTTTCACCCCACGTGGTGAACCGGAAAAGGCGACCGAAGCTGTTGACGCTCATGTAAGGCGCCTTGTCGTGGATCGGTAGATTTGTCCAGAGGACGACGCTTATGACGCGCCGCTGGTGGAATGAAGTCTGGCAATCGCGAAATATTCTGTCCCGGTAACGGACGGGGTGAATCTATTTTACTCCGCTCGTCGCAATACATTGCAGCCTAGTGATCACATGGTAATTAACGGCTATTGCGATTTACGAAGCACATGCTCACATCCTAAGCATGTTCCTAGTAGTGTTCCGTAATCGCAAGCGCGACGATATCGACCCGGATGCGTATATTGCCGACGCAGTCATGATGGAAGAATTGGCTCACCAGCAGCCGGGGTTCCTTCTGTTTCGCAGCTATACCGCCGACGATGGGGAAGTGCTTGCGATGTCGGAGTGGGAAAATGAGGCTGCGGCTCAAGCGTGGGCTCGTCATGCGGAGCATCGGATAGTTCAGCTACGTGGCAAAAACGAATACTATCAGACTTATACGCTCTATTGCTGTGACTCTCCGCGCGTTAGTCATTTCCAGCTGGGCGATGGCAGGGGGTGTCGCCTTTAAACCCATTTTATTTATTGGGCCGGGCAGGCGAACAGTATCCAGCAATATCAACTTGATGTAACGGCCGCTACCGAGCTTCAGATCGAGATTGAGCGGTCCATGATCGAATTCTACGGCATTCCGAATTGCGATACGGTGAAAAAGGCGCGTGCTTGGCTGGATGCCAATCGCAAAGCGTACTGGTTCCACGACTACAAGAAAGAGGGCATTGATCCCGATAGGCTTGAGCGGTGGATCGAACAGATCGGTTTGGAACGAGCGCTCAATCGCGCGGGGACAACCTTTCGAAAACTATCTGACGACCAGAAGGCAGACCTTGATACGCCACGTGCCATAGCGCTGATGGTCTCCAATCCCAGTATGATAAGGCGTCCAATCGTTGAATATTCGGGCGGTGTCTTGGCAGGCTTTAACGAGGCCGAGTGGAGCAGCGCCTTTGGCGATTGATTGCAGCATCCCACGATCCGGTTTGATGACAGCTAAACATCAAGCGTCAGCATGAACTGGTTGGAATGGCTGGCTGCGGCGCTGGGACTCGCCAATATTGCGCTGATCGTTCGGCGCAGTGTCTGGAATTTTCCGTTCGGAATGGCGATGGTCGCCCTATACTCTTGGGTGTTCTTCGAAGCGCGTCTCTACGCCGAAGCGGCCCTTCAGGGGTTCTTTTTTGTAGCCCAGATCTGGGGTTGGTTTTTGTGGGTGAAGGCGGGGCATGGAGATGACCCTGTCCCAGTGCGCTGGTTACGAAAATCCAACCGCATCGCCTGGATGGCTGCGACGGCGGCCATTGCCGTTAATTTCGGTTGGGTACTGCATCGCTTCACCGACGCCTCGTTGCCATACGCAGACGCCGCTATTGCGGGCGCCAGCATCGTTGCTCAAATACTGATGGCGTTTCGCAGGGTCGAAAACTGGGTGCTTTGGATCGCCATCGATATAGCCTCTGTTGCCGTCTACCTGACCAAGGGGTTGTGGCCCAGCGCTGCTCTTTACGCTGTGTTTCTGGTTATGTCGGTCATTGGCTTACGCGAATGGATCTTGGCCGCGACGTTGCATAAAAGGGAGAAGCCCGCTTGAAGACCGTTTGCCTCCATGGCGCGGAAAGTACGGGTAAGTCTGTGCTGTGCGAACGACTTCTGGTGACGCGCGGATGGCCATTCGTGCCGGAATATGGTCGGCTCTATTGTGAAGAGAATGGCGTAGATCTGGCCATGAATGACCTGCTGCTCATCGCCGAAGGCCAGGCGCGGATGAACAGGCACGCGATGCAGCAGGAAGCCGAGGTTGAGGTCCTGTTACTGGACACCGACCAGCTGATGACGGCGGCCTGGGCGAAAATGTTGTTCGGAGAAGTCCCCTATCAACTGCTGACCTATCCCAAGGCCGATCTCTACCTCCTGTTCGAACCCGATGTGCCCTGGCAGGAGGACGGCACACGATTTTTCGGTCAGGACGATACCCGCGCCAGGTTCGCAGCGCTTGCCGAAGAGGTACTTATCAACGCTGATGTCCCCTTTATTCGAATTGCCGGTGCCTGGGATGAGCGCATTGCCCTTGCCGAGGCCTCAGTCGAACAGCTGCTGCGATCCAACTGATCGGCCGTTACGGTTTGCGAGCGGTCACTATGTAGTTCAGCGAAAGGTCGTCAGACAAGTGCAGTCCCTTCAACGGTGACCAGGCAATACCTTTGGGTTTGCCCAATATCAGGCCTGCATTTTCAGCAAGCGCATGAAGCTCGCCCGGCGTCGGAAACTGGTTCCAGTCATGCGTGCCGCGAGGTACCTTGCCTAAGCGTTCTGCTGCTTCGACCAGTAGCAGCCGCGATGCGGGCGTACGGTTGGGGCAGGAAAGAATCATCAGGCCATCATCGGCCAGAGTGGCAGCCAGGCCGGAAAGGAATGCCGCCTTGTCAGTGACGTGCTCAATCACCTCTAGCGAGCAGACCAGGTCGAAACCGGTGAGCCCCAAGCTGGCCAGCTCGCCTGCCGTATAATCTATAGTCAGTCCCATCTGCGCGGCATGCGCTTTGGCCGCAGCAATGTTCTCTGTCGCAGCGTCTACGCCGGTAACCGCTGCCCCCATCCGGGCCAGCGGTTCGCAAAGCAGGCCTGCGCCGCATCCGACGTCTAGCGCACGCTTTCTAGCTAACGGACGGATTTGCTTTGATTCGCACCCGAAATGAGCATCGATAGCCTCTCGCACGAAAGTAAGCCGGACCGGGTTCAACCGATGGAGCATGCCGGAAGACCCCTTGGGATCCCACCAATCGGCGGCCAAGGCTCCAAAGTGCGCTGCTTCCTTTGGATTAATCGTGCCGGGTTCGATTGTTGCGCGATCGCCGGGTATCGTTGCAGTTGCATTGTCCATCGCTCCCCCTTAACAGCGCGCCCGACCGTTATCCACACTCGCGCCGCCCCGCGCGGGCCTTTCCTCGCAGGAGCAAAGACGCCTTGGCACGTATCGTGATGAAATTCGGCGGGACTTCGATGGCCGGGACCGAGCGCATCCGGCGCGTGGCAGGCATCGTCAAGCGCCAGCAGGAAGCAGGGCATGAAGTCGCCGTGGTGGTGTCCGCCATGTCGGGCGAGACCGACCGGCTCGTGAATTTTTGCCGGGAGTCGAACGCGCTTTACGATCCGGCGGAATACGACGTCGTCGTCGCAAGTGGCGAACAGGTGACTTCAGGGCTTCTGGCGCTCACCTTGCAGGCGATCGGCTGCAAAGCCCGGTCGTGGCAGGGCTGGCAGGTGCCGATCAAAACGGACGATGCACACGCGAAAGCGCGGATCGAGGAAATCGACGCGGACGATCTCATCGCGTCGATGGCGCGGGGAGAGATCGCTGTGATCCCCGGCTTCCAGGGCGTATCTCCCGAAGGCCGTGTGACCACGCTTGGCCGTGGTGGCTCGGACACGTCCGCCGTGGCCGTGGCGGCCGCGGTTAAGGCGGATCGATGTGACATCTACACTGATGTCGATGGCGTCTACACCACCGACCCGCGCATCGTCGCCAAGGCCCGCAAGCTGCCTTTGGTGACGTACGAGGAAATGCTGGAACTGGCCTCGGTCGGTTCCAAAGTGCTGCAGACGCGGTCGGTTAGTCTGGCGATGAAAGAGAACGTGCGGGTGCAGGTGCTGTCCTCGTTCATCGATGAAAGCGCGCCTGCGGCCGATACCATCCCCGGCACCCTGATTGTCAGCGACGAAGAACTAGAGGGAAGCGACATGGAACGTCAGCTCATCACCGGCATCGCCGCCGACAAGAACGAGGCGAAGATCACACTGACCCGTATCGCCGATCAGCCCGGTGCGGTCGCGTCGATCTTCGCCCCACTGGCGGAATCGAACATCAACGTCGACATGATCATCCAGAATGTCGCCAAGGATAAGGGCGAAACCGACGTTACCTTCACGGTGCCGCAGTCGGACCTCGCCCGGACGCAGGCGATGCTGGAAGAGCGCCAGGAAGCGATCGGTTTCTACCGCATGATCGCGGAAGGCAACGTCGCCAAGATCAGTGTCGTCGGTGTTGGCATGCGTAGCCATGCGGGCGTCGCAGCAACCATGTTCAAGACGCTTGCCGATCGCGGCATCAACATCATCGCCATCTCGACGAGCGAGATTAAAGTGTCGGTCCTGATCGACGCGGATGAAACCGAGTTGGCGGTGCGTGTGCTCCATACCGCTTACGGGCTGGACGCGGCGGCCTGACCATCGACTGGCGGGTGGGTTCGCATGGCGAATCTGCCACATGCAATGTCGCGAAATTCAACCTGCGATATTCACTGATCGGATAGATCAACTGTCCTTCACAAAGCGATGGCGGAGGCGGGGCACCTCCGTTCGCATCGCTATCTGAAGGACGACCGACTTTGCGAGCTTCTCGATTCACTTTCGCCTTGGCGATGGCTTCCACCGGCCTGATGGCGCTCGCGTCAGAAGCCGTTCTGGCGAAGGAAGACCGGGTGATGACCGAAGCCGATGCGCCCAGCCGCGCCGATGCGCTGCTGAAACGCATGACCTTGGAAGAGAAGGCGGGCCAGTTGGTCCAGTACTTCGACTTCGGCGGCGCCACGGTGGCGGGAGCGCAGACCAAGGGCGTGAACATCGAGGCGGCGATCGCCAACGGTGAAGTCGGCGCGATGCTCCTCGTCTCCGACGCGGGGCGCAACAACAAGCTGCAGCGCCTGGCGATGACCCAGACGCGCCTGAAAATTCCTTTGCTGTTTGGCTATGACGTGATTCACGGCCTGCACACCATCCTACCGGTGCCGATCGGCATGGCGGCCTCGTGGGATCCGGCGATTGTCGAGCGCGGCCAAGCCGTGGCAGCAGCCGAAGCGCGCTCCGTAGGCATTCACTGGACCTTTGCGCCGATGGTGGACATTACGCAGGATCCGCGCTGGGGCAGGATGGTCGAAGGCGCGGGCGAGGACCCGGTCCTCGGTTCCGCGATGGCAGCAGCGCAAGTACGCGGATTTCAGGGCAGCAATGTCGGCGCGGGCAATCACGTACTCGCTGGACCAAAGCACTTCGCGGGATACGGTGCCTCGATTGGTGGGCGGGATTATGACGAAGTCGATTTGTCGGAAAACCAGCTGAGAAATACCTACCTTCCTCCGTTCAAGGCTGCGGTAGACGCGGGCGCGGCCAATATCATGAGCGCGTATATGGGGCTTAACGGAGTCCCCGCGGCAGCAAATCGCTGGCTACTCACCGACATTCTTCGCAAGGAATGGGGGTTCAAGGGGTTCGTCGTCAGTGACGCCAATGGTGTCAATTCTTTAGAAAAGCAGGGTGCAGCGGCCAATCCAGAACAGGCTGCAGTTCTTGCTCTGAATGCAGGCATGGACTTGGCCATGTCTGTGCCCAACGTGCCGTCACCCATGCTTTCACTCGTCGATGCCGTGAAGCGGGGCGAGGTGCCGGAAGAAGCGCTCGATGAACCTGTAAGGCGTATCCTGATGGCGAAGTACCGCCTTGGCCTTTTTGAAGATCCCTATGTAGACGCCAAAGCCGTGTCGAAAGTCCTTAATGATCCGAAGCACCGTGAAACCGCGCGGATTGCTGCAGAACGGTCGGCAGTCCTGCTGGACAACTCGGGCGCAGTCCTCCCGTTGAACAGGGCCGCCCTGAAATCGATAGCGGTGATCGGCCCGCTGGCGGACTCCGCACATGACATGCTGGGACCTTGGGTATTTCCAGCGAATGCGCCGAAGGGCGTTAGCGTCGTTCAGGGATTGCGGACCAAATTGGGCGCTTCGGTGAAGGTTGAATATGCCACGGGCGTGCCATGGCCCACCCGTAAGAACCGTTCGTTCTTCGACGCACTGAATAAACCCGATTTTCATCCTGAAATTGACGAAAAGGCTGAATTCGCCCGTGCAATCGATCTGGCGAAGGCGTCGGACGTAACCGTGCTCGTGCTTGGAGAGCCTCAAAACATGGCCGGGGAATTTGCCTCCCGTTCAGACTTGTCGCTGCCCGGACGCCAGCAGGAATTGCTGGATGCAGTCATCGCTACCGGAAAACCGGTTGCCGTTGTGCTCGTAAATGGCAGGCCTCTCAATCTCGGTGATGCCAAACCGGGCGCGATCCTTGAGGCATGGTATCCGGGATCGGAGGGAGGCACGGCTGTCGCCAATCTTTTGCTGGGCGACGCCAATCCCGGCGGCAAATTGCCGTTCAGCTGGATCAAGAGTGCAGGACAGGCTCCTTACACGTATGCGCATCTAATTTCGCACCAGCCTGAAAGCGCCAACAAGCGCTATTGGAACGAAGATAGCGTGCCGACCTGGCCGTTTGGCCACGGCCTTAGCTACACCACGTTCAGTTATGGCAAGCCAATGGTGGACCGATCCTCAATAAAGCCGGGCGAGAATGTCACTGTGTCGTTTGAGCTTGCAAACGACGGCAAACGCGCGGGCGATGAGGTGGCGCAGCTGTATATCCACCAGCGTGTCGGCACGTCCTCCCGGCCCGTGCGTGAACTCAAGAAGTTCCAGCGGATCAGTCTGGCTCCGGGTGAAAAGCGGCAGATCCGGTTCACACTGTTACCGGAAGATTTGCGCTATTGGAGCGCTGTGACCAAGGATTGGGTGCAGGACGAAAGCATTTTCGATGTCTGGGTGGGTGGCAGTTCCAAGGCTGATATGGGTACCACCTTCACGGTTGCGCGCTGACGGGCAACGGGCGCGTTCGCCTTTTCCAAGGCCCGCTCGTTCCACGCTTGTACGCTCCCATTCCGCACCCTATGGCGCACGGCTGTAGAAAATCGGGGCTATGGGAAATTCGATGACCGCCTACACAAAGACTTCGGCGCTGATGGCGCGTGGATGCGAATTTCTCGGCAGCGAGACAGCGATCCTCTGTGGCGCGATGTCGTGGGTGTCGGAACGGAACCTGGTCGCCGCGATCAGCAACGCCGGCGGGTTTGGCGTGATCGCCTGTGGCGCCATGACGCCTGCCCTGCTCGATGCCGAGATAGCCGCAACTAAGGGGCTGACTGCGAAGCCTTTCGGCGTCAACCTCATCACGATGCACCCGCAGTTGTTCGATCTGATCGACGTATGCAAGCGCCACGGCGTGACCCATGTCGTGCTGGCGGGCGGCATCCCGCCGAAGGGCAGCGTCGAAGCCATCAAGACCGGTGGTGCCAAAGTGATCTGCTTTGCCCCGACTCTGGCACTGGGCAAAAAGCTGCTGCGTTCGGGTGCGGACGCTCTGGTGATCGAGGGGATGGAAGCTGGGGGCCACATCGGTCCGGTTTCCACATCGGTACTGGCGCAGGAAATCCTGCCATCGCTTGCAACGGATCACCTCGTCTTCGTTGCGGGAGGGATAGGACGCGGAGAGGCGATCGCCGGGTATCTGGAAATGGGGGCGGCTGGTGTGCAGCTTGGAACCCGGTTCGCCTGTGCCAGCGAGTCGATCGCTCACCCTGATTTCAAGAAAGCCTTCTTCCGCGCGTCAGCGCGCGAGGCGGTGGCATCGGTGCAGGTCGACCCTCGTCTGCCGGTCATCCCGGTCCGCGCCCTTAAGAACAAGGGCACGGAAGAGTTTACCGCCAAGCAGATCGAGGTCGCTCGCCGTCTTGATGCAGGCGAAGTCGATATGGGCGAAGCGCAACTGGCGATCGAGCATTTCTGGGCCGGTGCCCTTCGCCGTGCGGTTATCGATGGTGACGTGGAAAGCGGCTCGATCATGGCAGGGCAGTCGGTCGGGATGGTGACCAAGGAAGAGCCGGCCGTCGATATTATCGCCGCTCTGCTTGCCGAAAGCGAAGCGGCTCTCACCAATCGCGTCGGTGCGCCGACGATCGCCGCCTGACGGGATCGCACAATGGCTGAACCGTTGATCCTCGCGCTGTCGTGCGCCGACCGTCCCGGCATCGTTGCCCGCGTCACCGGGTATCTGGCCCAGATGGGCGCCAACATCATCGAAGCGCAGCAGTTCGATGATTTGGCGGAAGGCCGCTTTTTCATGCGCGTCGCGTTCGATCCGCGTGCAGGCCATAGCGAGGAAATCCGCGAAGGGTTCGGGCCGATCGCGCATGAATACGGCATGGCCTGGTCGATGCTGCGGCGGGACCGGCCCCGGCGGGTGCTGCTGATGGTCAGCAAATTCGACCATTGCCTGGCTGACCTTTTGTACCGGCATCGCATCGGCGAGATCGCGATGGATATCGTCGGCGTGGTGTCCAACCACCCGCGGGAGGCGATCAATACGTTGATGCTGGGCGATATTCCGTTTCATTATCTCCCGGTCGACAAGGCGGACAAGCGCGCACAGGAGGCGCGGGTTCGGGCGTTGGTTGATGAAACACGCGCGGAACTGGTGGTGCTGGCGCGGTATATGCAGATTCTTTCGGATGAGATGGCGGCGTTTCTTTCAGGGCGCTGCATCAACATCCACCACTCATTTTTACCCGGATTTAAAGGTGCCAAGCCGTACCATCAGGCCCACGCGCGCGGGGTGAAGATGATCGGGGCGACCGCGCATTACGTCACCGCCGATCTTGATGAGGGGCCGATCATCCACCAGGACGTGGAAGTAGTGACGCATGCCGACACGCCAGAGGACATGGTGCGCAAGGGCCGCGACATCGAACGCCGCGTGCTGGCCGAGGCGGTTCGCCTGCACCTGGAGGATCGCGTGCTGGTCAACGGCGCGCGCACGGTGGTGTTCAAGAGCTGACCCGAAAGCCGCACCCTTTTGCCAAAAGCTTGCCCATCCCCACAGGATCGGCAAAGCTGATGGTCAAGGCCATCCGGGAGAGCGCCATGAAAGTCAGCGGCATCGATCACGTCAATATCCTGACGAACGATCTGGAAGCCACCGCCAGCTTCTACGAACAGACGCTCGATCTTGAACGCAGGGAAAACCCGGCCATCGGCAATGGAACAGCCGGGTACTGGATGTGCGATTCCACCGGTCATCCGGTGATCCATCTGGTCGACAAGGCGAGCACCGGTACGCGTTACGAAGGATACGACCCCGGCGGCTCCACCAATGCCTTCCATCATGTCGCCCTGCGCTGTGAGGGCTTCGACGCTACGCGCTCGCGGCTGGACGGTATGGGTGTGACGTACAGGATCAACGATCTGTCCCATATCGGTCTGCGGCAGATATTCCTGCCCGATCCCAACGCCGTGAACCTGGAACTGAATTTCAACGCAGACTGAGGCAACCGGTGCGCCATCCGCGCGCTATCCGTTTGCGCCACCGCATCCCCGCCATTTGCGAAGGGTCCTGTCCATGTGTGACGATTTTACCGCCGAAGCTGAAACAGCGCACCTGACCAGCCGAGGCCTTAATCGGCGTCAGTTCGCCGCACTGGGAGCGACAGTGGCGCTGGCCGGATGCACTGGCTCGATCGCGGCCGACGGCGGCAGTTCTGTCGCCGAACGCATGGTGTCGATCACCACGGCTGACGGCGTGTGCGATGCGTTTTTCGTGTACCCTACGAAGGGTAAGCATCCCGGCATCGTTATGTGGCCGGACATCGCCGGCCTGCGGGACGTCAAGAAGATCATGGCCCGGGCGCTGGCGGCGCAGGGATATGCAGTGCTGGTGATCAACCAGTACTACCGGTCCGGCCCCGCGCCGGTCATGAAGAGCTTCTCCGAATATCGCACACCGGAAGGGCAGGCGAAGATCGCACCGATGCGCGATGCCTTGACCCCGGAAGCGATCACCCGCGATGCCAAGGCGTTCGTCGCCTTCCTCGATATGCAGGACCCGGTGGACAAGAAGCGCGGGATCGGCAGCAACGGCTATTGCATGGGCGGGCCGTTCACCGTGCGCACCGCCGCCGCCGTGCCCGCTCGCGTTGGTGCTGCAGCGTCTTTGCACGGGGCGGGGCTGGTGACTGATGCCCCCGACAGCCCGCATCGCCTGCTCTCGGCGACCAGGGCGTCTTATCTGTTCGCGATTGCCCGCAACGACGATGCCAAGCAACCGGCGGCGAAGACCGAACTGCGCAAGGCGGCGGATGCGGCGAAACGTCCGGCAGAGAGCGAAGTCTATCAGGCCGACCACGGCTGGTGTGTTGCCGATTCCCCGGCCTATGATCCAAGCGAGGCGGATCGCGCTTGGACGAACATGCTCAACCTGTTTTCAAAGCTCTAGCGCGAGAGCAGCGCATCGGCGTCGGTAAACCGATGCCGTCAGCCTGCCGAAAAATGGCTGAGGATACGGTTGTCGAGCGGTTCCTTGAACCGAAGCGAAACTTCCCGATCGCCGTGTCGTTCGGCGGTTGCGGCCACCGGGCCGATCGCACCAATCCACAACGATACGTCGCCTGCGGCGAGTGCCGACAGGTCGACCGCGCCTGGCTCCCGCGTTTCGAGATTACAGCCTTGCCCGGCGAGGGCCTTGATACGGACGGCGGCGACGGCACTATTGCCGACACATTCGCCGTAAAGTTCAGAATCAACCACTTCTTGCTTCCACTCACCAATTTTTTCGTTCGCTTATCGCTTATTGACACATATTAGTTTCAGGACCGTGTCGCTCTATCGGCAAAACACATAATCTCTCGGCGGGAGGGGTTTTTCAGTCGGTGAATTGCAGATCCACCTGTTCAGGCGGCCACTTCCTGAACTACGGGCTTCTTGCCGTCCTTGCCCGCCAGCGCGTTGACGAACTGTTCGCGCCAATGGATCACGTCCTCTTGTCGCACTGAGGCCAGCAAGGTCTGGTGCCGCCGCTTGCGCTCTTCCAACGGCATGTCGAGCGCGCGCTTGATCGTTTCAGCGACATGCTCGACCGAGTGCGGATTGACCAGCAGGGCATCCTTCAACTGCAACGCCGCCCCGGCAAACTGCGACAGGATCAGCACACCGGGATCTTCGGGATCCTGCGCCGCGACATATTCCTTGGCGACCAGATTCATCCCATCCCGCAATGGGGTGACGAGGCCGATCTCCGCCGCCCGGTAATATCCTGCCAGTTGCGCGCGCGGATAACCCCGGTTCACGTAGCGGATGGGCACGAACCCGACATCGGCATGGGCGCCGTTGATATGGCCGGTCTTGCGTTCCAGATCCTCGCGGATCTGCTGATAGCTGGCGACATCGCCACGGCTAGGAGGAGCGATCTGCAGCAATACGGCATCGCCCGCCTGATCGGGATTGTCCGCCAGGAACCGCGCGAACCCTTCGAACCGCTCCCCCAGACCCTTTGAATAGTCGAGCCGATCGACGCCGATCAGGATTTTGCGCCCGCGAACGCTGGATTTCAGCTGAGTGTAGGCGTCCTTGGCTTCCTGGCTGTTGGCGGCCTGCGTGAATTCATCGAAATCGATCCCGATGGGGAAAGCGCGGGCGATGATCCGCCGCCCTTTGTAGTCCACCGAATTGTCGAGGTTCACCTTAAGGCCCATTTCCTTCTGGACGTAGTGCAGGAAGCTTTCCAGCCACTCGGTCGTCTGGAAGCCGATCACGTCGTATTCCAGCATCGAGGCGACCAGTTTCTCATGGAACGGGAGCGAGGCCAGCAGGCGGGTCGGCGGCCAGGGCGTGTGCAGGAACAGGCCCATCCGGTTCTTCACGCCCTTACCGCGCAGAATCGAACCCAGCGGCAGCAGGTGGTAATCGTGGACCCAGACCAGATCGTCCGGCTCGATCAGCGGCAGTACCGAATCGGCGAAGCGGCTGTTCACGCGCTCGTACCCTTCGCCGAAGTTGCGGTCGTATTCGGTCAGGTCGATGCGATAATGGAACAGCGGCCACAGCGTGCGGTTGGCGTAGCCGTTGTAGTATTCGTCGATGTCCTGTGGTTCGAGGTCAATGGTCGCGGTGGTGACATCATCGTTGCGCTGCATATCGAGATGGCCGGTGAACTCGGCGGTTTCCTGACCGGACCATCCGAACCAGATGCCGCGATGTTCGCGCAACGCGGAATTGAGCGCGACGGCAAGGCCGCCTTGCGCGCCCGAAGCGCCGCTGGCTTTGGGCACGCTCACCCGGTTGGAGATGACGATCAGTCTGCTCATGGCATTTCCTCGGTCGCGCCGTTGGACGCTCATTGGTCAGGCGCGCTTGGCGCCAGGGTACAAAGGCGGAGAGGTGGGCAGGGTCAGCGCCAGTCTCTCCATGACCGGGAAAGCTGCCCGGCGCAGTTGATGATGCCCACCAGCGAATAGGTCTGCGGGAAATTGCCCCACAGCTCGCCGGTTTCGAAATCCATGTCTTCGGACAGCAGCCCCGATTTGGTGCGGTGGGAAAGCATGCCTTCGAAAATACGGCGCGCTTCTTCATCCTCGCCGCTGCGGTGAAGCGCCTCTATCAGCCAGAACGTGCAGATGTTGAACGCGGTTTCCGGCAGGCCGAAATCGTCCTCGCTGTCATACCGCAGCATGTGTTCGCCCCGGCGCAGGGCTTTTTGCACGGCTTTCAGGGTGGCGCGGAACTTGGGATCGTCCGCCGGCAGATAGCGCAGTTCCACCATCTGGAGCAGGCTGGCGTCAAGCTGCGATCCGCCGAAGCTGGCGGCGTAGTGTCCGCCCGCATCATGCCCTTCGACCGTGTGCCACGCGCCTTCGTCGATGTTGCTGCGCACGGTATCGGCACGCTCGCGCCACAGGGTTGCCCGATCGTGGAGGCCAAGATGCTCCGCCGCGTTGGCCAGGCGATCGCAGGCCGCCCAGCTCATGACGCTGGAATAGGTATGGACGGCGGTGCGGGTGCGCAGTTCCCACAGGCCGGCATCGGGCTGGTTATGGGTTTTCCACGCCATCTCGCCCACTTGCTCCAGCCCGCGGAAGTCATCCTCGGTGGCGATGCGGAGCAGGCGCTGGTCCCAGAACGCCTGGATGGAGGGGAGCACGATCTGGCCGTAGCAGTCGTTCTGCACCTGATAGTAGGCGGCATTACCCACGCGCACCGGACCGGTGTTGCGGTAGCCGACCAGATCGGCGGCTTCCCACTCGATGATCTCCTTCGCCCCGCTCACCGCATAGAGCGGCTGGATCACGCCCTCCGGCGCGTCGGCCACGATGTTGCGCAAGTAGGCGAGGTACTTTTCCAGCACGTCCAGTGCGCCAAGGTGGTTCAACGCCTGCACGGTGTAGTACGCGTCGCGGATCCAGCAGTAGCGGTAATCCCAGTTGCGCTGGCTGCCGGGGGCTTCGGGGATGGAGGTGGTCAGCGCGGCGACGATGGCGCCGGTTTCCTCGTGCTGGCAGAGCTTCAGCGTGATGGCCGCACGGATCACCGCGTCCTGCCAGTCCAGCGGGGTAGCCAGCCCGCGCACCCACTGCCGCCAGTAGTCGCCCGTCTTCTGCAGCATCGTCTCTACGTCCAGCTCGACGTTGCCGCTAAAAGGCTCGTCCGGGCCGAGGAAGAAATGCAGCGCCTTTTCGAGCCGGAACCACCGCTCGTCCAGCACATAACCGACCGGCGCATCGGTGGTGAGGCGCATGGTGTTGCGCTCCACCAGATAGCGGATGTGGTTGGACCCCTGGGTGATCGACGCCAGCTTCTGGCCGTACCCGCTCATCGGAGTGAGGATCGTGCGGATGCGCGGCGCGCCGGATACCGGCCGCACGATGCGCGCAAACGCGACGGGGCGATACATTCGGCCGCCGCGTTCGAAACGGGGCGCGAAATCGAACACGTCCACCGCGCCGCCGTTGGCATCTTCCAGCCGGGTGACGAGGATCGGCGTGTTGCGCAAATACCGCTGGGTGGCGGAAATCTGGTTCTCCAGCTCGAACCTCCAGGTCCCGGCGTCCTGCCCCTTTTCGCCGCGCAGCAGGGCGCAGAAGGTCGGATCGCCATCGACGCGCGGCACGCAGCCCCACACGATCGCGCCGGCTTCGTCGATCAGGCCGCTGACCTGGCAATTGCCGATGGGCCACAGTTCCAGCGTGCTCTGTTCGGGCGAGGTCATCAGCGGCTATCTCCTGAAATGCCGGACTGGAGCCAGGCGTGAACGGATGAAACGTCGGGCAGACGGAAAGTGGCGGCAGTGGCGCGCATCGGGCCGACCAGCACGCCCTGTCCGCCCAGCCCGGCGACGACCTTGAAAGCGTCTTCGTCGGTCACGTCGTCGCCCAGGAACACGGGCGTCGCTCCGGCGAAAGCGGGCAGGGCCATGAAGCGGGTGACGGCATTGCCCTTGTCCGATCCCGGCATTGCCAGTTCGATCACTTGCTTGCCGTGCTTCATCGCCAACCCCGTCGTCTCGACGATCGAGCGAGCGCAGGCGAGCAGGCCATCCAGCGCATCGGGATGGCGGCGATAATGGACGGCCACGCTGAATGGCTTCGGCTCCACCAGCAGGCCGCCATTGGCTTCGGCGAAAGCGGTGAGGCAGGCAACGACCTCCGCCGGAAGCGGATCGGCCAAAGCCTCGACAGGAGCCGAACCCGATGCGCGAAACTCCCCGCCATGCGATCCGGCGACCGCCACATCGACCGGGCCGAGCAGACCCTCCAGCGCTGCAATGGAACGACCGGTCACGATCGCTACCCGACCCGCCAGTTTGTGGGACAGCGCAGTGACCAAGCCGGCAAGATATGGCGCAACGGCAACCGCATCGGGATGATCGGCGATTTCCACCAGCGTGCCATCGAAATCAAGGAATACCGCGATGTGATCACCGTTCGCCAATGGCGGGGGCAAGGGCAGCCCATCGACGGGCGCTGCCTGGCGCGCCGACACGGCAAGGGCTGGATCAAATTCGGTCATCGTCGGTCGTATTGTCCCCGCTGAGCGTCAAAAGTCGGTGGCGTCGGATCAAAAGGCCACGATGCTGCCCCGGCATACAGGTCTCACCACCCGGACCACTTGCCGAACGATCCACGCTTGCGGATGTTCCCTGCGCTCTGCCGCAATGCAGCAATTTTCGACGGGGATGGACGACCCATGTCGATCCATTTTGCAAATGCGAAAAAATTCCCCCATGGCGGCAACGCGCGCCAGCCTGACGTCTTGAACCGTTCGGTTTTACAGGTTTCGGATAGCGCCGGCCTTCGGAAAGCGAAGCGCTGGATATCGGCACGAAGGGCATTTGAATGAAAAAGATCGTGGCGTTTGATCTTGATGGCACGCTGGCGCTGAGCAAGCAGCCGCTGACCGACGAGATGGCCGAACTGCTGACGCAGTTGCTTACCGTGGCGCAAGTCGCCGTGATTTCCGGCGGTGACTGGCCCCAGTTCCAGAAGCAGGTCGCCAGCCGCCTGCCTGCCCACGCCGATCTGTCGCGCATGTGGATGATGCCCACCAGCGGCGCCAAGCTTTACCTGCATCGTGAGGATGAATGGCAGTCGGTCTATGCCGAACTGTTCACCGAAGAACAGAAGACGGAAATCCTGGAAGCCTTCGACGCCGCGCTGGAAGCGACTGGTTTCACGCCCGAACAGACCTGGGGTGAGCGTATCGAGGATCGCGGCAGCCAGATCACCTTCTCCGCTCTCGGCCAGCAGGCCCCGCTCGACGCCAAGGAACACTGGGACCCCGATTTCGCCAAGCGCAAGGTCATCCAGGCCGATCTGGTGAAGCGCCTGCCGGGCGTGTCGGTCAATCTGGGCGGGGCTACCTCCGTCGATGTGACCCAGCCGGGTATCGACAAGGCGTGGGGCCTCAAGCGCCTGGCCGAACGCAGCGGCGTGGCCGAAGCCGACATCCTGTTCATCGGTGACGCCATCTTCCCGGGCGGAAACGACTACCCCGCGAAAACGATGGGCCTCGACACGATCAACGTGCGTGACCCGCAGGACACGGCAAACGTGATCACCGCGATCGTGGCCTGCCAGAAGGCTGGCTGAGGCAGCGTAGCAAAACCGGAGGGGTACGGCGTCTTGAGGTTGGACGTCGTGCCGATCCCGATCAGCTTGGACGCAGGTCGTTCAGCTTGCGCTCCCATGCCAAAGCATGTTCGATGATCGTCGGCAGATCGTCATAGCGCGGTTGCCAGGGGATGGTCGCCTTGATCCGGCGGTTGTCCGAGATCAGCGCGTCCGGGTCTCCGGCGCGGCGGCCTTCGATCTGGCGGTCGATCTTCTGGTTGGTCACGCGGTCCACCGCATCGAGCACTTCCATCACCGAGAAGCCGCGACCGTAGCCGCAGTTCATCGTCAATGAACGCTCGGGCTGGTCGATCAGACCTTCCAGTGCCAGAACGTGCGCCGCCGCCAGATCGGAAACGTGAATGTAGTCACGCACGCCGGTGCCGTCGGGCGTGTCGAAATCGGTGCCGAACACGGCGACGTGGCTGCGCTTGCCCAGAGCGGCTTCGACCGCGACCTTGATCAGGTGCGTCGCGCCCGCTGTCGATTGACCCGTGCGGGCCTGCGGATCGGCCCCGGCGACGTTGAAATACCGCAGCGCGCAGTAGTTCATCGGGTGGGCCCGCGCGACATCGCCCAGCATCGTCTCGGTCATCAGCTTGGACATGCCGTAAGGGTTGATCGGCGCCTTGGGGCTGTCTTCCGTAACGGGCGAGACTTCGGGAATGCCATATGTCGCCGCGGTCGAGCTGAAGATGAAATGCGGCACGCCTGCGGCCACGGCCGCCGCGATCAGGGTGCGGGTCTTGGCGGTGTTGTTATGATAATACTTCAGCGGATCATAGGTCGATTCCGGCACGACGACCGAGCCGGCGAAATGCATGATCGCGCCTTTCCCTGCGCCCATTCCCTGCTCGGCAAAGATGCGTTCGAGCAGGGCGGTATCCTCGATATCGCCTTGGTAAAGCGGAACATCGTCCGGCACCGCGAACCGGAACCCGGTCACCAGATTGTCGATCACCGCTACCTGCCATCCCGCATCGCGCAGGGCCAGGACTGCGTGGCTGCCGATGTATCCGGCACCGCCGGTAACGAGGACTGGGTGTTTCGACGTCATGGATGGTTGTTCACTTCCGTTTGTTCTGGGTAACCGTATGCGGACCGGACGGCGTTCGAGTAATGCGATTGAACCCGGCCTGCAAGGCGATCGATGGTGTGTTGCCGGGCGGCTCCAGCACTGTCGACGTTCATCGCTTCGGCGGGTAGGACGTTGCCGATGCCCGCGTTCTATCTCACTTTCATTGCAGTGCTGCTCTCCGGCTTCGGTGCGCGCGATCAGGTGACTGTCGCGGGGATCGCCCATCGGCAGGGGCAGCGGCCAGCGCTGCTGATCGTGGCGATCATCTGTACTCTGCTGACGGCGGGATTTGCGGCCTATGCCTCGCAAGTGATGCTGGAGTTGTTGCCGCCTCCGGCTCGAACGATCTTTGCGGCCATCGCGCTGGGGCTGGCGGGGCTGGAATCGATGATCCTGGCGCCCCGCCGCGATCCTCGGGAACCGACCAATTCATTGGGCGCGCTGTCGCTGGTGCTGGTGGCCCATCAGGTGACGGACGCAGCTCGATTCGTGATATTCGGCATGGGGGTCGGGCTGGCGGGACCGTGGGCAGCGGGCTCGGCGGGGGCGCTGGGCGGTGTCATTTTGCTGTCGCTGGTATGGGCAAAACCGGACCTCCTGCGCTCGACGGCGGCCCGATGGACCCGGCGGGTGGTCGGTGCGTTGTTGACGGTGGTGGCCGCAGTGGTGTTCATGAGTGAATTCGGGATTCTCTGATCGAAATTTGCAATCGAACCGACGCTTCTCATCTGCGTTTGCGTTCAGTAATTCTCTCAATCCAACGAAGGGGACCGATCCGATGTCCAAGGACAACTCAAAAGCCGCGCTGATCGATAGCCTGAACGGCCTGCTGGCTGACAGCTTCGCGCTCTACCTCAAGACCAAGAACTTCCACTGGCACGTGCGCGGGCCTCAGTTCCATGACCTGCACCTGCTGTTCGATACCCATGCGGGCGAGATCTTCGGCATCACCGATCTGATCGCTGAACGCGTGCGCAAGCTTGGCGGCACGACGCTGACCTCGATCGGCTCCATCGCCTCCAAGGCCACGATCAAGGATCAGGATGACACACGCCTGGATGCCAAGGCGATGGTCAAGGAACTGTTCGAGGATAACACCGCGTTCGTAGCGACGCTGAAAGCCACCAAGGAACTGGCCGGCGAAGCGGGCGACAACGCGACCGACGGGGTCATCGACGACTGGACCGACCAAGCCGAACAGCGCGCGTGGTTCCTGCGCGAAATCATCGCGTAAGGCGTTTCGGATCGGGCGGGGGAGTGCTAGTGCTTCCCCATGCCCGATATCGACATGATCGAAGGCGCCGACGATGGCGCCATAGCGCAATGGTTCTCCCAACGGCTGCGCAAGGCGCTGGACGGCGCAGAGGACATCGCCGTCAACGTGCCCGGCGGCTCCACGCCGTTTCCCATCTTCGACCTGCTGGCCAAGGAAGACCTGCCGTGGTCACGCATCGCGGTGTGGCCGGGGGACGACCGCATCGTGGACGAAGCGCATGCTGCCAGCAACGTCGGCAAGATCAGGGCGCGGCTGGAGCCTGCAGGTGCAGTGATCGTGCCGCTGACCGCCGACGCCCGGCCGCCGCACTTCGCCTTGTCATGGCTGGGCATGGGCGGTGACGGGCACGTGGCCTCGCTATTCCCCAACACTGACCCGCAGGCGGACGACAGCCGACCGGTGCGCCAGCTGACGCCCGATCCCTTGCCGCCCGAAGCGCCTTTCGATCGCTTGACCCTGACCATCCCCGCGCTGCTGAACAGTGACGAAATCGTGTTCGTTATTCGCGGTGCGGAAAAGCGGGCGATTTTCGACGCCGCGATCAGGGGCGAGCATGATTTGCCAGTGGCAAGGCTGCTCAGGGCGGCGAGCCAACCCGTTACGTGTTTTTGCTGAACCTCCTGCCCGCCTCGCTGCACCGCGCCCTTTACCGGCTGGCGCATCGCGTGCGGGTGCAGGTATGGAAGGTGTGGCGGCCACGGGTGCACGGTGTCCGCGTGCTGGCCCTCGATACACTGGGAAGGGTGCTGCTCGTGCGCCACTCTTATGGCTCGGACAACTGGATGACGCCGGGCGGGGGAATGCACCGCGCCGAAGACCCGCTCGCCGCCGCCGCGCGCGAATTGCTGGAGGAAACGGGCTGCCGGATTGATCGTCCGCACCTGCTCACCCGCAGCGACGAGGTCTATCACGGCACGGCCAACGCCGTCCGCGTAATCATTGGCCGCACCAGTGATCAGCCGAAAGTAGACGGGCGCGAAATCGTCGAGGCGCGGTTCTTCGCCCTCGACAGCCTCCCGCCCGATATGTCGCAATTCCTCAAGACCGCGATCCCGCAATGGATCGGGCAGGGCGGCGGCGAGATCTAATCCATCTCGAAGTTATCGGGCGCCAGTCCCTGCACATGCCGTTGGTGCATGTATTCGAACGCGCTTTCCACCCGCCGCGTGTAGCCCACCGTGTCGAACAGGTCGCCTGACCGGCGGCCTTCCGCCAGCCGATCGCGGATTAATTCGAGCCGCTGCGGCGCGCGCGCCAGTTCGAGCGCCAGGGCGGCGTAGTCCGCCTCGGTATCCACCGCCAGATCCGGCAGGCCCACCGCATGCAGAAGGCTCGCCGCGACCCGCGCCGCAAACTGCCGCCCGGCCAGCGTCAGCACCGGCAGCCCGGCCCACAGCGCATCGCTCGCCGTGGTATGCGCGTTGACCGCGAAGGTATCGAGGAACAGGTCGGCGTGGGCGAGCCGCCCCAGATGCTCGGCATGGGGCAGAGGCTTGGCGAACATCAGCCGCTCGGGGTCGACACCGCGCGCCTGCGCTTCCTTGCGCAGATTGCTCTCCGCCCATTCGTTGGTGCTCAGCAACCACAGGACGCTACCGTCCACGTCCTTCAGCAGCGCCATCCAGATGTCCCACTCCGCCGGGGAGACCTTGTAGCACTGGTTGAAACTGGCGAAGACAAACCCGTCCTGCGGCAGTCCCCAGCCCGCCCGCCCGAGGGTATCGGCGATGATCGGACGCTGATCGTCGTTGGCCTGATAGGAGTGGGCGAGCCGGACGATCTTCTCGCTGAATGATGCTTCGGAACCGGGTGGCATGGTCACGTGATCAGCCAGGAAATAGTCCATGCAAGGGTGCCCCAGCGTGCCGGGATACCCCATCCAGCTCACCTGCACCGGGGCCAGCCGCTGCCCGAACAGGCGCGTGCGCGTACCCATCGTGTAGCCCTTGAGATCGACGGCGATGTCGAGGCCATCCGTGCGGGCGAGGGCGATGACATCCTCGTCACGCATCGCACCGATATCGGTGAACGAATCCGCCCGTTCAAGCAGCGCAACCCGCGCGGCATCCTCATCCCGTTGCGGCCCATAGCTGTAAAGCCGGATGTCGAAGCGATCGCGATCGTGCTCGCGGAAATAGCCCGCCATCAGGTGCATGGTCGCGTGATCGTGGAAATCGGCGGAGAAGTACCCGATGCGGATGCGTCCGTCCGCTGCGGGGGCGGGCGAGGGCAGGGTGTCCGGCTGGGCCGGAAACATGCGCGCCGCGCAGGCCGCCGATCGCCGGTACTGATGGTCCGGGTCGTCCACGAACGGCAGGGACGCGAAGGGTTGGACGGCCGCCGCCTCCGGGCCGTCGGTGAGCGGATATTCACCGCGCGCGTGCCAGTCGCACATGTGCGCTTCCTCGAACAAAGCCTGCAACCGGGCCGACTTGTCGAGCGGATTGAGCGCAAGCGCAGCGCGAAACGATGCCACCGCTGCCGGGCGCTCGCCGATCAGCACCAGCGCCTTGCCGCGATTGACCAGCGCCTGAGCGTTGCGCGGATCGGCGGCCAGCGCGCGATCGAACGCGGCGATCGCTTCCTCGCCACGCTGTTCGGCCAGAAGCTGCCCGCCCATGTTGTTGTGCGCATCGCTATGGTCCGGATTCAAGGCGACAGCGGCGCTGAAGCAGGCGATCGCTTCGTCCCGATAGCCCTGACGCGCTTTCAGATTGCCGAGGTTGTAGAGCGCGTCGACGTGCGCGGGATCGGCATCAATCGCGGCCTGAAGCCACTGCGCCGCCTCGTCCAGCCGCCCGTCCTGCTCCAGCAAATTGCCGAGGTTGTAGGGCGCGTCCGCATAGCCCGGCGCACGGGCGATCACGTCGCGGTAGGTCGCTTCGGCATCGGCGATGCGGCCCTGACGTCGCTGCGCGATGGCAAGGTTGTTGTAGGCTGCCGGAGTGTCTGGATCGGCGGCGACCGCGCGTCGAAATGCGGTTTCCGCCCCGGCGGCATCGTCCAGCTCAAGCAGCGCGGCGCCCAGCAGGTTATGGACGCCATGCGCATGGGGGTGATCGCGTGACAATGGGTCGCCCAGCCGAGCCGCTTCAGCCATCCGGCCATGGCGGAAGGCGTCCACCATCCGGTCGAACGCGATCTGGGCGTCGTTGCCGCCGCCTTCATCCAGCGCCTTCATCGCGGCCAGTGCCCGGGGATTGCGGGGGTGACGGTCGAGCACTTGCCGATAGAGCGAGCGGGCCGCATCGGCCTCCCCGCGCCGCGCTGCCGCCTTGGCCTTGATCAGGAGGCTTTCCAATCCGCTCATCAATGCTGTCCCGGCTGCAATAGGCATTGCGGATAAGGGGAAGCGGCGCGTGGCGCAATCGCCGCGATGGAAACCGGCCGCGCATTGCATCCGGGCATGGGCGGCAGTAGCACCCGCGCATGATCGCACATGTCGAACCGTTTCACGCCATCGCCATTGGCGGCCTTGCCTACGAACTGGCCGCGCAGGGGCGCCATGTCATCCACATGGAATATGGCCAGCCCTCCACCGGAGCACCCGCCGCCGCCATCGCCGCCGCCCATGAACTGCTCGACAGCGATCCGGGGGGGTACTGGGAAAGCGTGGCGTTGCGGGAGCGGATCGCTCGGCATTATCAGGAAGCTTATGGCGTTGCGGTTGCGCCGGGGCAGGTGTTCCTGACTTGCGGGGCGTCACCGGCTTTCGTGCTGGCCCTGTCGTGTCTGTTCCGGCCCGGCGCCCGGGTAGCCTTGGCGCGGCCGGGCTATGTCGCCTACCGAAATTCCCTGCGCACGCTGTACCTTGAACCGGTGGAAATGCCGTGCGGAGCGGATGAACGCTATCAAGTGACCGCCGGCGCGTTGGATGCGCTGGAACCGGCCCCTGACGGCCTTATCATCGCCAGCCCCGCCAACCCGACCGGGACCGTCATCGCACCGGCGGAAATGGCCGCCATCGCCGAAGTCTGCGAACGCAAGGGCATCGCGATCATCTCGGACGAGATCTACCATGGGCTGACCTATGGAGCGGCGGCGACGTCGATGCTGGAGCATGCGCCGGGCGCGCTGGTGGTGAACAGCTTTTCAAAGTGGTTCAGCATGGCCGGTTGGCGCCTCGGCTGGCTGGTTGTCCCGCACGCGCTGATCGAAGCGGCGCGGGCGCGGATCGGCAATCTGTTCCTGACCCCGCCGGTCCTCTCGCAGCACGCAGGCCTGATCGCGTTCGATTGCCGAGAGGAACTGGAAGGCCACCTTGCCAATTACGCACGCAACCGCGAACTGCTGCTGGCCGCGCTGCCCCGGCTGGGCCTGGCCCATATCGCGCCGCCAGACGGGGCATTCTACATCTGGGCCGACATTGGTCACCTGACCGACGATAGCCTTTCGTTCTGCCGCCAATTGCTGGAGGACACCGGCGTTGCAACCGCGCCGGGAATCGACTTCGACCCGATCGACGGGCATCGCTACATCCGCTTCAGCTTCGCCGTATCCACGCCGGAGATCGAGGATGCGATCGAACGCATGGTGCCGTGGTTCAGTGCTTGGGGGCAGGCACCCGAGTCGCTTTAGGCAATCGACGCACAACCGGTCTGAAAACAAAATTATTTGGGAAAACCGCAGATTTCTGCGGCGCCGCTCAGTCTTTTGTAATCGCCCGGTTTATTGTCCTTAATCTAGGTTATACTGAGCCTTCACCTTTCTGACAGTACGGCCACGGGCATCCAAGCTGGCTTTTACATCTCGGAAATGTGCGTATTGACACAATTCCGACATTTGGTGCCGCAGACTCGGAAGACTAGATCCAGCGATGACGCACACGTTCTTCAACACTGCCGAACACCACGACAAAGCCGTGCGGTTGCGTGCGCTGCTGCGCGATTTCACGAGCGTCGATTCGTCCGAAGAACGCAAGCGGGTCTACGAAGTAGCGATGGAACTGGGTGGCAGCGGTATCGATGGCACCGGTCCTGTCGATCTGGTCGCTCTTGGAAAGATGCTGGATTGCGGCGCTTCGGTTAATGCCGTTCTTACGCTGATGGGCAATGACACCTGTTTCATGCTGTCACGCGGGCAACATGACAACTGCCTGGCCAGCGTCATACCCGCGGACGGATACCCGGAAACCGTCGCCGAAGCGCCGACCCTGACGCTGGCGCTGCTCGCGGCCTTTGTTTTGGCGGTTCTGTCGCGACTTGAAGATGCGTCACTGAACGATGCGCTGGAAGCGCCGCTTCTGCGCTCCGCATCGCGCCTGCACTAAGTCTCTGATCACCGTCGGTTGCAACAGGCCCGGCCGCGGTGGACCGGGCCTGCTTCAGGAGACTGCGGGTACAGACACCGGGGTCATGCCGCCGATGTGTCGACAGTGCAGGCCGCATAGTTAATTTCGAGTTAAATGCTGCCTCCGTCAATTGACGAGGGCAGCCTCGATGGCGATGCGGATAGCGTCTGACGTGTGGCTGGCGCCAAGCTTGTTCAGCATGTTGGCCCGGTGGATTTCCACCGTTCGCGGGCTGATCGAGAGTTTTTCCCCGATCAGGCGGTTGGAGAGGCCATTGGCGACACCGCCCAGCACTTCGCGTTCGCGGCGAGTCAACCGTTCGATGCGGGCGCGGGCCATCACTTCGCGCAGCTTCGCGTTGCCGAGGCTTTCCGCCCGGGCGATCGCGGTGGCCAGACTCTCGGTCAATTCCTCCGGGCTGATCGGCCAGGCGATATAGTCTATCGCGCCGTCGAGAATGGCCTGGACGATCCGCTGGGCATCGGGTTCCTCGCTGAAAGCGATGATCGGAAACCAGTCCCCCTGCCGGGCCATGTTTTCGATCAGTTCCTCAATCGCGCCATCGCTGTCGTGAATGAGGACGACGCCGGAACGCGGCCACGCGCCTGCCAGTTCGGCAATATGTTCGAATGGTTCTACGTGAATCCCGCCCGAAGACAGGACATGGCTGATCGCGGCGCGTCGACGCATGTCGCTATCGATCAGGATGAGATTCGAGATAAGATCCACGGCTAAGCTTCCCTTTGGAATTGTGCCTAGGGATATACTCGGATGTTTTCCCAGCGCGCTTCGGACCTCCTCCGAAACCGAGGCAACCGGCGGATAACGACGGCTAACACCACGTGAAAAGCGCATCCGTAGAAACCGAAATGGTTGATTAATTGCAGACGAATGGCCGCCAGATGGCGGTTCCATCGCGCTCGCCGGTGCCCTAGTGTCACCGCATGTCAGGCAGCAGCGATCTCTACTCCCCCGTCATGTCCGATGCCCTGGTGATCCTGGGGGCGGCGGGGCTGGTCATCCCGGTGTTCAATCGCTTTCGCATCACCCCTGTCATCGGGTTCATTCTGGTGGGCCTGCTGGTCGGCCCGTTTGGCCTGGGGCGGCATGTGTTCGACTATCCCTGGCTTTCGTACCTCAGCATAACCGACCCCGACGGGCTAGAACTGTTCGCCGAATTCGGGATCATTTTGCTGCTGTTTTCCATCGGGCTGGAATTGTCGTTCGGCCGCCTGTGGGAGATGCGGCGGATGGTCTTCGGGCTGGGGTCACTGGAACTGCTGGTCATCGGCGGGTCGCTGACGTTCATCCTGGCCGCGATCGGACAGAGTTTTTCCGGTGCGCTGGCCCTTGGGCTGGCGCTGGCGCTGTCTTCCACCGCACTTGTGCTCAAGATCACGGAGACGACCACCCCGGTTGGACGCGCGGCGCTGGCGATGCTGCTGTTCGAGGATATTGCCCTCGTGCCGATCATCTTCCTGCTCGGCGCGTTGGCCCCCCACGCGGGTAGCGATGGCGTAGGCGAACTGCTGAACACGCTGATGTGGGGAACGATCGTAATCGGCGCGCTGCTGATCTTCGGTCGTTATCTGTTGCCGCCTTTGTTCGCGCAAGCGGCGCGCACCAAAAGCCCCGAGCTTTTTCTCGCCGCGAGCCTACTGGTGGTGATCCTCGCTTCACTGGCGACGGCGGCGGCGGGGCTGTCGCCGATCGTGGGTGCGCTGGTCGCAGGTCTGCTGATCGCCGAAACCGAGTATCACACCGAGGTCGAGCAGATCATCGAACCGTTCAAAGGCCTTGCGCTTGGCGTGTTCCTCATCACCATCGGCATGAGCATCGATCTGAAGGTGGTATGGGAAAACCTGGGGTCGATCCTGATCGCCACCGTCGTCGTGATCGTCCTGAAGGCGGTGGTGACCGGCCTGATGCTGCGGATCATGGGCGCGCGGCGGGGGACGGCGACGGAGACAGGCATCCTCATGTCCAGCCCGTCGGAAACGACGCTGATCGTGCTGACGGCCGCCACGTCGGCGCAATTGATCCAGCCGGGGACCGCGCAGTTCTGGCAGATCGTCACCGCGCTGGGGCTGACGATCACGCCGCTGCTGGCCTATGGCGGCAAGATCATGGGCAAACAGGTGGACCGCGTCGAGCCGCATCCCGCAATGGCGACAGACGATGAGGCGACGGGCGGACGCCCCCGCACGCTGATCGTCGGTTTCGGGCGGGTCGGGCGGCTGGTGGCGGACATGCTGGCGCGGCATGGACGGCCTTATCTGGCGATCGACAGCAACACCGATCTCATCGTCGAGGGCAGGCGGGCCGGATACTCGGTGGCGTTCGGTGACGCCGGGCGCGGGGACAGCCTGCTGCGGCTCGGTGCCGGAGAGGCTGCTGCGGTGATCCTGACGATGGACGAGCCGGTTACCGCGCAGCGCATCGTGCGCAAACTGCGGCTGCAGTTTCCCGACCTGCCGATCCTTGCCCGCGCCCGCGATGCGGCCCACGCCGCGCAGCTCTATCGCGCGGGGGCCAGCTATGCCGTGCCCGAGACGCTGGAAAGCTCGCTTCAATTGAGCGAAGCGGTGCTGGTGGAAACCGGCGTTGCGATGGGGCCGGTGATCGCCTCCATCCACGAAAAGCGCGACGAATTTCGCGAGATGATCATGGAGCAGGGCGGCCTTTCGGAAAAACCGTCCCTGAAATCAGGCCAGTTGCGAGAGCCGCAGCGCGCTTGACCGGGTGTCAGCCGCCGCGCAGCGCCCGGCCGATCTCGGTGAAGTCATCGCGCAGTGTGTTCATGCGATCCGCATCGAAAGCGAGCGCGCTGTCCAGCACGGTGCGGCGTGCCGCTTCGTACAGCTGGCTTAGCGCGCCTGCCATGCCGTCCTCGCCCGCGATGCCCATCTGCAATGCAGTGATTGCGGTGAGCGCGCGTGTGATCGAGCGGCTTTTCAGGCAGTTGTCGCCGTTGTGGTCGGCGTAGATGGCGGTGCCGAGCGCACTGGTCAGATGCTCGTAGCACAAGTGCACGAGTTCGGCCGGGCCGGCGCCGCTTACCCGGGCGTCGAAATCGACGCGGCGGTAGGCTTCCTGGGGAGAAATCGTGAGGAGCATCTCAGCTGCTCTTGTTCCACTGGGCGATCTGGTTGGTCAGCATCGCGAGCGTCGACTTCGACGCGCCGATCCGCGATTCAGACGCGCTGTATTGCGCCACCAGCCGCGCGCGCAGCTTTTCCTGCTGCTCGGCAAGATCGGCCTTCTCGGTGGAAATGCTGGTCTTCTTTTTGGTGTATCCAGCGATGGAGCTGCCAAGCGAATACGCGTCCGACGTCGAAACCGACGCGCGGTAGATGCGATCGAACGTGCCGTAGACGCCGTTCACGCCGTTGGTGAACATCGCGGCGACACCCTGAGGATCCGCTGCGGTGGTCGCGGAAAGGCGCTCGGTATCGAGGACATAAGTGCCGTCGCGCTGAGTCTTGAGGCCCAGGTCGGCCAGCGTCTTCGCCGCGCCGGTTGCGCTCGGCATGATCGTGGTCGAGCCCATGGACGCCAGCGAGCGCTTCAGCGCGCGGGCACCCTGATCGTTGGCCAGATCGCCACCCAGCGCGGTCGCGGCATTGAGCGCGCCCATCACTTCGTTCAGCGCGTCCACGAAATCCTGCATCGAGGAGGCGATCGCGCCGGTGGGATCGGAGAAGGAAACCTTGGTGGGTGCGCCTGTGTTGACGGCGGTCAGCTGCAGTTTGACGCCCGGGATCGCATCGGTGACGGCGTTCGACTTGGCCGTCATCTCCAGGCCGTCGATCTTGAACGCGGCGTCGCTGGCGGTGTTCAGCAGCTTGCCGGTGGTCGATGCGGGGTTCCAGGCGAGAGCGGACAGGCCGGGGTCCGACGCATTTTCGCTCGCTTCCAGGACGAAGCCGTTGTCCGCGCCTTCCGGCCCCTTAAGCACCAGCTGCGCGCCGTCCACCGTCGTGGTGACATAGGCGGATACACCGGCATTCGCGCCGTTGATCGCAGTCGCTACTTCGGCCAGCGTGGCCCCTTGCGGAATGGTGATATTGACCGCCGCATGCGACGTGTCCTGCGTGAAGGTGGAGCCCGATACCGCGCCGAACTTCAGCGTCAGGTTGCCGGAGCCGACCGTGCTGGTCCGCGATGCGAAGGGGGCGCTGGCCAGCTGCTGGCTGCTCGCCAGCTTGGTGACTTCCAGCGAATAGCTGCCGCTGGGCTGGCTGCTGCCGGAAAGGGTCGCCGTCGCTACGCCGGCCGCTGCGATCTGCGGGGTGCGCGCCAGATTGCCCGAGCGAACCAGCGTACCCAGCGAGGTATTCAGGCTGAGCATCAGCGACTTGATGTTGGATGCCGCCGAAACCTGGGCTTCCAGCTTGTCCGACTTCGATGCCAGTCTATCGTTGCGCGACTGGAACTGGGCGACCGCAAGATTGTTCGCCAGCGCGGTCATGTCCACGCCGCTTCCTCCGCCGAGCGCGGTCACGATCGAGGTCGTGGTGGTGGCCGACGAGCTGGTCGAAGAGGAAGTGCTGGTTACCATGCGGTCTAGAACGGCAAGTGTTGAGGCTTGTTAAGGGTTCAAATGGTCAGGAAACCGAATTTGGATCGAGCCGTCCGTCGGCGTCGAAACGGACGGTGACCGGTACCGAAACCTGCGGCGCGGTGCGCTTTTCACCGCGTTTCAGCGCCATCACGAAGGCGAGCAAGGCGGCGACCGCGACGTAGTGCTCCTCGCGGATCATCTGCCGTTCGCGCGTGGTGTAGAAAACCGATCGGGCGAGGGCCGGATATTCCAGCACGGGCAGCGAATATTCGGCGGCTAGCTCGCGGATCGCCAGCGCCTTTTCCGCTCGCCCGCGTGCCACCACCATCGGCGCCGATGCCTTGGCGGGATCGTATGCCATGGCGACGGCGAAGTGCGTCGGGTTGGTCACCACGAACTGCGCTTCCTTCATCGCCGGGACCAGCCCACCCATGGCGATCTTGCGCTGACGGTCCTTGATCATGCCCTTCTTCTCGGGCGATCCTTCGGATTCCTTGTGCTCGTCCCGTACGTCCTGCAGCGTCATTTTCAAGCGCATGATGCGGCGGACCATCTGGATCGGCAGATCGAACATGGCGATGATGAAAAGCCCGGCGGCCAGCCAGAACATCAGCAGGATGATCGTGCTCCACGCCCACGACAGCTGACCCATCACATCGCCGCGACCAAGCCGGGCAAAGGCGTCGATCCTGCCGTCAGCCCAGGTCCAGGCGATGACGCCCAGCAGCGCGACTTTGGCGAGGCCCTTGACCATTTCGATCCAGCCGGACGGGCCGAAAATGCGCTTCAGGCCCGATATAGGATTGATCCGCGATGCCTTGGGCGCAAGGTTGCCAGCCAGCCACCGCCCTTCGCCAAAGCTCAACTGCGAGATCAGCGACACCGCCACGATCGACAGGCCCAGCACGATGACAGGCGGGAGCGCGGCCACCAGCGCATCGATCAGCATGTTGCCGGGGCTGAAATCGTCGAGCGATGCGCGGTCGAAGGTGAAGCCGTTGCGCAGCATCCGCTTCGACAGGTCCAGCAGCCACGGCCCCGCAAGAAGCAACCATGCCGCACCGATGGCGACCGAGGCGGCGATGCCGAGTTCGCGCGGGCGAATGACGTCGCCGCGCTTGGCTGCCTCGCGTTTGCGCTTTTCGGTAGGGGCGAAACTCTTTTCGCCTTCCTGGTCGCTCCCGCTCATTTCAGCAGGACTTGCGCGGTATTGGCCAGCGCATCTGCGGACAGGCGCGACACCATGTCGGTCAGCACCGGAGCGGCAATCATCAGCGCGACGATGCCGCCCAGCACACCTGCGGGCATGCCCAGCGAAAACAGGTTGAGCGCCGGGGCCGATCGGCTGAGCACGCCGGTGACGATCTGCACCACCAGCAGCACCAGCGTGACGGGCAGGGCGATGGCGACGGCGGTGAGGAACATCTGCGTCGCGAACCCGGCGACCATCGCAAAGCGTTCCGGGCCAAGCCAGGTCTGCCCCGGCGCGAACACCTCATAACTGCGGACAACCAGCGCGAACCACTGCAGGTGTGCGCCCAAAGCCAAGAACACTACCGTCAGCACGACCATGAAATACTGGCCGAGCGCGGGGGACTGGGTGCCGGCCACAGGGTCCACCGCGACGGCCATGTTCATGCCCATCCCGCCGCCGATTATCTCTGCAGCGATGATGGGGGCGGCAAAGGAAAGCTGGAGGACGAAGCCCATCGTCAGGCCGACGAGCACTTCGCCCATGACCGCGAGGAGGCCCGCCACGGACAGCAACTGGGCGGGCGCCTGAACATCGGTCCAGGCGCAGATCATTACGGCGATTGCACCGGCGACCATCACCCGAACCTGCGGCGGAACGGTGACGGCCCCGAACAGGGGGGCAGCGACGAGGGCCGCGCCGATGCGGGTCATCACGAATACCAGCCGCCAGAATTCCCCTTCCAGCGCGCCATAGCCGAAGTCTATCCCGATCACGGCGCCGGCGTCATGGAGAGACCTGCTCAGCTTGCCCGGTGCGGGCGATCTGGGCGAAGATTTCCTGCGTGTAGTCCGCGATCAGCGTCATCATCGAACTGCCGAGCAGGACGAGGACGAGCGCGATGACGGCCAGCTTGGGCACGAACGTCAGGGTCTGTTCGTTCACCGATGTCGCCGCCTGGACGATGCCGATGATCAGGCCCACCGCCAGCGATGCCAGCAGCACGGGCGCGGCGACCAGCGCCGTGACCCACAGCATCCGGTCGGCCAGCGACAGAAGCCCGCTTATGTCCTCCATGGCGATCCCTCAGCCCGGCCCATCTACCCGAAACTCTGCGCCAGCGATCCCATCAGCAGCGCCCAGCCATCGACCATCACGAACAGCAGCAGCTTGAATGGCAGCGACACAATCATCGGGCTCATCATCATCATGCCAAGGCTCATCAGCACGGAGGAGACCACAAGGTCGATCACCAGAAAAGGAAGGAACAGCATGAAGCCGATCTGGAACGCGGTCTTCAGTTCGCTGGTGACGAAGGCGGGCAGGAGGATGGAAAACGGCACGTCGGCGCTGCTCGCAAACCGTGGAGCTTTGGCCATGTCCGCAAAGAGCATGAGGTCGCGCTGGCGGGTCTGCCGGATCATGAAGGCGTGGAATTCGCGCCCGCCGTTCTGGATTGCGGCCTCTGCATTCATCGTGCCGGCGGCGTAAGGGGCGATCGCGTTGGCGTTCACCCGCTCCAGCGTGGGGGCCATCACGAACAGCGACAGGAACATCGACAGCCCGATCAACACCTGATTAGGCGGCGACTGCTGCAGGCCGATCGCCTGACGCAGGATCGATAAAACCACCAGAATGCGCGTGAAGCTGGTCATCATCAAGATCAGGCTGGGCAGGATCGTCAGCAGGCCCATGATGAGCAGCAGCTGCAGCGACATGTTCATGCCCGGCCCATTGGTCCCGCCCAGCGATCCGAACGCACGGTCCAGAGCGCCGGGGATCGCCGTGGGCGACGGAGCCTGCGCCTGTGCCTGCGCGGCGGCCGCCTGCGCGAACGCGGTTGCCGATGTCAGCAGCCCGGCGCCAGCAGTCAGCAAAGCGCCTGCTTTCAGCCAGCGCGGCGCGCGCGTCATTCGTCTTCCTCCAGCTCCGCATAGCGGGGCCTTGCGGGAGCCTCCGCCAGCCGGGTCAGGCCGTGGCGTGATGCGGACACCAGGATTTCGCGGCCATGGAACTCGATCACCGCCAGCTTCAGCGTGGGGGAAAGCATGGTGGTCTCGACAATGCGGATCGATTTGGAGCCGGTACCGATCCCGGCGCGCGTCTGCACGGTCTTGGCCAGCTTGAGGCAGCCCCAGACCAGCAGCGCGATCAGCGGCAGCATCACCATCAGTTTGAGGATGTACCACAGCATCAGGCTTACTCCGCGCCGTTCTCTGGCAGACCAAGGGCGTCGCCGGGAGCGGCCGTTTCCTCGATCCCCAGCATCTCCACGATGCGCAGCCCGAAGCGGCCGTTGTGCGAGACGACTTCGCCGCGCGCGATCGGCTTGCCGTTGACCAGCACGTCGAGCAGTTCGTCGTTCATGCGGTCCAGCATGACCAGGCTTTCGGGGCCGAGCGCGAGGACGTCCTTCAGTTTCATCTGGGTGCGGCCCAGCTCTACCGACAGGCGGACGTCGACATCGCGAAGGAAGTCGAGGCCGCGGGAGTGGATGCTCATTTCGTCAGTGTCCCCAACTCAGAATGCATTTTGAACCTGGACCGCGACCCGGTCCTCTACTTCGCCGACGGTTCCCGTGGCGATCGTGCGCCCATCGACGACCAGCGGCACGGAACGAGCCACCGTCACCGGGATCACATCCCCCGGGCGCAGCGATGACAGACGCGAGAACGCCATCGGCATGTCCACCAGCACGGCGGTCACTTCCAGCGGCATGGAAGAAAAAGGCTCGTCATCGGGACCGATGCGGGCGGCGCGGGCCGCTACCCGGCGCTCCCGGCGCGGAACGACCAGCGTGCCCGACAGAGTCGAAAGCGGGAACGCCAGCGCCAGCGACCAGGGCTGGGCATCCGCCTCCTCTATTTCGAGCACGATTTGCAGCAACGCCTCGCGCGCAGAGAAAGGCGCGAGTTGGGCAAGGCTTGTATCCCGCTTCAGCGGGCGGACCTGATGGGTTTCATCACCGCCCATGCCAGCGCTGAGCGCGGCCGCGATGGCTTCCTCGATCCGCGCGAGCAGCAGTTCCGCCGACAGCGGGAAGGTCCGGGGCATGGGATTGGGCACCGCGCCGCGCCCGCCGAACGTACGGTCAAGCAGGCGAAACACAGGGGCCGCCTCGAACGTTGCAACCAGCGGCAGGCGCTTGGGACCGATGCCCATCAGGCTGTGCGAGGCGAGCGGGCTGTTGTCCGCCTGGGCAGAGGCGATGATGCTTTCCAGGGTACTCTCGGCCGGAATGCCAATGCGCACGACCGGCGCATCGCCGCCCGCCAGGCGTGCCAGCCCGGCCGGCAGCGTCCGCGCCAGCGTTTCACCCAGCCGTGCCAGCGGCCGGACCAGTTCCTCTATCGAAGGACCGGCGCCAAGCAGCTCCGAACAGTGCCGGGCCTTATGAGAAATATCCTGGGCCATTTCCCCGTTACTGGATGATGAAGTTGCGGAAGTAAACGGCATCCACGCCGCCGAAACCTTCCTTCTGGACAAGAACCTTGTTGATTGCCGCCGTCATCCGCTTTTGCAGGCGTTCCTTGCCGTCGATCGAGGTCACATCCTCTTCGGGCGTATCGGCCAGGATTTCCAGCAGGCGCGAACGGATCGCCAGCTCATGCTTGGCCAACCATTGCAGCACGCGCCCGTCGCGACGGGTGGAGCAGGCGATGCTGGCCTGGATCATCGCGTCGGTACCTTTCAGGTTCGACGTGAAGTCTTCGCTGAAGGTGTAGTACGCCGTGCGATATTCGTCACCGCCTTCGCCCTCGACTTCCTTGGCGCCGCCGCCCTCTCCTTCGCCTTCCTTCGCGGGCGGCGCATAGGGATCTTCCTCGCCCTTGCGGACGAGCTGCGGGCCTTCCTCCTTCTTCTTTTCCTCTGCATGCCCGCCGATCACCCCGGCGAACATGAGGCCGAAGACCGCTCCCCCGCCAACCACCAACATGGCGACGGCGATCAGGATCAGGCCCATCTTGCCTTTCTTCTTCGGCGCTTCGTCACCGCTGGCGGCGGGCGCTGGTTTGCTGCTCATTCGATGTCCCCTGTAATTCGGTTGTGCTTACGGGCGTCAGGCGTAGACGTCGCCGCCGCCCTGGCGTTGTTCGTTACGATTGCGCGCGGGAGAACCGGACGGCTGCTGATCCTGCTGGCGGCCCGACGCCCCGCCCTCGCGGCGCGATTGCTGGCCACCGGAGGCATCGGCGCGGGCCTGCTGGCCCTGTCCGTTCCCGGCATTGGTCTGCGTCTGCTGTGCCTGGTTAGCCTGGTTCTGTTGCGAAGCGGAGGCATCCTGCCTGGGTTGCTCGCCACTGTTCGAGGTATTGGCGGCAAGCGTGGCGGCGGCGGCCTGAACCGCGCCCGCAAACTCGGGATCGTGGCTGGCGAGCGTGACGGAGAGACCGGCATCGTCCTGATGCATCTGCATCGTCACCCGGCCAAACTCGCCATGCGCCATCGCCGTACGCACGACATGTGGGCTTGCGGCCTCTCGCGCCTCGGCAAGGCGAGAGACCAGCGTGTCGAAGTCATGCGGAGTTTCGGAGACGGTGGGCGAAGGCGGGCTGGACCCATCGGGCGCGGCGACGGCGGGCGCAGAGTCCGAAACCATCTGCGGCACCATCGTGGCAGACGCCACCGGCTTGTGACCCAGTATGCTCGGAATCTCACGCTCTGGCGTGGTCGCGCTGTCGGCCTTGGCGTGCGGTTCTGCACTACGCGCGACGTGGTTCGGCGATGGCGCGCGGGTATCATCGGCGAGCGGTTCGTTGGCTCCTGCCTGCTGAACCGATGCCTCCGCTTGCAGTGCCGCCCGGGTCGTATTGGCGAGGATTGGTTGAGCTACCCCCTCCAGACGGGCACGCTCTTCGGGCGATTGAGTGCGTGGCGAAGCGACGGTAACGACATTCGGTGCATCTGCAGCGGGCTTGGCCTGAAGAGGCGCTTCGGTTGCCGCTGGCGCTTCTGCCGCAGTCTCGCCGGTGCGAGGGAGGGCGGCGGAAGTCATTGCAGCGGTCAATGGGGCGGATACGTGTGTCATGGCCTTCGGCAGAACGGCCTCTGCACGCTCGGTCACTGTGCCGATGGGAGTATCGCCGCGTTGCTGGGCGGCAATCGGGTTGTCCTTAACCGGTTTTGGCTGAGCGGTTTCCCCAATGGGAGTTGCTACCGCCTGAAGCGGCACATCTGCTTGTTCCACTATCGCCGCCACTGGGGCGACCACGATCGGCTCGGCCCCTGCTGGCGTAACGCGCCCTTCGATAGCGAAGCTGGCGGGTGTGGGCGAGGCTGCCGGGATGGCATCCGCCCTGACGATTTCGATCGGCTCCAGACGAACAGCCCGAACGTCCGCCGGGATCTCGCGCGCAACCGATTTGGTGACCTGCATCGGAGCGGCAAGGCTGGCAGTCTCGGCTTCCATCGCAACGGACCGCGGCAACGTTGGAGCAAACGACTGCGCAGCCGCCATGCTGACAACCGACGTCGCCACCGGCAGAGCAATCACGATCGGCGCGTCAACCAGAGTGCCTGCCTGCTTTTCGGCTGCAACGAGAGGGTCGGACGAGAGAGCGGGTTCGGCGGATGACTCCGGCTTGTCGCCGATGGGCAAGGCGGCAGACGGCAACATTTTGCCGCCGGATTTGCCGTCCTTGCCGTTGACGGCCAGTTTGCTGTCGGCAGGCGTTGCCGCTTCCATCAGCAAAGCTGCGATCGGCAGCGCGCCGGATTTCAGCGCGGCTTTCGTTGGCGCCATCGAAGCGGGGGTTTCGGGCCGAACCACCGCAGCGTTGGCGAGCGAGGCTGAAGGTTGGGCGTCCGCCTTGGTCGCGATCTGCTGAAGGAGCGAGGAACCCGTTGCCGCAGCTGGCATTTGCGTAGGCGAAGGCGCCGCGGCGCCAGCCTGCAGGGCCAGAGCCGCCAAGCCGTTCTGGGTCCCGGTCACGATTTCCGGCAGTGTCATTGCAGTGGGCAGGGGAGCGGCAATGCTGGGCTGGACCGCTGCCGCCACCGGTGTCGCGACTTGCGGCGCAGCGCTGAGCAAGGCGGCAAAGTCGGCCCCGGGCAGGCCCGGTCCGGAGCCGGCACCCGATGCAGTCTGCAAAAGGTTGGCTTGGATCGTCGGGGCGGTTGTCTGAATCATTCGGGGCCTGTCCTTGATGGCTTCACCCGATCTTATTCAAGATCCGTGCCATTTCCTCGGCGACTGGTGAGCACGGGATGCTGCGCTTTCGTCGCGATCACCCGCGCCTGGGCCGTGGCGCGGTCTTCGATCGCGGCGCGGCGGCGCTCCGCCTCGGCCAGCAATTGCTGCTTGGCATCGGCGATCGACTTGGCGCGCAAGGCGTCGCCATCGGTATTGCTGCTCAGGGTCTGCAGTCCGTTGACGAAGCGACCCACGTTATGAAGCGCCGCCCCATCACCAGCGTCGCGGCGGGCGGCGTAGTCCCTGGCAAGGCGGCGGGTGCGGTCGGACAGGGTGCGCAGCTGGGTCAGCGTGCCCTCTGCCTGGGCCGCTTCGGTCGCCGCCGTCTGCTTGGCGATCGCGCGCAGCTTTTCGAGCCGCTGCAGCCGGGCCAGTTTCTGCTTGTCGGCCGTCATAAACGGTTAGCCCAACAGCCCGGCGAGCTGCGCCGCGCTGGTATCGAGATCGACGACTTGGCCCTGTGCCTGGCACAAAAAGCCCGTGAGCGCGCCGTGCATGGCGATGGCGCGGTCAAGCTGCGCATCAGCGCCGGTGCGATAGGCGCCCATCAGCACGAGGTCGCGATTGGCTTCGTAGCTGGCGGTCAGTGCGCGGAACGTGCGCGCGACTTGCTGATGCGCGGGGCTGACGATGTCGTTCATCACGCGGCTGAGCGAGGCGGCAATATCGATGGCGGGGTACTGGCCGCGTTGGGCCAGGTCTCGCGAAAGGACGACGTGGCCGTCCAGGATCGAGCGGGCGGTGTCCACCACCGGATCGTCCTGGTTGTCGCCATCGGCCAGTACGGTGTAGAGGCCGGTGATCGATCCGCCGCTCGCCGCTGAATTGCCCGCGCGCTCGACCAGCTTGGTGATCGTGGCAAGTGCCGATGGCGGGTAACCGCGCGCCGCGCCGGGTTCGCCCAGCAGCAGGCCGATTTCGCGCGCCGCGTGGGCGACACGGGTGAGGCTGTCGAGGATCAGCAGCACGCGCTTGCCCTGCGCGCGGAAGTGCTCTGCCATCGAGGTGGCGAGCATGGCACCGCGCAGGCGCAGGTTCGGCGCATGGTCGGCAGGGACCGCGACGATCACCGTCTTGTGCTTCTTCTCATCGTTCATGTGGCGCTCGACGAAGTCGGAAACTTCGCGCGCACGCTCTCCGATGAGGCCGACGATGATGACGTCGGCGCTGGCGCCGTGCGCGATCATGTCGATCAGCACGGATTTGCCGACGCCCGATCCGGCCATGACGCCGATGCGCTGGCCGACGCCGAAGGTGGTGAGGGCGTTGAGAGCGCGCACGCCGGTATCGAAGCGGTGGCGGACGGGGCTGCGGTCAAGCGCGGACGTGCGCACGCCGCCTGCGGGCCACTCAAGGCGCGTGTGGATCGGCAGGCCGCCGTCGATCGGCAGCCCCTCGCCATCGACCGCGCGGCCAAGGAAGGCATCGCCCACTGGCAGCATGCCGGGATGGCCTTCGGGAACGACGCGCGCGCCGGGGCGCAGCAGGATCGTATCGCCCAGGAGCATCATCATCGTGCGCCCGTTGCGAAAGCCGATGACTTCAGCAGGAAAGGTCTTGTCGCGCCCGTTTGCCACGCGGCACATCGCGCCGACGGGGACGGACAGGCCGCTCACTTCGAGCAGGCCGCCGTCGCAGGCGGTGACGATCCCGAACCGGCGTGGCGACAGGTCGGCAGAGCCAGCGGCGAAATCGTCCAGGATCGAGGCGTAGCTCATCGCCCCGGATCAGGCCTGGTGCAGCGCTTCGGCGATGGCGAGACGCCAGGTGGCAGGACCATCCTCGACCCCGCCGGACGCCGTTTCCACGCGTACGGTGCCGCGCTCCAGGGAGGAGTCCGGCTGTACGGTGTAGTTGGCGCTCAGGCGGTGGGATACCAGATCGATGTCGGCGGGATGCAGGCGGACCACGCGTTCGTCGTCGGCGCGCGCCAGCATCGCGACGGCGCGGTCGATGCGCTGGGCCAGCGCGGCTTCATCGATGGCGAGGGGGGCGAGCGTCGCTTCGCAAAGCGCAGCGACGGTATCGCGCAGGCGCAGGCGAAGGTCTTCCGCCATCACCGCGTCGAGCTTGGCGAACGACAGCATCAGCGCTTCGCGCGCGGCATGATTGGCGATGGCATGGGCCTCTGCCTCCTCGCTGGCGAGCGCATGGCCATCGGTGTAGCCACGGCCATAGGCTTCGGAAACCGGATCGACCGCCTCTACCTGCATCATTGCCACTTCGCGCTCGGAAGGCGTGGGCACGGGAACGCCGCCGAAGCGCGCGTCCGGGCGAAAGCCTGCCGGGCGGCCCAGCGCCTCGACCAGCGAGATGCGCGGCCCCAGCGTCGATGCGTGCGGCACACTTACCCGACCGGGCGCGGCAGGCACCGGTGAGGTTTGGGCGAATGAAAATCCCATATCAGACATAGTCGTCGTCCCCGGCCCCGAACACGATCGTTCCATCGGCAGCCAGCTTGCGGGCCACCGCCACGACTTCCTTCTGCGCCGCGACCACGTCGGCCAGCTTTACGCGTCCACGTGCAGCGATTTCGTCGCGCACGCCATCGGCGGCGCGGCTCGACATCGCGCGGAAGAACACGTCGCGCTCGTCCTCGGAAATACCCTTGAGGGCGTCGATCAGCGTCTCGTTCGAGACATCGCGCAGCAGCGCGCCCATCGACTGCGGATCGAGGACGAAGAGATGCTCGAACTTGAACATCTCTTCCTCGATCTTCTTCGCCAGCATCTTGTCGCGCTTGGTCAGCTCGCCCATCAGACGCTTTTCCACGACCTTGCCGACGCCGTTGATGATCTCCGCGGCCTCGCGTGCGCCGCCCATCTGGAGGGGGCGCTGGCCATGGCTTTCGGTGATCCGGCGCGAAAGCAGTTCTTCCAGCATCTCGATCGCATGCGGCGCCACCGGGCCAAGCGTGGCGATGCGGTGGACGATCTCGGGCTGGATCTCGGCCGGGAGGCCATGAAGGACGGCGGCGGCGACTTCGGGATCGAGCTGGATCAGCAGCACGGCGATCGCCTGCGGGTGCTCGCCCTTAAGCAGCGGCACCAGCGCGTCCGGGGTCAGCCAGCGGGCGAGTTCCAGCGGCGAGGTTTGCGGCGCGGCGGCAGGCGCGATGCGGCGCATCACGTTGTCGGCCTTCACGTCGCCAACCGCACGGCTCATCATCGTGCGCACCTGACCGACGCGGTCGTGCGTGACGAGGCCCATGCGCTCGGTCTTGGCGACGAACCCGGCGATCGCCTCGGCGATGACGTCGGGGCTGATTTCGCCAAGCGCCACCATTTTTTCGCCCAGCAGGCGCAGTTCCTGCGGTTCCAGGGCGCTGAGGATATGCGTGGTCTGATCCTCGGCCAGCAGCATCATCATGATGGCGGCGGTGTCAGCAGCCTGGATAGGGGCCATGGCGGTCATTTATGCGGCTTTCGACTGAACTTCGGCGACGGGTTCGGCAAGCATCTGGCGCAGGACATGCACCGCGCTCTCGGGCTTTTCGGCGACGATACGCTGGGCCAGCCCAAGCTGGCGGGCGAGCAGATCGGCGCGGGTGGTCTGGACGTCCACGTCCACATCGACACCGTCCGCGCTGGCGAGCATCGGGCGGACCGGGGCGGCGGGCAGGGCGTCGATCGCATCGGCATCCGCCTCTGCGACGGCCGCGCCCTTCTTCGCCTTCTTGCCCTTGGCGGGCTTGTCGCCGCGCATAGCGTTGACCATCGGGCGCACGCCCAGCAGCAGGACGAGCAGCACCGCGAGGACCGCCGCGCCGTTGCGCACGATCGTGGCGAACCACGGCGTTTCGTAGAACGGAGTCGCTTCCTCGGCCACCGGCTCGAAGCTGCGGGTCACGATCTTGACCACGTCGCCGCGCTGCGGATTGGCGCCGACGGCGGCGCTGACCAGTGCTTCCAGATCGGCAAGGTCCTTGGCCTTGGCGCCCTTCAGCGCGTCGGCGCTGATGGCGACAGCCACAGTCAGGCGCTTGATGTTGCCCGGACCGGTTTCCGAAACCGAAACCTGACGGCCCAGTTCGTACGTCTTGGTAGAAGAGCTTTCACCGTTCGCCGGGAGAGGTCCGGCAGCGGCGGGATTGGCGGGCACGGTGCCCTGCGGCGCGCCGGCCACGGCCTGCGCGGCAGGCGGCGGCGTGTTCGAAAGCACGCCCGGAACGCCACCAGCCTGCGGCGCGGAGGCCGACTGGGACTGCTGCAGCGTTTCGGCGCGCACGACGCCGTCCTTGTCATAGCTTTCGCGTGCGGCGGTCACCTGGTCCATGTCGAGTTCGACCTGGGCCTCGGTGGTGAACTTGCCGTCGCCCAGCATCGGGGAAAGCAGTTGCGCGATCTGTTCGCGCAGCTTCGTTTCCATGCGCGACTGCATGTCCAGCCGGTCGTTTTCAGCGCCGTTGGTCCGGCCCTGCGAGAGCAGCTGGCCATGCTGGTCGATGACGCGCACGGCATCGGCCGAGAGACCCGGCACCGATCCGGCGACGAGGTTGACGATGGCGGAAACCTGGCTGTCGCTCAGCTGGCGGCCGGACTTCAGGCGCACCATGACCGAAGCGGTCGGGGCCACGTTGTCCCGCACGAAGACGGACTTTTCGCCCTCGGCAAGATGGACGCGGACCGAGTCTACGCCGTCGATCTGGCCGATGGTCAGCTGCAGGTCATGTTCGCGAGCGGAGCGCAGGCGTTCGCCTTCCAGCGTGCGGCTGGCGCCCATCGGCAGCTTGTCGAGCATCTGGTCGCCGGTTTCGGGTGTCGCCAGCGCGCCGTCCGATGCGACGAGCATGCGGGCCTTGTAGAAATCGCCTTCCGAAACAGACAGCGCGCCGGTCTGGTTGTCGATGCTGTACTTGATCTGCGCGGTGTCGAGCGCGCCGACCACGCCTGCGCGCTCGCTGTCGTCCAGCTGGGCGTAGAGCACCCGCTGCGGCGAGGGCGCCATCATGCTCCAGGTCAGGGCCGCGCCGCCGATGGCGGACAGGCCGATGAACATGGGCAGCATCTTCTTCACGGCGGGCTGCGCCGTGAACGAGGAGATGCGCGTCAGTACGCTGCCGCCCGACGCATCGGTCAGGGGCGAGAACATCGAGGCAGGCGCTGCGCCGCCGGTGGCTGGGACGAGATCGCTCATGGTCTACTACACTCCCATCCGCATGATGTCCTGGTACGCGGACAGCAGCTTGTTGCGGACTTGCAGGGTTGCTTCGAAGGCGACGCCGGCTTCTTGCCGGGCGAGCATGACCTTCGCTACGTCGGTAACTTCGCCCCGTTCGTAGGCGACGCTCAGGTCTTCCGACTTTTGCTGGACGGCGCTGACACCGTCGAGCGCGTCCTTCAGGGCCGAAGTGAAGCCGTTCGCCGGGCCTTGCGTGGCGGTGGTGGCGTTGGTCTGCTCGGCCGCCTGGGTCGAATGAATTTCACGCAGCAGGTCGTTGCGCGAGATGATCTGCTGGCGCAGCGCGAGGATCTGCTGGATCCCTCCGCCGCCAGCGCCGATGCCGGGGATGCCGCTCATCGACGGCCTCCGACCGCGGTGCGGCCGATTTCGATGCCAGCCTCACGCATGGAGGCAAGGCGGTAGCGCAGCGTACGCTCGGAGATACCGAGTTCGCGGGCGGCGCGCAGGCGGTTGCCGCCGCAAGCCTCAAGGGTCTCGACGATGGCGCGGGCTTGCGAGTTCTGGACGATGCTCGACAGCTTGCGGTCGGCTTCGCCGGCGTCGGCCGAAGCCGGGGCGATCGAGGCGACGGTGCGCTCGGCGATGTCGTAGTTGCCCATGTCGAGGCCACCGATGACGGGTGCGGTAACGAGACGGGCAGGGCTGTCGAAAACAATGTTTTCCGGCGTGATTTGGGCCCGGCCATGCGACAGCAGGAGTGCGCGGCGAACCACGTTTTCCAGCTCGCGAACGTTGCCCGGCCACGAATGCATGCGCAGCATGGCGAGCGCGCCTTCGGTGAAGCAGGGAACGACGCCGGTTGCCGGGCTGTGGCGCAGGGCCATCGCGAAGGCGAGCGGGGCGATGTCGTCCGAACGCTCCCGCAGCGGGCGCAGTTCGAGGGGGAAGACGTTGAGGCGGTAGAACAAGTCGGCGCGGAAGCGGCCCTGGGCGACTTCGGTCGGAAGGTCGCGGTTGGCGCAGGCGATGATGCGCACGTCCACCTTGATCGCCTTGGTGGAACCGATCGGCACCACTTCCTGCTCCTGCAGGGCGCGCAGCAGCTTGGCCTGAAGGGTCAGCGGCAGTTCGGCGATTTCGTCGAGCAGCAAGGTGCCGCCATCGGCAGCGCGCATGAAGCCTTCGCTGGCGGCGGTTGCGCCGGTGAAGGCGCCCTTCTGGTGGCCGAACAGCATGGCTTCCAGCATCGTCTCGGGCATCGCGGCGCAGTTTACGGCGATGAACGGGCCGGTGCGGCGGGGCGATCGGGTGTGGATGAAGCGGCTGAGCACTTCCTTGCCGGTGCCGGTGGGGCCGTTGATCAGGACGGGGATGTCGCTGGCCGCAAGACGCTCTGCCAGCGCGAAGACCGAAAGGCTTTCCGGGTCGGCGGCGATCGGGTCTTCCGGGCCGGCCATGGCGGCGAGCAACATCGCCAGCGCGCTTTCGCCTACCGGGTCGGAATACGTGATCGAGGCGTGCGATCCGCCTTCGCGGACGAAGGCCGAGACCGGGCCGCGCGCCATGCGCAGGCAGCGGGTGCGGGGACGCAACGGGGCATTGTCCGTCTCGCCACGGAAATCGATTGCAGCCGCGTCAAATAGCGAACCGGCAATCGCCTTGGCGCGCTGTATCAGCGGGCCGTGGAGGCGGAGCGTGTCTTCGTTGCAAACCTGGCCGAGCATACGGCTTGTGTCCCTTGGATAAGTAACCTGATCCCGAGGCCTCATATGCCGCATTAATGGTAATGGAATAGTTAATGGGGGGTCCGGACGGTGCTGCTAAGGGTATTGAAAAATAACGATTTGTTGTGTTCGTCGCCACTCCGGTTCCATTAAAATCGTGGTTGGTTCCCGGTTGGACTTAATTTTTTTCCGAATCGGTCGGTCTTGTCCCTGGCAGCGGGCTGGAAGGGCTGGCCGGTTGCGAGACCTTCGGGACACGAGAAAAGGGGACGGCAAATGTCAGTCATCAACACGAACATCAGCGCGATCCGCGCCTCGAACGCTTCCAACTCTGCCAACAAGATGCTGGGCACGGCGATGGAGCGCCTGTCGACCGGCAAGCGCATCAACTCGGCCAAGGACGATGCCGCCGGCCTCGCCATTGCGACGTCGATGACCTCGCAGATCAAGGGCATGAGCCAGGGCATCCGCAACGCCAACGACGGTATCTCGCTGGCCCAGACCGCTGAAGGCTCGCTCTCGGAAGTCAGCAACATGCTGCAGCGCGTCCGCGAACTGGCGATCCAGTCGGCATCGGGCACCTATCAGAGCTCTGACCGCGCCGCCATGCAGCAGGAAGTCACCGCGCTGACCACGCAGATCACCTCGTCGATCACGCAGACCAAGTTCAACGGCAACACCCTGATCTCGACGACCTCGGGCACGGACGTCACCTTCGACATCCAGACCGGTTCGAACTCGGGTGAAAAGGTGACGCTCACCTCCAAGGCGATCAACGGCGCGAACCTCACCGCCTCCTCGCTCGACGTGACCGACGCCACCAAGGCCGCCTCGACGCTGACCGCGGTCGACAACGCCCTCAAGGACGTGAACGCCACCCGCGCTTCGCTTGGCGCCGGCCAGAACCGCCTCGAATCGGCGATCAACAACCTGACCAACAACGTCACCAACCTCTCGGACGCCAAGAGCCGCATCGAAGACGCCGACTACTCGGCCGAAACGACCCAGATGGCCAAGGCCCAGATCCTGAGCCAGGCATCGACCGCGATGCTCGCACAGGCCAACCAGAGCCAGCAGAACGTCCTGTCGCTCCTGCGCTAAGCGCAACCGCGACACCGACAACGACCTTCCCGTCCCCGGGTAGGTCCCAGCCCGGCGGTCAACAGACCGCCGGGCGTTTCGGCGTCTGGATTACAGGTAGCGCTTATGCGTCTGCCTGATCCCGCGTCGAGGCCGGTCGCGTGACCGCACCACTCTGCCGCAAACGGCGCGCATCCAGCGCTGCGGTCGCTACGCCATGTAACAGTGTCGAGGCGTATTTTACGCACCGAAATCCGCGCACATATAATATAGAATCCCGCGCGCGCGTGAGCGCTGCTTTTTGTGGGCCATTCACGCACTGCATTGGCAGCAGTCTCTGCGGTCCTGGATGCGAGAGGAGCGCGCTCTCCATCGCTGGCATGAGATGCTTCAACCATCCATGACATCACTCGTGCAGGCGCTGGGCGAACCATTTTTCCGTTCAGTAGATCAGTCGTCATTGAGGGATCAGCGTCCCGTCGTTCGTCCTCCTGGCATGACGCATTCCATCGGTCCGTGGGGCTGATGTGGGACCGTGTGGTCCCTCGCAGCCGGATTGGCCGGTCGTCCAGCAGGCCACCTTGGAAGGCCGCTCTCAGCACAAACGCTCGCGACACACGCAAGAAAGGCCCGGCGCATCGAGCGCCAGGCCATCAATAGGTGTCGTGCTGCTGAGTGAGGGTCAGTCGAGCAGAGTGATCGAGATGCGCCGATTGCGCGGGTCGTGTGGATCGGCGGGGATCAGCAGTTCCTTGTCGGCAACGCCTTCGATGCGGCGGAAGCGATCTTCCTTGATGCCGTCGCGCATCAGCGCCTGGCGAGTGGCCTCGGCACGGCCTGCGGAGAGCGACCAGTTGTTGCCGTACGTTCCCGGACGATAGGGCAGGGCATCGGTGTGGCCGCGAATGGTGAGTCCGGCGCCCGGTCCTCCCAGTGCTTCGCCGAGCGCGCCCAGCAAATCACTCGCCTCTGTAGTTAGCACCGTGGTGCCTACACGGAACATCGAGAAGTTGGCGTCATCCACCAGATCGATGCGGATGCCTTCGGTGGTGTCCACAAGGCGCACCTGCCTGGCGAGACGGCGCAGGCGTTCGGTGGATTGCAGCTTGGCTTCCACTTTGGCGCGCTGGCTCTTCCGAGCGCCTTCCTTGGCGCCGCCGGTGGTGTCACGCGGGATGGTGATGGCCTTGTTGCCGCTGCCGCCCGGGTGAGGCAGCTTGTCCTTCGCGGTCAGCGAGGTGCCGCCCAACAGGCCGGTCCCCGATCCCGACTGCGCGGACCGGTTCTTGACCAGCGTCGGCGAGAAATAGTCGGCGATTCCGCGACGCTGCTTTTCGGTGGTGGCGCCAAGGATCCAGAGCAGCAGGAAGAACGCCATCATCGCCGTCACGAAGTCTGCATAGGCGACTTTCCATGCGCCGCCGTGATGGCCGCCGGCGACCACGGTGACTTTCTTGACGATGATGGGCCGTACCGGCTCGTCAGGCTTCTTTGCCATGGCGTCGAATTCCTTAGCGGCCGCGCATCGCGTCGAGCAGTTCGGTCAGGCTCGGGCGGAAAGCATGGCCAAGGCCGGAGCGGGCCGATTCGACGACCAGCGGCTGTGGCCAGCCGTGCAGCGAGGCGATGATCACCTGCTTTACGGCGTGGAAGATCTGTTCGTCCTGTTCCAGCACCTGCTTCAGGCGGCCAGCCATCGGCGCGACGATGCCATAGGCCAGCAGCACGCCCATGAACGTGCCGACAAGCGCCGAGCCGATCATCGAACCCAGGATCGACGGCGGCTTGTCGATGGAGCCCATCGTCTTCACCACGCCCAGAACCGCCGCGACGATACCCAGCGCAGGAAGCGCGTCGGCAAGGCCCTGCAGGGCGTGTTGCGCTTCATGCTCTTCGTGGAAATGGGTCTTGAGGCCGTTGTCGATAACGTCTTCGACCGCGTGCACTTCCAGCGTTCCGGAAGACACGACGATCAGCGTCAGCGTATCGGCAATGACATGGACGAGCGCCTCGTTGGCGAGCAGGCGCGGAAATTCAGCGAAGATCGCGGAAGACTTGGGATCGCTGACATGGCTTTCCAGGGCTACCGGACCATCCGAACGCAGGATCTTCATCAGGCGCGAGGTCAGGATGATCGCGTCTACATGGTCCTGCTTGTTGTGCCTGGGGCCCTTGAAGACCTTTTTCAGCCCGCCGCCGATGCCCTTCAACTCGTGCATAGAGTTGCCGGTGACGATCGCGCCGATGGCGGCGCCGCCGATGATCAGCATCTCGTGCGGGATGGCATGCATGACCGGGCCAAGCGCGCCGCCGGTGATCGCGAAACCGCCAAAGACCATCACCAGCAGGATGACGACGCCGATGATTGCAAACATGGTTAACTGTCCTCTGTGGCAAAAACCCCGGCGCCCGGGCGGGAGCCGGGGCTGGGGACTGGTTTCGTCGTCAGCGCAACTGGTCGAAAAGGCTGAGGCCGGCGAGCTTGGTGAAGCTGGCCTGGCTGGCTTCCAGCACGGTCAGGGTTTCCTGCAGTCGTGCCATGGTGGCGGCGATGTCGGTGCCGCCGATATCGGCTTCCTCGGTGGAGCGCAGCTCGCCAAGGTTGGTCCGGCGTTCGGTGGTGAGTTCGATCCAGGCGAGCCGGGTGCCGACCACGGTCTGGTTGGTGGTAAGCGTGTCCAGCCCGGTCTGCAGGTTGGCCATGGCATCGCCGGCCGCAGCCGCGGTTCCGCTGCCCCCGGCCTTGAGCGCATCGGCCAGGGCCTTGACGGTGGCCATGACGTCGGTCTGCACGCCGTTCTTGCCCGTGAAAGATAGGAACTGCGGGCCGGTCATCGAACGGGTCACGCTCTGGCCTTCGCCAAGCGGCAGCTCTTCGGTCGTCGCCGTGCCGATGTAGGTCGCATTGCCCGAGGCATCGAGCTGGTAGGCGTCGCCCGTGCTTTCGCCGCCGAACAAGGCGTGGCCGCTGGAATCGCGCGCGTTGCTGAGAGCGAGGAGGTTGGACTGGATCTGCTCCAGTTCGGTGCCGATCGCGCCGCGCTGTTCGTCGGTCAGGGTGGCGGACGATGCGCGTGTCGCCAGTTCCTGAGCGCGGATGATCGCATCGGCCATGTCCGACATGGCGGAGTCGGCCAGCGTCAGGTCGGCATTGGCGCGGTTGGCGTTGGTGGTGTCGATTTTCGACAAGGATTCCATGCGCGACAGCATGCGCAGGCGCGATGCGGCGACTGGATCGTCGGACGAGCGCGTGAGGCGGTTGCCACCAAGCTGGGCCTGCATCGTCTCGGCCTGGGAACGCAGGCTCTTCATGTCGAGGCGCGAGCGTTCGTAAAAGGCGCCGGTGCTGGTCGAGATGGATGTCATGTCAAAACCTAACGGATGCCGAGGATGGAGTCGAAGAGGTCGGAAGCGACCTGCATGACGCGGGCCGATGCCTGGTAGGCTTGCTGGAAGCGAACGAGGTTCACCGCCTCGTCGTCCAGGTTGACGCCGGCCTGCGCCTGCAGCGATACTTTCGCGGTGCTGGCGATCGAGTTCAGCGCATCGCGTGTCACGGTACGCCCGGCGACGGCGCTGGAAATGCTGAACAGCAGCGTATCGACGTCGCCCGAGGGATCGGCCGAGGCCATGGCGCTGCGCATGCTGTTGAGGTTGGTCACGTCGCGGCTGTTGGCGGCAGACCCCAGCGGCGCGGTGGCGATTGCACTGCCGCTGGCGGCGACCATTTTCATGTCGGCGGCGCCAGTGCCAGAAAACAGCGCCTGACCCGCCGCGCCGTTCAGATCGGCGCCCGTGGCCTGCGCGTTGTTGATGGTGGTCATCACGCTGGTGGCGATGGTGTCCAGCTTTGCCTTGGTATTACCTACCTCGACCAGAGCCTGCGCCTTTCCGGCAAGCGCGCCGCCGCTGAGGGTGACAGGCTGGCTGTTGACCGCGAAGGAGAGAGTGCCGTTGGCCGCCGTCGACATCGACAGCGAATTGGCGGTGGCACCCGAAACCAGCGCTGAGCCGGTCGGCCCGCCAAGCATGACGGACACCGTCTTGTCGGGATTGATGGTGGTGGTGATGTCCGCCTGGCCGCTCAGTTGCTGCAGGAGCAGGTCGCGCTGATCGAGCAGGGCGGTCTGGTCGCTGGACGAATCGGTGGCGCGCATCAGGCGCAGGTTCACGCGCGCCAGTTCACCAGCCACGCGGTTGACCTGAGTCACGCCGTCGGTCGCTTCGAACTGCAGGCCGCTGGCGACGGCATCAAGGCTCTTGGACGCGGTGTTGAACGTCTGCGACATGGTCCGGCCGTCCTCGACGACCTGGGCGCGCAGCGATCCGTCGGTGGGATCGTTCAGCAGCTGCTTGAGGCTGCCTTCGAACGCCACGACCGAATCGAACACGCCGGTCTGTTCGACGGCGGTCTCGATATTTTCCAGCCCCTGCACTTCGGCAGTGGCGCGGGCGGCGTCGGCACCGGTGCGGCGCACTTCGGCCTGACGGAACACGTCGGCGTTGCGCACGATGCCGGTGATCCGCGCGCCCGCCAGGTTTACGGCGGTGGGCGCGGCGTTAAGCGTGCCGGCGTTGACCTCAGCGACGTTGACCGAGCGCCGGACATACCCCTCCGACGAGGCATTGGCGATGTTGTTCGCCGTCACGTCCAGCGCCGCGCGGGCGACGCGGGCGCCGGATTTGCCTATCGAGAGAAGGTCTGAAGACATCGCTTACTGTGGTCCCGTGGTCGTTGCCGGAGCGGCAGCGCTGGTGCTGGAAGGCGTTGCCGCTCCATTCGCCGATTCGGCGGGCAGGAAGCGTTGCATCTGCGCCTCGATGATCTTGGCGAGGCCGATGTTTCCGGTCTGCACCGTCGCGTCGGCGAAGTGCTCGTCCTGAAGCTGGCGGAAGGTTTCGAGGGCCTGTCCGCTGGACAGATCGCCCACGCCGCCGTCCCCGCTGAAGCTGGTCTTGCGGGCCGAGGCGAGCATCTCGCGAACGAACACGGCTTCGAACTGCTTGGCGACGGTGTGCAGTTTTTCGCGGTCGGTGGCCGTCGCCTTGCTGGTCATGCCCGGCGCGGATGGCAGGATGACGCTCATATCACGACCATCTCAGCCTTGAGGGCACCCGCTTGCTTGAGCGCTTCAAGAATGGCGACAAGGTCGGAGGGCGTAACACCCAGCATGTTGAGCGCATCGACAACCTTGGAGAGCGAGGCTCCACCCTTGAACAGGGCGACCGAACGCTGCTCTTCGCTGACCGATACGTTGGAGTTCTGCTCCACGGCGGTGCGGCCACGGCTGAAGGGGGCGGGCTGAACCACGGTCGGGTTCTCGTCCACGCGGACCGTCAGCTTGCCGTGGCTGATCGCGGCGGGCGAGAGGCGGACGGCGGAGTTGATGACCACGGTGCCGGTGCGACTGTTGACGATGACGCGGGCGGGCGTTTCCGCCGGGTCGATGTCGATCATCTCGATCGCGGCCATCACGCTGGCGCGGGTGTTCGGATCGGGCGGCAGGCGCAGGGCCAGCGTCACGCCGTCTTCCACCGCCGCCGTGCCGGGCAGGCGCAGGTTGATGGCATCACGAACGCGCGCGGCGGTGAGGAAATCGGCGTTGAACAGGTTCCAGCGCAGGGTGTCGCCGCTGTCGAACCCGGTAGCGACCGCGCGTTCCACGCTGGCGCCTTCGGCGATGCGGCCCACGGTGGGGATATTGACGGTGACCTTTGAGCCATCGCGACCCGACGCATCAAGGCCGCCCACGGCAAGGTTACCCTGCGCCATGGCATAGACCTGGCCGTCCGCGCCGATCAGCGGCGTCAGGATCAGCGCGCCGCCGCGAAGCGACTTGGCCTTGCCGATGGTGGAAACGGTAACGTCGATGCGCTGGCCGGGCTTGGCGAAAGCGGGCAGGTCTGCCGTTATCATCACGGCGGCTGCGTTCTTGAGGCCGGGGGAAACGCCGGGCGGCAGGGTCAGGCCCATGCGGCCGGACACGCCCTTCATCGCCTGCGTCAGGTATTCCAGATTGTCGTCGCCCGTGCCCGGCAGACCGACGACGATGCCGTAGCCGGTCAGCTGGTTGGAACGGACGCCCTGGAACTGGCCCAGATCGCGTACGCGCTCGGCATGGGCGGGGGCGGCAAGAGCCGTCAGCGCGCCCAGGATGCCGGCACAAAGCTTGAAGAAGGTCGAGTTCATTCCGGTCACCGTCAGAAGGGCGAGATCATGTTGAAGAAGCGGCCAAGCCACCCCTGCTTGCTGGCCTGCTGCAAGGCGCCCTTGCCGGTGTATTCGATACGGGCATCGGCAATGCGGCTGGACAGCACCTGGTTATCCTCATCGATGTCAGCCAGACGGACGATGCCGGAAAACCGGACCCATTCGTCACCCTGGCTGATCAGCATCTTCTTTTCCCCACGAACGAGCGCGGTGCCGTTGGGACGGACCTCCGCGATGGTGACGGCAAGTGTCGAATCGAGCGTGCTCGTTTGCGCCGCGTTGCCGGAACCATTGAACGTCGAGTTCGAGCTGGCTTTTAGGGCATTAGGGTTAAGAAACGATAACAGCCCTGCAGTTGGCGGCGTAATCGATGCGCCACCGGCCTTGCCGCTCTTGGAACTGACGGCCTTGGCGGCGGTCGTCACTTCGACCAGCCGGATCGTCAGCGGATCGCCGATCGCGGCGGCGCGGGTACCACGGTAGAGCGGGGCGTAGCCGGACGAGACGTTGAAGATGCCGCCCGTCGGCGCGGCCACCGGAACCGGCGCCATCACCGGCAGCGTCGGCTCGTAACCGCTGGGCTGCGGCGCCTTCTTCGCCAGCGCGGGGGCGGCGTGCAGGCCGATGCACAGCACGGCGATGCCGAACGTGCCGGCAAGCAGACGCGTCATCGCCTGGCGACCGGAAGAGGTGGGGGTGGACGCAAGGGCGGTCATCGTCTTCATCACAGTGTCTGGTTGGCGTTGCGCAGCATCTCGTCCACGGCCGAGATCATCTTGGAATTGATTTCGTAGGCGCGCTGCGTCTCGATCATGTCGACCAGTTCCTCGACCACGTTGACGTTCGAGGATTCGAGCATGCCCTGGCGAATGTGGCCACGGCCCTGTTCGCCCGCGATGCCGATCTGCGCCGGGCCGCTGCCTGCGGTTTCCAGCATGAAGTTGTCGCTGGCGGACTGCAGCGCCACCGGGTTTGTGAAGCTGGCGATGGTGATCTGGCCCAGCTGGCTCGGCTCTGATTGTCCGGCAAGCTGCGCGGATACGGTGCCGTCATCCGAAACCGTGATCGACGTCGCGCCTTCGGGCACGGTTATGCCCGGCTGCACCGGATAGCCCTGCGACGTCACCAGCTGGCCTTCGGCCGTGCGGCTGAAATTGCCGGCGCGGGTATAGGCGAGCTGGCCGCCGGGAAGCTGGACCTGGAAATAGCCGTCACCATCGAGCGCCATGTCGAAGGAATTGCCGGTGGTCTGCAGCGAGCCTTGCGTTTCCATGCGCGTGGTGGACTGCACCGCAACGCCGGTGCCCAGGTTCAGGCCGGTGGCATAGGACGTCTCGGTGGACGACTGGGCACCGGCAACGCGCGTGTCCTGATAGGCCAGCGTCGCGAAGTTGGCGCGGTCGCGCTTGAAGGCGGTGGTCGATACGTTGGCGAGGTTGTTGGCGATCACGCGCATGCGCGTGTCCTGGGCCTCAAGCCCGGTGCGGGCGACCTGAAGAGCGGAACTTGGCATTGTCTATAACCTTTCTTGAAAGGGTTAGCCGTCGATACGCATCAGGCGCGTGCCGGCCTCGTCAAGCTGGCCAGCGGTCTGGACAAGCTTGGTGCGCATGTCGAACAGCCGCTGGGCGGCGATCATTTCGACAAGCACTTCGGAAGGATTGACGTTGGACTGCTCCAGCGCGCCGGGGATCACCTCGGCATTCTCGTCAACCGGCAGGATCCCGCCATTGGGGACGCGGAACTGACCGTCCACGTCCTTGGCGATTTTCGTGCCGGTGGTGCTGACCAGCTTGATCTTGTCGACCACCGTGGGCGCGGCCTCGGGCGTGCTCGGATCGCGCGACAGCACGCTGCCGTCGGGACCGATCGTCACGGTCGATCCGGGGGGCACGCTGATCGGGCCGGACTGGCCGATGACCGGCAATCCTTCCCCGTTCTGCAACACGCCGGTCACGGTGATCGAAAGATCGCCGCGCCGGGTGTAGCTTTCGTTGCCGTCCATGGCTTGAACCGCCATCATGCCATCGCCCTGCATCGCGATGTCGAGCGGGGCGTTCGTGCGGTTCAAGCTGCCTGCCTTCATCGATGCACCGGTGACCTCGGTGCTCGACATCGCGCGCACCTCCACCTGCTGGCCTTCCAGAGTGGTCGGCGTCGCCTGGAGGATTTCTGCCTTGAAGCCCACGGTCTGCGCATTCGCCATGTTGCTGGCGATGACGCGTTCGCGGTTCATCGAGGCGTTCATCCCCGAGACGGCGGTGTAGATCAACCGGTCCATCGTATGTCGCTCCTATGTGGTTTTAGGTGCGCAGGTTGATGACGGTCTGCGAGATCTGCGTGGCGGTATCGATCGCCTTCGCGTTCGCCTGGAAATACCGCTGGGCGCTGATCAGTTCGACCAGTTCCTCGGCGATATCGACGTTCGAACGCTCGATCGAACCCGAGTTCAGCGACCCGAAGGCAGCCGTTCCGGGAGCCCCGTAAGAAGGCGCACCGGACTTGCCGGTGGCATGCCAGCTGGAGTCACCAACCTGCTTCATCCCGGTAGGAGCGATGAAGTTGGCAAGGGCGACAGTACCCAGCGTAAGGCTCGACGCATCGTTGTAGGTCGCCACGACCTGGCCCTGCGAATCGATGGTAACGCTGGCGTAGGGCGAGCCATTGTTGGTCGTCGGGATCTGCGCGTCCTGCCGCGTCGTCATGTCGGGCGCGCCGTTGACGGTCGGGAAGATCTGCATGCGCGACCCTTGGGTGTTCTTGATAAAGCCATTGCCATCGACCGAGAACGACCCGTTGCGCGTGTATTCGGTTTCGCCCGAAGTCGGCGAGACGGTGGTGAAGAAGCCTTCACCGGCGATCGCCACGTCCAGCGCGTTGCCGGTCTGCTCAAGCGCGCCGAGCGTGAAGTTCTGCTGGATGGTGGCGACGCGCGAGCCGATGCCGGTGGTGAGGCCCGGGTCGGTGACGACCGACGACGAGATGATGTCGGCGAACTGGGCGGTGCTCTTCTTGAAACCGTTGGTTTCGGCGTTCGCAATGTTGTGAGCGATGACGTTGAGTTCGGTCTGAGCGTTCTTCAGGCCGGTGAGCGAAGTGTAATAGGACATTTCGAGGTACTCCGAAAAAAGGTCAGACGGACTTGGTCTGGGCGGCGGCGAGGGCGGCGATCGCGTCGCCGGTGGAATTCTGGGCAGTGACCAGGGTATCGAGCTTGGTGGAGATGGCCTTAAGCGTGTCGCCCATCTCGGTGGTCCCGGCGAGGGAGGAGAACTGGGCCATCTGGGCCAGCATTTCCTTCTGATCGACGGGATCGAACGGGTCCTGCTGCTGAATTTGGGTGGTCATCAGCTTCAGGAAATCGCCGGAGTCCATGGCGGCGAGCGAAGTCTTCTTCGTCGCGGTGGTCGCCGCAGCGGCGGTGGAAGTTGCGGAAGTTACGGTCATTTCATCCTCATCGTTTCGAGCATGAGTTGCTTGGCAGTGGAAAGGGCCTCGACCATGTTGGTGTACTGGCGTGAGGCTTCGAGCATCTCGACCATTTCCGCGTTCTCATCGACGGGAGCAGACCACACGTCGCCGTTTTCATCGGCTAGGGGGTGGTCGGGATTGTGCTGGCGGACCGCGGCAGTCTGTTCACGCATCACGCCGGAGACGGACACGGTAGAAAGACCGCTCTGGCGGTCGAGGTCTTCGGCGAAGACCGCGCGGATCGGTTTGTAGGCACCTTGCTCGCTGCCCGAAACGGAGCCGGCATTGGCAAGGTTGGAGGCGGCCGCGTTCATGCGCACGAGCTGTGCGGACATGCCACGCTGGGCCACGCCGAAAAGATTGAGGGGGCCGCTCACGCTTATTCTCCCCGCAGCGCGCGCTTGACGGTATCAACCCGTCCGCGAATGAATTCGAGCGTGGTTGAATAGCCGACCGCGTTCTCTGAGAAAGCGAGCTGTTCGTTTTGCAGTTCGACGGTGTTGCCATCGAGCGAGGGCATGACCGGCACGCGGTAGAGCGTTGCCGAACTTGCCGCCTTGTCGATGTTGGCACCGGCATCGGCAGCGCGCATGGCGGCGCCGAAGTCGATATCGCGCGCCTTGTACCCCGGGGTGCCGGCGTTGGCGATGTTGGAGGCAAGCAGGCCCATTCGCTGCGATCGCAGCTCCAGTGCCTTGCCATGAATGCCAAATAAGTCTTGCGACATCGAATTGGGTATCCCGAACTTGTGTGCCCGGTGTTTCGCAAAAGGCGTGCCAGTTTGCGCAAGGCACTGTTCGGAGTCGGAAATTTTCGGTTGGGCATCATTCGGATGCGGGGCCTCGAACCCAGCAAGTGACTGTAATATTGAGGTAATATCGAGGTAATAAGTGACACCGGTGAATTCAGGGGACAGCCTTTGCCGGTCCCTTCCGGGCCATTTGTCCAGTTGCTATCGCCCGATCGAATGAGGCGCCAGGACCCTTGCCCTGCCAACCGGCAATGTCTTGCCGGTAAGCGGCAAATGTACGCCTTGGGCTGAATTTGCCGGCCAAGTGCCGTTCTGCTCGTTTAAATGGAGTACGGCCGATGATCTCCCACAGCCTGTTTGACCCGCTCGGCGCAGCGATCGTCGTGGGGGGCACGTGTCTTGCCACGGTTTTGCGATGTGGCGTTGGCGATACGCGCACGGCGTTCGCCGCCGTCGGTCGGCTGTTCCAGCCACGGTTCAAAGCGTCGCAAGCGCGGGCTGACCTTGCCGGGCAAGTCCAAGAAATCCAGCAAGATGGCCTGATCAGGGCGGAGGCCCATCATGTCGGGGACGAGGAATTTGACGATGTCACGGACGCCCTGATCGGATCGCGGTCGATGTCGGCTCTTCATGAGGCCCACGTAGCTCACAAGCGACGTCGCCTGGGCCAGAACCGTCGCGCGATCCGCACCCTGGAGCAGGCGGCAGAACTGTCCCCCGTATTCGGTCTGGCGGGCACGCTGGTATCGCTGACTCGCCTGCCCGCTGATCCCGGCGCGGCATCGGACTTTACCGGAGCCATTTCAATGGCGGTGCTGACGACGCTGTACGGATTGCTGCTGGGCAACTTGCTGTTTGCGCCGCTGGCCCGCATGATAGCCCGCCGCGCGGCGCGCGAGGAAACCGAACGTCAGCGCGTACTCGACTGGCTGGCGCAGCAGGTCGCAGGCGCAGTGCCCAGTGCCGGCAAGGCAAGATGAGAGGCAAAAGCACGTTCGGCTGGCAGACTTCGCTCGCCGATCTTTCCCTTATATTGTTCATGCTGGCAGCGGCGTCGCTGCATAATCGTCCCCCGGCATCCAAGCAAAATCCTGCCTCGCCGCAGTCCGAACCGTTGGCTGTCTATGATGCAACGCCAGACAGTCCGTCTTTGTCCGCTTGGCTCGATCAGCAGGCGGTCGATCCGCGCCAGCAACTGACCATCACGGCACGGTACGGATCGCAGCCCGGATCACGGGAGGCCGCTCTCAGGGACGCCGTTCGGTTATTGAACGAGGCCGGAGCGCATGGCGTTTCTGCACGCATCGTCGTGGAGCCTGGTTCCGGCCCCGTTCGCGTCGCTCTCGCCTACGATGTCCCGCCGACGCTTCGGGACTGAACAGGCTAAGTTTGGCACGGTGCTTGCTGTAAAGGCGCGGTACGCATTTCGCGCAAAGGGTATTCAATGCCAGCAAGCCTATTAGTTCTGGCCGCCGTCGCGTCCGCATCGTTTGCGGACCTGGACGCCATCGATCGGCAGGTCGCCGCTTTCACCGGCGCTCCGGCCGGGGAAATGGGGGGCGCATCCACGCCGGTCGATCGTCGCCTGCGCCTTCAACCGTGCCGCGCAGGGGTTGCCCTGTCGTGGCGCACGCCGGCGCAGGATAGCGTGGTGGTGCAGTGTGGGGATCCGTCAGGGTGGCGCCTGTTCGTTCCCGTCCGCAGCGCTGGTCCGGCAGGACAGGGCGGGGCCGTCGCCATCACGCGCGGAGATGCCATAGCCATCGCGGTTTCCGGGGATGGCTTCACGGTATCACAACCCGGCGAAGCCATGGATTCCGGCCCGGTGGGCGGATGGATCCGGGTTCGCCCCGCTTCCGTTCCCGCTGGCAGCCTTGCCGCCAGAAGCCAGGTGATGCGCGCGCGGATCGAACGCCCCGGGCTTGTTTCGGTGCCGCTTCCCTGACTTTGATTGCCGCTTGCCGGAGTGACGGCAAACAGTTGCCGGTTTTAGGTCATGCAGGCGTTTTGCCGAATTCCTTGAATGTATGTCCCTGATTTCAAGTCCTAAAACACCAACTGCAAAAAGCTGCCGCCACCCCCTTTAAATTGCCGCTCAACGGTCGTCCTAGTTATCAGGACATCTCAAGGAGCGGCAAAATGCCACCGATCGAAGTGGGGTCGACGCAGCGCATCGGCGCAGTCGATACCAGGCTGGCCCGCGTAACGGGCAACGAAACGAATACGGTCGCCGCTGCCGGCTCGGTAGCGAAGGCCCAGACTTCAACCCCCGTCTCGGCGGCTCCGGCTGTGGAGACATCGAAAGCACTGGATCCTGGTGCTGCGCCGGTCGACACCGACCGCGTCGCCATGATCCGCAAGGCGGTGGAATCGGGCACCTACCCGATCGTCCCTGCCAAGATCGCCGACGCGATGATCGCGGCCGGCATGCTGCTGAGGAGCGCGCATTAAGATGTCACAGTCCCACCATCGCGAGAACGAGCTGAAAGGCGCTCTGCGGCAGATGCTTGCCGTTCTCGAGGACGAACGGCAGGCGCTTGCCGGCCTCGACCTGGATGCGATCGTGGGAACCACGCATGACAAGGACCGTCTGTGCGGTACGCTCGAAACCATCGACGCGATCCACATGGACGAGGAATGCCGCGGCATGCTGGATACGGCCCGCCGTCTGAACGAGGTAAACCGCCAGGTCCGCAATATCATCGCGTCCAACGTGACGCGCCGATTGAACGCGTTGACCGGCAGTCCGCAGCTTTATCGCATCCCTCCGGCCTATGCGAGCGCCGCGCGCGGCTAGGCTGTTAACCACTCCACGCCATTTGGCACGGCTCTTGCTGATAAGCTCCCGGTGAATGTTTCGCCGGGAGTTTTCGTTTGAGCGACGGACAAGTCTTTGCACGGGCCGGAAGCCTCGCCGTAAACGGCGGATCGCAGGTGCGTTCCGCCATTGCGCAGGCGGCGGAAGCCACGGGTGTCGATTTCCAATACCTCATGGCGCAGGCCAAGCTGGAATCGAGCATGGACCCCTCGGCGCGGGCATCCACGTCGAGTGCGGCGGGCCTGTACCAGTTCACCTCCGGCACCTGGCTCAGCACCATGGATCGCCACGGCGCGGAACATGGCATGGGGTGGGTCAGCGACGCGATCCGGGGCGGTTCAATCGCCAACCCGGCGATCCGCGCGCAAATCATGGGCCTGCGCTATGACCCGCAGGTTTCTGCACTCATGGCCGGTGAACTGGCCGCAGACAACCGCGCGGACCTGACGGCACAACTAGGCCGCGAACCCGATGCGGCAGAGTTGTACCTCGCCCATTTCCTCGGTTCTGCCGGTGCAGGGCAATTTCTTGCCGCTCTTGCCAACAATCCGGGGCAAAGCGCTGCCGGCATCCTGCCCAAAGCGGCTGCTGCCAACCGTTCGATCTTCTTTGCCGGCGGCGCACCGCGCTCGGTCGGTCAGGTCATGGCGCTGATGCGCGACAAGGTATCGGGCGCCATGGAGGGCGGCGATTTCCAGTCCGGCTATGCCGTCGAATGGGCGCAGAACGATCCGAGCATCGGCGGGGTATCCGGAGGCTTGGAAGCCGCTGCCTATCAGCCATCGGGTCCGATCGCTCGTGAATTCCATGCCGGGCGACCGGCTGCAGCCGCCCCTTCGGGCGGCGCGGCGCGATCCATGGCGGACACGTTGCAGTCCGCCTTCGGAACCACCGGCACCGCCGCATCGGGCCATGTCCGCGATGCTTACGCCAAGCTTGCAAGGCTGGGGCTCTAAAGCATGTTCTCACGCATTCGTAACCCCGGCGCGATAGCGCTTCCGGCGGGCATCATGGTCCTCATCGTCCTGATGATCGTGCCAGTGCCCGCGTTCGTTCTCGATGTCGCGTTCGTCCTCAACATCGCGCTGTCGGTGGCGGTGCTGATGGCCGCGATGAACGCGGAAAAGCCGCTGGACTTCTCGGCCTTTCCTTCGGTTCTGCTGTTCGCCACCCTGCTGCGCCTGTCGCTAAACGTGGCTTCCACCCGCGTCGTGCTGGTGCATGGCCACGAAGGCGAAGCGGCTGCCGGCAAGGTCATCGAAAGCTTCGGCGCGTTCCTGATCGGCGGCAACTTCGCGGTCGGCATCTTCGTGTTCCTGATCCTGATGATCATCAACATGGTCGTCGTCACCAAGGGCGCTGGCCGTGTTTCGGAAGTGTCCGCGCGCTTCACCCTCGACGCGTTGCCCGGCAAGCAGATGGCTATCGACGCCGACCTTGCTGCCGGCCTGATGACCGCAGATGAAGCCAAGGCCCGCCGCCGCGAAGTGGCGACCGAAGCCGATTTCTACGGTTCGATGGACGGTTCGTCCAAGTTCGTGAAGGGCGACGCGATCGCTGCCCTGCTGATCCTTGGCGTTAACATCATCGCCGGTTTCTGCCTGGGCATGATCAGCCACGGCTTGTCCGCTTCGGAAGCCGCGCAGGCGTACATCACCCTTGCCATCGGTGACGCGCTGGTCGCACAGGTGCCGTCGCTCCTGCTCTCGATCGCCGCCGCCGCCATCGTTACCCGCGTTTCGGACAGCCGCGACCTTGCCGGTCAGATTGGCAACCAATTTGCCGCCCCCGGTACCTGGTTGCCGGTGGCCGTCGTGCTTGGCGCGATCGGCATGATCCCGGCGATGCCACAGAGCATCTTCCTCCCGGCATCGGCGCTCGCCTTCTGGTTGTGGCATTCGCTGCGCAAGCGGGCTGAACGCGCGCTCATCGCCTCCACCACCGTGGTCGAAGAGCCGGTCGCGCCTGCCGATCCGTCCAAGATCGAGCTTGACGATGTGTCCGACCATACCCTCGTCACCATTGAGCTTGGCTATGGCCTGGTGCAGCTGGTGGATGAACGACGCGGCTCGCCCCTCGTCACGCGCGTGACCGGCGTGCGCAAGCAGCTGAGCCAGTCGTTCGGCTTCATCGTTCCGCAGTTCCGCGTGCGTGACGCGCTGGACATGCCGCCGCATGACTATCGCATCGTCCTTGGCGGCGTGAATCTTGGCGGCGCATCGATCCGCGCGGACAAGGTTCTGGCGATCGACGCTGGCGAAGCGCGGCCCGGCCACGGTCTTCGCGGCGAGCCGACGTTCGACCCGAGCTTCGGCTGCCCGGCACTGTGGATAGACCCCGCCGCGCGCGATCACGCCACGGCGGAAGGTTTCCTTACCGTTGATCCCGGCACGGTTATCGCAACGCATCTTAACCAGCTGCTTTCAGCCCGTCCGCAGGATCTGCTCGGCCCGGATCAGGTGCGCGCGCTGATCGACTCGCTCAAGGAACACTCTGCTGGTCTGGTCGAAACCGTCCACCCGCAGCCGCTCAGCCTCGCCGCAGTCACCCGCCTCCTGCGCGCACTTCTCGAAGACCACATCCCGATTTCGCATCTGGTCCCGATCTTCGCCAGCCTTTCACGCGCGGTGCAGCTGACGGCGGATCACGATCGCCTTGTCGAACTGGTGCGCACCGATCTGGGCGCGCTGATCGTCGGACGCATCTGCCCGCCGAACCAGCGCCTGCCGGTCGTCACGCTCGACGCCGGGCTGGAAAATGCGATCGTTCAGGGCATGCTCGATCCGGCCACCGGCCAACCGGTCATCGAACCCGATCTGGCGCGCATGATCGGCGAGCGTATCGGCGCGCTTGGTGACGAACGTGGTCCCGGCGCGATCCCGCTGACGCTGGTGGTCCAGCCGCGTGCCCGCCGCGCGCTCGCCGCGCTGCTGCGCCTGCGTGCGCCGACGTGCCTGGTGCTTTCGATATCCGAACTGCCCGCGACCCAGCCGATCGAAGTCATCGACGTCATCGGCGCGGCCCCGCCCCATGAACCGCGCGGCCTGCCCGCGCCTGACGACTACGATCAAGAGAGCATGGCAGCATGAACCACGATCAGACCGCCTTTTCGACGTCGACCATGCTGGGCGCGGGTCGCCCGGAGCCGAAGCCCGCCGTGCCCGCCAGCCCTGCGCATCGCGCCTATCAGGGCGACGTCGCGGATCGGGTCCGCCGCTTCCTGCCGATGGTCCGCCGCCAGGCATGGCACGTCCACGGCACCGGACGGCCGGGCATCGAGCTGGAGGATCTGGTGCAGGCCGGGCTCGTCGCGCTTACCGAATGCGCGCAAAAGCACGCCGGGCCGACCGAAGACGGCTTTGCCGCTTACGCAAAGATGCGGGTGCGCGGGGCGATGGTGGACATGATCCGCCGCACCATGCCGATGACGCGCGGCGCCAATGAACGCCGCCGCTTGCTGGCCGAGCAGGAAACCGCGCTGCGCGGCAGCCTGGGCCGCGAACCCCGCCCCGATGAACTGGCGAAGGCAATGGGCATCGATGAGATCGAACTGGCATCTTTACGAGGGGACAGCCAGCCGCTGCGCTTCGATTCCATAGATGAGGTGTATTCGGACCAGAACATGGCCTTCGCCACCGAAACGCCGGACAGCTTCAGCATGCTGGCCGACGAGGAAACGCGCGGCGCGGTGATCGAGGCGATCACCGATCTGCCAGACCGGCTCAAGCTGATCGTCCAGCTCTATTTCGTTGAGGAACTTAACCTCGCCGAGATCGCCGAGGTGTTGCAGGTGTCAGTGCCGCGTGTCCACCAGCTGAAGGCCCAAGCCATCGACAAGCTGCGCGCCAGCCTATCGGGCGTAGCGGACATCCTATAAGGCCCGCCGTTATTGCGCGGCCTTGTCCGACAGTAGCGCGGGGGTCAGTACCTGGGGCAGCTTTTCGGGATTGCCGCTACGGTCATACCAGACGTAAAGCGGCACGCCCGCGGCGCCCTGTGCGGTGAGGTAGCGGGTGATTTCGGGATCGCGGCGCGTCCAGTCTCCGCGCAGGACGACGACGCCAGCCTTTTCGAAGGCGGCCTTCGTATCCTCCCGCTCGATGGCGACTTCCTCGTTCACCTTGCAGGTCAGGCACCAGTCCGCAGTCATCCACACGAAGACCGGCTTGCCGCCCCGCCGGGCTTTGGCCAGCGCGTCGGGAGAGAAGGGCTGCGTGGCGATGAGCGAGGCGGCCTGCTGCGCCTGTGGCCGTGGTTCCGGCATGGTGACGATCCCGCCGATCAGGATGGCCAGCGCCAGCAGGGCAGGCACCAAGGCCCTGCGCCCCTTGCGTTGCGCGCGCCCGGCAAGAGCCAGCATCGCCAATACGATAGCCCCGAGGGCCGCAACGTAAGCGAGGGAAGCAGTGCCGCCCAAGCGCCATATCAGCCAGGCAAGAGCCAGCGCAGTCAGCGCCATCGGCACCGCCATGATTCGCCTGAACGTCACCATCCACTGACCGGGGCGGGGCAGTCGCGCGCGTAACGCCGGTACAAAAGCCACCGCCAGGAATGGGAGGGCGATGCCGAAACCCAGAGCGATGAACAGGGACAGCGCGGGCACCACAGGGAGCAGCAGCGCCGCGCCCATGGCGCTCGCCATAAAGGGACCCGTGCAGGGCGTAGCGACGAAAGCGGCCAGCAGACCGGTGGCGAAGGCCCCTTGCGGACTGCCGCCGGACGCAAAGCCGGGCACCGCGAACTCGAAAAGGCCGAGCAAGTTGGCGGTGATCGCCACTGACAGCGCGAACAGGGCGACGACTACCCATGGTTCCTGCAACTGGAAGGCCCAGCCCACTTGCTCGCCCCCGGCACGCAGCACCAAAAGCACCGCGCCAAGGACAAGGCACGCGAAGATCACGCCGGCAGCATAGGCCAGCCCCTCGACCCGCGCATGGGACTCGCTTTCGCCCGCGCGCGCCAGGCTCAGCGCCTTAAGCGACAGGATCGGGAACACGCAGGGCATGACGTTCAGCAGCAGGCCGCCCGCGATAGCCGCCAACAGCAGCCAGGGAAGGGACGGTAGCTCGGGTGCCTCTCCGGTCGTGACAGGGACGCCGCCGATGGGTACGGGGCCGGGCTTGCCGCTGAGGGCGATGCCATTGCCTGCTCCATCCAGCCGCAGGACCGCTTCGATCATATCGGCGCTCCGTGGGGCGAATTTGGCGCGCGGGATGGTGACGATCAGCACGTCGTCCTTGCGGCTGAACAGCTGCGGAGCCGCGTAATCGATCAGCTTGTCCTCCCGCACGAACAAGTGCGGATTGTCCAGCTTGACCGACGAAGGCAGCGGGATCGCAATGCGCAAGTCCTTGCTGGTCAACGAAAATGCGGCAGCGGCGTCAAGCGGAGCGGGCAGGGCGCGCTCCCATTCGTCAAAGCGCTTGGCGCTCGCCGCGTTCAGGGCAGGGCCGGTGACGATCTCTGTCGCCAGTTCGGCGCGCTCCGGGACGCAGATCTGCTCTGTACAGGCGAGCCACTGTGCTTTGACCCGCACCGGCAGCCTTGTTCCGGCGGGGCTGGACGCCGGAACGGTGACGGGCACCAGAACCGCGTACTCGCTTTCGTACACATGGTTCATCAGTCCCTGCACGATAAGCGTGCTTGGCACCGGATAGCGTGGCTCGCCGGTTTTGACGCCGTCCAGCAAGTCCCAGGAAAGCTGCATGCCAAGGCCCGCGTCACCGGGATTGATCCAGTATCCGTGCCATCCCGGCGCGGGCGTCATCCTGATTGCCAGAGTGGCCTCGCCGGTATTGGAGACCGGTCCGGCGACGAGTTCGGCGGTGATATGGCTGGGAGCGGCCTGCGCTGGAACCACGCTTGCCAGCACGGCACCTATAACTACCATAAAGTGACATAGGACCGTCACAAGTACGGCGTAGCGGCGCGAAATCATGATGCTTCCCGTACTCTCGGGCGGCCCTTGCGTTCGGGCAGCGATCCGGTCATCCCCGCCTTGCCTCTTACGCGCGGAATTATCAAGGAACCTGCCTTCGTGCGCACCAGACTGTTCGCATTTGCTTCCACCTTCGCCACCATGCTGGCAGCCGGTAGCGCCATCCCTGCCTTAGCACAGGACGCCGCGCCACCGCCGCCGGTTCAGGCGCCAGCGCCTCAGGCCGCTCCCAAGCTGATCGTGGCGATTTCGGTCGACCAGTATTCGGCCGACCTGTTCCAGCAATACCGTGAGCGTTATTCGAAAGGTCTGGCGCGGCTGCTGCAAGGGGCGGTGTTCCCCTCCGGCTTCCAGTCGCATGCCGCGACGGAAACCTGTCCGGGGCACTCCACCATTCTGACCGGCGTGCATCCCAACCGGACTGGCATCATCGCCAACAACTGGTTCGTGCCGGGCATCGGGCGCACGGACAAGCAGGTCTACTGTTCGGAAGATGAAAGCAATCCGCGAAGCAATTCCGAAGATTCGGTGATCAGCCCGGTCCACCTCAAGGCACCGACGCTGGGCGACCTGTTCAAGAAGAAGAACCCGGCCTCCCTCAATGTCGCGGTTTCGGCCAAGGACCGCGCCGTGGTGATGATGAGCGGGCACACGGCGGATGCGGCGTACTGGTTCAAGGGGCAGGGCTTCACCTCGTTCGAGGATCGCAATCTCTCCCCCGCCGCACGGGCCGAAAACGCCGCGCTGGCGAAAACCGTCGCCGCCGGGGCTGCCGCGCTTCCCGTACCGGCGTGGTGCGGGGAGCTGGACCGGCCGACCGATGTCGGCGGCTTCACCATCGGCACCTACCGCTTTCCGCTGAAGGCGGGGGATTTCAAGGGCTATTCCGCCAGCCCCCGGATGGACGAAGCGACCACCGACATGGCCGTGCGCCTGCTGGACGAAATGCCGCTAGGTAAGGATGTCGTGCCCGACGTGTTGTCTGTCAGCTATTCGGCGACGGACAAGGTCGGCCATGCCTATGGCAACGAAGGCGTGGAAATGTGCATCCAGATGAACGTGCTGGACCAGACGATCGGCACGCTGCTCGACGCACTGGATGCGCGCGGGCTGGATTATGTCGTGGTGCTCACTGCCGACCATGGCGGGGCCGACGCGCCAGAGCGGATGCGCCTGCAAGGCGTGCCGGATGCCGCTCGCCTGGACCCGTCGCTGACGGACGAGGGGCTGTCCGCATCCGTGTCAAAGGCGACCCGGATCGTCCCGAAGGACGGTCCGCTGCTGTATGGCGCAGGCGGATCGGGCGACATCTGGCTGAACGCGGGGCTGACCGCGTCGCAGCGCAAGAAGGTGATCGCCACGCTGGTATCGCAGTTGAAAACCAATCCGCAGATTTCCGGGGCCTACACCGCCGACGAACTGAAGACAGTGAAGGTCCCCAGCGGCCATCCCCAGGACTGGACCGAGATCGAGCGCGTCGCAGCGTCGTTCGACCCTGAGCGATCCGGCGACGTGCTGATGATGACGAAGCGTGCAGTCGTTCCCGGCACCAAGGCTCGCCCCGGCTACACCGCCACCCATGGCAGCCCCTGGGATTACGATCGCCGGGTGCCGATGCTGTTCTGGCGCAAGGGCATGACCCGCATGGAGCAGGCCCAGCCGGTAGAGACGGTGGACATCGCCCCCACGCTGGCTGCGCTGGTCGGTCTGAGCGAACCGGCAGGCACATGGGACGGCAGGTGTCTCGACATCTACGCCGGGGAGTCCGATAGCTGCGCTCGATGAGCGATTCGAATAGTGATGCCAAGCCAGCGGCCGATCGCCGCGATCTGATCATTCTGGGCGGGGGCCTTGTCGGCATGACGCTGGCGCTGGCCGCGGCCCGGGCGGGGATCACCAGCCACGTCATCGACCGTGCCGACCCCGCTGATCTGGTGGCGGTTGGGGCGGACGCCCGCGCGTCGGCGATCTCGACCGCCAGCTGGAACCTGTTCACCAACATCGGCCTGGCGCAGAAGCTGGAGGCGCTTGGCTGCCCGATCGATTCCATCGCGGTGACGGACGGCATGAAGCCGGGACGGATCGACTTTACGCCCAAGCCGGAAGAAGGCTCGCTGGGGCGCATGTTCTCGAACCGCGACTTGCGCATGGCGCTGTTCGCCGCCGCCCGCGAGGAGCCGGCGATCGCCTGGCATGTGAAGACCGAAGCGGTCCATCGCTCGCGCAGCCCTTATGGCGTCGAAGTTGAACTGGCGGATGGCCGGGTGCTGACATCATCGCTGCTCGTCGCTGCGGAAGGGCGCCAGTCGCCCACCCGCGACGAAGCAGGTTTTGCGCTCGCCAAGTGGGAATACAAGCATCGTGCCGTGGTGGCCGCTCTGTTCCACGAAAAGTCCCATGCGAACACGGCGTGGGAAATCTTCTATCCGGCCGGTCCGTTCGCGCTTCTGCCGCTACTGGATGACGAGCAGGGTCGCCATCGCAGCGCACTGGTGTGGACCATTGCGGAAAAGGACGCCGCCGGAGTGCTGGCGATGCCCGATGCGATGTTCGTCAACGAAGTGGCGGAGCGCATGCACGGTGTCCTGGGCACGATATCGCTGGCCGCGCCGCGCATGGGCTATCCCCTGCGGTTCCATCATGCGGGCAAAGTCGTGGACGATCGGCTGGCCGTGATCGGCGATGCCGCCCACGGCATGCACCCGATTGCCGGGCAGGGGCTCAACCTGGGCCTGCGCGATGTCGGGGCGCTGGTCGAGGTATTGAGCGAGGGCATGCGGATCGGACTTGAGCCGGGCGACGCGCAGCTGCTCGCCCGCTACGAAAAATGGCGTTCGCTCGATACGTTCATGGTGATGTCGGTGACAGACGGCCTCACGCGCCTGTTTGGGGTGCCGGGACGTCTGCCCAGCGCGGCGCGGCGTCTGGGCATGGGGGCCGTCCAGCGTCTGCCCGCGTTGAAACGCTTTTTCATGGATGAAGCACGGGGTATGTCGGGCAAATTGCCCGAACTGCTGCAATCCTGAGGCTGCACAGAGCCAGCTTACCTTCTTTTCTTCTTTTCTTCGCTTCTCTCGCCCACCCCGATGATCACATACGGGATAGCGCCCTGCGCGCAGGAAACTTGACGCCGAGTGCGGCGCTACATAAACCGAGTGCGGCGCTACATAAACAGCGCATCAGAACGGTAAATCCGTCGGAGAGAGAGGAGATTCGGAAATGCGTAATTGGGTTGCCGCGCGTTGTGCCTACGACGGGTCCGCCTGTTCGGACATGAAGGCAGCTCTTCTGGCATTTCCGGCAGTTATCGCTCTAATTGGCGCATTCTGGACCCTTGGATTGTTCTGACAATCTGTCTTGGTTGGTTCAATCAAGCTTCATCCACGCATTGTATCACTCGGACTGTCGAACTGAAGAGAAGCCAGTCTGGCGTATAGCCCGCCCCCACGGTTCAGTGCATCGTGGCTACCTTGTTCGACGATACGCCCGACATCCATCACTACGATACGATCTGCTTTTCGCACCGTCGCCAGACGATGAGCGATTACCAGCGTGGTGCGATGGGCCATAAGCCGCTCCAGCGCGTCCTGCACCAGCCTCTCGCTCTCGGCATCCAGCGCGCTGGTCGCTTCGTCCAGCAACAGGATCGGAGCGTCGCGCAGGAGCGCGCGGGCGATGGCAAGCCGCTGACGCTGACCGCCTGACAGCCGCCCGCCATCTTCGCCCAGGAACGTATCCAGTCCTTGCGGCAGGGCCTGAAGGAAGCTTTCCGCATTGGCGGCGCGCGCCGCTTCCCAGATCGCGGCGTCATCGGCATCCCAGTTGCCATAGCGCAAATTGTCGCGCGCGGTGGCGGCGAACAGCACGCCTTCCTGCGGCACCAGCGCGATGCGCTCGCGGATCTGGGCGGGGTCGGCGGAGGAGAGTGGAACTCCGTCGATCTTGATCGCGCCGGCCTGCGGATCGTAAAACCGCTCGGCCAGCTGGAACAGGGTGGACTTGCCTGCGCCTGACGGTCCGACGATGGCCACGGTTTCGCCCGGCTCAATGCTCAGGCTGAAATCGTGCAGAGCGGGAAGATCGGGACGGGAAGGATAGCGGAACGTGACACCCTCGAACGCCAGCTGTCCGCGCGGCGGCTGGGGGAGTTGCTGGGCTCTGGCGGGTGCGGCGATCGTCGGGCGTTCGCCCAGCAGCTCGGCAAGGCGGCTGGCGGCCCCGGCGCCGCGCACCAGATCACCGTAGACTTCGGTCAACGAACCAAACGCGCCGGCGACGATGCCTGCGGTGACGACGAAGGCGGCGATGGTGCCGCCGGTTATCGTCCCCTCGGCCACTCCGATCGCGCCGCGCCACATGATCGCGGTGATCGAACCGAAGATCAGGAACATGATCACGGCGGTCATGATCGCGCGAATGGCGATGCGCTGCTTGCCGGTATCGAACGTGCGTTCCACCGCGGCGGCGAAGCGCTGGTGTTCGCGCCCCTCCTGGTTGAAAGCCTGCACCACCTTCAACGCGCCGAGCACTTCGCCGGTCAGCGCGCCGATGTCGGCCACGCGGTCCTGACTGGAGCGGGAGACGGCACGCAGACGGCGGCCGAATATCGTGATGGGGATGATGATGACCGGGATGGCGATGATCAGCCCCGCCGTCAAAGTCGGCTCCAGGGCAAACAGGTAGACGACCCCGCCGATCGCCATGATCAGATTGCGCAGCGCCACCGATACCGTGGTTCCCACGATCTGCTCGATGATGGCGGTGTCCGCCGTCAGCCGTGAGGAGATTTCCTTGGGGCTGTTATCCTCGAAGAAACTGGGCGCCAGCGTCAGCATGTGCTTCTGCACCCGCAGGCGGACGTCCGCGATCACTCGTTCTCCTAGCCAGGAAACCGAGTAGAACCGGATCGCGGTTGCGATGGCGAGTACCACAACCACGCCCAGGAGCATCAGGAACCAGCGCTGGATCGCGTTCGGGTCCGCCCCTTCCGCAAATCCCTGGTCGATGATCTGGCGAAAGCCGTAGGGTATCGCGAGTGTCGATGTGGCCGTCACGATCAGCGCCAGGCCTGCCGCTGCCATTCTGCCGGGGTATTTCAGCATCTCGCGCCAGACCATGCGCAATGGCCCGAGCTTGTTGCGCGATGATGCTGGTGACGTGGGCGCCGGTTTGTCGGCCTGGCTTGCCATCATGCCGTCTGCCCCGGTGAGATTGCCCTGCGTCGCGTTCATCCGCGCGCCCTTACAACCTCGTGGCGATCAGGAAAAGGCTTCGTTCCGCGAACATTCGTGCCGGTAATCGGGACGAACCGCCGCTCTCATGCGAAAAACCCATGCCAGAATTCGGAATTGCCGCATTGCAACAATATGCGCCGTTTACCTATTACCTTATATAAGACGGCATCAGGCCATGCAGAGGCCAGGAGATTTACCTTGCTCTACAACGCATATGAACTGCAGCGCACCATGCTCAACGGCGCGGCCGCCTGGGCATCGGTCGGCGCGGAAATGCTGAACAACCCCGCCCTGCCAATGGGATACTTCGGGTTCGGACCCATAATGGCGTCCGCGCTGGACGTGTTTGCCCATGCCACCAGCCCGCGCGGCAAGCCCGCGTTCGGGATCGAGACGGTCGGTGTGGACGGCAAGACTTACCCGGTGACCGAATCGATCGTTCTCCGTCGCCCGTTCGCGAACCTGCTCAGTTTCCGCCATGCTGGCCTCCCTGCCGACGCGCCGAAGCTGTTGATTGTCGCACCGATGAGCGGCCACTACGCCACGCTTCTTCGCGGCACCGTCGCCCGCATGCTGGAGCGGTGCGAGGTGTACATCACCGACTGGGCCGATGCGAAACTGGTGCCGATGAGCGCGGGCCGGTTCGACCTTGATGATTACATCGATTACGTCATCGATTTTCTGGAGCATATCGGAGAGGGCACACACGTTCTTGCCGTATGCCAGCCCTCGGTACCGGCCTACGCCGCGACGGCGATCATGGGGGCTCGCCAGAATCCGTGCCGCCCGGCCACGCTGACCATGATGGGCGGCCCGATCGACACGCGTGAAGCGCCCACCAGCGTCAACGACGTCGCCATGCAACAGCCGCTTTCCTGGTTCGAGCATAACGTCATCGCCACGGTGCCTCTCACGTATCCCGGTGGCGGCCGCAAGGTCTATCCCGGTTTCCTGCAGCTGGCGGGCTTCATGGCGATGAACCTGGGCAGCCACATGATGAGCCACTACGGCATGTTCAAGCACATGGTCGCTGGCGACGGTGATAGCGCCGACGCCACCAAGGCGTTCTACGACGAGTATCGCGCAGTCTGCGACATGACCGCAGACTTCTACCTCCAGACGGTGGAGCATGTGTTCCAGAAGCATTCGCTGCCCAAGGGTGAGTTCGTCCACCGGGGCCAGCGCATAGACCTGTCCGCGATTCGCGACACGGCTCTGCTGGCTATCGAGGGTGAGCGGGACGATATTTCGGGCATCGGCCAGACCAAGGCTGCACTACACCTCGCCAGCCATCTGTCCGATGATCGCAAGAAGTATCATCTCGCCGAAGAGGTGGGGCACTACGGCATCTTCAATGGCGGCAAATGGCGCACTCGCATTGCCCCGGTGCTGGAAGACTGGATTTCCCAGCACAGCCGCAAGCCGCTCAAGGTCGTCGCCTGAGCTAATTTATCGGCCTGATTCGCCGCGCTCGAAAGCGGGGCGGATCAGGCGATGCCTTGCTCGCTTGCGCCAGGATGCGCGAGCCATGCGCCGATGGTCTCACGATGGAGTAGATCAGTGCGTTCGATTGTGTTATAAGTGCAACTATGGATCGGGCGCATTCTCGGCGGAAAATACTGACGAACGGGTTGATGGCTGGGCTTGGGTTGGCCTTGCCGACACGAGCGTTTGCGACGGAAGATGCAGCCGATGTTGGCGGCACTTCTGCAACGACCCTTCAAAGCACGTTTCCTTCAATTTCCAGCACGCCGGCGCTCGCCAGTGGGCTGACTTCCTATCAGCGACGTGTTCTGGACGTGGCGGCCCGGCAATCGCAGCGGGTGCGCGGCAGGCTCTGGCGTGCCGACATCGTCGGCGTCGTGGACTTCGCGCAGCCTTCGTCCAGCCCGCGGCTTCATTTTGCGAATCTTGAGGATGGGACCATCAGGTCGTTCCTGGTCGCTCATGGGCGAGGATCGGACCCGGGGCATAGCGGCTGGCTTCAGAATTTTTCCAACGTTCCGGGGTCGGAGGCGACCTCACGCGGTGCTTATCTGACGGCGGAATGGTACAAGGGCAAATACGGCACATCGATCCGCCTGCTCGGTCTTGATCAGGATAATTCGATGGCCCTGCCGCGCGCCATCGTCATGCATCCGGCATGGTATGTCGACACGATGATGGTTGAAAAGTGGGGCAAGCTCGGCCGTAGCGAAGGCTGCTTCGCCATGAGCAATTCCGATTTCAACGAAGCATTGTGGCGCCTTTCCGGCGGTCGCCTGCTATTCGCGGATCGTATCGGCGCGGCGTAAGCGATCGCGTTCCCCCGTGGGAACCGCGCCGTACCGTGTCAGTTCGACCAGAACGTGTTCCGGAAGGGTGCTCTGCTCTTTCGCGCCTCTCCGCACGCAGGATTTAGATGGTAGTTGCCGAGCCTACTCTGGCTGCCGAGATCAAGGATGCGGACTGGCCGCAGTTCGGCTGGATCGATGATGTGCGCCCGGCAATGGCGGAGGCAGTCGCGGCCGGGCAGCCGGTTGCACTCGCAACTCTGTATCAGATTGCAGGCAGCGCCCCTCGGGGGCCAGGTGCGCAGATGCTTTTCACTCCCGGCATGGATGGCATGCTGGCGGCAACCGGCTATTTTTCCGGAGACTGCATCGAAGGCGATGTTGCCAACCACGCCGCGCAAGTGATCGCCGACGGCGAGCCGCGCTGGTTGCATTACGGCATGGGCAGCCCATGGATCGATCTGCGACTTCGTTGCGGCGGCGCATTGCACGTGCTGGTCGAGCGCGTGGCCTCCGATTCCCCGGCGTTGGCTGTGATGTTGCGCCATGCTCGTGAGCGCCGGGTCTGCACCTGGATCAGCGATGGCAGGACGCAGGACGTCATAGCGGATGACGGTCCGTTGCTTGATCTGGCGGGTGAGCCGAAGCGCATCTCCCGGCGCTATGATCCTCCGCGCCGCCTGATCGTGTCCGGCGGTGATCCGGGCGCGCTTGCCGTGGCGCAACTGGGCGCAATGGCGCGTTTCGAAACGATTCTCCTTCGACCAGGCGGTCCCGTTTCCCCGCCGCCCTTTCCGGTAGCGAGATACCTCCGCGAAGAGCCGGCCCAAGCGCTTGAGCATCTGAAGGTGGATCGGTGGACGGCCTATCTTGGCGCGACGCACGAGGATCATCACGACTTGGGCGGATGCCTTGCCGCCCTGCGCGGGAAGGCGGGCTACGTCGGCATGATCGGCGCGAAATCGCGGGCGGCGGACCGTCGCGGGGCGCTGGAGGCGGCAGGCGCCACGGCGGAGGAACTGTCCCGCCTGCATTTGTCGCCGGGGATCACCGGGCTGGGCAAATCGCCATGGGAAGTGGCGACCGGCATTCTGGCCGAGATCATGCAGGCGATCAATCCGGCAAGAGAGCGCGCTTGACGGATCGGGTCGCCGTGGTCCTCGCCGCAGGACACGGTCGGCGCTTTGGCGGCGGCAAGCTGATGGCATCGTTCAGAGGCAAGCCACTTCTCTCTCATGCGATCGCAGTGGCATGTCAGGCCCCCGTGTCACGGGTGATCGTGGTGGCTCGCGCCGAGACGACCGTTGAGACGTCCCCCGGTGCGCGCCCCGTCGACATTCTTCGGATCGAAAGCGATGCGCTGTCGCAGACGTTGAAAGCAGGAATAGCGGCGTCGGCTGGTGCGGACGCCGCTTTCGTATTCCTCGGTGACATGCCGTTGATTCCGGCCTGTCTTGCCCACGATCTGGCACATGCGATCGGCGGGAGTTACGCGGCCCTGCCATGGTGCGAAGGGCGGCCCGGGCATCCCGTCCTGCTATCGGCGCGCGCATTTGCGGACATCGCCATCCTGGACGGGGACGAAGGAGCCGGACGGCTTCTTCGCAATCGCGACGATGTGGCCTATGTCGAGTGCGATGATCCAGCCTGCCTGTTTGACATCGACCGCCCGGACGACCTGCTGCGCGACGCTTAGCAAATCATTGGGTGCTCTTGCTTTATGGCGCACTTTTCGGCTGGCATTGCGCGACATAGCAATTATGTTGCGCGTTATTGCGGGGCATTTCCGATGCCAAGCTTACTATTTTCCTGTCGCACCCCATTTTTGAAAAGGTCAGGACATGCCTCGTTTTTCCGGCAAGGCGCTTGCATTGAGCGCTGCTGTTTCCCTCGTCGCCATCTGCACCGCCGCCCCGTCGATGGCGAAAGAAGCGACTACCACCAAGACCCGCGCATCGTCTGCCCCGGCGGCCGCCAAGCCGACGCTTGCACCATCCAACGACTGGGGCAAATTCGGCGTCCAGACCCAATGGGTGGACCGCTCGGTCAAGCCGGGTGACGATTTCGACGCCTTCGTGAACGGGCTGTGGAACAAGACGGCGGTGCTTCCCGCAGACCGGACCCGTTGGGGTTCGTTCATCGAATTAAGCGACCTGTCGGAACAGCGCGTGCACGGTATCCTTGACCAGCTCGTCGCGTCCAATCCCGCACCGGGCACCGACAACGCGCGTATCGCAGCGGCGTACAAGGCGTTCATGGACACCAACGCCATCAACGCGGCAGGGCTGACCCCCGCCAAGCCCTATCTCGATCGCATCAAGGCGGCGAAGAACCCGGCGGATCTCGGCCGCCTGTTTGGCCAGCCCGGCTATGCCTCGCCGCTGGGCGCCTACGTGAACGCCGATGACAAGCAGAGCGACATCTACGCGCTGAACATCGGCGTGTCGGGGCTGGGCCTGCCCGATCGCGACTATTACCTGAAGAACGACGAGCGCTCAGTCACGCTGCGCAACAAGTACAAGGCCTACCTTGCGTTCCTGCTGGGCAAGGCCGGCAATGCCAACCCGCAGGCCGCCGCCGATGCGGTGCTGGCGCTGGAAACCAGCATTGCCAAGGCCGACTGGGATCGTGCCGCCGCCCGCAACCCCGATCTTACCTACAACAAGGTGCCCGTCGCCGAGTTCGAGGCGATGGGATCGAAAGGTACGGTGCGCAGTTTCCTCGACAGCCTGGGCGCGCAGAAGGCCAGCTACGTCCTGGCCGCTGAAATCCCGCCGACTGCCGAAGAACTGTCCGCAGCCCGCATCGATCCGGCCAAGGCACAGACCTTGTTCGGTGGTGGCGTTCCCGCTGTCGTCAAGCTGGTAGAGACGGTTCCGCTTGCCACTTGGCAGGCCTACCTGACCGCGCATTTCCTGAGCGACAATGCAGCCGTTCTGCCGTCCGATATCGACGCTGCCCACTTCGACTTCTATGGCAAGACCCTGTCCGGCCAGCCCGAGCAGCGTCCTCGCTGGAAGCGGGGCATTGGCGCGGTTGAAGGCATGGCCGGGGAACTCGTCGGCAAGATCTACGCCGAAAAGTACTTCCCGCCCGAGCAGAAGGCAGCGATGGCTGATCTGGTCGCCAACCTTCGCAAGGCGATGGCCGCCAACTTGCGCGACCTTTCGTGGATGAGCCCGGCAACGCGGGTGGAAGCCGAAGCGAAGCTCAACGCTTTCACGCCCAAGATCGGCCATCCTGAAACGTTCAAGACCTATCAGGGCCTGACCTTCAAGCCCAACGATCCGCTGGGCAATGCCTTGGCCGCCGGGAAGTGGGAAACCAATTTCCAGATGAACCGCATCGGCCAGAACGTCGACCGTGCCGAATGGGGCATGCTGCCAGAGACGGTGAACGCGTACTACAACCCGACCTTCAACGAGATCGTGTTCCCTGCCGCCATCCTCCAGCCGCCGTTCTTCAACCTGACGGCGGACCCGGCGGTGAACTACGGCGCGATCGGTGCGGTGATCGGGCACGAAATGGGCCACGGCTTCGACGATCAGGGCGCCAAGTCCGACGGGACCGGCAACCTGCGCGACTGGTGGACCGCTTCGGACAAGGCCGCCTTCGAAAAGCTGCAGGACAAGCTTGCCGCCCAGTATGATGCGCTTTGCCCGTTCGACGATGGCAAGACCTGCGTGAACGGACGCCTGACGATGGGTGAGAACATCGGCGACCTTGGCGGTCTCAGCCTGGCCTACCGCGCCTATAAATTGTCGCTGAATGGCAAGCCCGCGCCGGTGATCGATGGTTTCACTGGCGACCAGCGCTTCTTCATGGGCTGGGCGCAGGTGTGGCGTAGCAAGGTGCGCGAGGAGCAGGCGCGCCAGTACCTGATCACCGACCCGCACTCGCCCCCGCAGTACCGCATCAACGGCATCGTACGTAACTTCGACGAGTGGTATAAGGCGTTCGACGTGAAGCCCGGCGAAAAGCTATATCTCGCTCCGCAGGATCGCGTGCGCATCTGGTAATGCAATCGGCGGCCCTCGCTTCGGTATCAAGCGAGGGCCGCCCTTCAACCGTTATTTCACCGTATCGACCGCCGGGCCTGCTTGACTTGGCCGTACCATCCGGCATGACCTCCCGCCGATGGACCTGACTTTTACCGCAATCCTCCTCGGCATTGTCGAGGGGCTGACCGAATTCCTGCCGGTATCCTCTACCGGCCACCTCATTCTGGCGACCCGCCTGTTCGGGTATGATGCCGGCCAATGGGCCACTTTCAACATCGTCATCCAGCTGGGCGCGATCCTGGCGGTCATCGTCCAGTTCTGGAGGACGTTCTGGGCCGTGGGCATGGGCTTGCTCAAGTTCCATCCCACGTCGCTGCGGTTCGTCCGCAACATCCTGCTGGCATTCATCCCGTCAGCGATCCTGGGGCTGGCGCTGAAAGACTATATCGATGCCATGCTCGGTGAGCCTGCCATCGTGGCCTGGGCACTGATCATCGGCGGCATCGCTATCCTTGGCGTCGAGAAAATCGCCAAGCCCGGTCCGTTGACCGGCGTTGCCGAGCTGCCAGCCAAGCAGTGCCTGGGTGTTGGTCTGGCGCAATGCCTTGCCATGGTCCCGGGCGTCAGCCGTTCCGGCGCGACGATCATGGGCGCACTGGCAATGGGGGTAGAGCGGCGGACTGCCGCTGAATTCAGCTTCTTCCTTGCCGTACCGACGATGATCGGCGCGACGACGCTCGAACTGCTGGGCGCGCGCGACAAGCTCATGGCGGGCACTGGCCCCGTCGGCTGGGATGAGATCGGGATCGGGTTCTTCGTCTCGTTCGTGGTGGCGCTGGTAGTGATCAAGGCGTTCATGGCCTTCGTCAGCCGTTCCGGCTTTGCGCCGTTCGCCTGGTACCGTATCGTGGCCGGGGCGCTGGCATTGTTCCTCCTTTCAAGGGTCTGACGTCATGGGCGGTGAGAAGTCTGGGAAGCTGCACCGCAAGGAATACGAAAAGCTGCTCGAACCGATGGCCGAGGAACTCGTCGGCATGGCGCGCTGGGCGCAAGTGTCCGGCGCGCGGATCGTGGTCCTGTTCGAGGGACGGGATACGGCGGGGAAGGGCGGCGCGATTGCCGCCATTTCCGATCACGTCAATCCGCGCCAATGCCGCACCGTCGCACTCCCGGCGCCCAGCGATCGGGAAAAGAGCCAGTGGTATCTCCAGCGCTATGTCCCGCACCTTCCGGCCAAGGGAGAGATCGTGCTGTTCGATCGATCCTGGTACAACCGGGCCGGGGTGGAGCGGGTCATGGGGTATGCGACCGAGGCACAGGTCGATGCCTTCCTGCAGCACGCACCGCTGTTCGAGCGGGCGCTGGTCGATGATGGCATCCTACTCTTTAAATACTGGCTGACGTGCGACCAGGAAAAGCAGGAAGAGCGCATCGCCGAACGGGCGCAGGACCCGCTCAAGCGGTGGAAGCTGTCACCGGTCGATATCGCCGCGCGCGAAAAATACGCGGATTACACCAAGGCGCGCGAGGCGATGCTGAAAGCAACGCACACCGACCAGGCGCCATGGACGCTGGTGGACTTCAACGACCAGAAGCGTGGCCGGCTCACGCTGATTCGCGACCTGCTTGATCGCTTGCCCGACATGGCCTGCGATGAGCCGGAACTGGACCTTCCACCGCTTGACGGAAAGCTGCATCGCGAGAAATTCGGCGTTCTTAAGCCGATCGCGCCGTTTTCGGCTCCTTGATCGATTGCGATCATGTGTGCCGCGCTTGACTTTGTGCCCCTGATCCAGCAAGGGGCGCAACCTTGAAGGGCGGCGCTACCCGTGCCGCCTTCGCTGTTTCAAACGAATGGAACGCCGGTCTGTGATCGCATGACGGGCGACTGAAAAGAGTACAGGAAACCGTCATGGCGAAGCCCGCAACCGTCAAGATCCGTCTGGTCTCGACTGCCGACACCGGATTTTTCTACGTCACGAAGAAGAATCCCCGGAACACGACCGAAAAGATGAACTTCAAGAAGTACGATCCCGTCGTGCGCAAGCATGTCGAGTTCAAGGAAGCCAAGATCAAGTAAGGTTCACGGTCGGTTCAAGGCTGTGGACCCATTGGGGAAGCCATGAACCAACTGACCAGAACTTTTCGCGTGGGCGCGGCCGCTTTGGCCGCGCTTGTCGTTCCAGCCGGCGCTTTCGTGGCACCTGCGGCAATTGCAGCGCCGTCGTCGTCCGCCGATGCTGAGCAGCTCGCGCAGGCAGTCGATGCGCTGCGCGCGATCGATACGATGAAGGCGGACTTCGTTCAGACCGATCGCTCCGGTCAGACCGTACGCGGCGTGATGACGCTGAAGCGGCCCGGCAAGATCCGTTTTCAGTATGAAAAAAGCGCCAACATGCTGATCGTCGGCGATGGCAAGGCGCTGACGCTCATCGACTACGACGTGCGGCAGGTGCAGCGCTGGCCCATCAGCAACAGCCCGCTGGGCGCGTTGCTCGATCCCAAGCGCGATGTCGCCAAGTACGGCAAGGTGCTGCAGACCGGCAATCCGAACGTCACCAGCATCGAAGTGCGCGATCGTTCGCATCCCGAATACGGCGTGATCACGCTGATCTTTTCGCGCAAGCCATCAGCGCCCGGCGGGCTCGAACTGACCTATTGGGTCTCGCTCGATTCGCAGAACAAGCGCACCACGATCGCGCTTTCCAACCAGCGTTATGGCGTCCCGGTGACCGACAGCGATTTTCGCTGGAACGACCCGCGTCCAAGAAATCGTCGCTAAAAAGGGTTTCGTCGTCCGTCGGAACCGGCCTGTCGGCTGACGTTCTGACACGGCGACAAACTGCGACAGTTTTCTGAATTTCGTTCACTTGGCAGCAAGGCGGGGCACCCTACATAGGTTGTGTCAAAGCGGTTGTGAGGCGGGTTTTCCCCCCTGTTGCCCGCGCCTCCTGAGTGGCCGCTTTGATACTAGCGTGACGAACGCTTACAGGAACCCTCGAGCCTCTGCCCCCGGCTCGGGGGTTTTCTGTGTCTACAGTTTGCCGCCATGGGAAGCGGGCACGCCCTCTGGCAATTCCGGTTGGCGATGCCTAAAGCCAGCGCCATGAAAATTGCCACCTGGAATATCAACTCCGTCCGACTTCGCATCAATCAGGTGGAGCGCCTCCTGACAGAGCAGGCGCCGGACGTCCTGTGCCTGCAGGAGATCAAGGTGGCCGAGCATCTGTTCCCGCACGATATGTTCGAGCGGCTTGGCTATACCTACCGGGCGATCCACGGCCAGAAGGGCTACCACGGTGTCGCCACGGTTTCGAAAGTGCCGTTCCGCGATTTCTCGAAGCACGATTGGCAGGACAACGGGGAAGCTCGCCACGTCGGCGTCGAACTGCTGGGGCCGGGCCAGGGCATGATCCTGGAAAACGTCTATATTCCCGCCGGGGGCGATATCGCCGATCGCACGGTAAACCCCAAGTTCGGGCAGAAGCTGGACTTCCTGGAACGGATGACCCGTTGGGCGGACACGATCGACCGACCCACACTGATCGTCGGCGATTTCAATATCGCCCCTCTCGATTGCGACGTCTACGATCACAAGGCGCTGCTGAAAGTGGTCAGCCATACGCCGATCGAGGTGGAGACGTTGAAGCGGTTTCAGGATGCGCACGGGTGGGAGGATATGGGCCGCCGCTTCATTCCGGCCCCGGAACGCAATTATTCCTGGTGGTCGTATCGCAGCTTCTGGCGGCAGAAGGATCAGGGCCGCCGCCTGGACCACATGTGGGCCTCGCCCGATCTTGCCCCGCAAGCACGGGCGCATCACTTCGTGGAAGAGACACGGCGCTGGGACCAGCCCAGCGATCACATCCCGCTGATCACGGAGTTCGAGCTCTGAGCGCGGCGCTGCCCTCGCGCGGAGCACGTCGCGTGGCGCTGGCGATCGACGCGCTGCGCCATGGCTGGCCCTTGCGCGTCGATGGCGGCGACGTTCTATTGCCTGCGGAAACCGGTTTCGCGCCCGACATCACGGCGCCGCGCATGCTGATCTCCGCCGCTCGGGCCGTAACGCTCAAGCTGGCCAACCAGCGCGACGCTGCGGTCCCCGAAGCGCCGGTGCTCATTCGTGCCGCCGAGGTGTTCGATCTCGACGCGGCACGGGCGGTGGCTGATCCGGCGCTGGACCTTGTGCGGCCGATGAAAGGGCCGTTCATGGCCGAACCGATCGCCGATGTGGACGCTGCCGTCGCCGCCATGGAACTGGCGCGGTTGGCGGGAATCCTGCCCGCGTTTCTTGCGGGGGCGGTCCTCGACGGTGAAGTGCAGGACGTGACGTCGGCCGACCTCCGCGAATGGAAGGACACTCGTCGGCTGGCAATCGCATCGCGCGCGCAGTTGCCGATCGAGGTGTGCGAGAACGCCGAGATCGTCGCCTTCCGCGCGCTGGATGATATGCGCGAACACGTGGCGCTCGTCATCGGGACTCAGGACGGCGATCTCCCCCCGCTGGTTCGTCTGCATTCGGAATGCCTGACCGGGGACATTCTGGGGAGCCTCAAGTGCGATTGCGGTCCACAGCTCAAAGCTGCGCTGAAGGCGATGGCCGCGGAAGCAGAGACAGGTGGCTGGGGCGTGCTGCTCTATCTGCGTCAGGAAGGGCGCGGCATCGGCCTCGTCAACAAGCTGCGCGCCTACCGCCTGCAGGACATGGGGTTTGACACCGTTGACGCCAACAACCGTCTTGGTTTGCCGACCGAAGCCCGCGACTTTCCCGTGGCCGCGCGCATGCTCGACTTGCTGAGCGTCCCGACGATCCGATTGATGACCAACAACCCCGCCAAAGTTGCAGCGCTTCAGGACGTAGGCGTGGACGTGATCGAACGCGTGCCGCACCAGTTGCCGCCCAACCCGCACAATACACGCTATCTCGATACCAAGCGCGACCGGACCGGACATTTGCTCTGATCCTTTCAAACGCGCCGCGAAGGCTTATCTGAGGCGCACGATGCCAGAGCTTCCCGAAGTAGAAACGACCGTACGCGGCCTTACCCGGTTCCTCGATGGCGAGCGTATCGCGCGGGTCGCGGTCAATCGGCTCGATTTGCGCCGTCCGTTTCCGCTCGATCTTGTACAAGTCCTGACCGGTGCTCGGGTGACGGGGCTTGGACGGCGCGCAAAGTATGGTCTCATCCATACCGACCGCGAACAGACGATGGTGTTCCATCTCGGCATGTCGGGGCGGTGGCGGATCGAGCCGGAAGTGCCCGACAAGCACGATCATCTGGTGCTGGAAACGGGGGGCGGCCATGTCTTGGCGCTCAACGACGCGCGCCGGTTCGGATCGGTCGATCTGGTGCCCACCCCCCTGCTGGAGGCATGGGGGCCATTCGCCGCGCTTGGCCCGGAGCCGTTGGGCGATGGATTGACGCCCCAGCATTTGCGGCGCGCGTTCGCCGGGCGCGTCGCACCCATCAAGCAGATGCTGCTGGATCAGACGATCGTCGCAGGTCTTGGCAATATCTACGTATGCGAAGCGCTGTTTCGCGCCGGCATCCGGCCCGACAAAGCGGCAGGGCGCGTGACGTTGCCCGCCTTGAAGCGGCTCGTCCCGTTGATTCGTGACGTGCTCGACGAATCGATCGCTGCCGGGGGATCGACCATCCGCGACTATGCCCAGCCCAACGGGGAACTCGGCTACTTCGCTGCTTCGTGGAAAGTATATGGGCGTGAAGGGGAAGCGTGTTCCTGCGGGGCGCCGGTATTACGCTTCGTGCAGGGCGGACGCAGCACGTTCTGGTGCCGCCAGTGCCAGAAGTAAGGGCCGCTGCGAATCGTCGTTCGGGTTGACGGCAAGGCCCGCCAACTGTAAGGGGCGCGCTTTCCGGCGGGTCCGCTCGCCACAGCAGATTCGTTAGGCATAGGGCCGCCCAGTCACCAGTTGGGGGGCCAGACAGAGGAAATTCGATGGCCAATACGCCGCAAGCACGCAAGCGCATCCGTCGCAACGATCGCCGCGCCGAGATCAATACCAACCGCGTCAGCCGCATCCGTACTTTCGTAAAGAAAGTGGAACTGGCTCTCGATGGTGGCGACAAGACCGGTGCTGCCGAAGCGCTCAAGGCTGCCCAGCCTGAACTGGCTCGCGGCGTGGCTCGCGGCGTGCTTCACAAGAATACGGCTGCGCGCAAGTTGTCGCGCCTGACCAAGCGCGTCGCCGCGCTCTGAGTCGCGCTGCCGATTCGCATTTGCGATGAGCGCCAAGGCTGCTCGTCGCGGGACGAAACAAGAACGGAGCCGGGGTCATCGATCCCGGCTCCGTTCTTGTTTTTGCTGCATCGCAGCAGTGGCGGGCGCAAACCCCAGCAAAACCTGCGATTCGGTTCGCTGCATCGCAGAACCATTTGAAAATAAACGACATTACATTTCAGCGACGCTTTTTGGCGGGTCCTGCTGAGTCAACCGCGATAATTTTATTTATTTGGGGAGTGCCGTCTTGCCTGCAGTGCAAACGCCTACCTAAAAGGATGTCGGCCGGTGCGGAACGGGCCGGGGAAACAGCGCAAGCAATTCGGAACAATGGCCGCGAACAAGCGTTCGCGGTTAGGGGAGGTTTTACCTTTCCGACGTGATGAAGTGTCAGCGTTGAAGGACCTACTTCCGCAGCCACTGTTTGAATTACGCGGATTGGGGGAGTTTCAGCTATGTCGACTACGTCAGCAGGCCATCCTTTCTTGACCCTTTCTCCAATGGTCCAACCGGTCGATCAAGGTGCGAACAGCGTGAACAGGAAGTCCAAGGCGGTGCGAGTAGTGATGGAAGAGGATCAGGAAGCCGTAAACCTGGCGGCGGACTGGGCTGACATCAGCCAGGGCCTGCGCAAGGACTTGGGCCATCAGGCTCACAGCCAGTGGATCCGGCCGATCCAGCCGGGCAATTACTGCAAGGAAACCGGCACGCTCGACCTGTACCTGCCGACCGAATTCTCTGCCAACTGGGTGACGGACCGTTTCGCCGACCGCCTGTCGCTCGCCTGGAAGATCGCCCGCCCCGACGTTCGCCATGTTCGCATCCTCGTCCATCCCGGTCGGCGCCAGTTGCCCGAGCTTCGTCTCGGTTCCGGTGGACGCCCGGCCAGCGCGCCGGCCAACGATTCGGCGCAAGGTTCGCCCGATACACTGGGTGCTGCCCTCGCCGGCGAGTCGTTTGCGTCGCTCGGCCAGGGTCCTGCCGGGATCGATGCCTCGCAGACCTTCACCAGTTTTGTGACCGGTGCATCGAACGTGCTGGCCTGCAACGCTGCGCAGCGCATGTCCGCGATGGAAGCGCCGCAGTTTTCGCCTCTCTATCTCAAGGCCGCGACCGGACAGGGGAAGACGCACCTCCTGCATGCAATCGGCCACGCCTATCTCGCCAGCCATCCCAATGCGCGGATCTTCTACTGTTCGGCCGAACGGTTCATGGTCGAATTCGTGCAGGCGTTGCGCCAGAACCAGATGATCGAGTTCAAGTCGCGCCTTCGTGGGTTCGATCTGCTGCTGGTGGACGACATCCAGTTCATCATCGGCAAGGCGTCCGCGCAGGAAGAGCTGCTCTACACGATCGATGCCCTGCTGCAGGAAGGCAAGCGACTGGTGTTTGCGGCCGACCGGGCACCACAGGCACTGGACGGTGTGGAGCCGCGCCTGCTTTCGCGGTTGTCGATGGGGCTGGTCGCAGACATTCTGCCCGCCGACATCGAACTGCGCCGCTCGATCCTGGAAAGCCGCCTCACGCGCTTCGCCTCGATCGAAGTGCCCGCTGACGTGATCGAATTTCTTGCCCGCACCATCAACCGCAACGTGCGTGAACTGGTGGGCGGCCTCAACAAGCTGATCGCTTATGCGCAGCTGACCGGGCAGGCGGTATCCCTGCAACTCGCGGAAGAGCAGCTGACCGACATTCTGTCGGCCAATCGCCGCCGCATCACCATCGATGAAATCCAGCGCACCGTGTGCCAGTTCTACCGCATCGATCGTACCGAAATGAGTTCGAAGCGCCGCGCCCGTGCGGTGGTCCGTCCGCGTCAGGTTGCGATGTACCTGGCCAAAGTTCTGACGCCGCGCTCATACCCGGAGATCGGGCGCAAGTTCGGCGGACGCGACCATTCCACCGTGATCCACGCGGTCCGTTTGATCGAGGAACTGCGCACCCGCGACGCCGACATGGACGGCGACGTTCGCTCTCTCCTTCGTCAGCTGGAAAGCTGAGTTCTGCCGGGTCATCCCGGCGTTCCACACAGGCTTGTCCACAAGGGCCGGCGGGGCTGACCTCGCCGGTCGTTTGGCGTCTGTGTCGTTCGCCGCGGTAATCGCACTTGAGCGGTGCTTAACTTTTCAGAAGTTCCAACTATATACCCGTCGTTCGATCGCCCTTGTCCGTTATCGTCGTTGAGAGGCGTTCGCCCGATGCGTTTTTACCGAGCTACCGCGTTTCTGTTTCCGGATAGCTATGAACGGCGCATTTTGCTGGTTTGCTTCGGGGCCGTGCATATCCCGTTGATCGCCTGCATCGCCCTGCAGGCAGCGACCGGTGAGTGGGAATTGACCACTCTTCTGACATTGCTGGTGGCCACGCTGATCGGGTCGGTGCTTGGCCTGTTTGCAATTCATGCCCTGCTCGCACCCATTGGTGAGGCGACAGCGATGCTTCAGGCAGTCCAGCGGGGAGAACGCATTGCCGATGTCCCCCAAGGCGGCAATGACCTGGTCGGGCGTCTGTTCAAGGGCGTTGCGGCGGCCGCCAACGACACGGCAACGCGGATAGAGCAACTGATCGACGCTGCCGAGCGCGATCCACTCACCGGCCTGCTCAACCGTCGCGGCTTCAAGGAAGCGGTCCAGCCATTGCTCGGCGCACGGCGTGAAGGCGTGCTGGCGCTGATCGATATCGATCATTTCAAGTCGATCAACGATCGCTTCGGGCACGATGCCGGTGATGCGCTGCTGAAGGCATTGGCGCGGGGGATCGAAGGGCATCTGCGCCGTCAGGACGTGGTGGCGCGCTGGGGCGGTGAGGAGTTCGCCGTCCTGCTCCCGGATACCGACCTTGAATCAGCCCGCCTCGTTCTGGAGCGGCTCTGTGTCAGCACTGCCGAGGGGCGGTGGGCGGGTCTGGCCGATCGCATCGTCACGCTATCAGGCGGACTGGCGCCTGTGCGCAGCTTTGCTGATCTGGACGAGGCCACGCGGCTTGCGGATGCGGCGCTTTACGAATCGAAAGATGCTGGCCGCAATCAGGTGCGCGTCGCCCAGCGATGAGAACCTCGCATCCGCCTTTGCCGCTTCACCCGGCATGGCTGTTGCTGTAGGCGCACAGGCATGATTCCAGCCACCTACGCCCAGGCCGCGTTTCGCGGCATCCGCTTTCGCTGCCCGCGGTGCGAGCAGGGAAGCCTGTTCCGGCAATGGCTGAAACCGCGTGATCGGTGCCCGGTCTGTGCGCTCGATCTGACTCCGCAACGGGCGGATGATTTCCCGGCCTACATCGCCATGATCGTGACCGGCCACCTGATGGCCCCGCTGATCATCGCGTTGTCGCTGGATTTCGAACTGGGGCCGGTGGCGATGATGGCGATCCTGGTGCCGCTCGCGCTGGTGATGATGCTGGGCATGCTGCAACCGGCCAAAGGCGCAGTGATCTCCACCCAGTGGTGGTTCGGCATGCACGGGTTTGTAAAGGAACGGCTGCCCGATGACGTGCCCGGCGGGCCGGAACCGCGATCGTGATACCCGCCGATCGGCTGGGGCGGTTCGCTCGCCATATCGTGCTGCCCGAAGTCGGCGGCGCGGGGCAGGTGGCGCTGGCGAACGCGCATGTCGTGCTTGTCGGCTGCGGCGGGATCGGCAGTCCTGCGCTTCAGTACCTCGCCGCAGCCGGCATAGGGCGGCTGACACTGGTGGACGATGACGTAGTCGACATCAGCAACCTTCAGCGTCAGACGATTTACACGCCATCGGATGTCGGCAGGCCCAAGGCGGAAGCGGCGGCCGAATGGGTGCGGCGTTTTGATCTTGGCCTTGAGGTGGCTCCCGTCATGGCGCGGCTGGGGGATGACAACGCGCAAGCGGTCCTTTCCGGCGCGACCGTGGTACTCGATGGCTGTGACAATTTCGCGACTCGCCTGACGGTGTCGGACGCCTGCGTCGCGCTTGGTATACCGCTGACCAGCGCGGCAATCGGGCGGTTTCAGGGCCAGGTCGCGAACTTTGCCGGGCACCTTGATGGACAGGCCTGCTACCGCTGCTTCGTGGGCGATGCCTTCGATGCGGTAGACTGCGATACTTGTGCAGCCGATGGCGTGCTGGGGGCGATGGTCGGGATGGTCGGCACCTTTGCCGCCATGCACGCGATGCGGGTGGTGATGGCGGGACATGCCGCGTTCGGCGAGCCGCAGTTCGGGACCCTTCAGTTGATCGACGGGCTGGCGCCATCCATGCGCCCCTTGCGGATTGCCAAGGACCCCGCCTGCAAAGGCTGCGCGCAGCCGCGATAGGCTAATCGTCCAGCAATTCCGCCACCCAGGCCGGGACGATTCGCGTTGCCGGGCCATGGCGCGCCTCGTCGAACCACCGCGTGCCCTGACTGGCTTCAAGGTTGAGTTCCAACGTCCGGGCGCCCAGATCACGCGCGTTGCGCACGAAGCCCGCCGCCGGGTAGACCGCACCCGACGTGCCGATCGACACGAACAGGTCTGCATCTTCCAACGCTGCGAAAATCTCGTCCATGCGGTACGGCATTTCGCCGAACCAGACGACGTCGGGCCGCAGAGCCGCCGTCCCGCATTCCGGACAGGCGGGCCGGTCGATGAGCGTTCCCGTCCAGGGGGAACGCACGTCGCAGGCCGTGCACCAGGCGTTGAGATGCTCGCCGTGCATGTGCAGGACGCGCTGGGCGCCTGCCCGTTCGTGCAGGTCATCGACGTTCTGCGTCACGATCAGCAGGTCCCGACCATCGCCGCGCCATTTCCGATCGAGCCGGGCCAGCGCTTCATGCGCGGCATTGGGATGCTTCGTCTGGATCGCCTCGCGCCGCATGTCGTAGAAGCGTAAAACCAGCTCGGGATCACGCTCGAACGCTTCGGGTGTGGCCACATCCTCAACCCGGTGCTGCTCCCAAAGGCCGCCTTCGGCGCGGAAGGTATCGATGCCGCTTTCGGCGGAAATCCCTGCGCCGGTCAGGATGACGATCTTGCGGATTGTGCTCATGCCTCATCATAGCCGCGTGGTCGCGCTTGTCGAACGGGCGTCTTTACGCCATTCGCGGGGACGGGCAATTGAGCGGACGGAGACAAGGGCGTGGCACGAATCGGTATCATCGGCAGCCAGGGCCGGATGGGTCAGGCGATCGCGGCGGCCATTGCCGATGCCGGTGAGGATCTGGCGGGCGGCGTGGACCAGGGCGGCGACGTTTCGGACGTGGCAGGCAAGGCTGACATCCTGATCGACTTCTCCAGTCCGGCAGCGCTCGAAGGTAATCTCGAAGCGGCCATCGATGCAGGGCTGCCGATCATCATCGGCACGACAGGACTGGAGGAGCGCCATCACTGGCTGATCGATGCCGCCGCAGAGTCGATCCCTGTTTTGCAGACGGGCAATACCTCGCTCGGCGTCACGCTCCTCGCTCATCTTGTACGGGAGGCGGCGTCACGACTGGGAGAGGATTGGGATATCGAGATCGTCGAAACTCACCACCGCATGAAAGTGGATGCGCCTTCCGGTACGGCGACTCTGCTGGGCGAAGCGGCTGCAGCGGGCAGGGACGTAACGCTATCCCAGGCGGCGGTTCGGGGACGCGACGGCATCACCGGCAAGCGCGAGGCGGGGACGATCGGCTTCGCCTCGCTGCGTGGTGGCTCGGTCGCAGGCGACCACACCGTCCATTTCCTGGCGGACAACGAACGGCTGTCGCTGTCGCATCTCGCCGAAAATCGCGGGATCTTCGCGCGGGGAGCGGTCAAGGCGGCGCAATGGCTGATCGGCCGGAAGCCGGGCCGCTACACAATGCCGGAAGTTCTGGGGCTATAGGACGCAGCCGGTGAAGAAAGCCGACATCTTCGAATTCTTCCGACGTCTGGCAGAGGCGAATCCATCGCCTGAGACGGAACTGGAATTCGGCAATACCTACCAGCTGCTGGTGGCGGTGACGCTGTCGGCCCAGTCCACCGATGTCGGTGTCAACAAGGCGACGCGTGCGCTGTTCCGCGAGGTGAAGACCCCGGCGCAGATGATCGAATTGGGGGAGGAAGGGCTGAAGCAGCATATCAAGACCATTGGCCTGTTCAATTCCAAGGCCAAGAACGTCATCGCCCTTTCGCAGATTTTGGTGGATCGGCATGGCGGTGAGGTGCCGGCAGACCGTGATGCCCTGGTCGAACTGCCGGGAGTTGGGCGCAAGACGGCCAACGTGGTGATGAACTGCGCCTTCGGTGCGGAGACCTTTGCGGTCGATACGCATATCTTCCGCGTGGGCAATCGCACCGGTCTTGCCAAGGGCAAGACCCCGCTCGCCGTCGAACTGCAGTTGGAAAAAAAGGTGCCTCAACCGTTCCGGGTCGGCGCACATCACTGGCTGATCCTGCACGGTCGGTACATCTGCAAGGCGCGCACGCCGGAGTGTTGGCGGTGCCCGGTCGTGGACTTGTGCGCGTACAAGCCCAAGACGTTGGAAAAGGGCGTCAAAAAAGCGGTTTGATCAAGGCTGAGGAGGTGGAACTCCGTCTTGAAGTCAGGGTTGGATGAGCAGACAGTCGTCTGGATTCGTCTTGCCAGACGCTTCGAGAGGATACCGCCATGAACAAAGGTGCCGCCGCAGTCCTGTTGCTCTCTCCCCTTGCATTGACCGCCTGCTCACAGGGCGAAATGGGCCAGACCTCGAACGCCATGTCCGCAGTCACGCCTGCTGCCGAAGTCATTGGCAAGCCGCTGGATTGCCTTCCCATCACTCAATTCTCCAACACGCGTATTCGCGATGACCAGACGATCGACTTCATGAGCGGCGCGGGCGGCAGGGTGTGGCGCGTGACGCTACCGAACAAGTGCAACGGGCTGCGCTCGGCGAACACGTTCACCTATGAAACCTCTCTGACACAGCTGTGTCGGCAGGACATTATCTACCCGCTTCAGCAGCTTGGAAATCAGTGGCAGCGGATGGGCGGTTGTGGGATGGGACCGTTCGTGCCGGTGAAGCTGGCGAAGTAAGCGGCGTCAGGCGGGCACCGGATCTGCGTCGTCGTGCGCGCCGCCGCTGATCGCAGAGATCACCGTAGCGCAGACGAGATCGCCGATGACGTTCAGCGTCGTCCGGCACATGTCGAGGAAGCGGTCGACACCGATGATCAGGCCGATGCCTTCGGGCGGAACGCCGACGCTGCCCAGGATCAGCGCCACGACTGGCAGCGACCCCGCTGGCACGCCCGCGGTGCCGATACCGGCAAGGATGCAGATCACCATCACATAGAGCTGCTGGCTCAGCGACAATTCCACACCGAAGAACTGCGCCAGGAAGATCACCGTCACGCCTTCGAACATGGCCGTGCCGTTCTGATTGGCGGTGGCCCCGATCGTCAGCACGAAGCGAGCGACGCGGTTCGGCAATTTCAGTTCCTCGTCCGCAACGCGCAGCGATGTTGGCAGCGTGGCGTTGGAGCTGGCGGTGGAGAAGGCCAGTACGCTGACCTCGCGGGTTTGCTTGAAAAACGCGATCGGGCTTTTGCGGGCCACTAAAGCCAGCAGCGCCGGATAGACGCCGAACATCTGCAGTCCCAGCGCCAGCAGGACCACGCCAACGAACGCCGCCAGCTTGCCCAGCAGGTCCCACCCGAATTGGGCAGACAGGTTGAACATGAAGCAGAAGATCGCGATCGGGGCGAGCTGGATGACGATACCGATCAGCTTCATCGCGACTTCGAAGATGCCCTCGATCGCTCCTTTCAGGGTCTGCGTGCTCGGCGTGGTCACCAGCAGCAAGCCAATCCCGAAGAACAGCGCAAAAAACATAACAGCAAGAATGTCGTTGTTGCTCATCGCGGTGACGACGTTGGACGGCACCAGCGCCAGCACCGCATCCACGCCCGACGCGGCCTTGGTGGAGGACTGCAGAATGCTGCCTGCCGAATCCGCACCTTTGGCCAGCAGGTCCTGCGCCGCCTGACGGTCTACCCCGTCACCCGGACGGATCGTGTTGACGACCAGCAGGCTGATGGCGACGGCGATCCCGGAGACGACGAACGTGTAGATCAGCGTTGCCACGCCCACTTTTCGCAAGGCGCTGATCTCGCCCATCTCGGCGATACCGATCACCAGCGCGGAAAACAGCAGCGGCAGTACGAGCATGAACAGCAGCCGAAGGAAGATTTGCCCGATGGGCATCGTCACATAGGCGATCAGCGTCGAAACCCAGGCGGCATCGCGCGCAAACGTATACGCCAGCAGCCCGGCGGTAAGCCCTGCGACGAACCCGATCAGGATGCGCCATTGCAGGCGGCTATGGCCCTTGTCGGCCTTTGCCGTGTCCGGCTGCGGTTCGATCGTTTGCGACATGAAGGGGTATTTCTCCGGAAGTGGCGCGCAAGGTCGCAAGCGAGGGCGTTATTGTCCAGCGTTCAGCGCGGCATGCGTGACGCGGGCATAGATCCGGACCAATGCCTCAAGGTCGGCGATGGCCACGGCCTCGTCCCGCTTGTGCATCGTCGCGTTGCACAGGCCGAACTCGATCACTGGCGACAGGTCCTTGAGAAACCGCGCGTCCGAGGTGCCGCCGCTGGTCGATAGTTCCGGCTCGATGCCGGTTTCGGCGGTGATCGCTTCCGCCAGCATGGCCGAGAACGCTCCGGGCTGAGTCAAAAATGCTTCGCCCGAGATGACTGCGCGTGCCGTGCCGCCATGCGTGCGGGCGATCTCGCTGACGCGGTCGGCCAGCGCCTGCCCCGTGTGCAGATCGTTGAAGCGGATCGAGATTCGTGCAGCGGCGCTGGCGGGAATGACGTTGGTGGCGGGGTTGCCGCACGAAAGGTCCGTCACTTCAAGGTTGCTGGCCTGGAACCAGTCGGTCCCTTCGTCCAGCGTGATGGCCTTCAAATCGGCCAGCATGGCTATCAGCCGGGTGATGGGATTGTCGGCAAGGTGAGGGTAGGCGACATGCCCCTGCACGCCGTCTACGGTCAGCCAGATATTGACCGAACCGCGCCGCCCGACTTTCATCATGTCGCCCAGGCGGTTCACCGAGGTCGGCTCGCCCACCAGGCACAGGTCGGGAATGTCGCCACGCTCACGCATCAGGTCGATGAGGGCGAGCGTGCCGAACCGGGCCGGGCCTTCTTCGTCGCCGGTGATCACGAAGCTGATCGTCCCGGCATCGGCGGGCAATTGCGCCACGGCGGCGACCATTGCCGCGATCGAGCCTTTCATGTCCACCGCACCGCGACCATAGAGCAGTTCGCCCCGCCGCTCCGGAAGGAACGGGGCGCTGGTCCAGCCATCGCCCGGCGGCACGACATCGAGATGACCGGCGAATGCGAAATGCCGCGATCCCGCTGGTCCGCGTCGTATCGCAAACAGGTTTTCAACCGGCCCATCCGGCGCCTCGCCTGCCAGGAAGCGAGTGACGTCGAAGCCAAGCGGGGCAAGCTGCGCTTCGAGGCAATCGAACACCGATCCGGTGGCGGGCGTCACGCTGGGGCACGCCATCAGCGCTTCGGCGAGTTCGACGACACTTGCGGACACCGCGTTTGCGGAGGAAGAAAGGCTTTCAGACATAAGTCCGCGCCATCGCACAGCGACCCGGATAAGACCATAGGGAGCCAGCGCCACCATGCCAAAGCTCGACATAGAAGCGGTCCCCCAATCCAATGCCACCGGCTATCCACCGCCCTTCGACGCAGCGGTGCAGGGGCGGTGGTGGCGTCGGCTGGCGCATGTGGGCGGTCTGACTGAACTGGGTGCAAGCCATGTCATGCTCAAGCCGGGCGGCTGGTCCAGCCAGCGGCACTGGCATGACGAGGAAGACGAACTGCTGATCATGCTCACCGGCGAGGCTGTGCTGGTCGAAGACGCGGTCGATGGTGGGGACGGGCGAACCTTGCTCCGCCCTGGCGACGTCTGCGCCTGGCCGAAAGGCGTCACCAACGGCCGTCATCTCATCAATGAGAGCGAGGCTGATTGCAGCTTCATCGCGGTGAGCGCGGGCAATCGTAACGGCACCGGCGGCTATGCAGACATCGATATGACGTTTGGCCCCGAAGGATATTCTCGCAAGGATGGCACGCCCTATGGCACGCGGCGGCCCGATTGATGGCGGCGTCTGGATTCCCCGCCTGATCAGACCCATATTCGCGATCAAAGGAGTTTCTTGATGACCGACAAGATCCAGTTGACCGACGAGCAATGGCGCGAGCGCCTCTCCCCTGAGCAGTTTCATGTCCTGCGCGAAGCCGGGACCGAGCGTGCGTTCACCGGAAAGTACGAGAGGAACAAGCAGGAAGGCGTATATACCTGCGCCGGATGCGGTGCGCCGCTGTTTTCGTCCGATACCAAGTACAATTCTGGCTCGGGCTGGCCAAGCTACACCGCCCCGCTGGGCGATGACGCCGTGGAAGCTCATCGGGACGTGTCGCACGGCATGGAGCGGATCGAGGTGAAATGCGCAAAATGCGAAGGCCATCTGGGCCACGTATTCCCGGACGGACCGGGGCCGGAGGGCCTGCGCTACTGCATCAACAGCGCCTCGCTGGACTTCAAACCGGAAGACTAAGCGTGTCGGCGGCGGGAGTTATGTTCACCTCGGGTTACAAATCGGCCTGCAAGGTGTAGGAGCGACCGGACACGTTCGTCCTATATCGGGGTTTGCACCGTACCCATGGCCAATAATTCCGGCCGCAGCCGCGCACCGCGCGGCGCATCTTCACAGCCTGAGCGCAAGCCCCTGTGGCGCCGCATCGTGCGCGGCATCTTCATATGGGGAACCGCGCTCGCGCTGCTGGGGGCCATCTTCCTCGGCACCGCCGTGTTCTTCACCATGCGTGAACTGCCGGACTACGGCGCGCTGAAAAGCAGCCAGAACGGCCAGATGATCGTCGTTCGCGCGCGTGACGGGCGCGAGTTGGTGTCACTGGGGCCAAGCTATGGCAAGTGGCTGAATTACAATGAAATCCCGCCGATCATGCGCGATGCGCTCGTATCGGTGGAAGATCGCCGTTTCCGCGACCATCCGGGCATCGATCCCATCGGTCTGGCGCGGGCGGTCTACGTATCGTTCACCACCGATAGCCGGGCGCGGGCGACGTCCACGATCACGCAGCAGCTGGCGCGCAACATCTTCCTCAACAACAGCCGTTCGTTCACCCGCAAGGCGCGAGAAATGGTGCTGGCACTGGCGCTGGAGCGCAAGTTCTCCAAGGATCAGATTCTCGAGCTGTACCTGAACAAGGTGTATTTCGGCGGCGGAGCCTATGGCGTCGACGCGGCCAGCCGCAAATTCTTCGGGCACCCCGGGACCGAGCTCTCCACCGCTGAGGCCGCGATCATCGCGGGCCTGGTAAAGGCTCCATCCAACTATTCGCCCACCGCTGACGTCGAAGCAGCGATCGGGCGCGGCAAAGTGGTGCTGGGCCTGATGGCGCGCGAAGGCGTCATCACGCGGGATGAAGCGGACTCAGTCGATTTCACGAACGTCAGTGTCGCCAAGGAAAAGGGCCAGAACTCGGTCCGCTACTTCACCGACTGGGCGCTGCCGCAACTCGATATGCTGCTGCCTGAGAACAACGAGCCGATCGAGGTCTGGACGACGCTTGACGTTGCCATGCAGAACGCGGCGACCACGGCCGTCGATGCCAATGTGCCCAAGGGCGCACAGGGCGCGCTGGTCAGCCTTGATCGCGACGGTGCGGTGCTGGCGATGGTCGGCGGTACCGACTACGTGAACTCGAACTACAACCGCGCTACCAGCGCGTTGCGTCAACCGGGTTCCGCCTGGAAACTGTTCGTCTATCTCGCCGCGCTGGAGGCCGGATATACGCCGGAGGACCGCGTAGTGGACGAACCGGTCACGATCGGCGGCTGGAGCCCGCAGAACGCCGGACGCAATTTTGCCGGCCCGATCGATATCCGCACCGCCTTCGCCTATTCCAAGAACACGATCGCGGCCAAGCTGGGCAATGAGGTAGGCTTCGGTACGGTTGCCAGCATGGCGCGCCGGTTCGGGATCAGCACTCAGATCAACACCAAGCCGGCAATGGTTCTGGGCACGTCCGAAGTGCGGGTGATCGACATGACCCGCGCCTTCGCGGCGGTTTCGGCGGGCGGAACGTCAGTAGAGCCATACGGCATCCTGAAGGTCACGACCACGTCGGGCGATGTGCTGTACGAACACAAGTCTGCCGTGGGTCAGGTGCTGGTGCCGCCGTTCGTCGCTGCCGGCATCACCGACCTGCTTCAGACGGCTGTGGCCACCGGTACTGGCCGGGCGGCGCAGATCGGCCGACCGGTCGCAGGCAAGACCGGCACCACCAGTTCCAGCAAGGACGGTTGGTTCCTTGGCTTTTCCAGTGGCATCACCACTGGCGTCTGGATGGGCCGTGACGACGCGAAGGCGGTCGGCGGCCTGTCGGGCGGCCATGCACCTGCGCGCGCGTTTGCAGCTTATATGAAGGTCGCCGTCGCCAAGCGCCCTGTTGAACAGTTCAACACCCAGCTGAAACTGCCGGAATGGCAGTTGGAGCCCGACGACGAGCAGATGCAGGGGAACCCTGACGACTATTACTACACGGATGAGAACGGCAATCTGGTTCGTCCTGACAATGGTCCCGGCGTCAACGATCGTCCGCGCTATGAGGACGGGACGTATGGGCAGATGCCGGATGCAGGGGTGGTTCCCGATTATGGCCCTGACGGTCCACCTGCCGCAGCCAACGATGATTTCCTCGATCGCGCAACAGGGCGGGGCGATCAGGACCCGCGCATGCGTCAAGGGCAGGGGCCTAGCTATCCGCAGCAGATGCGGCCCGGCCAGGGTCCGGGTGGGCCTCGCCCCGCACCTGTCCCTCGACCGACCCGGCCACCGGTGATCGAGTACTGAACCCCAGGCGATCTGCCTCAGCGTCAGACAATAAAAAGGCCCGCCGGAATTGCTTCCGGCGGGCCTTTTTATTGTTGAGGGCGCGTTGCTTAACGCATGCGAACCGGCACAAATGTAGCGGGCTGACCGCGCGGCTGGACGCGCAGAAGGATCGCCGTCCGCCCTTCACCCTTAGCGGCGGTGACGGCGGCAGTCAGTTCGGCCTGAGTGCTTACCGGCTTGCCGTTCGCTTCCAACAGAATGAACCCACGCGCGAAACCCTTTTGGCCCGCATCCGAGTTAGGATCGACGGCTACGATCACGAGTCCCCTGGTGCCGTCCGTCGCGCCGAGCTGGCGGGCGATCTGGGGCGTCAGCGGGGTTACCGAAAGGCCGAGCGACTTTTCGACAATGCCCTGCTGCTGCGGGGTGGACGGGCTGTTGAAGGCATCGTCATCCTGCGTGCCGCTCGGATCGAAGGACTGCGACAGCTCTTCCTCGCTCGGGCGCTTGGCGATCGTGACGTTGAGCGTCTGGCGGCGGCCATTGCGCAGCACCTCGATCGGGATGCGCTTGCCCGGCGCGATATTGGCGACAAGGTAGGACAGGTTCTGGTCGCGCGTCACTTCCTTGCCATCGACCTTCATGACGACGTCGCCGGCCTGAATGCCGCCGGTCGCCGCCGCACCGCCAGGCTCGACCATCTGGATGAATTCGCCCTTGTTATGGGCGATACCGAGCGAATCGGCTAGATCCTCGTTGATCGGCTGGATACGCACGCCAAGATATCCGCGCTCGATCGCCTCACCCTTGATGAGCTTTTGCACGATCGGCGACGCGGTTTCGGCGGGAATCGCGAAACCGATGCCCACGCTGCCACCCGTCGGCGAGAAGATGGCGTTATTGATGCCGATCACTTGGCCCTTCATGTCGAAGAGCGGGCCGCCCGAGTTGCCCCGGTTGATCGAAGCGTCGGTTTGCAGATAACGGTCGTAGGCGCCGCCGGACTGCGTGTTGCGGTAGACAGCGGAAACGATACCGGCGGTTACGGTGCCGCCCAGGCCGAACGGGTTACCGATCGCGACGACCCAGTCACCCACGCGTGCATTGCTGCTGTCACCGAACTTGACGAACGGCAGCGATTTCTTGGCGTCGATCTTGAGAACCGCAAGGTCGGAAGCCGCATCCTTGCCCACAAGCTTCGCCGGGTATTCGGTGCCGTCCGGCATAGTGACGGTGATCGATTCGACCTGGCCCTTGCCATCGGCGGTGATGACGTGGTTGTTGGTCACCACATAGCCGTCGGCCGATACCAGGAATCCTGAACCCAGGGACTGTGCCTCACGCGTTTGCGGAGCGCCGCTGCCGCCGCCCTGTCCACCAAACAGCCCTTCGAACGGAGTGCCAGCGAAAGGATTGGCGCCACCACCCTGCACTTGCACCTTTTGCCGGGTGGAAATGTTGACGACTGCGGGGGCCAACTGCGCCGTCAGGTCCGCGAAGCTGGAGGGAGCGCCGGCGCGCGGCACCACCCGCGACATTTCGCTGGATTCGTTCTGAGCCACCTGCGCACCCGCGGGGTAGCCGGTCACTAGCGTTGCAGTGGCGCCTCCAAGCAGGAGCGCGCTGGTCAATCCATAAGCGTATCGCACGGGCTTCACGTCCTTTGGTTCCTCCGTATCGGCGGTGCTGCGTCACCATCCGTCAAGTTCGGGCCGATTGTGAGGCCCGGTGAGCTTAACCGGATTTGAATGGCGCCGGTGGGCCGTTTTTTCGGGTTGCGATCGTCAACGACCGGGGCCGCTTACGGCTCCCGGAAATGATTGAGATAGGCATTGTCGGGCGAAAGAAGAATGGTTTTGCCGCCCTGATCCTTGGCAAACGAAACCGAATAGCTCTGCATCGCGCGGTAGAAGTCGTAGAAGCTGGCATCCTTGCCGAAACTGTCGGCATAGATCTTGGCGGCCTGTGCCTCGGCATCGGCGCGGATGATCTGCGCATCGCGCTGGCCACGGGCCGCGATCGTCTTTGCCTCTTCCTGACGACCAGCTTCCATGCGTACGAACGCAGCGGCGAGAGCGCCTTCGGGAAGGTCGGCGCGCTTGATCCGCACGTCGACGATCTGGGCGCCGTATTCGCGCGCCTCGTTCTCAAGGCTGTCGCGAATGTTTTCCATCGCCTTGCCGCGCTCAGCCGTCAGCAGCGACTGGAAGGTGCGCTTGCCCAGTTCCTGACGCACTGCCGATGACAGGATCGGCTGCAACTGCTGAGTCACGCGCTCGGTCGTCCCGGCGGTCTGCACCATCTTCACCGGATCGACGATGCGGTAGCGGGCATAGGCATCCACGTTCAGGCGCTGCTGATCGGTAGAAAGAACCTGCTGCTGCTCCATATCGACGGACAGGATGCGCTTTTCGATGCGAATGACCTGCTCGACCAGCGGAATGCGGAAATGCACGCCCGCCCCCGTCTGCCCGAACGCGGCATTGTCTATAAAGGGATTGTAGACCCGCACCGGCTTACCGGTCTGGACGACGACTGCCTGCTCATCCTCGGGGACGATGATCACGCTGAGCATCAGCGCGATCACGACCACGCCAGCGGCGATGCAGGCGGCTTTGTACTTGTTCCAAAGATCCCCCATCACTGGTCTCCGCCACGAGTAGTGTCCGGCGCGGCGAGTGCAGCAGCGGCAGCGTCATTCGCTGGAGCCGCCTGGGCGCGGCGCTTGAACTCGGAGAGCGGCAGCAGCGTAGTAACGCCCCGCTCCGCGACGACCGTGTCGTTGTCGCGGATCACGCGCTCCATCGTCTCGTAATACATGCGGCGCTTGGTAACCTCCGGGGCGAGCTTGTACTGCTCGTAGACTTTGTCGAACGCGGTGGCGTCACCCTGCGCGCGGGCGATCACCTGCTGTGCCCATGCGCGGGCCTCGGAACGATCGCGCTCGGCCTCCTGCTGGGCGACGTTCACCTGATCGAAGGCAGACTTCGTCTTGGCCGGCGGATCGGCCTTCTTGATTTCCACACCCTGGATCGAGATGCCGGAACGATAGAAGTCCAGGATCGCCTGCATGCGGTTGCGCACGTCCTGTTCCACCGTCGCGCGCCCGGCACCGGAGAGGGCATCGCTGAGCGTCACCTGGGCTATCGCTGCGCGCATGGCGGCTTCTGCCACTTCGCGTACGGTTTCCTTGGGATCGGTCAGGCGGAAAGTGTAATTCTTCAGGTCCTTGATGTTCCAGCGGACCACGTAGCTCAAGTCGACAAGGCTCTTGTCGCTGGTGAGCATCAGCTTCTCGTTCTCGTTGTCGGGGATCATGTCCACGGAGAAAGAGCGGACGTCCGCCACCTGCACCTGCTCGATCGGCCAGGGCAAGGTCATGCTGACGCCGGAATCGATGGTGCGCGAATACTTGCCGAGTGTCGTGACGACGCCCTGTTCCTTGGGGCCGAGCATGTGGAAGCTGGACATCGCGAGCAAGGCCACCACGGCCACGCCGATACCGAGCGGCACCCAAGATTTGCCGTCTGGACGGCGTGGGATATTGGGAAAACTGCCACCGGGGCCGCGTCCACCGCCACCACCGCCGCCGGTCTTGCGCGCTTCCCGGTTACGGAAAATGTCTTCTATTCCAGCCGACCTGCGTGGCGGAGGCGGGGTTTCGCCGCTGGGCAGCCACGGGTTGCGAGGGCCACGACGGGTATCGTCGCCCTTGTCGTCAGCATCGCCTTCGGGCTTTGGGCCATCTGATCCGGGACTGTCGCCATCGCCGCTGGAGCCATCGTCACCGCCGCCGCCACCCCATGGGCTGTTGCGACCGGCCATCGGCAAGAACCCTGCGTCCTCCCCAGCGCCCCTGGCATCATCCCCCAATGCGCCGCCGCGCGTTCCTGCACCACCAATAGATTTCATGACGCTATCTATAAGTACCCCTCTGCCAATTAACAGTGCCTCTCTTGCCCTTTTTCCTTGGGTGCGCCACCTGATCGGCGGAGGAAGCGGCCTTGATGCGACGCATGATTGCGCGTTCGTGTCTGCCCGGTTTCCGCAGTCGGCTTCCGTTTTGGCGGTTCGGATCAACATTTACGCAGTGGAAGATACGATGAGCGGCGGCCCGGTAGCACATGACGACCTGAAGGCGCTGTTGCCTGACGAAGCTGCACGGCGGCTGCAATCGCTGCGCGTGACGGATGGCCGTGTCATGGTGGTGCTGGATGCAAGCGGCTTGGCGCAACACCATCGCCAGCGGATCGAGTTGGACGTGAAAAGCGCGCTTGGCGCCCAGTCGAGTGTGAGCGAGGTGCATGTGGCGATGATGGCTGACAAAGCTGCCGAGTCTGCGCCTCCTCTCGGGCCGATCATTCTTGCGGTCGGGTCCGGCAAGGGTGGGGTCGGCAAATCCACTTTGGCCGCTAACCTAGCGGTCGCTCTGGCGCGCGCAGGGCGGAAAGTCGGGCTGGTCGATGCGGACATATACGGCCCATCGCAAGCTCGGCTGCTGGGAACGGAAGAGAAGCGGGCGGTCGCCCACGACGGCAAGCTGGTTCCGGTGACCAGCCAATGGGGCGTACCGGTCCTGTCGATGGCGCATCTCTCGCAGGCGGGGCAGGCAATTGCCTGGCGCGGCCCGAAAATCTCGGGCGCACTGATCCAGCTGGTGGAAGCACACTGGGATGAGGCGCAGTTGCTGATCATCGACCTGCCACCGGGTACGGGCGACATCCAGTTGACGATGCTTCAGCGTTTCAAGCCGGCGGGGGCAGTGATCGTGTCCACGCCGCAGGATCTGTCGTTGATGGACGCAGCCCGCGCGGTCGACATGTTCGCCAAGGGCGGCGTACCTGTCGTCGGCGTGATCGAGAACATGGCCGGATACGCCTGTCCCCATTGCGGCGAAGTCAGCGATCCGTTCGGTTCGGGCGGCGCGGAAGCCGCTGCTGCAGACATGAAGGTGCCGTTCCTGGGCCGGATACCACTGCATATCGCGATCCGCACGCAAGGCGATGCAGGGACGCCGACAGCGGCGGGGGACAGTCCGCAGGCGGAAGCCTTCGTGGCGCTGGCCGCTCAGGTGAGCGACTGGCTGGAGCAGGCGCGCTGATGGCGGTAACCCGCCGCAAAGTGCTGGTCGGCGCATTGGCGGGCAGCGGTCTGGTGCTGGGGTTCATGCTGCGCCCGCGCCGCTATCCCCTTCCGCTGGAGCCGCGCGAGGGTGAGTTCGCGTTCGACGCCTGGCTGAAGATTGCCGAGGATGGCGTGGTCACCGTTGCCGTCCCGCAAGTGGAGATGGGGCAGGGCATTACCACCCTGATCCCGCAAATCGTGGCGCATGAACTGGGGGCGGACTGGCGACGCATCGCAGTAGAACCTGCTCCCGCCAGCGCCCATTACGCGAACCTTGCCCTCGCAGCGCAATGGGCACCGCTCTGGATGCCGGTCGTACCGAGCTTGGCCGACGAACCCGACGATCTGCTCACCCGTCGATGGGCGCAGGATCACCGGTTCAATGCGACGGCGGACGGCACGTCGATCGCCGCCCATGAAGCCCCCGCACGCGCTGCCGCCGCGTGCGCCCGCGCAATGCTAGCGCAAGCGGCCGCCGCCCGCTGGAATGTAGCCTCGGAAGAGTGCGCGATAGCCAACGGGTTTGTCACCCATCAGGGCAAACGGCTCGGCTTCGGCGCTCTGGCGGAAGCGGCGGCTGCCTTGCCGGTGCCATCGACCCCGCCGCTGCGGCCGGACGCGATGGCGGAACGGTCCAGTCAGTACCCGCCCGGTGGGGAACTGGCCTATCCCCGGCTCGATCTTCCGTCCAAAGCGGACGGATCGTGGACATTCGCCGCCGATGTGCGGCTGCCTGACATGGTGTTCGCGGCGATCCGCCATGCCCCGATCGGCATGAACACCTCTTTCTCCGGCTTGGACGAGGCCGCGGCGAAAAGCATACGCGGATACCTGGGCCTGGTGCGCAGCCCGGAAGGCAGCGACGCATGGGTTGCAGCGGTCGCCAGCGATGGCTGGGCTGCGGAGCAGGCGCTCAAGGCGATGGCGCCGCGCTTCACGGTGGCGGCTGGGGCGGATACCGATCAGATCGACGCCGCGATGGACGAGGCGATGCGGATGGGCAAGGCGCACTCGGAGCATCGGGAGGGGGACATGGACGTCATCGCCGGCGGCCTTCCCCTTCAGCTGCGGTACGAGGTAGCCCCCTCCATCCACGCGACGGTGGAGACTGCTGCAGCCGCCGCCCGCTTCCGCGATGGCCGATTGGAAGTGTGGGTCGGCACGCAGGTTCCCGAGGCGACCCGTGAGGCCGTGGCTCGCGCCGTCGGCCTCGGCGCGCACGACGTCGTACTCTATCTCATGGGCATCGGCGGCAGCTTCGATCGGCGGCTGGAGTTCGGACAGGCGGTGGAAGCCGCGCTGATCGCCAAGGCCATCGGCAAACCAGTCAGCCTGTGCTGGTCACGGCGCGAGGAATTCCGCGCTGGATTGCCGCGCTCGCCAGTAGTTGCGGTGATGGGGGTTCGCACCAACGCGGAAGGCGGGATCGCGGGGTGGCGGGCGCGCATCGCCATGCCTGCCACCGCGCAGGAGTTTGGCCGACGCCTGTTCGACCACGACACGCCATTCGACGCCATCGACGCTGCGGAGGGGCGCGCCGATCCGATGGCAGTGGAGGGCGCGTTGCCTCCTTATGCCATTCCCAATAAGGTTGTGGACCACGTCCCCGCCCGGATCGGCCTGCCTACCGCGCGCATGCGGGGCAACGCTCACGGCTGGACGGCGTTCTTCACCGAAAGTTTCGTGGATGAACTTGCTCACAAGGCCGGGCGGGAGCCGTTATCCTATCGCATGGCCATGCTGGGGACGAACCCACGCCTCGCGGAGTGCCTGCAACGGGTTGCCGCCCTGGCGCAATGGGGCGGCGGCGCCGATGCCAGCGGCCAAGGCATAGCCTGCCACATGATCGGCCAGGGGCGCATCGCAGTGATCGCCAGCGCGCGCCGCGAAGCGGAAGGCGTGCGCGTCGATCGCCTGAGCGCCGTCGCGGATATCGGGCGCATCATCAACGTGGACATTGCCCGCCAGCAGATCGAGGGCGGCCTTATCTTCGGTCTTGGCCTCGCGCTCGGCTGTTCGGTGCGCTATGAAGGTGGCCGACCCGATGGTGATCGGCTGGGCTTGATGGGGTTGCCTACACTGGCCGACTGCCCAGAGATCGAAATCGAATTCATCGATCACCGCGCCGGTGACGGCGCCGACCCTGCCGACCCCGGGGAACTTGGCGTCGCGGCCGTCGCGCCGGCGGTCGCCAACGCACTGTATTCGGCGACGGGCCTCCGCCTGCGCCGCCTGCCCTTTTTCGGCGAGGATATCTAATGCCCCCCATCAATGCCCCCGCCGGACATCCCGAGGCACCGACCGGGAAGGTCGGCGTCATGCTGGTCAACCTGGGAACTCCCGATGCTGCGACACCTACGGCGGTGCGGCGGTATCTCGCGGAATTCTTGTCGGACCGCCGCGTCGTGGAGATACCGCCGATCGCCTGGAAACCCATCCTCCATGGCGTGATCCTGCGCACGCGACCGTCTAAATCCGCCCATGCCTATTCACAGGTCTGGACCGAGGGAGGATCGCCGCTTGCAGCGATCACGGCGGCACAGGCGCGCGGACTGCAGGCCATGCTGGGGGATACGGTGCTGGTCGATTGGGGAATGCGATATGGCAATCCCTCGATCCCGTCGCGCCTGAAGGCGATGAAGGACGCCGGCTGCGACCGTATTCTGATGGCGCCGCTCTATCCGCAATATTCCGGCGCAACCACCGCCTCTGTGATGGACCGGTTGGGCGGCGCCCTGCGCACGATGCGCTGGCAGCCCGCGATCCGCACACTGCCCCCTTATTATGACGATCCGGCCTATATCGGGGCCTTGGCCAACGACCTCACCGCTCAGGTTGAAGCGCTCGATTTTACCCCCGATCTGCTGCTGCTTTCCTATCATAGCATGCCGCAGCGGACACTTGAACTTGGCGATCCGTACCACTGCCACTGCCGCAAGACGTCGCGTCTCCTGTCCGAAAAGCTCTCTGAGCGATTGCCGGGCCTGCGGGTCGAAACCAGCTTTCAGTCGCGGTTCGGACGGGCCAAATGGCTGGAGCCCGCGACCGAAACCACGCTGGCAGCGGAGGCAAGGTCCGGCATCAGACGCATCGCAATCGCCGCGCCCGGATTCTCCGCCGATTGCGTCGAAACGTTGGAGGAGCTGTCGATCCGAGGTCGCGACGTGTTCCAGGCGGCGGGTGGTGAGCAGTTGGCCGTGCTGACCTGCCTCAACGATGGCGCGGAGGGCATGACCATGCTGCGGACGCTGGTGCAGCGTGAACTCGCCGGATGGTGGTCGGCGGACTGACGGCGGTCTCGATGTGCCGCAACGCCTTGCACTTGCCAGAATTTAACCGCCAGCAATATTGACCCTCGTAGGCGTTGTTCCGATTATGTTCCTGAACTTTTGACGGGGCCATCGCATGTACGAGAACGATCTGATCCAGCCGGACTTCGCTTATGGAGCGGCAAAGGGAGCGGGGCGTGGATCGTCTGCAGAGCCATCGGTGGCCCTATCGATTTTCGCCAATCGCGCTCACTTGCGGGCGACCTTGCGCGAAGACGCGCATGCGGCGGGGCTGTCGGTGATGGCGGTGGGGCCCTTGGCGGATCTCGTACTGGGGGTCGAGCGCCCGCTCGGCGATGTGGTCATGGTGGACTGCCCACAGGTGGACGGCGCTTCGCTCGCCGCGCTTGCCCGGCTGGACATGCGCGCGGCGCGGGGCGAAACCCGACTGATCGTCTCCACCAGCGTCGAGGCGCTGGAAGACGTCTTCGCCTGTATGGACCAGTCCCGGCCGGTCCTGCTGGTCGATCCCGACCGGGCGGAACGCGTGATCGCGCTTGGCCAGGTGCTCGCCGGCTTCCCCTCGGGCAGCCTGCGTGAACTGTCCGACGATGACCGCCTGATGCTGCTGCGCCTGACCGAGCAGGTAGGCCAGATCGCGGGACGTATAGACCGGCTCGATCCGCGGGGCTCCAGTCCTTCCGCATTGGCGCAGCCGCCGTCCGATCAGCCCGCGCCACCGGCGCTGACACCCGGCACTCCGGGGAAATTGCCTGACGCAAAGGTGCTGCGCCGGATCATCCGCCAGCGACAGGTTCGCGCCCGCTTCTTCGATGGAGACCTGTTTGCCGATCCCGCGTGGGACATGCTGCTGGACCTTGCCGCTTCGCGCGTCGAGGGAAAGCAGGTATCCGTAACCTCGCTGTGCATCGCGGCGGCTGTTCCGCCGACTACTGCGCTGCGCTGGATCGGTCAGATGGTGGAAGCTGGCCTGTTCGATCGCGTCAGCGACGCCACCGACCGGCGCCGCGCCTTCATCGCCCTCAGCGACAAGGCGACTGCGGCCCTGTCCCGTTATTTCGCCGAAATAGCCCCGACAGCGCCCGCGCCAGTGTAAGCCCGAATTCAGAGCAGAGACAATTGCCTATCCTTCGCGGGCCGGGCGTTTTCCTCTTCTCGATGCAATGCCGAAAGCGTCAAACCCATCAGACGGATCGGCTGGGGCAGGGGTAGCTGCTCCTGCAGCAGGGCATGGCCGATCGCCGCGAACTCAGCTTTGTTTGCTACGAAATGGGGGAGGGACCGGGCGCGGGTGAGGGTCTGGAAATCGGCGTAGCGCAGTTTGAGGGTCACGGTGCGCCCGCGTGCTTGGGCGCGTTCTATGCGTTCCCACACGACGTCGACAATGTGGTCCATCGTTTCGCGCAGTGCCTCAGGGGCTTCGATATTGTCGAAAAACGTCCGCTCTCCACCGACCGACTTGCGCTGGCGGTCCGCACGCACCTGTCGCAGATCGACACCCCGGGCGGCGCGGTAGAGATATTCAGCGAAACTGCCGAAATTGGCGCGCAGGAAGGACAGGTCCTTGGCGGCAAGATCGGCACCCGTTTCTATCCCAAGGCGTGACATCTTTTCCGCCCCGCGCGGACCGATGCCGTAAAAGCGACGAACCGGCAGCCCCGCCACGAAAGCGGCACCCTGGCCCGGTCGGATGACGCAAAGGCCATCGGGCTTGTTTTGGTCACTCGCCAGCTTGGCCAGGAACTTGTTGTAGGAAACCCCCGCGCTGGCGGTCAACTGCGTGTCCCGCTTGATGCGACTGCGTATCTCCTGCGCGATGCGGGTTGCGGAGCCTATGCCCTTCAGATCGGCGGTGACGTCGAGATACGCCTCATCGAGCGAGAGCGGTTCGACATGCGGCGTGTAGTCCAGGAAGATGCCGCGAATGATCTGACTGACTTCGCGGTAGACCTCGAACCTCGGTTTGCGGAACACCAGTTCGGGGCACAGGCGAACGGCGCGGCCCGATGGCATCGCGGAGCGCACTCCGAACCGCCGCGCTTCATAACTAGCGGCTGCGACAACTCCCCGGCCTGACGACCCGCCAACCGCGACCGGAAGCCCGCGAATGGAAGGATCGTCCCGCTGCTCCACGCTGGCGTAGAAGGCGTCCATATCGACGTGGATAATCTTGCGCAGGCCATCGGCCTCGTCATCAGCGTCGAAATGGTCGTCCTGCGGTGACATCACTTCCTATATAGCGTCGATCAGGGCGAAAGCGCCATCGGCGGAGTCTTTCGGCTGGTCAATCAAGGCCATCTGCGCCATGCGCCATCCCATGCATTTCCCCGATGCCGAGCCACGACACTTCCCGATGAAGGAAGTGGAATTCGTTGCCCTGATGGCTTCTCTCCAAGCCCTGCAGGGCCTCGCGATCGACGTCATGCTGCCTGCCTTGGGCATTATTTCCCGGGATCTCCAGCTAGCCGACCCCAACCAGCGGCAGTTGATCATCGGCATATTCCTGCTGTGCTCGGGGCTGGGCTCGCTCTTTCCCGGCGCGCTGGCTGACCGGTTCGGGCGACGGCGAGTCGTGCTCACCGCGATCGTCGGCTACGTGCTATTTTCAGTGCTCTGCGCCGTGGCCGGCAGCTTTACGCTGCTGCTGGTCGCGCGCGGCATGCTCGGTCTGGTGACGTCGGCCATGATGGTGATGCCAATGACCATCCTGCGCGATCGTTTCGAAGGCGATCGCATGGCGCGCACGCAATCGCTGATCGCCATGACGTTCATGGTCGTGCCGATGATCGCGCCGATGCTTGGCCAGACCGTCCTGCTGTTTGCCGGATGGCGATGGATATTCGGGATCATGGCGGTCCTGGCCGCCGCGGTTTTCGCCTGGACGTGGATACGCTTGCCGGAAACGCTCGACCCCAGATACCGCCAGCCGGTGCAGTTGGGCGTTATCGTCGGCAACATGGGAATGGCCCTGCGTGAGAGATCGGCACTCGGGTACTTTCTGGGTGCGGCTTTCGTGCAGGCGGCGCTATTCGGCTACATCAATTCGGCCCAGCAACTGGTGGGTGAACATTTTGGGGCAGGGACGCTCTTTCCAATCATCTTCGGCGGTATGGCGCTGGTGATGGCATGCACCAATTTCGCCAACGCCCGCATAGTTGAGCGGTTCGGGGCAAGGCGCGTATCGCATGCCGCCTTGCTGGGGTTTATCGGCGTTGCCGCGGTCCACCTTGTCCTTGCCTTCCGGGGCGAAGGCTTGTGGGTGTTCGTGCCGCTGATGACGATGAGCTTGTGCATGATGAGCTTCATCGGATCGAACTTCCAGTCGATCTCGCTCCAACCTTTCGCACGGATTGCCGGTGCTGCCGCTTCGGTAATGGCATTCGTGCGGATGGTACTGGGTTCAGCGCTGGGTTCGCTGATCGGTTTTGCTTACGATGGAACGGCCCGGCCGATCATGGGCGCCATGGTGGTCTGCGGGTCGATAGCCTTGGTGCTGGTTCTCTATTCCGAGCGGGGCAGGTTGTTCAAACGCATCAACCCGCCCGGTTTCTACAAGACCCAGCCCCCACCCGTCACGCCATAATTGGCCTGACGAGCAGGGCGGTGTTGGGACCTAAACCCCGCGACGGCCGCGGAACAGCTGGATCAGGCCAACGATGATGGCGATGACCAGCAGCAGGTGGATCAGTACGCTGGATACCTTGAACACGACCAGCCCCAGCAGCCAGAGCACGAAAAGGATGGCGGCAATGGTGAACAGCATGGGAATCCTCCTGAAGGTCTGAGACCAACCAAACGCCCGTTGCCAGTGGAGGCTCCCGTCTTTGTTTCCAATTTGTAAAATTCAGAGTTGGCGCGTTCGCGGAGGGGGAGCCGCCTTTGCCAAGGCCTGCAATTCTCGCCTGGATATTGCCGGTTTCACCGCTGCGGGGGGAGTGCTGCGAGCCTGAACTAGTGCGCGGGCCACCAAAGCGAGCTTGCGGCGGCCATTGACGGAGACGCGGTGATCCCATGCATGTGGGCCGAGGCGCTCCACGTCCCGCGCGATGCCGCCGTAGATGTTGGCTGCCGACAGAACAGCCCAGCGCTGACGAAAGGTGAGCCGTGCAGCGCCGATGCGAGCCGAAGCCTCGTAGTCCCGCGCCATCGCACAGGCGCGAGCGACCTGCGGGACGAGGGCGTGGCGGTAGTGCGGTTTGGTCACTTCGCCTGGCGGGATGTCCGCCTCCACCAACCATTCGACCGGGAGGTAGCAGCGTCCGTTGGCGTCATCTTCCCACACGTCGCGCACGATGTTTGCGAGTTGGAAGGCAAGACCCAGATCACAGGCGCGGTCAAGCGTGTCCTCGTCATCGGCGGGAACGCCCATGACGGCGGCCATCATCACGCCGACCGCTCCGGCGACGTGATAGCAGTAGCGCAGCAGGTCGGTTTCGGTGCGCGGGCGCCATTCTGCTGCGTCCAGCGCGAAACCGGCGATCACGTCGTCAACCATCGTGCGCGTGATCGGGGTTTCGCGCATCAACTGGCCCAGCGCGTCGAAAGCGGGAGAGCCGGTTTCCTCCCGCGCCATGGCGAGTTCGGTGAGCGTGCGGATGGTCGCAAGACGCGATTCCGGGTCCAGCCGCGTGCCCAGCAGGACGGGCGCGGCGGCGTGGCCGTGGTCCTGCTCGTCGGCGATATCGTCACAGGCGCGGCACCAGGCGTAGAGCAGCCACACCCGTTCACGCGTCTTACGGTCGAACAGTCGGCTGGCGGCGGCGAAGCTTTTAGAGCCCTTGCGAATGGACTCAGCCGCTGCCTTTACCAGTTCGGCACGGCTCATCGCCATTGTGAATGCGCCGTCGGAAAACGGGTGGCACGGATCACAGGGTGGTCGGGTCCATGTTGACAATCGGCACGATGGGCTGATGCGCCCGCATCCGCACCAGCAACAGGTCCAACTCCGCTTCGGCGAGAATGATATCCTGGTGCGCGGGCCTGACGAACCCGACCTCGGCCATGTGCCGATTGAAAGCGAGCAAGCCATCGTAGAATCCGAAGGCATTCAGGATGCCGACCGGCTTGTTGTGATAGCCCAGTTGCGACCAACTGACAGCTTCCCAAAGCTCGTCCATCGTGCCCACGCCGCCGGGAAGAACAAGGAAGCCATCGGACAGCCGGGTGAACGCCGCCTTGCGTTCGTGCATGTCCGCCACGATCGTCAGTTCGCAATCATAGTTGGCGACTTCGCCGCCGCGTCCATTGCCGCCCACCAGTGCCTCCGGGATAACGCCGAGCACTTCGCCGCCTGCCTGCAATGCGCCACTAGCGACTGCGCCCATCAGCCCGAGCCGCCCGCCGCCATAGACGACGCCGATGCCCTGGCTGGCGAGCGATGCGCCGACTTCGCGGGCAAGATCCATGTAACGGGGATCGGCAGGGGTGGCTGAACCGCAATAGACGGCAAGGCGCTTCATTTCAGGTATCGACTTTCACGGAAACGGGCGCACCTTCCGGCAGGTCTCGCGTCTGCCGGGCGATGTCGCCGGATAGGTAGATCAGATCGACCAGATCGATGCGGATCAGGTTTTCGGGAGCGTAATCGCCGGCGATCATGGCCTGCGGCGTCAGGCTATAGACTTCGCCGATGGTGACAGCACCCAGGCGGGCAATGGCGGCATCGACCAGCGTATCGGCGCGCCAGATAACCTGCGTTTCTTCGCGATCCATATGCGCCTGCGCGGCGGCTTCGTCACCCAGTGGTGTTACCGAGCCCAGATCCGGATCGAGGTAGTGGAACGACCCCTGCCGATCGGTCAGCAGCATGTGGCCCATCAGGCTGTGGGCAACCACTTCGGCGAATTCCACGCCGGTCCACCCCCAGGCGCTGCGCAGGGCGTGGAGTTCGCGGCTCACCGAAGATCTTCCAGCATCAGCTTGGCGGTGGCCTTGGCGCTGCCGACAACGCCCGGAATCCCCGCGCCCGGATGAGTGCCCGCGCCGACAAGGTACAGGTTCTTCAGCTTGTCATCGCGGTTGTGGCCCCGGAAGTAGGCGCTCTGCGTGAGAAGCGGTTCAAGGCTGAAGGCGTTGCCTTTCCACGCACCGAGATCCGCCTCGAAATCGGGCGGGGCGTAGTGGAAGCTGGTGACGATGCGATCCTCGATGTCGGGAATCAGGCGGCGGCCGACTTCGGCGATGATGCGCTTTTCAAGGATCGGGCCGACTTCCGCCCAGTCGATCGGCAGCTTGCCCATGTGCGCCACCGGCACCAGTGCATAGAACGTGCTCTTGCCGGCCGGAGCCATGGCCGGATCGGTGACGGTCGGATGGTGGAGGTAGATCGAAAAGTCGCGCGGCAGAACGCCGTGTTCGAAGATGTCGTCCAGCAGGCCTTTGTAGCGGGGACCGAACAGGATCGTGTGATGCGGGATGCCCGGCCAAGTGCCTTCCAGCCCGAAATGGACCACGAACAGGCTGGGCGAATAGCGCTTGCGGGCCAGCTTTTTCGCCATCACCTTGCCGCGCTGCGTGTCTCCCAGCAGTTTCGCGTAAGTGTGCATGAGATCGCCGTTGGATGCGACCGCATCGAACCGCTCACGCCAGCCGCTTTCGCATTCGACCTCGCTCACCTGATCGCCGATGGTATGGACGCGGGATACCTTGTCGCCCACGCGCAAGGTGCCGCCAAGGCGCTGGAACAAGGCCGCCATGCCTTGCGCCAGCTTGTTGGTGCCGCCCTTGGTCCACCACACGCCGCCGTCCTTTTCCAGCTTGTGGATCAGGGCATAGATGGCGCTGGTCGACATGGGGTTGCCGCCCACGAGCAGGGTGTGGAACGATAGCGCCTGACGAAGATGCTCGTCCTTCACGAAATGGCAGACCATCGAATAGACCGAGCGCCACGCCTGATACCGCGCCAGCGAAGGCGCAGCCTTGACCATGCTGGCGAAGTCCAGGAATGCCTCGTGCCCGAGCTTTACATAGCCTTCCTGCCAAACCCCGGCGGCATAGCGCACGAAATCCTCGTATCCGGCCAGATCGTCCGGCGCGATGCGGGTGATTTCGCGGCGGAGTGCGGCCTCATCGTTGCCGTAATCGAAGATCACGCCATCGACCCAGTTGAGGCGATAAAACGGCATGACCGGCATCAGCGTCACATCGTCGGCCATGTCGCTGCCGGAAAGCGCCCACAGTTCGCGAAGGCAATCCGGGTCAGTGACCACAGTCGGGCCGGCATCGAAGGTAAAGCCGTCGCGTTCCCATACGTAAGCGCGCCCGCCCACTTTGTCCCGCGCCTCGATCAGGGTGGTGGCGATGCCTGCGCTTTGCAGGCGGATGGCAAGGGAAAGGCCGCCGAATCCGGCACCGACTACACAAACCCGCTTCATGCGATTGCTCCCCGATCGGCTGGATTAAGATCCGCCAGCGGCCGACCACTGCCCGCCAAGCTGGCAATAGCGGCGCCGATGCGAACGGGCGGCTTGCCTGCCAGAATGCGCGCCATGTCCAGCGCCGTGGATCGACCCGCGTAAAACCGTTCGATCAGCGGTTCGGGCAGGGTGTAGAAGCGTGCCAGCATCCGCCAGCGGTCGGGACCCTCGGCTGCGCCGAAAAGCATACGGCTCAACATTCGGTAAAAGCGTCCTTCGCGCCAGTGCTGTTCGGCCCAGTCATGACTGACCGTCCCTAGGCGCTCGCCCGAGGTATTGTCGAGGCCGGAGAAATCGTGCGTGGTAAGATGCAACGCAAAGCGCACCGCATCCGGCAGGGAATAGGATGTCATCGGATGACACAGCGCCGCTCGCGTACCGGCTCGGGCGACCGGACCGCCCGCGTTCCAGAAGGCATCGAAATCGCCCATCGCGATGACAGGAAGAACGCCCTTTTCTTCGTAGGCGATCGTTTCCACCTGCCAGCCAGCGCCGCCAGCATAGGCGGCGATACGGTCCCGCAGGGAGGGGAGATCGAGATCGGGCGTGTCGCTGTAATACGTGTCCTCGACGAATATGTCGGTTTCGGAGAAAGGGAGGCAATAGACGAAGCGGTAACCGTCCACCTGCTCAACGGTTGCGTCCATCACGATCGGTTGCGCAAGGCCGTGCGGCGCGGACAGGCGAAGCATCTGCCCGACGAACTTTTGCCAGCCGCCGTGCATGTGAGGCAGGCCATTACCGCCGCGCGCGTCGATGACCGCCTTGGCGGTGAAGCGACGGCCATCGGCAAGCGTCACATGACCGATCCCGGCGTCCGCCACGTCGATACCGGTCACGATGCGATCGGCCGGCAGTGCGGCGCGGACGGCAGTGTCCAGGTTGGCGCTGGTGGCGCTGCGATAGGGGGTCGAAAGTTGCCGCCGGGCTCCGGGAAAGCGAATGGAGTAACCGTCCCATCGCGCCGCGATCAGTGGCTCGACGAGCGCTGCGCCCCTGCCGGTCACATCGCTGGCGAAAAAGGACCAGACGTGATGGCCGCCCAGCTTATCGCCCCGTTCGAACAGCACGACGGACAAGTCCGGGCGATGCGCGGCCATTGCCAACGCGATCAACCCGCCGGCAAGTCCGCCGCCCAGAATCGCCAGATCGCAGTTCTGCGGGGTTACGAGATTTTCATCGGGTGATTGCGGCATTGCCCTTACGTTTAGGGATTGCGATCGATTGCCGCAACTTGGCAGCGTCGTTCCTTTGTAGCATGCTGGACATGATGACAGGGGTACTCACCATTTGTGACGCGTCGGCTGACGACGTTGCCGCGATTGCGGGCATATTCTCGCACTATGTGCTGGAAAGCACCGCTACGCTCGAAACCGCGCCTCTGACCGAAGATGAGACGCGGCAGCGGATGGCGGCCATCGTTGCGGGGGGATACCCCTTCCTGGTAACCAAAGACGATACCGGCCGGGTTCTAGGATTCGGCTATGCTGATTGCTACGGTCCTCGCGAAGGCTATCGCTATACCGTTGAAACGACGGTCTATGTCCATCCTGACAGCCTGGGCCATGGTATCGGCAGCGGCTTGCTGGGCGAACTCCTCCGTGAATGCGAGGAGCGCGGTTTCCGCCAGGCCTTCGCCGTGATCGCCGCGTCGGAGCCGACGTCCGTTGTGCTCCACGCGCGGGCTGGGTTCCTGCCGGTCGGCACGCTTACCGGAGCGGCCTGGCAGCATGGACAGTGGGTGGACGTGTTCCTGATGCAGCGCAAACTGGGCGCTGGCAGCGAGATGGACCCCGGCGTCCAGGGCTGATTTCTGTGACAATATCGCAACGCTTCCGTTGCTCGATGAAACAATCGAGCAACCGGGGAGGCTGCAGCGCGTTTGGCGCTCAATATCTCTAAGGGGCACTCTATAAATGCGTATCCGTTTTCCCGTGAGGCTGCTTGCGACCTCCGCCGCCATCTTCGTCGGTGCAATCGCCGCGCCAGCACTCGCACAGGATGCGGGCGCTGCTCCGGTAGAGAACGTGCTGGATGGCGATCACCTGACGATCGGCGTGGGCGCAGTCTATGTACCGTCCTATCGCGGGTCGGACGACTATGTCGTGTCGCCGGTGCCGTTGGTGCGCGGCAAGTTCAAGGGCATCGACATTAATCCGCGCGTTGCAGGTATCGCGCTCGATTTCATTCCTGACGACAAGGTATCGGGCTTCGGCTTCTCGCTGGGGCCTGTCGCCACGGTATCGTCCAACCGCGCGCGGCAAATCAAGGACCCTGTCGTCCGCGCCGCCGGTAAACTGGATACCGCGATCGAAGTCGGCGCGACTGCTGGCGTGACAGCCTACGGACTGCTCAACCCCTACGATTCGCTGACCCTTTCGGCAGATGTGAAGTGGGACGTAGCGGGCGCGTACAGCGGGATGACCATTTCGCCGGCCGTCAGCTATGCCACGCCGCTCAGCACCGGTATCGTCGCCGTCGCCGCAGTCAGCGCGCGCCGCGTCGATGATGACTTCGCCAGCTACTACTATTCGGTCACGCCGCTGCAGAGCGCCGCCAGCGGCCTTCCCGTTTACAACGCCAAGGGCGGCTGGGACAGCGTGAACGCCTCGTTGCTGATGGCGTACGACCTGTCGGGCGACGTGCGCGATGGAGGTTTCTCGGTGTTTGGGGTGGTGAACTATTCGCGGATGCTGAACGACGGCAAGGACACGCCGTTCACATCGATACGCGGTGATGCGGACCAGTGGATCTTGGGCGGCGGCGTCGCCTACACGTTCTGATCGGACGACGCTGGGTGTTGGCCATCAGTGGTCCAGCACCTCGCGAACCTTTCTGTGCAAAGCGGGTAGGACTTCGCTCTCGAACCACGGGTTCTTCGCCATCCACAATCGGCTGCGCCATGCTGGATGCGGCAGGGGGAACAGGCCAGCGGGCGCATCATGCCAGTGCCTGACCGCCTCGGTAAGGTTCGGTGCGAAGCCTTTGGGCAGGTAACGCTTGTGCGCATATTGCCCGACCAGCAATGTCAATTGAGCCGCTGGCATTTGCGCCAGCAGGGCATCATGCCAGCGTGGCGCACACTCGGGACGGGGCGGCTTGTCGCCACCGCTCGCTTTGCCGGGGTAGCAGAAACCGGACGGCATCTGGGCCACTTTGCCAACGTCATAGAACTCGGCCTTATCGACGCCCAGCCATCCTCGCAGCCGGTCGCCGCTATCGTCGTCCCAGCCGATCCCGCTGGCGTGGACCTTGCTGCCCGGTGCCTGTCCGATGATCAGCAGCCTTGCGGTTGCGCTCGCTGCCACGAACGGCCTGGGCTCAAACCCGAGTGCGTCCGCGCAAAGCCGACACTGGCGAATGTCTCCCAGCAGGATGTCCAGGGAAGTCTCCATGCGATGGCGAGATGGCCTCGGCTTCGCCATCGTGCAAGGTATGGCTCAGGCCGATGAGCTTCAAAGAGGAGTGTATTCATGAAAGTTGATCGCATCGGATTGAGCCTGGCGGCTGTAATGGCATTGACGATTCCGTTGGCAGTTCACGCGCAGACCACGCTGGAAGGTTCGGGCGAACATTCGCAGATCGAATGCGACGGCGGCGATGCCCGCGTCACCGGCAGCAGCAATGAAGTCACCGTGATCGGCCCCTGCAGGGCTCTTCACGTGGAAGGCTCCGGGAATGTCGTGCATGCGGAAATGGCTCCGAAATCGTCCATCACAGTGGTCGGCACCAGCAATGTCGTGACGTGGCGCGCGCCGGGTGAATCACGGCCAAGGATCAGCAGCACCGGTGTCGGTAATCGGGTGACCCGCGCCCGCTAAGGCCCCTCGCGCGTCAGCATCAGCGAAGAGGAATAAGGCGCGGCGAGATCCTTCGCCTGATCCCATCCCGCGTTGAGCCACAGCGCCCAAGCACTCGGGTCGGGCGGAAGGATCACCGGCATGGTATCCCGGCCTTCAGCACGCAAGGCGGCGTTCGCTTCGCAGGCGAGCAGGGCGAACGAGGGGATTTCGCTATCCTTCCACACCGCCGCCATCGCGAAGAGGGGCTGATCCGCACAGGCGAACCAGCATTGCCGCCGCTTCCCATCGGTTGGGGAAGGCCGCCCCCATTCCATGAACGACGTCGCCGGAACAAGGCAGCGAAATTCGCTGTTGCGCAAGTTGCCGACCCAGAATGGACTGCCGAGGTTCCGCACGCTCAGGATGCCGTGGCGTGGAGCATCATGAACGGACGGCGGCGGCGGTACGCCCCACAGGCGGGGGATCATCCGGCGCGGTGCCTTGCCTTGGGGACGCGGCCCGGCGATGGCTTCGCGCCCCGCCGTAATCACCGGCGCGAACTTCCCCGGCCCGACATGCCCGCCCGACCAGGGATCGTTCCGCGCCTCCGCGCCGAAGCAGCGGGCAATCTCCGACGCGGTGGCATCCAGGCGATAGAGCATCGGCATTGCCGTTGCCCCTAGACCCGCCGCTCGACCGCGTCTATGATCGCGCCACCCCGGGGAGCTAGCAGTGGCCGAAAACGGACACTGGGCTGAGAGGTGTGGGTATGCTCCACACGACCCGTCGAACCTGAACTCGTTAATACGGGCGGAGGGAGTGGACGCGGTCAACCAAGGTTTCAGGCCCGCAATCCGTCTCTTCTACCGCCCCAAGGAGAGACGTGCACCATGGCCGACATCAACTCCAAACTGGAAATCGGCGTCACGACCGGGCCGATTCGCGGATCGAAGAAAATCCACGTTCCGGCGCAATCTAACCCCGAAGTCCGGGTCGCCATGCGCGAGATCTATCTCGAACCGTCGAGCGGCGAGCCGCCGGTGCGCGTCTATGACACGTCCGGTCCCTACACCGATCCCGATGCGCCGATCGACATCGCCGCTGGCCTCGCCCCGCTGCGCCGTCCGTGGCAGCTGGCGCGTGGCGATGTCGAAGAATACGCGCCGCGCGAAGTAAAGCCCGAAGACAACGGCCAGCTTGGCCCGGATCGCTCGGGCGGCGTGCCACCGTTCCCCACCGCATTGCGTCGCCCTTTGCGCGCCAAGGCGGGGATGAACCTCTCGCAGATGCACTACGCTCGACGCGGCATCATCACGCCCGAAATGGAATACGTGGCGGAGCGCGAGAATCTGGGCCGTGCGCGGCTGAAGGAATATCACCGCTCGGGCGAAAGCTTCGGCGCATCCATTCCCGACTATGTGACACCGGAATTCGTGCGCGACGAAGTGGCGCGGGGCCGGGCGATCATCCCCAGCAACGTCAACCACCCCGAAGCAGAGCCGATGGCGATCGGCCGCAACTTCCTCGTCAAAATCAACGCCAACATCGGTAACTCTGCCGTCGCGTCCGACGTGGCGAGCGAAGTCGACAAGATGGTCTGGTCGATCCGCTGGGGCGCCGACACCGTGATGGACTTGTCCACCGGCCGCAACATCCACGACACCCGCGAATGGATCATTCGCAACAGCCCCGTGCCGATCGGCACCGTGCCGATCTATCAGGCTTTGGAAAAGGTTGGCGGCGTTGCCGAGGATCTGACCTGGGAAATCTTTGCCGACACGCTGATCGAACAGGCCGAGCAGGGCGTGGATTACTTCACGATCCACGCGGGCGTGCGCCTGCCTTACGTGCCGCTGGCGGCCAAGCGCATGACGGGCATCGTCAGCCGGGGCGGTTCGATCATGGCCAAGTGGTGCCTGGCGCATCACAAGGAAAGCTTCCTGTACGAACGCTTCGACGAAATCACTGAGATCATGAAAGCGTACGATGTCGCCTACTCGCTGGGCGATGGCCTGCGTCCCGGTTCCATCTACGACGCCAATGATGAGGCGCAGTTCGCCGAACTCTACACGCTGGGTGAACTGACCAAGCGCGCTTGGGAACAGGACGTGCAGGTCATGATCGAAGGCCCCGGCCACGTGCCGATGCACAAGATCAAGGAGAACATGGAAAAGCAGCTCGAGGCCTGCGGCGAAGCGCCGTTCTATACCCTCGGGCCGCTGACCACCGACATCGCACCAGGCTACGACCACATCACCAGCGGCATCGGCGCAGCGCAGATCGGCTGGTACGGCACGGCGATGCTTTGCTACGTCACGCCCAAGGAGCACCTTGGCCTGCCGGATCGCGATGACGTGAAAGTCGGCGTGGTCACCTACAAGCTGGCCGCGCATGCTGCCGATCTTGCGAAAGGCCACCCGGCCGCGCAAGTGCGTGATGATGCCCTGTCGAAAGCACGGTTCGAATTTCGCTGGCGTGACCAGTTCAACCTCAGCCTCGATCCCGATACGGCGGAGCAGTACCACGACCAGACGCTTCCGGCTGAAGGCGCCAAGTCGGCGCACTTCTGTTCCATGTGCGGACCGAAGTTCTGTTCGATGAAAATCAGCCAGGAAGTGCGCGATTTCGCGGCCAAGCAGAACCAGCCGAGCACGCAGTTCCTCGCCGCAGAGGAAGCGGAACAGGGCATGGCCGAGATGGCGAAAGTGTTCAAGGACACCGGCAGCGAACTCTACATGGGCGCGGGAGACCGTGAACACGACTGAGGCTTGACCACCCGGTAGATCGTCAGCCCGATTTGGGCGGGACCCATCCGACGGCTTCGCGTGTTACGACGAGGTCAACGATGGATCCCTGCCTTTGCCGGGATGACGACGGGGCGGTGATGCCTCGCCATCAGGAGGCTCCCGATGAAGCGCAACGCCCCTGCCGACATGATGAAACTGGCGCATGACAGCTACTGGCTCTGGGCCGAATCCCTGATCGTCATGGGGATGCGCACAACCGACATGATGACCGGGCGCGGCAGCGACAAGGAAAACGCGCTGATGGTGTCGGAAAAAGTGAAGGCCGCCAGCGAAGTGGGTGCGATGCTCGCTGCCGCTGGTTTCGCCGGCTCCACGCAAGGCGCTCAGCGGGCTGTCACGCATTATCGCCGCAAGGTTTCGGCAAATCGCAAGCGCCTCGCCCGGAAGAAAACGACGTGACGGGCGTCGTCCACGTCGGCATTGGCGGCTGGACGTATGAGCCGTGGCGCGGGCTGTTCTATCCCAAAGGCCTGCCGCAAGCGCGCGAGCTTGCCTATGTCGGAGAACATCTGACCGGGACCGAGATCAACGCCACGTTCTATCGCCGGCAAACCCCCGCCAGCTTCGCCAAATGGCGGGATGCAGTGCCCGATGGTTTCGTGTTTGCACTCAAAGGATCGCGGTATTGCACGAACCGCAAGGATCTGTCCGAAGCCGGTGAGGGCATCGCCAATTTCCTTGCGCAGGGGTTGGTCGAGCTTGGCGACAAACTTGGACCGATCAACTGGCAACTGGCGGCCACAAAGAAATTTGATGCCGATGAAATCGCGGCGTTCCTTGCACTGCTGCCTGCAAAGCATGAGGGGCTGATGATCCGCCATGCCATCGAACCCCGGCACGAAAGCTTCGATGACCCGGCCTTCTTCGAACTCGCACAGAAGGCGGGGGTGGCCGTCGTTGTCGCGGATTCGCCGAAATACCCGGCCTTTGCCGCAGCAGCCGAGGCAAAAGACCCGCCGTTTCTTTACCTTCGCCTGCAAAACGCCCGCGCCGATCTGGATCAGGGCTATCTCGACGCCGAACTGGACGATTGGGCTTTGCGCATCGGCAAATGGTCCAGGCAGGGTCAGGATGTGTTCGCGTTCTTCATCAACGGCGCCAAGGAACGCGCGCCAGCAGCCGCACAGGCCATGATCGAAAGGCTCGGCAAGAACTGACGATCAGGCAGCCGTCGCTCCCGGCGCGCCGATAGGCTGTGAAACATCCGCCGCTGTGTATTCCTCCAGCGGTCGTTTGCCCAGCGCGGCCAGCACGACGCCGCTGTGAAAAACCCCCCGCGCCAGGTGCCGGACGCAACGCTGCATCGACCATATCGACGCTATGGCACCGCCAAGGCACCATGCGGCCTTGATCGAGGCAAACGCGGCAACTCTTGCACCCTGCGATCTGTCGACAAACAGCATCTGGTGGATCTGGCCTGAACGAAACCGGCGGCGGAGGAGCCATCCCAAGGTCGCGCGTGCGGACGGAATGGTTTCGCGCACCACGGCGTCACGGGCATAACCGAAGCCCAAGCCGCGTTCGTTGGCCTGATGGAAGAACAGGGTGTCCTCTCCACCCGTTTTTCCCAGGGGAATGGCGAAGCGTAGTCCTTGGACTGCCGCCCGGCGGATTGCGACGTTGCAGGTATAGCCGTTGTGCGACCGGTCATTGCCAGTCAATCGATTGGCATGGAACTCGCCCGACCTGCTCCAGCCGGGGGCATCGGGCGGCATGATCGGTTCGCTGACACCGAAGACGATATCCTGTCTGCCCCCTTTGCGCACGCTTGCAAGCAGACGCACCAGCCAGTCCGGCTCTGCCAGTTCGTCATCGTCGATGAACACCAGCCAGTCCCCCGTCGCCGCATCCAGACATGCGTTGCGGGCGATCGAAATATTGGCGGCAGGGGCGTGAACATACGCGATGTCGATCGCCAATGTTCCAGCAAGATGCTCCACCGCATCGCGCATGAGCGGCGCGGGATTATTGTCCGCGATGATGATGCGCAAGGCCGCGTCAGCAGGCATCCGTTGCGAGGCCACCGATCTCACGCAGTCCGCCAGCCATTCCGAGCGCCGGAAAGTGCATATCGCGACGTCCACGTTCATTCCTTGCGCCGCCCGTCCTGTCGTTCCACCTCGGACGCTCAATGTCCGTTCCGATCAGTGCCACATACCGGCACTGATCGTCTGAAATAGAACGCCCATTTCGGAGGCACTTGGAGCGCTTCATTGCGGCGATCGAGCAGCGCGTGCTCACTATCGCACACCAAATCTAAACGAGCCGGAAACCCTCCTGCGAAAGCCTTCCGAAATGGCGCCGGGACTAAGGGAATATCCGGGGGGCCAAATGGTGGCCCAAACGGAGTTCGGGCTGCATGACGCATCCATCTTTTTCACGCCGGTTCGTGCTGGGTGCAGTGGCCGCAGCACCTTTCGCTTCCACCTTGGCCTCGGCGGCGACCTCGTCGGTCGGCCGCATCATGGTGCAGGGTCGGCCGCAGGACACGGGTTCGCTCTACAAACTCAAGAACATCATGCCTGCGCTCGACAAGCTGGGTGGCGTGCGCAAGATGCGCTGCCGGGAACCGTTCAGCGGCACCGCTGGCTGGGCCACCTATGTTGGTCTGGCGCGGGAAGGCGTGAAGTTTGTATTCACGCTGTCGGTGCGTGACATTTCGCGTTCCATCGCTGACCTGAAGGCGTTTCTTGCGGCCGCTCCCGGGTCTATCCTGGCGATCGAAGGCCCCAACGAGCCGGACCTTAACCCCGTCACCTACTCGGGTGTCACCGACAAACGCCTTGGCTTCCGCACCGGCGCGGCCCCTGCGTTGATGGCATACCTGAAGGACTTCGCCGCCGCTGCCAGTGTCGATCCGGTGCTGCGTTCCATCCCGCGCATCGCCAGCAACGATTACATGCAGGGCGCTCAGGCCAAGTTCGTCAACTATGGCAACACGCATATTTATCCCACGATCAAGTCCGACGTCGCGGGCCGTCTTGCGACATTCAAGACGGCGCTGTCGCAAGGCGGCTACTCGCAAGGCATGATCACGGAATGGGGTCGCACGACCGGCGGGGGTGCCAGCAATGCTACCGCCGCGCCCGTTACGCAGGCCCAGCAGGCGCAGCTTCTGGCGTCCGACATCGCGGCCGCGTTGGCCCGCCCTTACGTGCACACCTTCACCATCTACGAGCTGTTCAGCTGGGGCGGCACCAGCGAGATGAACAACTTCGGCATCTTCAACGCCGACCTCTCGCCTCGCCCGGCTGTGGCGGCGATCCGCGAAGTCATCACCTGACCCAGGCGGGCGGGAGTGGGAACTGAGCGGATGCAGGCGCGTTTTTTTCGCCATGAAGCATCTGGCTGCGTTTACCGCTCCCGCCCTGCTGGCTCTTTCGCTGGCAGCCTGTTCCGGCTCCGAGCCGACCAGCACCGCATCGTCCTCCACTGCATCCGATGCAGTGACCGAGGCTGCTCCAAGCGAAGTCGCGCCGGAGCCGGTCACATCCCCTGCGCCGACTGAGGCTGGCTCCAAGACCATCGGGTTGGAAGGGTTGGGCGATCTGCGTTTGGGACAGGCGGTGCCTTCCGGCAGTAGCTGGGCATCGCGTGGCGCCCAGGCCAGTGACACCTGCCAGACCGTTACGTCCCCCGACTATCCCGGCGTCTATGCCATCGTCGAAGGTAAAAAAGTTCAGCGCATCACTGTCGGCCAGCGTTCCGACGTGAAGCTGGTCGAAGGCGTAGGCGTCGGTTCCACCGAAGCCGACGTCAAGAAGTGGTTCGCCGGTTTTCGCGAAGAACCGCACAAATACGTCGAAGCTCCGGCCAAGTATCTTACCGCCCCGAACGCAGAGAGCGGCGGCCCCGCCGTGCGGTTCGAGATCGGCAAGGACGGCAAGGTCAGCATGATCCATGTCGGGATGATGCCGGTGCTTGGCTATGTCGAGGGATGTGGCTGATCGCTCCAAAGCGGAGGCAATCCCCATCGCTCTCTTTCGCTTTGGCGACGGTTTGGGCATGACGCGGACATGATCGCGTCAACTCACCCACTCTCTGTATTGAATCCGGCGGCGCCGGCATGAGCGCCGCGGAGCTTGCCATCCGCACCCGGCGCGCCGCCTTCAATCGGGCTATCGCGGAGGGAGACGCACCCGCGATCGGGGCGTTGCTGGCCCGCGATTGCGTGATGATCACCGGTACCGACAGCGCGATCATAAGCGGGCGAATGGAGCAGGTGAAAGTGTGGCGGCGCGAATTCGCGCATCCCAACCGCATGATTTACGCCCGCACGCCGGACACCGTGATACTGTCCCCCGTTGCGCCGATCGCGATGGAGCACGGACATTGGGAGGGTACGGCGAAAGGGTCGGAAGATGCATCCTCGTCTGGTACCTATGCAGCGAAATGGCGCGAAGTCAGCGGCGACTGGGTGATCGAGGCAGAAGTTTTCGTTACTCTCGCCTGACCCTTCAAACATCGCTTGGGGCTGACGCTGCGATCGGCTATGGCCCGCGGGCAACCCGGCACGGGGCAGTGCCGCGGGGCGTCTCCAGAGGATACCCGAACCTGGCCGGTACTCGTACCACGCGCAATTCCTGCGCGAGGACGGGTTCAGGAGCGTTTAGTCGATGAAGTCCAATTCCACTGCTCCCGAAGCCCTGTTGATCGATGCTGGAAAGCTGATGGTAGAGGCCGGGTCGGTCATCGCCCTGCGCACCGTGCGGATCGGGCAAGGCGATGCCGGTGCGGGCGACGAAATGGTCCGCATGGTCAGTGAAAAGGTATGGGCCGGTTGGGAATGGAGCGTGGCCCTTGCGAGCGGTCAGCTCGGTTTCGATCCCGGCACGGTCTGCAGCCGCACGCTCAGCTACTATCGCCGCGCGGTTCAGGACAATCTGCGGCGCCTCTCCAGCAACGACGGCTGACAATGGCGTATTCTAGCGCACTTTAAGGCCTAGTTCGGCCAACAACTGGCCTGCCTGCTCGCGGGAAATGGTCGCCCCGCGAAACAGGCGGGCGTCAGCCAGTTTCACGCCGCCCAGGTCCGCCCCGCGCAAGTCTGCTCCATCGAACCGGGCACCATCGACGTTGGCATCGCGCAGCGAACAGTCGTTGAATGTGGCTTGGCGAAAATCGGTTTTTCGCAAGTCCGCCTGCGCGAAATCGACCCGCTCCAGCCGCGCCTTGTAAAAGGAATGACCGGTCAGCTTCGCGCCGACCAGCAGCGTTTCGTCGAATTTCAGGCTGACGGCGCGGGTGTCGGAAAGGTCAGCCCCGGTCAGTTTGCACCGGTCGAACACCACATCGTCCAGCGTGGCGAGGCGAAAGGCGGCGTTGTTGAGGTCGCAGGCGGTAAAGCGCGCGTCGGTAAGATCGGCGCTGGCGAAGTCCGCGAACGGGCCGCGGCATGATAGCCATATCGTGCCCTCCAGCCGCGAGCGCGTGAACTCCGCGCGACGCAGGGAACAGCGTTCGAAGGTCCAGCCCGACAAATCTAGTCCCGACAGGTCCGCTTCATCCAGATCGCAGTCGCTGAGGTGGCGCTTGTCGGTGAGCAGGTCCTCGATGTCGGCGCGGGCAAGCGTACGCTCGCAGATTGCGGCGTGGGTCATCAGAAGGCGTCCTGGTCGAGCTCTGGCAAGTCCAGTTCATGGCACAGTGCCGCCCGGGCTTCGATACAGGTGCGCCAGAGTGAGGGGTTCGCCAGATCGTCCACCGCGATCTGTTCGGGCCAGAGACGGGCCACCAGCGTTTCGATGCGATCAAGCTTTTCGGCCGTGGCGATGAAACGCGGATCGATGGCCGCAGGATCGGCCACCACGCGCAGGCGCAGGCAGGCGGGGCCGCCGCCATTGGCCATGCTTTCGCGCAGATCATGGACGAACAGGTGACGGATCGGCCCGTTACCGGCAACATGGCGTTCCAGCCATTGCCAGACCGCCGGGGTCTCCTTCGCCTCGCCCGGCAGCACCAAAGCCATCTCGTTCGAGGGCAGCGTCACCAGTTGCGCGTTGAACAGGTAGGATTTGATCGCGTCCGCCAAGCTGACCGCTGCGGCGGGAACCTCCACGATCTCCACTTCGGGCAGTTTTCCCCGCAATTGAGCATAGAAACCATCGCGGTCGGCAAAGGCCTGTTCGTGGGTGAAAAGCACCCGTTCATTGGCGACGGCGACGACGTCATTGTGAAACGCGCCGGCTGCGATCGCCTCGTCAGATTGGCGGGCGAAAAGGGCGCGATCGGGGTCAAGTCCGTGAACGCGCGCTACCGCCTCGCTCGCCTCCCGGTGCTGGCGCGCAGGGAAGGGGCCGCCCGCCTCGCCATAGACGAACACCTCGATGCCGGGGGCACCGTGATGCGGGCAAAGCCGCATGTGGTTGGCCGCGCCCTCGTCTCCGAAAGGGGCGGGGACAGGGCCATGGACTGCGAAGTGATCCTGTGCGGCGAAGGCCAGTTGCAACTGCGCCAGCGTTTCGCGCCACTCATGGCTGCGGTGCGGCATCGTCATCAGGTTGGCAACCGTCAGATGGCAGCGCCCGTCGCGCGTATCGGGGGCTGGGGAGACGGTGGCGGCGTTGGCGGCCCACATCGATGACGCCGACAGCGCATTGGCGCGCAACGTGGGGCTGGCGGCTTCAACTGTCGTGCCAAGGCGCTCCAGCCATCCGACATCCGGGCGGCGTTGCGGCAGAAACAAGCCTTGCGGCAAGCCCTGCTCCAGATTGGCGCGCATCTTTGCGAGGCCCTGCAACGCAGCCGCGCGGGGGCGGGAGATTTTGCCGAAGTTCCTGGTCGAGGCCAGGTTGCCCAAACTCAGCCCGGCATAGTTGTGGCTAGGGCCGACGATGCCATCGAAATTGATCTCTTGAAGCATGACAAGGAGCCTAGCGTTGGGTCGGTGTTGGGGGAATTGGTTTCACGCAGAGGGGTGATTAGGCAGGCGCATACGTGACCGTATCTCCGATACCGATGCCCAATAAGTCCGCCGCCGCCTCGTCCAATCCGCCATCTTCGCTCACCACGCCGAGGCAGGCACGAAATTCCGCAAGGCGGCCGGTGGCGACGAGGTGCGTGGGTTCGCCCGCTAAGGGCGTCACCGCCGAAACCTTGACGGTATGCGCGTCCTTGATCGTGCGGATCTGGTCGGTCCGGGCGATCATGGTGGGGCCGCCGTCAAAAATGTCGATGTAGTTCTGGAACGCGAACCCTTCGCTTTCCAGCATCCGCATCGCGGGGCGTCCGGAATAGTGCGGCTGCCCCATCACCTGGCGCGCCGCTTCAGAGAGCAACGCGGTATAGATCGGATGCTTGGGCATGAGGTCGGCGATGAACTGGTTGCCGTGGCGGGCGTTGAATTCGTCGGCGTCGCGAAAGTTCATGTCGAAGAAACGACCCGCCAGTCCGTCCCAGAAGGGGGAGTTGCCCGCATCGTCGATCGCGCCGCGCAGTTCGGCCAGCGTCGTGTCGCCGAATCGCTCCCGGTGATTGGCGATGAACAGGTAGCGGCTGCGCGCCAGCAGTTTGCCGACGCCCGCCGATCGCTCAGTCGCGTCAAGGTACAGGCCGCCCACTTCGCTGGCGCCATCAAGATCGGTTGAAAGCGTCAGCATCTCGGCGCGGAAGGTGCGGTCCAGCTCCTTGGAATGCTGGGTGATCCGACCGATGCGATACGAATAAAACGGCAGCTCCATCCCCACTTGCGAAAACGCCTGGCAGGTGCCGCGCACTTTGCCGTCGCTGGTGTCTTCCAGAATGAAGACGAACAGATCGTTGGCGACTTGCCCGTCATCGCGACCGAAGCTGGCGGCGGCGCGTTCCAGCTTGCCTTGCAGGGTAGGTCTGTCCGGTGGCAGGTTGGTAAAGCCGCCGCCCGTGCCCTTGGCCATGCGGTAGAGGGCTTCCAGGTCGCTTTGGCGTGCGGTGCGCAGCAGGAACGTCATGACGCGGCGATCCCCGCCGCCAGTCCATGGCGGTCCAACCGATGCATGACGAGGGCGGTCAGCCGGGCGCGGGCATCGAGGGAACTGGCGATCAGGAACTCCTGCGGTGAGTGTATGGCCCCCCCTAGCGCGCCCATCGTATCGATCACGGGCACGCCGCAAGCGGCGATGTTGTTGCCGTCGCACACGCCGCCGGTGTCTTGCCAGCGCATCGGCTGGCCGAGGTCGGTGGCCGCCTGGCTGACCAGACCGAACAGTGCCTGCGTTCCTGCGGTGATTGGCTTGGGCGGACGCGAGACATGGCCGTGCAATTCGATGCCGACATCGTGCCGGGCGCTGATTTGCGCGATGGCATCGTCCAGCATGGCGCGCGCGATTTCGGCCAGCTCAGGTGAGCGGGGGCGGAGATTGAAATGGAGGATCGCAAGGTCGGGCACGGTATTGTTCGGCGCCCCGCCTTCGATACGGGCAGGGTTGATGGACAGGCCTTCGCGCACAGCGCCATGTAGCAGCAAGGCAAGCTCGCTGGCGGCGACGATGGCGTTGCGCCCGTCCTGCGGATTGCGCCCGGCGTGGGCAGAGCGGCCCCGCACCACGGCGGAATAATTGCCCGATCCGGGCCGCGCCCGCGCCATCGCGCCATCGGGAAGCGCTGGTTCATACGTCAGCGCCGCCAGTTTGCCGCGTGCCAGATCGGCGATGAGCGCGGCGGACGAAAGCGACCCGGTTTCCTCGTCACTGTTGATCAACACATCATAGCCAAGCGTGGGCGACTGCTGCTCGTAGGCGGCAAGGCCCGCGAGCATCAGGGCCAGACCGCCTTTCATGTCGGCGGTGCCGGGGCCGTTCAGCGTGTCATCGTCCAGCCACTCGCAGGTCTGGAAGGAGTGGTCGCGCGGGTAGACGGTATCCATGTGCCCGGTAAGGATCACGCGCCGTTCCGCGCCGGGACGCACAGACAGCACGACATGACGGCCGTGCCCAACAGGGTGCAAATCTCCCCGCGCATCGACTTTCTCGACAGGAGCGGGATCGACCAGCCGTACTTCGCCGGGGAGTTGGGCCAGGGAATCCGCGAGATAGCCGGCGATTGCGGCCAGTCCGTCAAGATTGGCGGTGCCGCTGTTGATCGAAGCCCATTCCAGCGTCCGCGACAGGATCGGCGCGCGTTCGATCGGGGCGACAAGGGCTTGCTCGGCGGCCGACAGGTTCATGGACGCAGCTTTCCATCCAGAGCGGCGGCGTTTCCGCTCGCCTGCGCGGCCTCGAAACTGGCGACCGGATAGGCGCAGTAATCCGCCGCGTAATAGGCGCTGGGGCGGTGATTGCCGCTATCACCCAACCCGCCGAAAGGCATGGAACCGGCGGCCCCAGTCGTCGGGCGGTTGCAGTTGATGACCCCGGCACGGCCTTCATTGATGAACCGCTGCCACAACGCATTGTCCGCGCTGATGAGGCCGGCGGAAAGGCCGAAGCGCGTGTCGTTCGCCGCCGCCATCGCTGTATCGAAATCGGCCACGCGGGTGACTTGCAGGACGGGCGCAAAGATCTCCTCGTCCGGTACGCGGATGCCTGTCACGTCCAGCATGGCGGGGGCGACGAAGGCTTCCGGGCGGCCATCCACAGGCGATAATGGCCGGATGACCCGCGCCCCGTGCGTCACAAGATCGGCGAACCGCGCCTGGGCGGAGCGTGCCGCCGCGTCGGAGATCAGGGGGCCGATCCAAGGCTCCGGTTGATCGTGCCAAGCGCCAATGACGATGCGATCCGCCAGCGCGGCTACGGCATCGACCAGCGCGGTGCCGAAAGCACTGTCTGGCACGATCAGCCGCCGCGCGCATGAGCATCGCTGGCCGGTCGTGATGAAAGCCGATTGCACGACCACCGATGCCGCCTCGTCGATGTCCTGCGCATCCCAGGCGACGAGGGGATTGTTGCCGCCCAGTTCCAGCGCCAGAATCACATCGGGTCGATCCGCGAAGACGCGGCGGAAATGCGCCCCGGCGGCGGCCGAGCCGGTAAACAGCAGGCCGTTGATCTTCCCGGAGACGAGCGCCTCACCGGTTTCGCGTGCGCCTTGAATGCATTGGAAAACATGCCGGTGATCGCTGAGCGCCTCGGCCCAGCATTCAGCCATGGCGGCGCCTGTCGCGGGGGTCATCTCGGAGGGCTTGAACACCACCGTGTTGCCCGCGAGCAGGGCGGGGACGATGTGCCCGTTGGGCAGATGGCCGGGGAAGTTGAACGGCCCCAGCACCGCTATGACACCATGCGGACGATGGCGCAGAACGGCCTGACCGAAAGGCATGTCGTTTCGCTTTTCCCCCGCCCGTTCGGCTTGGGCGGTGATCGACAGCCCAACTTTGCCGATCATTGACGCGACTTCGCCGCGTGCCTCCCACAAGGGCTTGCCGGTTTCGCGCGCGATCAGTTCGGCGATGGCATCCTTGCGGGTTTCCAGCGCGGCGCGATACCGCTCGGCCACTGCCACGCGTTCCTCGACGGGGCGAGCCGCCCAGCGCGGAAAGGCACGATGCGCGCGCTCCATCGCTTCGGACACGGCGTCCGGCCCGGTTGCTTCACCTTCCCATACGACGTCGCCGCTGGCGGGATCGATCGACTGCAAGATCGTCATGCTCCCCTCGTCACCGCGAAGATGCCGGTCGCGTTTCCGCTGTCGAACGTCAGGTCGATCCGGCCCGTGTCCGGGTCGACGTCGCGGGTAATGAACTCATAGAACGAACCCGGCACGTTAAGCATGGTTTCACTGCCGTCGGGAAGCCGGAAGGGGCGGGGCACGGCGTCAGCCAGGATCGCGGTTTGCCGAACGCGTCGATTGCTGGAAATTTCGACGCTGGGCTTCAGGGGATAGCCTGCGGCTTTCAATTCTTCCGCGTGACTGGTCACGTCGGCAACGCGTGTGGTCGCATGGTTGAAGGCATTGCCTTCAGTCGCAATCCACGCCGCTTCCTTGCTGTGCTGCAGCAGAGTGTCGTAGTCCGAAAGCGCTGGAACAGCGTGCTGACGTCCGAAGGCCCGGAGCGCGCCGTTGAGAATGACGTGTGCGTCCTCGAGCGTGCAATTGCCATGCCGTCCAATCGCATTGAGCGCCAGCCACTCGGCCTCGCCAAGGGGATCGATTGACGTGCCGAACACACGTGCCGCTGCCTGTTGCGCCGTGGGATCCAGTTGAGAGACGTGCAGCTCGGAAACAAAGAACTGGGGCACGGCCTCTGGCAGGTCTGCCTGCACCAGCGCCCGCCCGGTCATCTTGAGCGCCGGAAGCGGATAGAGCCCGCGCACTTCATATCCCAATGGCGCCAGAAATCGCAGAAATGCGCCGTACCCTGACGGAAGGGACCCCGTCTGTCCGTCGATGGTGCGCAATGCGCCATGATCGAACACGGTCGGCACTCCGCGCTCGCGGATTTCATTGACGTATCGCGCTGCTGTCGGGACGCGGTCGAGCAGGTCCAGGAACAGCGCGGCGTTCAGCGCCATCGCTACTTGCGCCCGGCTGGGCCGTTCGCTCCGGTCACGCAACAGGGGCGCGACTTCCAGGGTATCCAGCACCGATCTAGCTCGGTCTTTGCCGACAAGCGGTGCGAGAAGGTCATCCAGCGTCGGAGCGCTGGTCGATGCCTCGGCCATGTCATCCTCGATGTTCAATTATTGCGCATCAGGGAAACATAAGAAGATATCTTCCGCAAGCCCCTCGCGTCTTCTGACACTTGAACAGATAACTAAGAGACAGGGCCTACGCTTTCGCAGCAGAACCCAATTGGTGATCGCGGCGTTACGGAACGAGAGCGGAAAGGTTGCTGGTAGATGACTCAGAAACAACCAGAATACGGTCACAAGTGCGCGCAAAACGCCGTGATACAACATGATATCGGGCGCATGATCCAGTTTGCCAGTTTATTGCGCTGCAGCGTGAAACTTAAATGACAGCCGGGAATTGAGGGGCTGACACATTCATCTCTCGTTCAAGGGGTTCGCATGGCTGACTTGCCACTCTCCAAAGAATTCAAAAGCGGGTGCGAACTGGCAGAGGTGCATTCAATTTTTGAAGCTGCTCCTGCAGTTTCGACTCGTTCTATGCGCGTTGCGCTGGTCGGAAACTTTGCCCCGCGCAAGTGCGGCATCGCGACATTTACCACGGACATTCACGAACAGCTCCGCCGCTTCCATCCGGAAATAGACGTGCAGGTCCATGCGCTGGACGATCCTCTGCAGCCGCTGGACTATCCGGGCGTAGAGGGCGTGATCGATAGCCAGGATTTGGAAGCGTATATCCACGCCGCCCGCCGCATCAACGAGTCCGGCGTGGATGCGGTGTGGCTGCAGCACGAATACGGCATCTTCGGCGGACCTGATGGAGAAATGGTACTCCAGTTCGTGGACCGGCTTGCCGCGCCGCTGGTGCTGACGTTGCATACCGTGTTGAGCGAACCTTCGGACCGCCAGCGGGCGATCCTGCGTCATTTGGTTACGCGTGCGTCGCGGATCATGGTGATGTCGCGTCACTCGCGCGATCTTCTCAAGAGCGAATATGGCGCCCCAGCTCAGATTATCGACGTGATTGACCACGGTGCTCCGGATCGTCCTTTCGGTCGCCAGGAAGAATTCAAGGCTCTGCTCGGGCTGTCGGGCCGTCGGGTGCTGACCACCTTTGGATTACTTGGTCCCGGCAAGGGTCTGGAGCACGCCATCCGCGCGCTTCCGGCCATTGTCGAGCGTCACCCCGACGTGCTCTATCGCATTGTCGGCGCCTCGCATCCCAACCTCGTGGCGCAGGAAGGCGAGGCCTATCGTGATCAACTGGTAGCCTTGGCCGAAGAACTGGGCGTGTCACGCCATGTCGCGTGGGAAAACCGCTTTCTGGATACGCCGGAACTGCTGGATCAGCTGGAAGCCTGCGACATCTACCTGACCCCTTATCCGGGGCTGCAGCAATCGACGTCCGGCACGCTCAGCTATGCTGTGGCGCTGGGCAAGGCCGTGGTGTCCACGCCTTATGTCCATGCGCGCGAACTGCTGGCGCAGGACGTGGGCAGCTTGATCGAGCCAAACTCGAGCGAGGCAATCGCCCGCGCGGTCAACGCCTTGCTCGACGATCCTGACCAGATGGCTGCGATGCAGCGCCGCGCTTATGCTCGTGGTCGTGAAACGATCTGGCCGCGCTTTGCTGATGCGACCGCGCGTCTGGCGGGTAGCGCGCTGGCCGCCAAGCACGACACTCCCCCGCTCACGGCTATCCCCGGACTTTCCGCCGTGCTTGCCATGAGCGACGGCACCGGCATGCTGCAGCATTCGATCGGCGTCGTGCCGGATCGTCGTCACGGCTACTGCCTGGATGACAATGCCCGTGCGCTGATGCTGCTCAATGTGGCGCAGGGTATTTCCGCGGCGGAGCGGATGAAGTGGAGCCTGGTCTACGCCTCGTTCGTGCAATTCGCCTGGAACCCAGATCTCCGCCGTTTCCGCAATTTCATGCGCTTCGACCGTTCATGGTGCGAGGACGAAGGATCGGAAGATTCGAACGGCCGTGCGGTATGGTGCCTCGGCCAGACCTATGAGCGTGCGCCTGACAAGGGCCTTTCCGACTGGGGCCTGAACCTTTACGACGAAGTGCTCAAGTCCATAGAGCCGCTCGGGTCTCCGCGCGCAATTGCCTTTACGATGCTGGGCGCCTGCGCGGTTCTGCGCCGTAACCCTGCTCACGCGGGTTCGCGCAAGGTTGTCGAAGACGGCGGCGATTTCCTGATGCGTCTGCTAGGGGAAGGTCGGCGTCCTGACTGGGCATGGTTCGAAGCCGTCCTTGGATATGACAACCCGCGGCTCTCGCAGGCGTTGATAGAAGCCGGCATGGCGCTGGGTCAGGAACAGTGGACCAATGCAGGCCTGGAAACGCTCCAATGGATTTGCGAACAGCAGATTTCCGCAAAGGGCCAGTTCCGTCCGATCGGATCGGAAAGCTTCTTTCGCGAACACAGCTATCTACCGTTCGACCAGCAGCCGCTCGAATCGCAGGCTGCCATCGAAGCTGCCGAAGTCGCCTGGGACGCCACCAGCGATCCACACTGGCGCGATCATGCGATGGCCGCATGGCGCTGGTTCTTCGGCGATAACGACCGTGGTGCCGTGCTGGCCGATGTCGGCACCGGGCGTTGTCGGGATGGCGTGACACCCCGTGGAGCGAACGCAAATTGCGGTGCGGAGTCCATCCTGGCCTTCCAGTTATCGCATTATGCGCTTATGAAGCTGGTCCACGAGCCGTCTACGACTGCCCCACTCTCCCGGGAAGGAGATTTGCTTGAATCGGCCCGAGACCGACTGGTCTGAACCGCTTCGTATATTCGAGACTCGCCTGCACGCCGATCCGGCGCGCGTGGTGTTGCGCCCATTCCATCTCGGCTGGCAGGCGAAGAACGCGCCTGGCAGCCGAGCCATGCGTCTGGTCGACGATGTAGCCGCGCTCGACGAATCGCGCGCGGCGATCGAATACGAACGCGTCCTCAAAGACTTCAAGGAACGCCACTGGCAGACGGAGCGTATCTTCGCGGATCGCTTTGGGGAAGTGGTGGAAAATCTGGACCTGAATCCCGCCGACTATTCGGAGACGAAGCAGCGGCTTATCGGCGCCTACTTCTGCCACGAATACACGTTCGCGGCGGCAGCCCTGATGAATCCGTCGATCGTTCCGTCGCCCGATCAGTCGGGCCTGCAGGACGGGTGCGTGCGCTTCATCATGAGCCTTCGCGCCGTGGGTGAGGGGCACATCAGCTCCATCGCCTTTCGTGAGGGTATCGCAGAGCTGGACGGCGATTTCTGCCTTTGGCCGCAGGCCGCGTTTGCGACGTCGGTGGAACTGGACAAGGAAGAGCAGGTCGACGCCGATGGTTCGGTCGCCGTCCATCGCAATCCCGATTCCAGCCTGTCCAACACGGTCATCTTCCCGATTACCGAGCAGCAGCGCGGTGGTCTGGAGGACTTGCGACTCGTTCGGTTCGACCATGGCGGCGACGATTTCGAATGGATCGGCACTTACACCGCCTATTCGGGTAGTTCGATCCGATCGGAACTGCTGCGTACGCGTGATTTCCGTAATTTCAGTCTGGAACCGATCCGCGGGGCGGCTGGCCGCAACAAGGGTATGGCTCTGTTCCCCGAAAAGATCGACGGTCGCTATGCGATGGTCGGGCGGCAGGATGGCAAGAACCTGTTCCTGCTTAAATCCGACGCGATCGACCAGTGGGATGATGAAGGCGTCCTGTTGATGGAGCCCAAGTATCCTTGGGAATTCATCCAGATCGGCAACTGCGGCAGTCCGATCCTGTGTGACGAAGGGTGGCTGATGTTCACCCACGGCGTCGGCGCGATGCGCAAGTACGCGCTTGGCTGCGCGCTGCTGGACCGTGACGATCCAAGCAAAGTGCTGGCCCGCACGTCCGAGCCGGTGCTGACGGCAGAAAACGCGGATCGTTCAGGCTATGTGCCTAACGTTGTCTACACCTGCGGCGCCCTCAAGGTGGGTGAGCAGATGCTGATTCCCTATGGTATCTCCGACAGTACGGTGGGCTTCGCCACCTGCAGTATCGAGCGGCTGCTGGGGCTGATGGAATAGGATCAGGCGGGCGGCGGGCCAATCGCCTGCCGCCCCTGATGCTTGCCGATCAGAAGTCGAATTCGACGCGGGTGCCCACCACGTTCGCGTCATAGGCGCGGTCACCGGATGGCAGCGCGGTCGCGCCAATATAGCGCAGCAATGCATAATTCACGTTGAAGCGAAGATACTGGATCGGCGTCCACACCAGCCCGACGATGTAACCGTCCTGCGTGCCGCCGCGAATGTCACGGTCGTTCAGGTCAAGCCAGTCGTACCGCAGGTTGACCTGGATAGATCCGATGCCATCTTCGCCAAGCGGATTGGTAGGCTCGTTGTTGACGAAGATGCCGCCCTTGTACCCGCGTGAATCGCCTTCGGTCAGGAAGTATCCCACTTCGCCGTAAGCGCCGTGGAACGCGACGGACGACAGCCCGACGCGGTCGGCCTTCAGACGATAGTATTCGGCCACGCCGTGCAGCCGCCCGGCGATCGCGGCAACTTCGCCGCCGTACATCGTCTCTTCCGCGACGTTCATCGCCGGGGTGCCGATCAGGCGCGTGTTGGTCGTGTGCGCGAAGGGGCGCTGGCGATAGCGAGTGGTGGCGGCCGATAGTCGGCCCAACCTGCGCCAGTGCGCGGAACCGCCCAGATGCAGCTGTATGTCGCCGATCTTGGGCGCGTAGACCAGACGACCGTCAATGCTGTAGCTGTTGTTCTCGTCTCCGCCGTTCACGCCGTCGCTGCTGTTGGCGATGGCGGTGATGTCATCGGTAAAGACACCCAGTTGGGCGATCAGAGCGCCCTTGGAATATTGCGCACCCAAGCCAAGACGGCGTTCGAACGCGAAGGCATCGGTGAAGGCGGCTCGCTCCATCACGCTGCCCGAAGTGTCGCCAGTCAACTCGTCCAGCGACCAGAAAGCGTTCTGGTTGCCCAGTTGCACCTGCCATGGCCCCTTCTTGAAGGTGATGAAGGTATCGACCAGATCCACCGCGTTGTCGGACAGTTCCAGTTCGAGCTTGTACGACAGGTTGCTATTGAACGCGCCTTCGCCGCCCAGCCGGATGCGCCGCATTTCGCTGCCAAAGCCAAGCCCCTGATCGGCCAGCCCCTTTGGCGCGGAGACATAGGCAGCATCGGCCTGGATGCGCCCCTTCACTTTGAAGTTCTGGTTGCCCTGAACAATCTGCGGGCTGCCCTTCCACTTGATCTGCGCCTTGTCGGAAGACGCGTCTTTCGGGGCGGTTGGAGCGGTCGGCGCAGTTTGCGCGGCGAGGGCGGGAGCGGGCGGCGTGCCGGGAATCGCGGACGCTGCCGGTGACGCAACGCCAAGGCGGCTTTCCAGCGACTCGAGCCGGGAACGCAGTTCGCGAATCTCGGCCCGCATGGCGTCGGCCTGCGCCGCGTCCACCGCCTGGGCGTTGGCGGGCATTGCCTGAACCGACAGCGCCAGAACGGAAGCGCCGATAACCAGATTTCGCGTGGGCATCGGTGTCTCCGCATTAGTGCCGTGAGGCGGCAGCTATGACGTCAAAATGACGATTAAATGACACTTCAAGGACAATTGTGACGGCTGTGGGTCATATCACGCAGCAGTTTGACGTGGGGAAGCCGTTATAAGGCAATGTTATGGAAACAGATGGTGCGCGTATGACGGATCGCGTCGACCGAGAAAATAAACTCGGCAATCAAGGAAACGCGCGATACTCCCGGTCTGCTCGTCCTCGTTGCCGATCGTCGACTTTTACAGGAAACGACAAGCGCCAAATCGGCACGACGACGACTATGTCACCTTTTCGTCATGGAAGTGTCATCGTACACCAATAGGGGCGTTCCACATATCAGCCCAAGGGGGTATGCAATGCGTTCGACCAAGACCTTTATCTTCGCCGCAGTTTCCGTGGCAGCGCTCAGCGCCTGTGGCGGATCGGGTGCCGGCGGCGGCGCCGGAGCGCGCGATTTCGTTCGCGGCGTCGGCTCCTCGACGGTCTATCCCTTCGCCACTGCCGTTTCCGAAGCCTATGCCAAGGCCAGCGGCAGCAAGTCTCCGGTCATCGAAGCCACTGGTACGGGCGCAGGCATGAAGCTGTTCTGCGCCGGCGTCGGCGCGCAGCACCCCGATATCGAAAACGCGTCGCGCCGGATAAAGAAGTCCGAATACGATGAATGCCAGAAGAACGGTGTCAAGGAAGTCGTTGAGATCCAGGTCGGCATCGATGGCATCGCCTTTGCCGAATCGCAGAAGGGCCCCGGCTTCAAGCTGACCCCGCTCGACGTGTACAAGGCGCTGGCCGCCAACCCGTTCGGCAAGCCCAACACCGCCAAGACCTGGAAGGACGTCAACCCGTCGCTCCCCGCTGAGCCGATCCTGGTCTACGGCCCGCCGTCCACATCCGGCACGCGCGACGCGCTCAAGGAACTGATCCTAGAAGCCGGCTGCAAGACAGACGCCACGACCAAGGCGCTGAAGGACAGCGACAAGAACAAGTACGAGGCGATCTGCCACGATATTCGTGAAGACGGCCCCTATGTGGACGCAGGCGAGAACGATAACCTGATCGTCCAGAAGATTTCGCAGAACCCCAAGGCCATCGGCGTGTTCGGCTATTCCTTCCTGGAAGAGAACCCGCAGAGCCTGAAGGGCATTTCCATGTCGGGCATTCAGCCCACATACGCGACGATTTCGGACTACACCTACCCCGGTGCGCGCCCGCTTTACATCTACGTAAAGAAGCAGCACCTCGCCCCGATCAAGAGCCTGCAGGGCTATGTCGCGGAATGGGTGAAGTCCTGGGGCACGGACGGTCTGCTGCAGAAGAAGGGCATGGTCATCGCGCCTGAAGACGTGCGCACCAAGAGCGCCGACATCGCCGCAAAAATGACCCCGCTCGATCCGTCCGAGCTGAAGTAAAGCCACGATCAGGAAAGGGCCGGGCGGCCAGTCATGATACTTACCGGAGTTCTGCTGGCCGTTCTGGGCCTTGGCCTGGTCGGCTGGTTCGCCGCGCGGGGCCGGGCCCGGCTGCTCTACAAGGGGCGGGGGTCGATGCATTCGATGCCCTCCTATCACGGCTGGCACATGGCGCTGTGGATCCTGGTTCCTGCGCTGATCGCCTGGGGTGCCTGGTCGATCATCATGCCGGGGCTGGTGGAGGGCGCGATCTTTGCCGATCCCGCTGCCGCTACCCTGCCGACCGATCCCATGACGCTGGGCGCGATCGTTGCCGAAGCGCATAATCTGGCAAACGATCCGTCCGCGACGGCCTTCAATCCCGAAGCGCAAGTGCTGGTCGAACCGATCCGTGCCGCGAACACGCGCTTTGGCCTGATCGGGGCGGTGATCGTGCTGATCGTCGCTTTCGCGGGCGGGGCCTATGGCTTCACTCGCATCCGTCCTGACTTCCGCGCTCGCACCCAAGTGGAACGCGCGGTCTTGACGCTGTTGCTGGTGGCATCGCTGATGGCGATCCTTACCACCTTCGGCATCGTCGGATCGCTGGTGTTCGAGGCGGGCCTGTTCTTCAAGGACGTGTCGCCGATCGCCTTCCTCACCGGCACCCACTGGTCGCCGGCGAGCACGATGGGCGACAACATCAACAACAATTTCGGCGCGGTGCCGTTGTTCTGGGGCACGATCTACATCGGCGCGATCATTGCCATGATCGTGGCGATCCCGCTCGGCCTGATGAGCGCGATCTACCTGACGCAATACGCCGCACCGGCCGCGCGCAAGTGGCTGAAGCCGATGCTGGAAATTCTCGCGGGCATCCCCACGGTCGTCTACGGTTACTTCGCCGCGCTGACGATCGCGCCGATGATCCGCGATTTCGCCGCGTCGATCGGCATGCAGAACCCCTCGACCGAGAGCGCGCTGGCCGCCGGTCTGGTCATGGGCGTGATGATCATCCCGTTCGTGTCGTCGATGGCGGACGATGCGCTGGCCGCCGTGCCCCGTTCGATGAGCGATGGATCGCTGGCGCTCGGCTCCACGCGATCGGAAACGATCAAGCGGGTGCTGCTGCCTGCCGCGCTGCCGGGCATCGTCGCGGGCGTGATGCTGGCGATCAGCCGAGCCATTGGTGAGACGATGATCGTCGTCATGGCCGCGGGCGCCGCCGCCAACTTGTCCGCCAATCCCTTCGCCTCAATGACCACGGTCACCTACCAGATCGTCCAGATGCTGACGGGCGACCAGGAGTTCAACAGCCCCAAGACGCTGTCGGCGTTTGCGCTGGGGCTGGTGCTGTTCGTCGTCACTCTCATCCTCAACATCGTCGCCCTGCGCGTCGTGAAGCGGTTCCGCGAAGCCTATGAGTAAGTCCGACTGGAATTCGCCCGAGGCGATGAAACGCCTTGCGAAGCGACACGCCGCCGAACGCCGGTTCAAGGCGATCGGCCTTGGCGCGATCGTGCTCAGCCTTGCTTTCCTGGCGCTGCTGCTGGTGATCATGCTCAAGAACGGGCTGGGTGGTCTGGACTGGCAGTTTCTGTCAGGCTCGGACTCCACGGATGCCAGTGTGGCGGGCGTGTGGGGCGCGGCCAAGGGATCGTTGCTGACGATGCTGGTCACCTTGCTGCTCAGCTTCCCGATGGGCGTGCTGGCAGCGATCTACCTAGAGGAATTCGCCCCGCGAAGCCGCTGGATCGAGTGGGTGGAAGTGTCGATCAACAACCTTGCCGCCGTCCCTTCGATCATCTTCGGCCTGCTGGGCCTTGCGGTGTTCATCAACACGCTGGGCATGCCGCGCTCCTCGCCGCTGGTAGGCGGGCTGACGCTGGCGCTAATGACGATGCCGGTCATCGTCATCTCGGGGCGCAACGCGATCAAAGCGGTGCCGCCTTCCATCCGCGAAGCCGCCTACGGCATCGGGGCGAGCAAGGTGCAGACGACGTTCCACCACGTGCTGCCTCTCGCGCTGCCCGGCATCCTGACCGGCACGATCATCGGCATGGCCCGCGCGCTGGGTGAAACCGCGCCGTTGCTGATGATCGGCATGCGCGCCTTCGTCGCCACCCCGGCAGACAGCCTGACCGCGCCGTCCAGCGTGCTGCCGATGCAGATTTTCTTGTGGTCCGACGAAATCGACAAGGGCTTCGTCCAGAACACTTCCGCCGCCATCATCGTGCTGCTGGTCTTCCTGCTCGCCATGAATGGTATTGCGATCTACCTTCGCAACAAATTCGAAGTCCGCTGGTAGGGACATGACAGAAACAAAGCTCACAGCCCGCAACGTCGACGTCTTCTACGGACAGAAGAAGGCGATCAACGACGTTTCCATCGACATCGACAACGGTCTGGTCACGGCGTTCATCGGCCCTTCGGGCTGCGGAAAGTCGACCTTCCTGCGCACGCTTAACCGGATGAACGACACCATCGCCGGGGCGCGAGTGACGGGCGAAATCCTGCTGGATGGAGAGGACATCTACACCACCAGCATGGACCCGGTCGCCCTGCGCGCCCGTGTCGGCATGGTGTTCCAGAAGCCGAACCCGTTCCCGAAGTCGATCTTCGAAAATATCGCCTATGGCCCGCGCATCCACGGTCTTGCCAGTTCTAAGCCGGACATGGACATCATCGTGGAAAACGCGCTGACCAAGGCCGGTCTTTGGGAAGAGGTCAAGGATCGGCTCACCGATGCCGGCACCGCGCTTTCGGGCGGCCAGCAGCAGCGCCTGTGCATTGCCCGTGCGATTGCCGTCAGCCCCGAAGTCATCCTGATGGACGAGCCGTGCTCCGCCCTCGACCCCATCGCCACTGCGCGGATCGAGGAACTGATCGACGAGCTGAAGGAAAGCTTCGCCATCGTCATCGTCACCCACTCGATGCAGCAGGCCGCGCGCGTTTCGCAGCGCACGGCGTTCTTTCACCTGGGCAGCCTCGTCGAATATGGCGAGACGGACCAGATCTTCACCAATCCGCGCGAAGTGCGCACCAAGGACTACATCACCGGCCGTTACGGCTGAGTGGTGCGTTGACAGGGAACAGCCATGGTCGACCATACCGTCAAGGCCTTTGACTCCGAGATCGGCCAGCTTCGTGGCCTCGTCGCCGAGATGGGCGGGCTTGCCGAAGTTGCGATCCGCGATGCCATCACCGCGCTCGTCCAGCATGACGAGGAACTGGCCGCGCAAGTCGTCGCCGCCGATGCCCGCCTCGATGCGCTGGAGGCCGAAGTGGACCGCCTCGCCGTGCGGACCATCGCCCTTCGCGCGCCCATGGCCGACGATCTGCGGGACGTCATCGCCGCGCTGAAGATTTCGGGCGTTATCGAACGCATCGGCGACTATGCCAAGAACATCGCCAAGCGCGTCAACGCGCTGGAAGGGCGGACCAAGATCGATCCGGTCACGCTGGTGCCGACGATGGCCGAAATCGCCGAAAGCATGGTCCGCGATGTGCTGAACGCCTACGGTTCGCGCGATGCGGCGCTGGCGGTGGAAGTGATCCGCCGCGACCAGAAGCTGGACCAGTTCTACAACACGCTGTTCCGTTCGCTGCTGACGCACATGATGGAAAACCCGGCCACGATCACCAGCGCCGCGCAGTTGCTGTTCATCGCCCGCAACCTTGAGCGCATCGGCGACCATGCCACCAACGTCGCGGAGATGGTCTACTACGCGGCGACCGGCGAATACTGCACCGAGCGCGATTCGCTGACCGACGATACGTCACGCGGGATGATGTCGTGAACCCGTCGGTCCTGGTCGTAGAGGACGACGTCGCGCTGTGCGAACTGCTCACCTGGAACCTCAGTGCCGAAGGGTATGACGTGCGCTCTACCGCCGATGGCGAGGAAGCGCTGGTGATGGTGCGCGAACAGGCGCCCGACGCCATCGTGCTTGACTGGATGATCGAGCAGGTGCCCGGCATCGAAGTGTGCCGCCAGCTGCGCAAGGACAAGGAAACCGCGCAGATCCCGATCATCATGGTCACCGCGCGCGGCGAGGAAGAGGACATGATCCGCGGCCTCAAGACCGGCGCGGACGATTATGTGACCAAGCCGTTCTCACCCCGCGAACTGATGGCTCGGATCGAGGCGCTGCTGCGCCGTGCCCGGCCCTCGCTGACCGGCAGCGTCCTGTCTTGGGGCGACATCGAACTGGACGCCACCAGCCACCGCGTGCGCCGCGCCGGAGAGCCGCTGCACCTTGGCCCCACTGAATTCCGCCTGCTGCGCTATTTCATGGAGCGGCCCAACCGCGTCGTGTCGCGCCAGCAGATCCTCGATGGCGTATGGGGCATGGACTCCGACATCGACGAGCGGACCGTGGACGTCCACATCCGCCGCCTGCGCAAGGCGATCAACCGCGACGGCGACACCGATCCCATCCGCACCGTCCGCGCCGCCGGCTATGCGATGGACGTGGCATAAGCGATAGCGACCAAAAGCCGGCGTCACCCTGAAACCAGTTCAGGGTGACGACAGCGGGTTTATGCCGCGCTGCGCAGGTCGTCGGCGTCCAGCGCGCTGGTGATGGCCGCCAGGAACTGATCGGTCGCCCGCTCCCAGGAATAGAGACTGCCCAAAGCCGCCGCGTCGGTCCGTTCGACGGTCAGCGCGCCGTTGATCGCGCGGGCCAGGCTGGCGTCCACCGCTCCGGCAGGCCAGCCGACGCGGTGATCGACGCCGCGTCCGTCGCTGCCGAGGATGTCGATCGGGCCGGTCACCGGAAACGCGGCGACCGGAGTGCCGCACGCCAGCGCCTCGATGATGACGAGGCCGAAGGTATCGGTCAGGCTGGGAAACACGAAGCAATCGGCGGCGCGATAGGCGCTGGCCAGCTCCGCGCCGGACAGCGCGCCAAGGAACAGCACGTCCGGATAGCGGCGGCGCAGCGCCTCGATCGCCGGGCCATCGCCGACCACTACCTTGCTGCCCGGCAAGTCGAGGCTGAGGAATGCCTCAAGGTTCTTTTCGGGCGCCACCCGGCCCACGTTCAACAGGACAGGGCCGGGAAGGGCGGCCATCGCCGGATGGCGCGGCCCATCGGGGCGGAACTGTGCATGATCGATGCCCCGGCTCCACGCGCGGGTAGGGCCGATGCCGCGACCATCCAGTTCGCTCGCCAAGCTGCGGGTCGATACCATCACGGCCCGGCTCTGGGCGTGGAAACGTTGCAGGATCGGCCAGAAGTATTCCGCCGACAGGCCGGTCCGCACCGCCGCATACTCGGGGAAACGGGTGTGGAACGCGGACGTGAAGGGCACCGCGCGCGACAGGCACCAGCCGCGCGCGGCCCAGCCGATCGGGCCTTCGGTGGCGATATGGACGATGTCGGGCCGGGCCTGATCCAGCATCCGCCGCACCCCGAAGCGAGGGGCCATCGCCAGCCGGATCGAAGCGTACCCGGGCATCGGCACGGTGAGGAATCGATCAGGGGTGAGCGTTTCCACATGATGGCCGCGCCGGGTGAGATGATCGACCGTGGACGTCAGCGACCGGACCACTCCGTTGACTTGCGGCAACCAGGCGTCGGTTGCCAGAGCCAGTTTCATGCCGGTGCTCCGGCAGCAACGGCGGGTTCTGCCTGAGCGGTGTGACCGCCGGTTTCAGCTACCCAATCGATGATGGCGAGATGGCCGGTCAGGTCTTCGGCGAGGGCCGTGCAGCTTTCCACCCAGTCCCCATCGTTGTAATACGTAATGCCGCCGAACTCGCGGATTTCGGCGCAGTGGATGTGCCCGCACACCACACCGTCGAAGCCCCGGCTGATCGCCTCGTTGGCGACGGCTTCTTCATAGCTGCCGATGTACTGGACCGCGTTCTTCACCTTTTTCTTCATGTAGGCGGACAGCGACCAGTAAGGCAGATGGAAGCGGCGGCGTACCGCGTTGAACACGATGTTGGCGCGCAGCAGCATGCCGTATGCCTGGTCCCCCAGGAAGGCGAGCCACTTGTGATAGAGGACGACACCGTCGAACGCATCGCCGTGCGTCACCAAAAGGCGCCGTCCATCCAGCGTGGTGTGCACCGCCTCCAATGCCAGCTCGACCCCGCCGAAGCTGAGGCCCGCGTAATCGCGCAGCATCTCGTCATGATTGCCCGCGATGAAGATCACCCGGGTTCCGCGATGCGCCATTTTCAGGATGCGGCGGACCACTTCGTTGTGGGCATCGGGCCAGTACCAGCCCTTGCGCAGCCGCCAGCCGTCGACGATGTCGCCCACCAGATAGAGCGTCTCACACTCCACCGAGCGCAGGAAATCGACCAGCATCCCGGCGTTGCAGCCGCGCGTGCCAAGGTGGATGTCGGAAATCCAGATGGTGCGGTACTTGCGCTTGGGCCGGAAGCCCTTGGGGTCGGGAATGTCCAGCCAGGCCGGGATCTGGCCCCGGTCCCGGACGGCAAGAGCGGTTCCACGGGCGAGTAGGGTGTCCACTTGATCGCGCATAGTCGGCAATATCCCCGGCTGACTGCTTGATGCCGTGTATGCCGCGATGGCGTTGCGTCGCCATGACGGTTGGAGGTCAGTTTCGTGACAGATGATTGCCCGCCTTCGCGTTTCACCGCGCCGTCATCGATATGTCACTCGCCCGTCACACTCGGATGCAACAGCGGCCCTCATTCAGGGGCGTTATGCTGGATCATAGGGCAGACAACGGGGCAATGCGGCGGATCGACATTTTGCTGGCGAGCGAGCTTTCGAGCGGTACGTCCGGCGCTTACGCGCCGTTTCGGCATGACCAGTTCGACGTGGTCCTGCACCGCTGGACGGACTTTGCCGAACTGCCGCTGATCGAAGGCGCGCTGTGGATCTTCATCGACTGGGTGCTGCCCGAAATGTCCGGGCTGGAACTGTGCCGTCGGCTGCGCGCCGATGCGCTGACCGCGCATGCCCATGTGACGATGGTGCTTGAGGAAGACAATCAGGAGGATCGCAAGCGCGCGCTGCGCATGGGGGCGGACGATTACATGGTCGGCCCGCTGGGGCGCAATGCGCTGCTCGACCGGGTGCTGGGCGCCAATCTGGGCGAGCAGGACAGCGCGGGCATTCGCGTCGTCACGCAGGGCGAACTGATGGTGGACGTGGCCGCCTTCCAGGCGCGCTTCCGGGGCAAGCCGATCTCGCTGATGCCGAACGAACTGCGTCTGCTGCGTTATTTCATCGAACATCCCGGCCGCGTGTTCAGCCGCACCCAGCTGATCGCGGCGCTCGGCAAGCAGGAACCGGCGGTGGACGAACGGACGGTGGACGTGTGGATCGGTCGTCTGCGCCGTGCGCTGAAGGGCGTCGGCGCAGGCAACCCGCTGCGTACCGTCCGCTCGCTGGGATATGTGTTCGACACGCTCTGAAGGGCGGCGTTCGTTTTCCTACATTGAAAGAGCCTGCTACGATCGCGCGGGCTCTTTCAACCGTCGAACAGCACACCGGGGCCAGCCTTCATGAAGGCTGGCCGCCGCATGCACTTCATCAACTAAACCTCAGCCCAGCCAGCCCGCCGTTTGGGCCAGCAGCCACACGCCGATCGCCAGGAACAAAAGCGCCGCCACCGTCCGCACGACATTGAGCGGGACCTTTTTGATCAGCGCATTGCCCAGGAATACCGCCGGAACATTGGCGATCATCATGCCGATGGTGGTTCCGGCCATCACCGGGAGCACGCTCTGGAAGCGGGCGCCAAGCGCAATCGTCGCGATCTGCGTCTTGTCGCCCATCTCGACCAGGAAGAACGCGATTGCGGTAGCGAGGAACGGCCCGAAGCGACTGGGCCGGGCTTCTTCATCCTCGTCAAACTTGTCAGGGATCAGGGTCCAGGCGGCCATCAGGATGAAGCTGATGGCAACGAGATAGCGAAACCACAGACCGTCTAGGAAAGATGCCGCCTGCTCGCCCACCAGCGCCGCGAGGAAATGGTTAGCCAGAGTGGCAACAAAAATGCCGGCCACAATCGGCCAAGGCCGCTTGAACCGCGTGGCAAGAACGATCGCCAGCAACTGCGTCTTGTCGCCGATCTCGGCAAGGGCGACGACGGCGGTGGATGTGAGCAGGGCTTCCAAGGTCTGTACTCCGGGCCGGGCGCAAGGCTTAAACACAACGACGCACGCGGAACCCGCCCGGCCGAGCGGAACCACGATGCGTCATTGGTCTCGCCCGAACGGTTTCCCGTTCTCCTGCGCGCCATGGCCTCTCGACCAAGTATGTTGACGGCAGGTCCCGCGATGCGACCCTTTCGGGCGGGGCGCGGGCGGCTACTCCCCAGATGACCCGGCATCCCTAGGCGGAGCAGTACAATTTGAAAAGGCAAAAAAGAGGCCCGGCAACATCGCTGCGCCGGGCCTGTTCAAGGTGGGTCGGGAGTGCAGGGTCTCCCTTGGGACACCCTAGAAGTTCAATTGGGCCGAGAACGAAACGACGGTGCCGACGTCGTAGGTGTTGAATTCAACCACGTTGTCGCCGCTGCGCTGGTATTCGCGGTGGCGAGTGCCCAGCAGGTTGCGAGCCTCGAACTTCAGCTCGACTTCCTGGCCAAGGAACTCGGCGCCTTCACGTGCGACGAAGTCCAGCTGGAAACCGGGCCGCTCGATCACGTCGGGCTGGGCGACGGAACCGTTGAGACCACGGCTGACGACGCGCTCGCTGGCATAGCTGACCAGAATGGTCTGCTGCGACAGCCGCTCGGTATTTTCGAGGCCGAGCTGCAGGTTGACGAGGTGGTCGGACTGGCCGGTAAGCGGGGCGCCGTTGCGGAAGTAATCCGTGGCGACACCGGACGACGCGGCATAGACGGCTACTGTATCGCCCGACGCCACTTTCAGCTTCGATTTGCTGTACGTGTAGTTGGCAATGACCAGAGCGCGCGTGTTGTTCAACCAACCACCCATGCTGGACAGGTCGAAATACTTGGTCGCCTCGAATTCCGCGCCATAGAGCCGGGCTTCCGGTGCGTTGGCATAGCTGGTGACCAGGTTGTCCGACAGTACGGTGATGAAGGACTCGATCGGCTTGTCCAGCTTCTTGTAGAAGCCAGCGATGGAAACCCGTTGCTCGGGCGCGAAGTAGTATTCGATACGCGCTTCGGCGTTGTACAGCTGGCTGTCGGTCAGCAGCGGGTTGCCCAGGTACTGGCGGTTGCTGTCCGGGTCAAAGAACGGTTGATAGATCAGCTCGCGAAACTGCGGGCGCGCGATCGTCTTAGATGCGCTCAAGCGGGCCTGGAGATCGTTCTGGATCTGCCAGGTCAGCGTTGCGGAAGGCAACCAATACTGTTTGTTCAGCGGCGGCGTGGGCGTGTAGTTGGGCGGGGTGTTGAACACCTGAACCGCCGTCACTTCCTGCTTCGCCTTTTCGAAGCGGACACCGGCATCAAGGCTGATGTCGTCCGAGAACTGGACGTTCGCCTTGGCGTAGCCAGCCCAGTTGCGCAGTTTGCCACGGAACGCGGGGGTCGCTTCGTCCGGCTCGATCAGGTCCACTCCGCCAACGGTGGCGCCGTTTGCCGTGGTGCCGACAATCAGGCCGGGCGAGAGCAGCAGGTCGGGGCGGAGAACTGCCGCTTCGTTTGGGAACGTGCTCGACGCGCGGAACAGGAACTGGCGGCGTGAGCTGAGGCGGTTGGTATCGCTGAACGCACCGCCCACGGTCGCCACGATCGAAGGCGTCAGCGCATAGCTGACGTCAAGTCCGGCGGACCACAGGTCTTCCTTCAGGTCCGAGAACGTGACGCTGGCTTCGCCCGAGTTGCCGTTCAGGCGGTTGACGAAAAGATTGCCGTACGGGTCCGACGCGGCATTGCTGCGTACGTACTCGAAGGACGTTTCATAAGGCGCTTCACGCTGGGAATTGGCAAAGCCGCCGCGAACGTCGATCGACAGGCCCGGCGCCGGCTTGAACTCACCGGTGATCTGAGTGTCGATCAACTGGCGTTCGTACCAACCGGTGTCCTGCTGCATGAAGTCGGCGTTGGTCTGGTTGCGCTGGCCGATGCCCAAACGACCCTGTTTGATGGTGTCGCGGATGTAGAGATTGGTCCAACGGATCTTGTTGCGTCCGAACTCGAGGCCCAGACCGATCAGGCCGTTGGCGACGATGCGGTTCTCGGTCGTGACGCGATTGAAGTCGGTCTGCAGCTGGGACAGGTCCGATGCAAAGGATGTCTGCTGGGTTGCCTGGCGGTTGAGCCACTTGTTGCTGAAACCACCTGCGGCAATGATGCCCAGGTCCGCCCCGCCCAGATCAAAGGCGGTGCCGGCCGTGATCGAGGTGGAGAAGTTGACCGGAAGGTTGCGTACCTTCTGCAGTGTAGCCCGGCTGAAGCGGACCAGTTCCGATCCGATCGCACGCGAATCGACGGCGCCGGAATTCAATGACGCGCCGCTGTCGAAGAAGCTCTGGAGGGCGGGAGGAATGTCGCGGCTACCGTTGTCGAAGCCGGTCCAGTCAGTCTTTGAGCCGTAGTAGGAATAGCCGAATTCACCGGTCGTTTCGGAATCGACCTGGAAACCACCGCCGATCGTCAGGAAGGATTCGGTGGGTACGGCCTTGGTCGTCAGGTTGATCACGCCGCCCCCGAACTCGCCGGGGAAGTTGGCCGAGTAGCTCTTCTGGACGAGGGAGGATGCGATGACGCCGCTGGGGAAGATGTCCAGCGGAACGACACGCCGAAGCGGCTCAGGGCTGGGGAGGGGCGAGCCGTTGAGCAGCGCCAGCGAGTAGCGATCGCCTAGGCCGCGAACGTAGACATAGCCGGAGCCGACGACGCTAAGGCCGGTCACGCGGCCCAACGCGCCAGCGATGTTGCCTTCGCCGGTGCGGGCGATTTCCTCGGTCGTCAGGATGGAGACGACCTGATCCGATGAGCGCACGACGTTGCGGTTGCGCGAGCCGGTGACCACGATCTCCGCGCCGCCGCCGGGTACCGAGATATCGACCTCGTCCGCGACAGCTTCTTCGGGCACGCTCTGCGCCGAAGGGCTTTCCGCCCCGGTGTTTGCGGAAGACGGAGCAGGATCGACCTGCGCGAGCGCCAGAGTTGGCGAAACGAGTGCCGACGTGATCAACAGACCGCCGGCGAGCCGCGACGTCATAGACATCGGAATTCCCCTAGTTCCAAATGCGAGGACGGGGGCAGCCATGGCGACCGCCCCCGCGTATGAGTCAGACCTTGTCAGGCAAGGCTGGCCCGCTTCAGGTTGTCGGCAGCGTGGTGCAGTTGCCCGAGTTGCCGCTGCCGAAGTTGGCGGTGGCGGTGTTGCAGGTCCAACCGGCGAACCAGGTGTCGCTGGAGTTGCGTACGGCACCGACATAGGTGGTGGTGTCGAAGAAGGCGGAAACCGTCTTCGGGTCGATGGCTACCACGCCGCTTTCATTCGCACCGTTGACGAAGGTGTTCGTCAGGGTGGTCGTGAAGTCGTCGCGGTTGTTGCGGCTGCCAGCGGCGAAGGCAGTCTGTACCTGAGCGGCGGTGTAGCTGCCGGTGCCGATGTACTTGGTGGCCGCGCACTGCATCACGACCGACGAGGCGGTCAGGGTAGCCGGGGTCGCGCCCGAACCATTCATGCGGATGCACTCGTTGTCACCCGAAGAAACGACACCGTTGACGAGGGTCGTGTCCGAGTTGCCGCGGAAGAACATCGACGCCTGGTTGTTGCTGTCGTTGTTGGTGGCGCCGGCCGGCTTGATGAACGTGAAGTTGGCCACGTTCAGCTTAGTGCGTGGGGTATCGGTTTCATTGTTGTTGCTGTCAATTTCGAGGAACGAGTCCCCGAAGCCGGCGCGCTGGGCGATGATCGCGTACTGCACGTTCATCTGAGCGCCGGTATCGACGTCAAGGCTGTCATCGTCAGCGCCGACGGCGATGTAGTGCTTCATGTTGATGTTGCCGCCGAACCATTCCGAACCATCGTCCGAGCTGTTGACGCTCTGGAAGTGGTCGAGCGTGGTGCCGGTGCCGACGCCTTCGCCGGTAAGCGACTGCAGTTCGACGTTCGATCCCAGCACGAAGCCCGAATAGCGGATTTGGAAGTAGCGCATCGAACCAGCGTTATACGCGGTGTCCGAACCACCGAAGCGAGCCGGGTTGGGAGCGCCCTCGGTCTGGCGTTCGCAGGTTCCGCTGGCAACAGAACCGGTTGTGCAGTCGGTGACCGGGGCGCGACCCATCAGCACGACGCCGCCCCACTGGCCCTGCGAATTGTCGGTGTTGAGACCGAGGATGTTGTCGCGGCTGGTGAAGATGATCGGTGCAGTCGCGGTGCCAACGGCGTTGATCTTGTTGCCGCGGTTGACCGCGAGCCAGGACTGGCCGGTGCCGCCGAAGACGATCACGCCCGGCTCGATGGTGAGCGTGACGTTGGTGTCTGCCGTCAGCGAGGCCGTAGGGCAGCCAACCGTCGAGGTGGCATAAGGCGCTGCGGTGGTCGGAGCAGCGAAGCCGCCGTCGCAGCCGATGTCGACCCGGCCAGGCAGCTGATAGAGGACGCCAGCCAACTTGGGCAGCGTGGTAGACGTACGTACAACGCTAGGCAGGCTGCATACGCGCCACGTTCCGGTGGGGCCGGTGATCGTACCCGCGTCGGTCAGACCCTGGGGATCAGCGATCGTCGGGCAGCCGGTAGCCGGCGTAACCGTGCCAACTCCTGGGGTGGTCGGGGGCGTCGTCGGCGTCGGTGTGGGAGTGATGATCACGTCACCGCCGGTACCAGGCGATGCGATGTCGCTGGGACCACACCCAGCGAGAGCGATTGCGCTGCAGCCCACGAGCAGCAGACCAGAAATTTTCTTCACGATGGATCCCCCGTGTTCAGGTCGGAACGAGGCGGCGACTCCGGTCTCGTTGCTGGGGGGCGTCTAATCCTGCGGAATGACGGTTTGTTGGCGATACGATGACAGTAATCTACAGTAATACGACAGTGAAATGACGAACCGCTGCACAGCCCTCGCGAATCGCTCAAAAGCGGGCGACTCACATCTAAATTGCAGTTTTATGACAGTGCCGTCATTTTCTTGATGAACCAAATTTTCAGGCAGACGATGTGATGGTCAAAAACACTCGGGAGAGCCGTCATGTCCATCTCAACCCTCGCCGTAGCGCTCTTGCTTGGCCAGTCCGCTTTTTCGCTCGCGCCCGACAAGACCGCCCTCGACACGACCGATGTCGCCTACACGGAACTGTCGGCAGGCAAGGCTCAGGAAGCGGTTCGCAAATTGGAAGCTGGCGGTGCCATGCGGTCAGAAGATCCGGCGGCGCTAATCAACCTGGGCTCGGCTTATGCGCGGGCAGGCATGAAGGACAAGGCCGTTGCTGCTTATCAGTGGGCGATCGCGAGCCCTGACCGTTATGACCTGCAACTGGCGGACGGCAGCTGGGTCGATTCGCGGGTAGCGGCGCGGATGGCGATGAAGTCCATGACGGCGGCACGGACAATGGCGTCACGCTGACATAATCGTGCGCATCGCGAGGTCGGGGTCTTACTGACTCTGGCCTTGGCGATGCCATTTCATGCGGTAAGCACCGATCTTTCCGTTTGGAAGAAATTTACCAGATTCTTCTCTCGTAACGAATTAGGAAACTTTCGGCTGTTATAACCAGCCCACCATGACGGTTCGCAGCGCCATCGTCACACACCTGTCATCGAGGTGGCGCACTTGGCCGTCAGATGGAGGGCATGGTGATTCGATACGTAAAGTTTGACGGCCGCGTTCGCCGCGGTTTTGCCGGGGTTTTGAGTGCTCTTGCGGGCGTACTCGCCCCTCTTTCGGCTCACGCGCAAGCGGTGGCCACGGATCCCGCTGGTTCCGGCCCGATCGTGGCTGCATTGGGCTGGCTTCAAGGGACGCTGCTTGGCAATGTCGCCACCGCTGTTGCGGTCATGGCTGTTGCCGCGGTGGGCTTCATGATGCTTACGGGCCGGATGAACTGGCGCTTTGGCGCGACCGTCATCATCGGCGTCTTCATCCTGTTCGGCGCTGGGGCGATCGTCACCGGCATCCAATCGGCAGCGGTGGGCTGAACCATGAGCCTGGCTCGCTATCCGGTTCATCGCGCGCTGACCCGCCCGCAGATGTTCGCAGGCGTGACCTACAGCTTCTTCATCATCAATGCTGCGGTGACGACGGAGATCTTCCTCATCACCAAGAGCTTCTGGGCCTTACCCGCCGCACTGGCGATCCACGGCACCGGATACCTAGCCTGCCTGCGCGAACCTCGGGTTTTTGATCTGTGGATCGCTAAAGTCAGCAAATGCCCGCGCGTCGCCAACTGGCAACGCTGGGGCTGCAACAGCTACGCGCCTTAAGCGATCGGCGCGGGGGAAACAGAACCATGGCCAAGAGCTTGAAATCGCCGTTGAAAGGCCCGATGGCGAAGTTCGCCGGCAAGGAAGTGCTGGCCGGCGATCGCCTGCCCTACGCGGGCATGGTCGACGAGAACGTCGTGCGGCTCCGCGACGGATCGGTGATGCTTTCGCTCATGGTTCCCGGCTTCGCGTTTGAAACTGCGGACAGTGACGAGTTGAATGCGCACGTCGCCACTCGCGAAGTTTTGCTGCGCTCGTCGTTGGATGCACGGTTTGTACTTTATCACCATGTGATCCGCCGCCGGGTCGAAGTGGAGATGGAAGGGCGGTTCGACGATCCGCTGGCCGCGCATATCGATGCACGTTGGCGTTCGCGCACCTCGTCCGGCGCGCTGTTCGTCAACGATCAGTTCATCACGCTCGTCCGCCGGCCCGCTCGTGGCAAGGCGGGCTGGGCCGATAAGCTTTCCCGTATGATGAAATCCAAGGCGGAGACCGCCGAGGCTGACCCCGCCGACATTCGTGCATTGCGTGCGGCTGCGTCAGCCATGGTGGCTTCACTCGGGGCTTACGGCGCACGGGTATTGGGTGATTATGAAGGCGCTGCGGGTCTCTGCTCCGAAGTATTGGAACTGCTGAGCGCGCTCTACAATGGCGAGATGCGGCCAGTCCGCCGTCCGGCGGACGATACGGATATTGGCCATATGCTGCCGTACCGCCGGGCGAGCTTCGGCATGGATGCGCTGGAGTTGCGCGGTGCGACGGGTGGTGCATTCGGATCGATCGTATCGCTGAAGGACTATCCCGACTCTACCGCTCCGGGTCTGACTGACGCGCTGCTAAGACTGCCGTGCGAGTTGGTCCTGACGGAAACCTACGCCCCTGCCGATCGACAGATCGCGCGGGAACGCATCGATCTGTCGATCCGCCGCCTGCGCAGCGCGGACGAGGAAGCCGTGGCGGAACGCCGCGAAATGTCCGCCGCTCGCGATGCGCTGGGTACCGGCGCCGTTGGTTTTGGCGATCACCATCTTTCGGTGCTCGTTCGAGCAGGTACCTTGGATCAGCTTGATGAAGTGACGGCATCCTGCGCCGCTGCACTGGCGGATGCAGGTGCGGTCGCCGTACGCGAAGACGTCAACCTCGAGCCTGCTTTCTGGGGCCAGCTTCCTGGCAATGAAAGCTTCATCGTTCGCCGGGCCCTGATCTCCAGCGCCAACATGGCGTGCTTTGGCAGCCTGCATGGTTTCGCCATGGGTCAGGCCAGCGGCAACCACTGGGGTGATGCAGTTACGCTGCTCGCGACCACGAGCTCGACGCCATTCTTCTTCAACTTCCATCAGGGGGACTTGGGTAACTTCACCGTCATCGGTCCGTCGGGTTCCGGCAAGACGGTGGTCATGAACTTCCTTGCGGCGCAAGCGCAGAAGTTCGCTCCCCGCACTATCCTTTTCGACAAAGATCGCGGCGCTGAAGTTTTCCTGCGGGGCATTGGCGGCAATTACAGTCGTATCGCTGCAGGCCATCCCACCGGCTTCAATCCGATGGCGCTGCCAGATACGGCAGGAAATCGCGCGTTTCTGCGGGATTGGCTGGCCGTGTTGCTGGCTGCGAAAGGCCCTGAAGAGCTTTCGACTATCGCGAACGCGGTTGATGCGGCGTATCACAACGATCCTTCGCTGCGTCGTCTCTCACACTTCCGCGAACTGCTGGCAGGCGCGCGTCGGCCTGAGCCAGGCGATCTTGCCTCGCGTCTTGATGCGTGGTTGCAGGGTGGCGAGCATGGGTGGCTGTTCGACAATCAGCAGGACCGGCTTGACCTGAGCGAGCGCGTGCTGGGCTTCGATATGACGGCGCTGCTGGAAAGCCCACGGCTGCGCACGCCGGTCATGATGTATCTGTTCCATCGTATCGAAGAGCGCCTTGATGGCGAGCCGACGATGATCCTCATCGATGAAGGCTGGAAAGCGCTGGACGATGAAGTGTTCGCCGCGCGCATTCGCGACTGGCTCAAGACCCTTCGCAAGCGTAATGCGCTGGTTGGATTTGCCACGCAGTCGGCTCGCGACGCGTTGGACAGCAAGATCGCTACCGCGCTGGTCGAACAGACTGCGACCATGATTTTCATGCCCAATTCGCGTGCTCGCGCCGAAGACTATTGCGACGGATTTGGCCTGTCACATCACGAACTGGACGTGATCCGCACATTACCCGCGCATTCGCGCTGCTTCCTTATTCGCCAGTCCGATACCTCGGTTGTCGTCCGTTTGGACTTGGCGGGAATGCCGGAAGTGCTGACGCTGCTGTCGGGTCGTGAAAGCACGGTCCGCAAGCTGGATCAGCTTCGTGAGCGCTACGGCGATGCGCCGCAAGGCTGGTATCCGGCACTTACAGGCATGGATTGGCCGCGCGATCAGTGGGACGATACTGCCGATGACGAGTTTTGGGTAGAGGCGGCGGAGTAAGCTGATGAGCGCCGCCTGCCAACAGCTCACGGAAAGGGCCTCTGCCGGCGTCGCCCCGGCCTTGCGGGCCGTGGATTGCGTCGCAAACGAAATGGCCGCGTCCGCGTTTGGTCGGCTGTTCGGGGCTGGCGGAGCGATGGGGCCGGTACTCACCATCCTGCTGACGCTATATATCGCCTTCTTTGCATTCTCGCTGCTGACCGGCCGTTCCAGCCTCGGCATCTCGGCGCTGACGCCGCGCATGTTGCGCATGGGTGTGGTGCTTACATTTGCCACCAGCTGGATTGCTTATCAGGGGGTCGTCTGGAACCTTGCCGTCGGCGGTCCGGACTGGATCGCCGGCGTTCTGATGGGCGCGAAAGGATCAGCCACACAGCTGTTCGGTGACCGGATCGACATCGTGTTCTCGGCTATCAACGACATCTCCGAAGCGACCAAGCAAGCTGGTGGCGGAGGAGCATCCGAAGGCGGGGCCGAAGCCGCAGGCGCTGCGCTCGCAGCCAAGGGCGCGGGCGGTATGTTCACCCCTGAGAGCGTGATGTGGATGGGTGCGCTGTTGCTTCTGCTTGGCACTGTCGGCGTACTGCTGACCGCCCGGATCGCGCTCGCAGTGCTGCTTGCGCTCGGTCCGATATTCGTCGTGATGGCGCTTTTCGGCGGTACGCGCGGGTTGACTGCTGGATGGCTGCGCGGTGTTGCTTTGACGGCGATCACACCCCTGTTCGTCGTGCTGGGTGGTGGGATCACGCTAGAGTTGCTGGTTCCGATCATCGCTGGCCTTGTTCAGGGCGCCAATGCAGGGGCGATCGATGGGCGAGGGGCGATGGCCTTCTTCCTGGTCGCGTCGGTTCATGTCGCTCTCATGGTCATGGTCGTCAAAGTCGCGGGCACGATGGTAGCTGGCTGGCAGGTATTCGGTCTTGCAGGTGGGAATGGACAAGATCGCGAACGCCCATCTTCCGCGCAACAGGGCGCTTCGGTAGCCTCCCCCGCTGCGTCTGCGGCAGCAGCAAACTATCAAGGTCGGGCGTCCGTGATATCCGCCGCTGGCGCTATCGCAATGACCGATGCGACATCGTCAGAGTCCGGAATGGCTCGCACCAGCGAACGGCGGACTGTTGTTACCCAGATCAGCGGTGGCGGGATCGAACCCCTGCGGCGTGGAGAAAGCGTTCCCCGCGCCCGAGGTATCGGTAGCCGTTTCCGCGCCTCGAACGACTCCGGCAGATTGCCGGCCAAGGAGAAGATACGATGATACGCGCGACGTTGCGTAATCGCATGATCGCCACAGCGGCCGTCATGATGGCCTTGTCCCATGCCGCGCACGCTGACGAGCGCCTTCTGAACCATGCGTTCAGCGATAACGAGGTCGTCCGCATCGATGGCAAGGCCGGTGTTCAGGCGACCATCGCCTTTGGCAACGGTGAAGCGATTGAGAACGTGGCAGTCGGGGATTCGCAGGCCTGGCAGATTACCCCCAACAAGCGTGCGGACCTGCTTTTCGTCAAGCCGTTGGAAAGCACCGCACGCACGAACATGACGGTGGTGACCAACCGCCACACGTATTTCTTCGATCTCGTTGCCTCGGCGAAAGCGCGGCCCCTGTATATGCTTCGCTTCACCTACAAGGATGAACCGAAAGGCGATCAGCTGGCAAACCCCACCCTTGCCAGCCTCGATCCCGCCGAACAGGCGCTGGCTGCAGGTGACCCTTCGGCATTGCCAGGCGACCCTGCCGCATTGAATTTCAGCTGGAAGAAGGCCGGCGTGGACAAGCTGCTGCCGACACGCGTCTACGACGATGGGCTCTCCACTTACTTGCTCTGGCCTGACCGCACGCCCGTCCCAGCTATCCTGATAACAAACGAGAAGGGCGACGAGGGACCGGTGAACTACGCCGTGCGTGGCACGACGATCGTGCTGGAGGGCGTTCCCGATACGATTGTCCTTCGCTCCGGCAAGGCAAAGGCGGAACTCGTCAATTCCTATCCATTGGCGTCGCGCCCGGCTCCAGCACCGCTGCAGGCACAGACAGCAATTGCGGCGGCCCGTCAGGGGCAGCATACCCCTCAAGCTGTCCGCCCGACCGTCGCGTCAAACAACCCGGTGACCGTGCCTGCTGGCACGATCGTTTTGCCGAATTCCCAAGGGAACTGAGCCATGGCGCCAAACTCTACGCTGCGTGAACGCTTTGCGCCCGAAGCCGCGACTGACCCGCGCGACAACGCAGGCGCGCAGGTTATCGACCTTGCCACCCGCAATGTCCTTCCGCAGGTTTCTCAACGAAAGAAGGGGGACGGTCTCGGTCTTGCTGCCGGCGTATTAATCGTTGCGGCTCTGGGCGGCCTGACCTTGTGGTCGATGGACTCGGCCCGGACTGGCCCTATCAATGAGAAACCGCAGAGCGCTCCGCAGCCTGCGATGTCTCCTCCAGCGTCGGCAATGCCGGAGCCCATGACACCGGCACCTGCGCCTATGCCTGAGCAACTCCCCGCTCCGGCGCCATCACCAGTTCTGGCGGCACCGCCTGCAGCTAATCCAGAAGCGGCGAACCAGGCCAACCGCTACGCCAGCCCAACGGTCGTGTTTGATGCCGGAAGCGGTGTGGCCGTACCGTTGACTGGTCCCGCCGGTGAGGCTGCTAAGGGTGGTAACCCGAATGATGATTTCGCTGCCCGTATTGGCGGCACCGGATCGACCGCGTCGGCTGCCCGCTCGTTCGACCCGGCCACCACCGTGACGCAGGGAACCTTGATCCCGGCCGTACTGGAGACTGCCATAGACACTGATGTTCCCGGCTATGTTCGGGCAATCGTGTCGGCGGATGTGCGCAGCTTTGATGGCAAGCGCGTTCTGGTCCCGCGGTCTTCACGTTTGATCGGTCAGTACAAAAGCGGGCTGACTTCGGGGCAGAAGCGCGCTTACGTGATCTGGTCGCGCCTCATCCGGCCTGACGGCGTATCAGTCAACCTTGGTTCTCCGGCCATCGCCTTTGGCGGCGAAACCGGGCTTCCCGGCAAAGTGAACAGCCACTTTTTCGAACGCTTTGGTTCGGCGATGTTGCTTTCCGTGGTCGGCGGGCTGACCACTCTGGGATCTGGGGGCGCCAATGTGGTGGTGGGCGGCGGCAGTTCCGCCGCATCGGCTGCCGTGCAGAACGGTTCCCAAATCGGACCGACCATTCGGGTGAGGCAGGGGCAGCCGATACGGGTGTTCACGGCCAAGGACCTTGATTTCAGTCAGGTTCAGTGACGAAGAATGGCCGACGTCCTCCCACTTCAACCGACAGCCCTGCCTGACGTTGGCCCGACGTTGACTTCGGGGCGCAGCGTCTATCTCGACGCTTATCTAGCGCCCTTGCGTCCTTGGCTGGACCGGGAAACGGTGACCGAAATTCTGGTCAATCGACCTGGAGAGATCTGGGTCGAAGACGCGGCGCTCACGGGGATGCAGCGGGTAGAATTACCGCAGATGGACAACCGTTTGCTGCAGCGTCTCGCAGAGCAGGTCGCACGCATAAGCCATCAGGGTATCAACCGCGAACACCCGCTGCTCTCGGCTACCCTACCAGCACATGGTGGACAGAGCGGAGCCCGTATCCAGCTTGTAGGGCCACCGGCCACCCGCTCCGACTGGGCACTGGCGATCCGTCGACACCGTTTGCTCGACTTGCCATTGGACGCCTATGACCGCGGCCCGATCGTTGCCGCCCCCGACCTCCCGATGCCCGACCCTATGGCCGAGCCGATCGCTTTTCTTCGAGAAGCGATCCATCGTCGCAAAACCATCCTGATTTCAGGCGGAACCTCTACGGGCAAGACCACCTTTTTGAACGCGATGCTCTCGGTGATCCCGGATCATGAGCGGGTTGTCTTGGTGGAAGATACCGCAGAACTGCGCCTTCCTGGTGCCAACGGGGTGGGTCTGATCGCGGTGAAAGGGGAACTGGGCGAGGCCAAAGTCTCAGCCAATGACCTTTTGCAGGCTGCGCTCCGGTTGCGTCCTGATCGTATCGTGTTGGGCGAACTTCGCGGGACAGAAACGGTCAGCTTCCTCCGTGCCATCAATACCGGACACCCGGGGTCGTTCTCCACCGTCCACGCGAACTCGCCGCGAGGGGCGTTGGAGCAGATCGCGCTTATGTCGATGCAGACAGGTATCGGGCTGACAAGGGCCGAGACCTTGGAATATGCCGCGTCGGTAATCGACATCGTGGTGCAGCTGGATCGGAGCGGCGGAAAACGCGGGATCTCTGCGATCGCGGAAAGTCGGACCCTAGTCTGATCCTTCAGGCTCTAGCGTTCAGTTCTCGATCAGGATCCCATCGGATGTTTCCACACGCCAGGCCATGCCCAGCCAGTCGGCGAGGCTTTTGAGATCCTTGCCGTTGCTTGGGCCGTAAAGCGGTTTTGCTTGGTCTTGCAGGACGAGGGCAAGGACGTTGCCCCTGACCTCCAGTTTCGACGCCTCCATACCTCGTACCGATCCACCTGTCAGGCGCCGGCACAAGCGGACCGCCAGTCCCCAGCCGATCGCGCGATCCAGATCGCATTTTTCTGTCAATCGAGCAAAGCTGGGCGGCGTTTCGGTCAATCCGGAGTTGGCGAAGACGGTCATCGCCATCATGCCACGTCCGCACATGTCCAACCCGATCCAACGTTTGCGTAAGGCCCATGTCAGTGCCTCTTCGGTGCGCATGTTGGGCTCTGTACGCATGGCGGCCAGCGCCAACAGGCTGCCTGCTTTGCGTAGATCACCGTCCGACTGCGAATCGTTGCAGACCGGCGCAGTCCAATTGGCGACGCGGACGGCATCGTCAGCACTGACGCGTGCGCTTTGCGCGAAAGCAGTCACGCTGGCCAGCATGGGGCTTTCGCGTTGCACCTCTGGTGGCAATTGCATGTGCAGCAGGCCTTCGCGCAGGCCCCAGGACGAGAAGATCAGGCGGGAGGGGTGCAGGTTGCCGACGAGTTGCGCCATCAGCGCGGCGGCATCGGGCAGGGTGGCAAGCCGCGAACTGGATATGCGCGGGTCGGGGTTGTCCAGCTTGCCTTTGGAGAAGATGCGGGCCAGTCGCATGGCTTCGGAGGCGGACAGTTCGAAGCCGTGGGGATCGTCAACAGGCCATTCCAGAACCCGCATCGCCTGAAGGGCGAGGGCGCGCCAGGAGCCGCCGACGATGTAGAGCGGTAGGCCGCGACCTTTGTCCCAGCCGCGTGATTTCAGGCCGGAGCGGACGGTGTCGGTGAACTTTTGTTGACCAAGTACACGCAGCTCGGGCAGTCGCAGGGTGCCAAACGGTAACGTAATACCTCCGGGGCGGAGCCCGTCAGGCGCGGCGGCGTCTATTTCCACCAGTTCGAGACTGCCGCCGCCAAGATCCGCCGCAATGCCGCGTGCATTCGGGAAGGCAGCGATGACGCCGGTAGCGCTGGCACGGGCTTCCTCTTCGCCGGAGAGGAGCCGTGGCGACAGGCCGAAACCGCGCACCGCTTCGAGGAACGCCGGTCCGTTGGAGGCATCGCGCGCGGCGGCGGTTGCCACGCACTCGACGTTCGTGACATCCAGCAGCCGGAGAAGCGCCGCATACCGCTCCAACGCGGACAACGCGGAGCGCATCGCCTTGTCGCTGATCGCGCCCGTCCGCCCCAGATCCTTGCCGAGCCGGGCGTTGACCTTTTCATTGAGCACCACAACGGGCGCACGCGGCGGCCCGTTGTAGACGACAAGGCGCACCGTGTTAGAGCCAATGTCGATGATGGCGCGCTTTTCGCTGGACTGGCTGATGCCGATCATTCTGGTCAATATCTACCGCAAGCGCCGATGGTTCCGGCGGGCCAGTCAGCCCGCCACGGGTCGTGTCGTCAAACCGGATGGCCCGAGTTGGCACCGCCCATGTCAGATAGTACCCCGCCTTAGCGAGAGCTTCGGCACTTTTCGTCCACTGTCGAGTGACGCGCCGCGTCCGGAAAGCGACGGATTGGTCATGAAGTAGCGGTGCAGGTTGAACGGATTGTCCACTTCGCCCACGCGCGCATAACTGCCATCCGGCGCGCAGACCCAGCTTTGTTCGGTATCGATCAGGTTCGCCAGCATCACCTGGTCCAGCACCTGATCGTGCACCGTCTTGTTACGGATCGGCAGCAGCACTTCGACCCGGCGATCGAGGTTGCGGCTCATCCCGTCCGCCGAAGTGATGTACAGCTTCGCGCGCCGGTTGGGCAGGTGAGCACCGTTGGCAAACGCCCAGATCCGCGCGTGTTCCAGGAAGCGGCCGATGATCGACTTGACCGTGATATTTTCCGAAAGGCCCGGAATCCCGGGACGCAGGCAGCAAATGCCCCGGATCACCAGATCGATGTCCACGCCCGCGCGGCTGGCGGCATAGAGCTTGTCGATCAGCGCCGGGTCGGTCAGCGAATTGAGCTTGGCCCAGATCGCTGCGGGCTTGCCCGCTTCGGCATGGGCGATCTCCGCATCGATGCACTCGTCCAGTGTCGAGCGCAGCGAAATCGGCGATATTGAGAGCATTTCCGTGCTCTTGGGTTCGACATAGCCGGTGATGAAGTTGAACAGTCGACCCACATCGCGCCCCGCCGCCGGGTCCGCCGTGAAGTACGAAACGTCGGTGTAGATGCGCGCGGTGAGGGGGTGGTAGTTGCCGGTGCCGAAATGGCAGTAGGTGCGATAGGCCTCGCCCTCCCGGCGCACGACCATCGAGACTTTCGCGTGGGTCTTCCAGTCCACGAAGCCGTAGATCACCTGAACGCCCGCGCGTTCCAGCTGGCTCGCCCAGAGCAGGTTCTGCTCCTCGTCGAACCGTGCTTTCAGTTCTACGACGGCGGTGACCGACTTGCCCTGCTCGGCTGCGTAGATGAGCGCCGAAATGATCGCCGATTGCTTGCCCGCGCGGTACAGCGTCTGCTTGATGGCGATCACATCGGGATCGCGCGCGGCCTGTTTCAGAAAATCGATCACCACCTCGAAACTCTCGTAGGGGTGCTGAACGACGATGTCCTTTTCCCGGATGGCGGCGAAAATCTCGCCGTCATGCTCCAGGATACGCTCGGGATAGCGGGGGGAGTACGGCTCGAACTTCAGCTCCGGGCGATCCTCGTCACAAATCGCGGAAAGTCCGGCAAAACCGATCATGCCATCGGTCTTCATGATCAGCGCCTTGTCGAGGCCCAGTTGCGTGCGCAGCAGCTCTTCGGCCGCCGGATCGAACTTGCCTTGCAACTGTAGCACGATGACGAGACCGCGCCGCCGCCGCTGGATGGCGGTGCGGTAATAGCGCACCAGATCCTCGGCATCTTCCTCGATCTCGATATCGCTGTCGCGCAGGATGCGAAAAACGCCCTGACCGTTCAGCCTGAACCCTGGAAAAAGTTCATCGGTATTGCGGCAGATCAGGTCTTCGATCGAAATCCAGGAAGCCTCTTCGCCCGGTATGCGCACGAAGCGCGGCAAGGGCGACGGGATCAGCACCATCTCCATCACCGGCGCGTCGTCGGCCATCCGGGTAAGGGAAAACATGACGCCGATGCCCTGATTGGCGACGAAGGGGAACGGGTGGGCCGGGTCGATCGCCTGCGGAGTGATGACGGGCATGACGTGGCCGATGAAGTATTCCCGCAGCCACCGCTCGCGCTCGCGATCGAGCTTTTCATCGCCGACTACGGTGATGCCTGCTTCTGCAAGCTGTTCTTTCAGCGTGCCCCATACCTGCTGCTGAATGTCTTCCAGCGCGATCACTTTTTCATGGGTCACGGCGATGGCTTGCGACGGCGTCAGCCCGTCGATCGACAGTTCCTCGATCTGGCGGCGGACCTGTCCGGCCAGCCCGGCCACGCGGACCATCAGGAATTCATCGATATTGCTGCCGGAAATGGACAGGAAACGCACGCGCTCGAGCAGCGGATAATTGGGGTTGCAGGCTTCGGCCAGGACCCGTTCATTGAAAGCGAGCCAGCTTAGTTCGCGATTGAAATAGCGAGCGGGCAGAGTGCCCAGATCCACAGTGTCGGCCTTGTCGGCAGCTGTGTCGATGTCGTCGCGAGTGTCCAGCATGTCTTTCATTTTCACAGCAAGGCTCTTGCATGCCATGATGACGCATTTGCGACAACCGGCAGTATCGGACGAAATGTTTCCCGCCGCCCGGTCCGACTGACGCCGCTCAACGTCGTTGCAGTGCAGCATTAAAGCGCGCACAGTCGCGGCGATGATCAAGGCAGCCCTGCACCACCTCACCCGCTACCGCTATTCGCGCCGCGTCCGCCTTGGCCCTCAGGTGATCCGCCTGCGCCCGGCACCCCACAGCCGGACCCACGTTCCGAACTATTCGTTGAAGATCAGCCCGCCGGAGCATTTCCTGAACTGGCAGCAGGATCCGCATGGCAACTGGCTGGCGCGGGTGGTGTTTCCCGATCCGGTCGACCACTTTTCGATCGAGGTGGACCTGCTGGCGGAACTGGCGGTGATCAACCCGTTCGACTTCTTCGTGGAGCCGGATGCCGAGGATTATCCGTTCTCCTACGATACCACGCTGAAAGCGGACCTCTCGCCGTACTTCGAAGTCGAGGAGCAGGGGCCGTTGTTCGAGGCATTGGTGGCCGAGCATGCCGGGTATCGCGGCCGCACGGTGGACTTCCTCGTCGATATCAACAGCCGTCTGCAACAGCGTATCGGCTATGTCATCCGCATGGAATCGGGCGTCATGACGCCGGAAGAGACGCTGGGCGTCGGCATCGGATCGTGCCGCGATTCCGCCTGGCTGCTGGTGCAATTGTTGCGGCGGCTAGGGTTCGCGGCGCGGTTCGTGTCCGGTTACTCGATCCAGCTGGTGGCCGATGTCCTGCCCAAGCAAGGGCCGGTGGGCGTGCTTCAGGACGTGACCGATCTTCATGCCTGGGCCGAGGCATATGTGCCGGGGGCAGGGTGGATCGCGCTGGACGCGACGTCCGGCATGTTCGCCGGGGAGGGCCACATCCCTCTGTGCGCGACGCCGCACTATCGCTCTGCGACGCCGATCGAAGGCATGGCGGAACCGGCCGAAGTCAACTTTGACTTCGAGATGAGCGTCAGCCGCATTGCCGAGGCGGTGCGCATCACCAAGCCCTTCACCGACGAGCGGTGGCAGAACCTACTGGCGCTGGGCGACCGGGTGGACGCGGACCTCGTGGCCGACGAGGTGAACCTGACGATGGGCGGCGAGCCGACGTTCGTCGCCGCCAGCGATTTCGAGGCGGACGAATGGAACAGCGCGGCTGTCGGGCCGACCAAGGCCGCGTATGCCGATCGCCTGATCCGTCTGCTGCGCGCGAAGTTCGCGCCGGGGTCGCTGCTCCATCATGGGCAGGGCAAATGGTACCCCGGAGAGACGCTGCCGCGCTGGGGCTATTCGATCTACTGGCGAAAGGATGGCGTGCCGATCTGGCGGGATGAAAGCCTCGTCGCCGGTGAGAAGCCGCTTGCGAAGGGCGGTGATCCCGATCCGATGCCGAAGATAGACGTCAGCGCGGCGGGTGAACTGCTGGCGGCGGCGGCGGTGACGCTGGGTATCGACAGCGATTTCGTCCAGCCCGTGTTCGAGGATCGCGAAGTCTGGGCCGGGCGTGAGGAAGAGCTGCCGGTGAACGTCACCCCGCTCGACCCGCATGTCGCGGACGAGGAACTGGCGCGGCGCTTCAAGCGGACCTACCGGCGCGGTCTGGATAAGGCGCTGGGCTTCGTGCTGCCGGTGCAGCGCTGGAATACCAGGGACCAGCCCGTGCCGCGCTGGCGCAGCGAGGTCTGGCGTGTGCGCAAGGGGATGCTGACCGCCGTGCCCGGCGACAGCGCGATCGGCTATCGCCTGCCACTGGGCGCCTTGCCGCATGTGCCGTCTTCGGAATTCCCCTACATCCACCCGCGTGACACCGCCGAGCCGCGTGAGCCGCTGGCCGACTTTCGCACCCAGGCGCGCCAGGCCGCGCCGGAACAGCGCGTCCAGGCGGTGGCCGAACCCCACAGCGCGGCCGAGCCGATCGTCGAGCAGAGGATCATCGACGGCGCCGTGCGCACCGCCGTGACCGTGGAGCCGCGCGGCGATTACCTCGCCGTCTTCATTCCGCCGACCGAAGCGCTGGAGGATTATCTCGAACTGGTCGCCGCGGTGGAAACGGTGGCGGAGGACCTGAAGCTCCCGGTCCGCATCGAAGGCTACGCTCCACCGCCCGACCCGCGCCTGATGGTCCTGAAAGTGACGCCCGACCCTGGCGTCATCGAGGTCAACATCCACCCCAGCGCATCGTGGCGCGAGACGGTGGAGATCACCGAAACGCTGTACGACTGCGCGCGCGAGATCGGGCTGACGGCGGACAAGTTCATGGTCGACGGCCGGTCCATCGGCACCGGCGGGGGCAATCACATCGTCCTGGGCGGGCCGACGCTGCTGGATAGTCCCTTCATCCGCCGTCCTGACCTGCTCAAGAGCTTTGTCACGTACTGGCAGCGCCACCCGTCGCTCAGCTATCTGTTCTCCGGGCTGTTCATCGGCCCGACGAGCCAGGCGCCGCGCATCGACGAGGCTCGGCACGACGCGCTTTACGAACTGGAGATCGCGCTGGCGCAGGTCCCCGGCCCGGATGCCGAGCAGCCCGCGCCGTGGGTGGTCGATCGCCTGTTCCGCAACCTGCTGACCGATGTGACGGGCAATACCCACCGCACAGAGATTTGCATCGACAAGCTGTTCAGCCCGGATGGCCCGACCGGGCGCCTTGGCCTTGTCGAGTTTCGCGCCTTCGAAATGCCGCCCGAGCCGCGCATGTCCTGCGCTCAACAACTGCTTCTTCGGGCGCTGACGGCGTGGTTCTGGCGCGAACCCGTGGAGGGGCCGCTGGTGCGCTGGGGAACGCAATTGCACGACCGCTTCATGCTGGGCCACTTTGTCTGGACTGATTTCCTGGACGTTCTCGATGACTTGCGGCGAGCCGGGTACGATTTCGATCCGGCATGGTTCGAGGCGCAGCGCATGTTCCGGTTCCCGGTGCATGGCGACGTCGAGGGCGGAGGCGTGACGCTGGAAGTAAGCCATGCGCTGGAACCGTGGAACGTGCTGGGCGAAACCGGCGCGATCGGAGGCACGGTGCGCTACGTCGATAGCTCGACCGAACGCCTGCAGGTAAAGGCGACAGGTCTGGTCGAAGGACGACACGTCATCACCTGCAACGGCCGCCGGGTGCCGCTCACCCGAACGGCTGACGGTGAAGGCGTGGGCGGTGTGCGGTACAAGGCGTGGGAACCCGCCGAATGCCTCCACCCCATGCTGCCATCGCACCCGCCGCTGACGTTCGACATCTTCGACTTGTGGAACGGGCGGTCGCTGGGCGGGTGCGTCTACCACGTCGCCCATCCGGGTGGACGCAATTACGATACGGTCCCGATCAATGATTATGAAGCCGAAGCCCGCCGCAAGGCCCGCTTTCAGGAGCATGGACATTCGCCTGGGCCATTGGCCCGGCCGCCAGAGGAACTCGCTGGCGAGTTTCCCTACACTCTCGACCTCAGGCGGCCACCCCGGCTAGGGTAGCGCGTGATTGAGATCCGTAGCCATGGTGAAAACCGACTAATCGCTAGGGGCGAGCCGTGAGCACGCTTGCCCTGCGACCGGACTGGCTGGACGGCTATGCCGCGCGATCTTCCCGCGCCGACCTGTTCGGGGATGCAGCCCCCACCACCGTTCGTGGCTGGCGCGATGTCGCGCAAGGGTTGGCGAATCTGGCCGATCAGGATCCGGCGGCCCTGCAGGAAGCGACATCCCGCCACGCCGCCGACCTTGGCCTTTCCTTCCGGCTGACCGGCGACGAGGACGAGCGTTCGTGGCCGCTCAATGCCATGCCGCTGATCGTCGGCGCACAGGAATGGGCGCACGTCGAGCGGGGGCTGATCCAGCGGGCGAGCCTGCTCGAACAACTGGCGGCAGACATCTACGGCCCGCAGAAACTGGTGAAGGATGGGCATCTGCCCGCCGCCGTCGTCACTGGCAGTCCGTTCTTCGCGCGCAAGATGATCGGTCACACGCCTCCCGGCGGGCATTTCATTCAGGTCTATGCCGCCGATCTTGCGCGTGGGCCGGGCGGTGAATGGCGGGTGCTGCAAGACAGGGTGCGCGCGGCGGGCGGCATCGGCTACGCCCTCGAAAACCGGCTGACGATGTCGCGGGCCGTGGGCAATCTTTTGGCCGAAGCCCACGCCCGCCGCCTGTCCGACTTTTTCACGCAAATGCAGGCGGGGATGGCCGCTGCGTGCCGACGGGATAATCCGCGTATCGCCCTGCTGACGCCGGGACGCTTCAACCAGACCTATGCCGAGCAGGCGCATCTGGCGCGCTATCTGGGCTTGCCGCTCGTCGAAGGGCGCGACCTGACGGTGCTCGATGACAAGCTCTATGTCGGCACCATCGCCGGTCCCAAGCGCGTGGACGCGGTGTGGCGGTGGATCGACACGACGGCGATGGACCCGCTGTCATTTGATGCCAAGTCTCAACTCGGCGTCGCCAACTTGTTCGACGCGTGGGCGGGCGGGGGCGTGGAAATGGCCAACCGTCCGGGCGTGGAGGTGCTCGAATCCCCGGCATTCGCCGCGTTTCTCCCGCGTTTGTGCCGCGTGCTGCTGGGTGAAGCGCCTTTGCTGCCCAATGTCGCGACATGGTGGTGCGGGCAAGCGGTCGAAAGCTCCACCGTGGCCGCGCGCCTGGACGAGCTGGCGCTGCTTCCCGCGTTCGGCGGCCCCATCGAAGGGTTGGAGAGTGGCCAGCCGGTGGCGGGCGCGGCGCTTGACGGGGAATCGCGCAAGCGTCTGATCGATGCGCTGTGGCGAAGGCCGATGGACTATTGCGCGCAGGAAATCGTGCGGCTTTCCACCACCCCGGCAATCATCGACGGAAAGATCGTGCCGCGCCCCTTCACCGTGCGCGCATTTCTGGCGCGCTCGGCGGATGGTAGCTGGACGGTCATGCCGGGTGGTTTTGCGCGCCTTTCATCGACCAGCCAGCTCCCCACCTCGCTGATGAGTGAGGGCGATCTGTCTGCGGACTTGTGGGTTGTGGACGAAAAGCCATCCGCCCCGCATGTCACCAGCCGGGTCGCAGGAGAGCCGCCGATCTCACGCGGGGGCGGGATACTCGCAGCGCAGGCGGCGGACAATCTGTTCTGGTTCGGCCGCTACAACGAACGGGCGCAGACGATGGTGCGGATCGTCCGCGCGATACTGGCAAATCCCTGGCAGAGCCGCGATGCCGCCGTCGGCGATGAGGGCGTCTTGCCACGGCTAGCCGCGTTGCTGCGGGATTGGGGGGCGATCAGTGCGGAAACCGCGAAGCTGTCGGTCGCCGGGATCTGTACGCGGGCGCTCACTGAAACGCAGCTTCCCGGTGGTATCGCCGCGCTGATGCGGCGTCGCCTGCAGGTTGGCATGGCGCTGCGCGACCGGTTTTCCCGCGACGTCTGGCGGATCGTCAGCCGCCCGATGCCGTCGATCAAGGTGGATCAGCCGCAGTCGATGCTCGGCAGTGCACGCTGGCTGACCGAACATTTCAGCGCGTTATCCGGCCTGATCTCGGAAAATATGGTGCGCTCGGCGGCGTGGCGTTTCCTGGAGATAGGGCAACGTCTGGAACGGGCGCAGGCGATCTGCCGGATGGCGCGTTCGCTTGGGTCCGGCCCGGACGGGGGTGATCCGGCGGCACTAGGCCTGCTGCTCGACCTTTGCGACAGTCAGATCATCTATCGCAGCCGCTACCTGACCGCCGCTTTCGCCGATCCCGTGCGCGACCTGGTGCTGCTGGACCCGGACAATCCACGCGCGCTGGTATTTCAGGTCGCGGAGATCGTGGCGCATCTGTCCGCCTTGCCCAGCCTGCGCGATGATAACGTGCCCGAAGCCCCGTTGCGGGCGGCGCGGGCGCTGCTGGGCGAACTTCAGGCGGCGACCGCTTCCGACATGACGGTGGATCGCCTGGCGAAGGTGGAGAAGCAGTTGCTCGTCCTGTCCGACGCCATTTCAATGCGCTATTTCCTCGAGTTCGATCCCGAGGAAGCGGAACGGCGATCGCGATTGCTGTGATGCGCTATTCGATCAGCCACATCACCACCATCAAGTACGCACAACCGGCCCGGATGGCGCAGTTCAAGGTGCGGTTGCGACCTGCATCATGGCTGGGGCAGGCTGTGTCGGACTATGTGCTGACGCTGGATCCGCAACCGACGCAGATCGTGGAAGGGCAGGGCGGCTACCACGTCAACGAAGCGCGGTTCGCGTTGCGCGATGCCACAGCGCGGCTCCAGATCGAAAGCCGGTTCATCGTCGAGGTGGACGCGCTGCCGTTCTTCGTCACCGATGCCGCCGGACCGCGCCTTGCCGATCTGCGGGAGCGGGCGATGCAAAAGCCCGATTTGTCGGACACCGGCCCCGCGTCCTACATCTTCGCCTCCCCCATCGCGTCGCCGGAGCGGGCGATAGAGCAATGGGCGGGGTCTTTTCTGGACGAGTCGATGCCGGTGATGACGGCTGGGCGAGCGCTCATGTCCATGATCCACCGCGAATTTTCCTACGACCCCGGTGCTACCGAGACCGATACGCCGCCGTTGGAAGCGTTCACCCGGCGGCATGGCGTGTGCCAGGATTTCAGCCACGTGATGATTATCGCTGCGCGGGCGCATGGCATCCCGGCTGCCTACGTCAGCGGTTACCTGCGCACGCTGCCCCCTCCGGGAAAGCCGCGGCTGGTCGGCGCGGATGCGATGCACGCCTGGGTCAACCTGTGGTGCGGGGACGAACTGGGATGGGTTGGGTTCGACCCGACGAACAACTGCCTGGCCGATTCGGATCACATCTTTCTGGGCATGGGCCGCGACTATTCGGACGTGGCCCCGCTGGACGGCATCTTTCGCGGGGCTTCCGGCCAGAAGATGCACACGTCGGTGGACGTAGCGCCGCTCGACTGATCGCTCCCGGTTCATCCAGCATCTCTGCGGCCGGCTCCGGTCACCGGCTCGCCTGGGAAAATCCCCGCGATGGCCAGGGCTGCGCCGATTCGCGACAGCGTTTCCAGCATGTCCCCCACGCTGTCCTCGACTACGACGAGTTCCAGCGTTTCGCGAGTCGGTGCCGGGCCGCGATCGCGCAGGCTGGTGATCAGTTCCAGAATCACCGCTTCGTGCTCGGAAACGTGGCTGCAACCCAAGGGGCAGAACGCCAGCGTGTCCAGCGCGTCGCGATTCAGCAAGACCATGGCGCGGTGGAACGGCTGCAGCCCCCCGATCATCCGCCAGCGGGCGAAAGCCGGCGCCAGAAGCTGCGCGGGACAGCGTCTTTGGCCGATGGCCGTCACCCACGCGCGCATCGACCAGACAAGGAACCGGCAGCCTTCGTCGAGAGTGCTGAGAGGGCGATCGACGTATTGGTACATGCGCTGCTTCCTTTGTGCTTGCCAATGCGAATGATTATCATTAGCTACTGTTGCGCGGCTTGCTCCTCTCGTCAAGCCTGCAACCAAGCCCGGATGGAAGCTTGTCATGGGGCCTCCATCCCATCCTGTGACCTTGGCCGGGGCGGCTCCTTGCCTTGCTCGCCCCGGCCATTTTTTCCAGGTCGTCTGTCCAGGTGTTATCCCGTGCTTTGCACCGGTTTTGCCGGGCTTACCCACAGGGCAGCGGGCCATTAGCCTCGCGCGGAACGAACCGCCGCGCCGCCAGCAAACGGGGCGATGGCGATAAGGACAAGGCTCGCTGCTGCCGTGAGCGCCAGGCCGGACGCTCCGCCGGTTCCCAGACTTCCGGCACCGAAGATGAGTACCGGAATGGCCATGGGAATCACCAGAAGGCCCGATAGCGCCGCGCCGCCGCGCAGACCGGCCGTAAGCGCGGCGACTGTGACACCCAGCGCCGCAAGCCCTGGCGTCCCCGCCAGAAGGCCGAGTTCCACCGTCCTTACCGTTTTTCCATCAAGGCCCAGCAGCGCCGCCGCAGGGATGGTTGCCAGCATCAGCGGGGGTCCGAAGCTGATCCAGTGCGCCAGCACTCTCACTGCGATCACGACTTCTTCGGAAATGCCCCGCAGCGCCCATTGATCGAATGCGCCGAGTTCAATGTCGGGCTCCACCAGTCGATCGAGCGGCAGGATCGCGGCGAGAAGGGCGGCCACCCAGATCACCCCGCCGCCCGTCCGGGCGAGGAGCGGCGCGTCAGGCCCGACCGCGAAGGGATAGAGCATCGCCACGCTAAGGAAAAACAGCACCGGCAGCAACGCGCCGCCTCCTCTTCCGCCGAGCAACAGCCGCGCGAGGTCTCGGCGCAGGAGTGCGATGATGCGGCGGGTCATCGGGTGTGCTCGCTCAGGTCCAGAGTGCTCAGACCAGGCAATCGAAAGGGTTGGTGCGACGCAATCACCGCAATGCCGCCATTGGCGCAGTGCTGGGCGGTGATCTCCTCCGCCAACTGGACGGCATGTCCGTCCAACCCGTTCAGCGGTTCGTCCAGCAGCCAGATCGGGGCATTCTGGCTCAGCAGACGCGCCAGCGCCGCGCGTTTCCTCTGTCCCGTCGAGAGATAGCGTACCGGCACGTCGATCAACCGGGCCAAGCCAAGTCGACCGAGATGATCCGCGCGCCCGCCATCCATGTCTCGCCAGAAGGACAAGGCTTTGCCCAGTGGCAGGGCCGGGTCGAGAGCAGGCCGTTCATCCAACAGCCCGATCGCCCCGCCGACGTGAACGGACCCGGCGAATGGGGGCGCAAGGCCAGCGATGATCCGCAGCAGGCTTGATTTACCGATGCCGTTCGGACCGGCCACGTGCAGCGCCTCGCCCGCTCCGAGATGAAAGGACAGTCCCGCAAACAGCACACGATCGCCCCGGCGGCACGCAAGATCGGTTATCGCAATGTCGGCGGCCTGCATGACATGGCGCGATAAGCCAAACCCGTGGCGCTGCCAAGGCGAGCGGATGGGGCGCGGTCACATTGCCGATTCGGGCTGCGGCGCGCGATCAGCCCCGTCTCATGCAAGCTACCCCCCGCGATTACAGCGCCGGATTGTTATAGCAGTGCCAGGTGAAAATAGCGGCGGCTCCCCGGTATGGCCGCCAGGGTTCCGCCAGTTCGCGTGTCAGTTTCTCGCTGGGGCGGGCTTCAAGGCCCAGCAGCTTGTGCAGCCCTGCCTGCACCGCAAGGTCGCCAGCGGGCCAGATATCGGGGCGTCCCTCGGCGAAGAGCAGGTAGATTTCCGCCGACCAGCGCCCGATGCCCTTGATCCGCACGAGTTGCTCGATGGCTTCCTCGTCATCGGCGGGCAGATTTTCCAGGTCCAGCGTGCCCGCGATGACCAGTTCGCACAGGGACCGGACATAGCCCTGTTTCTGGCGCGAAAGACCGCAGCCCCGCAATACATCGAACTCGGCGGCAAGCAGGGTCTCAGGCCGAATTCCTTCGCCAAGCAGCGCCTCCAAACGATTCCACACGGACGCGGCGGCAGCCACGCTCACCTGCTGACCGACGATCGTGCGCAGCAGCGTGGCATAACCGGTTTCGCGAATCCGCGGTTCCGGAAGGCCTGCAACCTTCAAGGCCCGCGCAAAGGCTGGCTCGATCACCGCAAGGGCATCAAGGTCGGAGTGTAGCTTCTCTGCCGTCAAACCCATGATTACGCTACCTTGCCAAAGAGGGCTGCAGCCATTAGCAGCCTGCGGCAAGTGCGCATACAGCCACATGTACGATACGGGATGTATCAAGGGGATTTTTGAAATATGCCGCAGATCACCATCGTTAATCACTCTGGCGAAGAAACCGTCGTCGACGCGTCCGAAGGGCTGAGCCTGATGGAAGTCATCCGTGACAACGGCTTTGACGAACTTCTCGCGCTGTGCGGCGGGTGCTGCTCCTGCGCGACCTGCCATGTTCACATCGATCCCGCTTTCGCCGACAAAATGCCGGAGATGAGCGAAGACGAAAACGATCTGCTCGACAGTTCGGATCACCGTAACGAGTACTCGCGGCTGTCCTGCCAGGTGCCCGTGACCGCCGCGCTGGATGGGCTCAAGGTCACGATCGCGCCCGAGGACTGAGGCCAACGCACTACGAATTGTGGATGGCATGGTGCAAATCAATTGCGCCTTGCCACCGCTCTTCCTACCTGTCGCGCCATGACCGCATCTCAGACGTCCGCTCCTAAAGCGCAGCCCTCCACGCTCGACCTTATTGGCAACACACCGCTCGTCCTGCTGAAAGGGCCGAGCGAGGCTGCCGGATGCGAAATCTGGGGCAAGTGCGAATTCGCCAATCCCGGTGCGTCGGTAAAGGATCGCGCGGCTCTGTGGATCGTGCGCGATGCCGAACGGCGCGGGCTGCTGAAGCCCGGCGGCACGATCGTGGAAGGTACGGCGGGCAATACCGGTATCGGTCTGGCGCTGGTCGCCAATGCGCTTGGCTACAAGACGGTCATCGTCATGCCCGAAACCCAGTCGCGCGAAAAGATGGACACGCTGCGGGCGCTGGGCGCGCAGCTTGTTCTCGTGCCGGCAGCGCCGTTTTCGAACCCCGCGCATTTCGTCCATACCTCACGGCGGCTGGCCGAGGATACCGAAGGCGCGATCTGGGCGAACCAGTTCGATAACATCGCCAATCGCAAGGCCCACATCGAAAGCACGGCGCGGGAAATCTGGGAACAGATGGATGGCCGGATCGATGGCTTCACCTGCGCCGCCGGTACCGGGGGGACCATCGCCGGGACCGGCATGGGGCTCAAGGAGTTCGACGACAAGGTGGTCATCGCGCTCACCGATCCTTACGGCGCGGCCTTGTACAACTACTACGCGCATGGCGAATTGAAGGCCGAGGGCAGTTCGGTGGCCGAAGGCATCGGGCAAGGGCGAATCACCGCCAACCTCGAGGGCGCGCCGATCGATACGCAGTTCCGCGTCTCCGACGAGGAGGGGCTGACTTGGGTTGAGCGCCTGTTGAGCGAAGAGGGCTTGTGCCTTGGTCTGTCCTCCGGAATCAACGTCGCCGGAGCGGTGGCACTGGGGCGCAAGCTGGTGGCCGATGGTCGCGCCGATGCCCGGGTTGCCACGATCCTGTGCGACACGGGGTTCCGCTATCTGTCCTCGCTTTACAACGCCGAATGGCTGGAGGCGAAGGGCCTTCCGGTCTTCCCCTGGCTGGCGAAGTGATGTAACAACTGGTCGATGGCAGGAAACCTTCCGCCTTTTATGGTCGAACCGCAAAACATCATCGAACCGCTTCAGGCGCCGCGCCATTTTGTGCCGCCCACCGCGCGAGAATTGCGTTCTCAGGCCGTGCACCGGTTGCAGATCGGGCTATTCGGCCTGTGTGCGATGCTGATGATCGTCGGGCTGGCCAACATCATTCGTGACAAGCTGCGATTGAATGAGACGCAGGACCCGATCCAGCAGGTGGTTTCGGTCGATGCCAAGCCGACCAAGACTGCCAGCGACCCACTCGCCGATATAGGCGTGGTACCCGCCGCTGATCCCAGCCCGACACCAACAGCGACGCCATCGGCAAATGCTGCCACCAACCCTGCTGCGAAAGCCCTGATCGATCCTGGCGCGACATCTGCGCCTTGACCTTGTCGCGGTTGCTGCCCTTGCACTAGCCGGGTGCGGGAAGGCGGATACGCCGGTACAGGGCAGGGATCGATCTCCGCAGGTCATCGGCCTTTACAGCAGCCTGCCCATCGCCTGGAACGAAAGTCAGGACATTCGCGGGCTACTAGCCGACGATGCCGCGCCGCATTGGGTGCTGTCGTTGCTCCGTAGTAGAGGGAATGTCGAGCCGCTTGACACGCTGGCGCCGATGAGGCTGCCTGAGCGCGGCATCCTGATCCTTGCCCAGCCGCGCCCGTTGACGGCCCAGGAAAACGTGGCCCTCGACGCGTGGGTGCAGAAGGGCGGTCGGGTGCTGCTGTTTGCTGATCCCATGCTGACCGAACATTCGATATTCGGTCCCGGTGATCCGCGTCGGCCGCAGGACATTGCCTTGCTGTCTCCCATCCTGTCGCGGTGGGGGCTGGCTCAGGAGTTCGACGAGGACCAGCCAGCGGGAGAACGTCCGGGCAAGCTGGCGGGCGGCGATATGCCGGTGAACCTGACCGGGCATTTCCGCAAATTGGGGAAAGCCGGGGATGCGGTGGCGAAATGCCGTCTGGAGGCGGATGGATTGCTGGCGGATTGCGATGCGGGCGAGGGCCACATCATCGCAGTGGCCGATGCAGCAGTCCTGGAAACACCCGAAAACCCACAGGATCTGCCCGTCCGCCAGTCCATCCTCAGTAAACTGCTGAATCGGCTGACCGCGGGTCCCAAACCGAACTGATCGGGGATGCCCGGGGAATGCTGGGATTACTCCAGATAAGATATCAGCGCTAAGAAAAATCGTTTTATTTCAATGCAAAAGGTCGAGCGCAATCAGGGCGGATGCAGAATTCCGCCCATCGCCTATGGCGTTTCCATCACATCTCGGTGGATAAATAACCACTAATCCCCACATTTCCCTTTAATCGCCAGATTTCCCGATATAGAAGAACGGTCAATCGGAATGGCTGAGTCTCGCCGTGCCTTATCGAAGGCTCGGAGCCGGGCGCGCGCATGCGTGGTCGGCAGCGGTGAAGTCATGCCCGAGACGTGAACCTAATCGGGGCGAAACAGGCGGATATGGCGGGGCAGCCATTCATTTACAGCGGGCAGGGCTTTTCGCTTTTACGCGACAAGAACCGCTTCGTGCTGCCCAACGTGCTCCGGTCCACGGTTCGCGAATCGAGCAATCGCGATGTCCTCCTCCTCGCCAAGCACCCTGAATGGAAATGTCTGGTCGGATTCGGACAGTCGCGTGTCGATGAGTTCGAGCAGCAGATTGCCGACGAGCAGACGCGTGCCGACAACGCCGGCCGCCCCTTCAATCGCGACAAACGCGCGATGCAGCTCTACAATTTCCAGAATGTGCCGTTCGACGGCAGTGGCCGCTTCACCATGCCCGACGCGCTCGCCAACCTTGCCGCGCTGGACGATCAGCTGTTCTTCCAGGGTATCGGCCGCACGATCCTGATCTGGAACCCCGAAGAACTCTACAAGTTGGCAGAAGATCCGGAATTCGAAGCCGCTATCGCCACCTGCCGTTCGCTGCAGGATGCCGAACTGGCCAAGGCGAAGAAGAAATGAGCGTGATGGCATGAGCGCTCCGGGCCAGCCCCATATTCCCGTGCTCCTTGAGGAGGTGGTCGCCGCCCTGAACCCCCGGGGCGGCGACCTCATCGTCGATGCGACGCTGGGCGCCGGTGGCTATACGCGCCGCCTTCTGAATGAGGGCGCGACCGTCCACGCATTCGACCGTGATCCCGATGCGATCGCCGCCGTTCGCGAGAATGCAGCGAAGTGGCCGGAGCTGGCGAGCGAGCCTCCCCGTCTGGTGCTGCACCCACGCCGCTTTTCCGAGATCGCCGAATCGCTGCAGGACGCGGGCGTCGATCAGGTGGACGGCGTGGTGATGGACATCGGCGTTTCATCCATGCAGCTCGACCAGGCGGAGCGGGGCTTTGCGTTTGGGTCGGATGGTCCGCTTGACATGCGGATGAGCCAGGATGGCCCGTCCGCTGCCGACTTCTGCAATGAAGCCGACGAGGCGCAGATCGCCGACGTGCTTTATCTGTATGGGGAAGAACGCCAGTCTCGCCGGGTCGCCCGCGCCATCGTCGCCGCGCGGCCCTTGAAGACGACGGCGGAGCTCGCGCGGGCGGTTCGCAAGGCGTTGGGATACAACCCGGCTTACAAAGGCAATTCCGCGCCGAAAGACCCGGCCATCCGCACGTTTCAGGCCATCCGCATCCATGTGAACGGTGAACTGGATGAACTGGACGCAGGGCTTGCCGGGGCGGAAACGATGCTGCGTGAAGGCGGCCGCCTGGCGGTGGTGACGTTCCACAGCCTCGAGGATCGCAAAGTGAAGCGTTTTCTGCGCGATGCGAGCAGCGCCGGTCAGTCGACGTCCCGCCATCTGCCGCAGTCGGTCTCCGCGCCGGTGCCGTTCGCTCAGCTATCCAAGGCCGTGCGTCCTGGCGAAGCTGAGCTGACGGCCAATCCCCGTTCCCGTTCCGCTACGCTGCGCAGCGCCGTGCGCACCGACGCTCCGCCCCGATCCTCGCTTCCTTCCGAGCCTGTTGGCCGCCCCAACCACAGGAGTCCCGCATGAACTTCACCAGTGACCGTGTCCGTTCCATTGGGTGGATTTCCATGCTGGTGGTATGCGGCGCGATGACCATCGGCCTGACGCTGCGCGTCAACGCGGTCAAGAGTCAGGTTCACGATACGGAGAAGCGGATCGTGTGGGTCAAGCAGGACATCGAGTTTCTGGAAACCGAGTTCCAGACCCGTTCCAATCAGCAGGCCCTGCGCCAGCTGAACGATCTGGAATTCGGGTACAAGGCACCGATGGCCGGCCAGTATATCGAGGGTGAACGCCAGCTGGCTGCGCTGGGCATGCCTGCGGCTCCCGGCGCGCCGCAGCCTATTCGCTACGCCAATGCCGAAGTGCCCGAGACGGATGGCGGATCGCTGCTGGCGATGGTTTCCCCGGTTTCGGGGGCGACTGCCGCCGCCCCACCCGAAAAAGGCAAGGGTCGCGATCCCGAACGTGAGGCGATCGCCCGCGATGCCGCCGCCATCGGCAAGCGCCTTGCCCGCATCGAAGTTGCCGAGGTGGCGCAGCAGTGAACGCCCAGACGTTCTCCTTCGGAACGATACCGACCACGGTTTCCACCGGGCGGCGTCAGCTTTTCAACGTGCGTCAGCAGTCGCTGCTGACGGCGAAGATCCGCATCCTTTGGATTCTCGGCGTTTTCCTGTTGGTGACCGTTTGCGCCTTGGTGCGGATCACCTACCTCGGGTTTACCGGCGTGACGCCCCGCCACGGCGATCTTGCTGATCTTCTGATCCCCAATCGCGGAGAGATCGTGGACCGCAACGGCGTGCCGCTCGCCCGCGAATTTCGGACCTATTCCCTCTGGCTCAATCCCAAGGCGATGACCGAGGGGTCCACCCTGATCCACTCACCGGAATGGGTGGCGGATGGCTTGGTCCGCATTTTCCCTGATCTCGACCGGGCCGAAGTGCTCGGCAAATTGCGCTCCGGCCAGCCCGGCTATATCCGCAAATCGATCCTGCCTGAAGACGCCAACAAGGTGCACGCGCTGGGTGAACCGGCGCTGGAATACCCGCTGGAAGCAACGCGGTTCTATCCACAAGGGTCGATGGCGGCGCATGTGCTCGGCTATGTCGATAGCTACGGCCACGGCAAAGTCGGCATGGAGCAGGCTTTCAACGATCAACTGACGAGCCCTGAGGGTCGCACCAGTCCGTCAGTTCTGTCCATCGACTTCCGGGTGCAGAGCGCTTTGGAAGACGAGCTTGCAACGGCGATAACGCTGAGCAAGGCCAAGGGCGCAGCGGGCGTCATCCTCGATGTAGATACCGGTGAAATCCTGGCGCTGGCATCGTTGCCGTCGTTCGATCCCAATCACGTGAAGCCGACCGACATGGTCATCCCGCCCGAACTGGCCGCGCAGGGCGAAGTGCCGCATGGTTTCAATCGGGTGACCAACCAGGTTTACGAACTGGGCTCCACCTTCAAGCCGATTACCGTCGCGTCCGCGCTGGATGCCGGGGTAGTTTCCGACATGAGCCGTCGCTGGCCCGCAACACCGCTGCATGTCGGTCGCTTCACCATTCACGACCTACATAGCTACGGCTCATCGCTGAATGTGCCGGAGACGCTGATCCACTCGTCGAACACCGTGACCGCGCGTATTTCTGACGAACTGGGCGGTGTGAGGCTGAAGAAGACGATGGAAGCGCTCGGGATGAACGAGCGGCCCTATGTCGAGCTGCCTGCCAAGGGCTTCCCGATCTGGCCGCGTGGCGAATGGCCGCGTCTGCGCACCATGACTGTCGCGTATGGCCACGGCATCGCGGTGACGCCGCTGCATCTGGCCTCGGCTTATGCAGCACTCGTCAACGGGGGGATCTGGCGCCCGGCTACGCTCAAGAAGCTGGACGCGTCGCAGGTGCCTGCCGGTCGCCGGGTGTTCAAGGCTTCGACCAGCGCACGTCTCCGCCAGCTGCTTCGTATGATCGTACAGTATGGCACCGGCCGTAAGGCAGATGCACCCGGCTTCCGTGTCGGGGGCAAGACCGGTTCGGCGGAAAAGCCGGGCGTGGGCGGCTATCGCAAAAGCTCGCTGATCGCCACGTTCGCCGCCGCGTTCCCGATGGACAAGCCGCGCTACGTGGTCATCGCCATGATGGACGAGCCGCAAGGGACTCAGGCGACCTCGTTCCAGCGCACTGCCGCCTGGAATGCCGCTCCGGTGATCCAGCGCGTCGTTCCCCGGATTGGCCCGCTTCTAGGAATTATGCCGGATGAGACGCGCGACATCGACATCACCGACCTAAAGCCGCTGGTGCCGGCAGGGGCGTCGGAATAATGAAGTTGTCCGCCCTGTGTCTAGCCGCCGGCATGCCGACGAGCGATAGCGACGCCATCGTGACCGGATTTGCGATCGACCATCGCAAAGTCGCCCCCGGTACCATTTTCGGCGCCTTTCGAGGGGCGCGGTTCAATGGCGAGGATTTCATCGCCGATGCGGTGAAGGCGGGTGCCGTCGCCATCGTCGCCCACCCCGACGCCAAAGTCGAAGGCGCGATCCATTTTGCGGATCAGGAACCGCGCCGCCTGTTTGCCCGTCTGGCTGCGCCGTTCTTCTCTCCGGTCCCGGAAACGCTGGTCGCGGTCACGGGAACCAACGGCAAGACGTCTACGGTCGAGCTGACCCGGCAGTTGTGGCGCATGGCAGGACACCGCGCTGCCTCCATCGGCACGCTGGGTGTCACCACCAGCGACGAGAGCGTCTCCACCGGGCTGACAACGCCCGACATCGCCACTTTCCTGGCAAACTTGTCGGGTCTGGCGCGCGAGGGGGTGACGCATGTCGCTTATGAGGCATCGAGCCACGGCCTTTCCCAGTTCCGCATAGAAGGGCCACGCGTCGTCGCCGGGGCCTTCACCAACCTGAGCCGCGATCACCTAGACTACCACGCGACGATGAACGACTACTTCGCCGCGAAAATGCGCCTTTTCGATGAGGTGGTCGTCGATGGCGGAACCGCCGTGATCTGGGCAGACGATGCCTGGTCCGACAAAGCGATCGAGCACGCGCGCAGGCGGGGGCTCAAGCCCTTCACGGTCGGGGAGAAGGGCGCTGACATTCGCCTTCTGAGCCGCACTCCCGGCGGGCTGGGGCAGAAACTGCAGATCGAGCATGCGGGCATTTCCCGCACCATCGACCTGCCGCTGATAGGTGCGTATCAGGCAGCCAACACGCTCGTCGCGGCGGGGCTGGTACTGGCCACCGGTGGGCAGCCGGACGCGACATTCGATGCTATACGCAGGCTCGTGACAGTGCGCGGGCGCATCGAGCGCGCGGCGATCACGCCGTCGGGCGCGCCTGTCTATGTCGATTACGCGCACACGCCTGACGCGCTGGAAGCGGCAATAGCGGCGTTGCGCCCGCATGTTACCGGCAAGCTGATTGCGGTGTTCGGTGCGGGCGGCGATCGCGATCAGGGCAAGCGGCCTGAAATGGGCAAAGTGGCGAGCGAGGGGGCAGACCTCGCCATCGTCACCGACGACAATCCGCGCGGGGAAGACCCTGCGGCGATCCGGGCCATGGTTCTGGCAGGGATGGCGCAGGGTGCGCGGGAAGTGGGCGACCGGCGGGAGGCCATTGGCGCCGCCGTCGCCGCGGCGAACGAGGGCGACATCGTCCTCATCGCCGGCAAGGGGCACGAACAGGGGCAGATCATAGGCAGCGGCGACAACGTGCGCGTGCTGCCATTCGACGATGTCACCGTAGCCAGGGAAATGGCTGGCTCGCTGGGAAGGTAGGAATACGATGGTTGCTGTTGCCCGGATCCTCGACTGGCCGCTCGATGCGGCGGAAGAGAACCTGCACGTCCTGTGGGACGCGGTGTCCATCGCGCGCGCCGTCAAAGGCACGGCAAGCGCGGACTTCACCGTCTCCGGCGTCGAGATCGACAGCCGCGACGTGCAACCCGGCGACCTGTTCTTCGCGTTGAAGGGGGAGGCCATGGACGGCCACCGCTTCGTGGAGGCGGCCTTTGCAAAGGGCGCGGCCGCCGTCGTGGTGGATCGTCCGGTGGATGGGCCGCATATTCTGGTCAACGATACCATGGACGCCCTCGAGCGGCTGGGGGCTGCGGCTCGGCTGCGCGGACGCGGGCCCATCATCGGTGTTACCGGATCGGTCGGGAAGACCGGGGTGAAGGAGATGATCTTCGCTGCGCTCGACCGCGCCAGCCGGGGTGACGCGCACCGTTCGGTCAAGAGCTATAACAACCACGTTGGTGTGCCACTGAGCCTGGCGCGGATGCCTGCCCGGGCGCGCTTTGGCGTATTCGAGATGGGCATGAACCACGCAGGCGAAATCGCCGCGCTGACCCGCCAGGTTCGCCCTCATGTCGCCGTCATCACCACGATCGCGCCCGCCCACATCGAGATGCTGGGCTCGGAAGAAGCGATCGCCCGGGCCAAGGCGGAGATCTTCGAAGGGCTGGAGGAGGGCGGCACCGCCGTCATCCCGATCGACAGCCCGCACTTCGCGACGTTGCGCGATGCGGCGCTGGCCTGCGGGGCTGTGGTCGTATCCTTTGGCAAGGCCGCGGATGCCGACGTGCGGTTGCTGGACACGGTTCCGGCGATCGGCGGCGGCTCGCTGGTGACCGTCGACATGGGCGACCGGCGCGTATGCTACACGGTTGCCGCTCCCGGTGAGCATCAGGTGATCAACTCGCTCGCCGTCATGGCCGCCGTCCGCTCGGTCAAGGGCGATCTCGGCGCGGCCGGTGTCGCCCTGGCCGAATTGGGGGGCATGGCCGGACGCGGTGCACGGATCGAGATCGACGTGCCCGGCGGGGAACCGGACGACGATGGCCATCGCCGCGCCCTGCTGATCGACGAAAGCTACAACGCCAACCCCGCATCCATGCGCGCCACTCTGGCGCAGCTTGGCCGCACCCCGGCACAGCGCCGGATCGCGGTTCTCGGCGCGATGAAGGAGCTGGGCAGCCACGGCCCGGACTATCATGCCGCGCTGGCCGGACCGATCCGCGACGTGCCATTAGATTACGCCGTGCTGGTGGGCGAGGAAATGGGCGCGCTGGCGGCGGAATTGGGGAAATCCGACGCTGCCGACCTTGGCAAACAGGTGCCTTTCGCCCATTGCCCGAGTGTGCAGGAAGCTGTCGAAACCTTGCGCGCTTTCGGCCTTCGCCGGGATGACGCCATCCTGGTGAAAGGATCGAATTCCGTAGGGCTGGCAGCGCTGGTATCAGCGCTTGGCAAGCAGGAAGGGTAGGGGCGAAAGCCCACAGGATGTTGTATCTTTTTGCAGAAATGTTCCACTTCGAGGGACTGGCAAACCTTTTCCGCTACCAGACATTCCGGTCCGGCGCGGCGCTTATGACGGCGCTCGTGATCGGTCTCATTATCGGCCCCAAGTTCATCAACGTGCTGCGCGTGCGGCAGGGCAAGGGGCAGCCTATCCGCGAGGACGGGCCGCAAAGCCACCTCGCCAAACGCGGTACTCCCACCATGGGCGGCCTCATGATCCTGACGGCTCTGGTCCTGACCATGCTTTTGTACATGGACGTGACCAATCCCTTCGTCTGGGCGTGCGTTGCCGTGACGGTGGGCTTCGGGGCCATCGGTTTTCTGGACGACTACGATAAGGTGACGAAACGCCACCACGCCGGTCTGTCCAGCAAGCTGCGCCTGCTGCTGGAATTCATCGTCGCGGGAATTGCCGCGTACATCATCGTCAGCCAGCTCAACACCAACCTTTACGTGCCGTTCCTTTCGGGTCGCTACATACCGTTGGGACCGTTCTATTACGTCTTCGCCGCCGTGGTGATCGTGGGCGCGGGCAATGCCGTGAACCTGACGGACGGGCTGGACGGACTGGCCACGATGCCGGTCATCATCGCTGCCGGGACGTTCGCGATCATCTGCTATCTGGCGGGGCGTGTGGACTATGCCACGTACCTGGGGATTCCGCATGTACCCCGCGCGGGCGAACTGGCGATCTTCTGCGCCGGTATCATGGGGGCGGGCCTCGCGTTCCTGTGGTTCAACGCGCCGCCTGCCGCCGTGTTCATGGGTGATACCGGCAGCCTTGCGCTGGGTGGTGCCCTCGGCTGCGTGGCGGTGGCGGCCCATCACGAGATCGTGCTCGCGATCGTCGGCGGGCTGTTCGTGCTGGAGGCGGCATCGGTCATCATTCAGGTATTCTGGTTCAAGCGCACCGGTCGACGGGTATTCCGGATGGCGCCGATCCATCATCACTTCGAACAGAAGGGCTGGCGTGAATCGACCGTGGTGATCCGTTTCTGGATCATCTCGATCGTCCTTGCGGTAATCGGCCTCTCCACGCTGAAATTGCGCTAGGGGCCACGGGCGCATGATCGTCTCCCCCATCTTCGCCGGAAAACGCTACGCAGTCCTCGGCCTGGCACGTTCGGGCTTGGCGACGGTCGCCACGCTGGTGAAAAGCGGCGCTCACGTCATGGCGTGGGACAGCCGGGACGAGGCGCGACAGTCCCTGGCGGAATGGACCGACATCGGGCAGGTGGAACTTGCCGACCCGACCACGGCTGATCTGACCGGGTACGATGGCATCGTCGTTTCGCCCGGCATCCCGCTCAACCGCCACCCGATCGCGGAAGCCGCGGCGCGGGGCGGGGTGCCGGTGATCGGCGATATCGAGTTGTTCGCCCTTGCTCGCCCAGACCTTCCTCGTCACCGGGTGGTCGGCATTACCGGCACCAACGGTAAGTCCACCACGACATCGCTGGTCCACCACCTGCTCGAATGTTCGGGGATAGCCGCTCGGGTTGGTGGCAACATCGGCGTGCCTGTTCTTGGCGAGGAACCTATGCCCGCAGGCGGGGTCTACGTTCTGGAACTGTCGAGCTACCAGATCGACCTGATGAGCAGCCTCGATTGCGATGTGGCGGCATTGCTGAATATCACGCCCGACCATCTTGACCGATATGACGGCTTTGCCGCTTATGCAGCATCGAAGCAGCGGCTGTTCGAAATGCAGGGCAGCACCAGCCACGCTGTGTTCGGCACCAAGGATCGCGAAACGCGGGCCATTGCCCATATCGAGGCTGCGCGCCGGGCGCCCGGTTATGTACGGATGGTGGACGGCGCCGATCTTGCTCTGCTGCAGAAAGAGTGGCCGTCACTGCAAGGGCCGCACAACCTCCAGAATGCCGCTGTCGCGGTCGCGATCGTCGAAGCGCTTGGCGTCAAGAAGGCGCAGTGGCGCAAGCATCTGCGCACGTTCAGCGGTCTGCCCCACCGCATGGAGCGCATCGCCGAAGCGAACGGCGTCCTCTACATCAACGACAGCAAAGCGACCAATCCGGCGTCCGCTGCGCCCGCTATCGCCGCTTTTCCGCCTGATCCCGAGCCTCGGCTGCACTGGATTCTTGGTGGCCTGCCCAAGGGTGACGATCTGGCCGAGTGCGAACCGTTCTTCGGCAACATCGCGACGGCTTACACGATCGGCGATGCGGGGCCGCGCTTTGCGGAAATTCTCGCGCCGCACACGGAAGTCCACCGCTCTGAAATGATGGCCGAGGCGATCCGCGAAGCGATGGCGAAGGCCAAGCCCGGCGATGTCGTGATGCTGTCCCCCGCGTGTGCGAGTTTCGACCAGTTTCGCGACTATGAAGCGCGCGGGCAGGCTTTCCGGCAGATTGTCGAGGCGCTGCTTGGTATTGGCGATGATGCGAAGGACATTTCCTGATGGCCACCGCTGCTCCCAATCCAATGAACGCCGCCTCCCAACGCTACAACCGCAACCGCCGCAGCCAGCTTGCGATCTGGTGGCAGGAGATTGACCGCCCAACCCTGGTGCTGGTCCTGATCCTGATGGCCATCGGCGCGATCGCCGTGGCGGCAGGGTCACCGGCCAGTGCGCGCCGGCTATCCACATCATCCGACAAACTGTCGCAGTTGCACTTCTTCTATCTTCACATGCGCTGGCAGATCATCGGATTGGTAGCGATGTTCTGGGCATCGACGCGGACGAAGGACAGCGCGCGGAGGATTGGCATTCTGCTGGCTGCGGCCATGCTGTTCGCCCTCGTGCTGGTCCCGATCGTCGGATCGGAAGTGAACGGGGCGAAGCGATGGCTGCGCTTCGGCATTTCGCTGCAGCCTTCCGAATTTCTGAAATGCGGCTTCCCGATTCTGCTGGCGTGGATCCTTTCGTGGAGAGCGCGGGATCCCAATATCCCGGTCGTGGGGATCTGCTTCGGTTTGATGGGTCTGCTCGGCGCGCTGTTGATGCTGCAACCTGATTTTGGGTCTACTATGCTGTTTTCCGGCGCATTTCTGGTGCTGATCCTGCTGTCGGGGATCGACCTGAAACGCATCGGGATGTTTTTTGCAGCTGGCCTCGCCGGTCTCGTCCTGATGTATTTCACATACGACAATGGCCGCAATCGCATCGACAACTTTCTGTTCGGCGGCACTGCGTTCGATCAGGTGGACTTGGCCCAACGCACTATTCTCAATGGAGGATGGACCGGTCTGGGCTTCTGGATGGGCACCCGCAAACTGGCCCTGCCGGAAGCGCACACCGACTATATTTTCTCCGTAATTGGGGAAGAGTTCGGCCTTCTTGCCTGCATGGTCATCGTCATCGTCTATCTGGCGATCCTGACGCGCGTGATCATGCGGCTTGTGGAGGAAGAAGATCTTTTCACGGTCCTCGCTGCGTCCGGTTTTGCCGCCCAGTTCGGTGGGCAGGCGTTCATCAACATTCTGGTAAACCTGCAGTTGTTCCCGTCGAAAGGCATGACCTTGCCGCTGATCAGCTATGGTGGCTCGTCTACGGTGGCGATGTGCCTTAGCATGGGCTTGCTGCTGGCCGTTACCCGGCGCAACCCGTTCATCAAGCGCGAGAAGTTTTCGCTGCGCGCTATTGGAGATACCTGATGAGTCTGGTTTCCCGCCACTATGTCCTTGCCGCGGGCGGGACCGGCGGACACCTTATCCCCGCTTTCGCGCTGGCCGCCGAACTTCATGCGCGTGGCCATCACGTTGCGTTGGTGACGGACGAGCGTGGCGCGGCGATTCCCGGCAAGCCAGAATACCTCACGACCCATGTGCTACCGCCCGGACGCATCGCGGGAAAAAATCCGGTCGGCTGGATCAAGGGAATGCTTGGCGTTGTCGAAGGTCGGCGGATGGCGCTGCGTCTGTTCGACACATTCCGGCCTTCTGCTGTGATCGGCTTCGGGGGGTATCCCGCGTTGCCGACGTTGCTGGCGGCCCGTTCGGCGCGGTTGCCCACGGTGCTTCACGAACAGAACGCGGTATTGGGCCGCGTGAACCGCTATTTCGCCAAGCGGGTTGACGCCATCGCGACGTCCAGCAGCAAGACGGATCGACTTGCGTCCGGGCTTGAGGCGAAAGTCACGCTTGTCGGCAATCCGGTGCGCGACAACGTGCTCGCCCTGCGCGATCAGCCTTTTCCCGAGTTTTCAGAAGACAGCCTGCTGCGCATCCTGGTGACCGGCGGGAGCCAAGGCGCGCGCGTGCTGTCAGAAGTCGTGCCTGATGGGCTGGCGATGCTGCCCCCTGCGTTGCGGTCGCGGCTTCAGGTGATCCAGCAGTGCCGGGCAGAGGACATCGACGCCGTCCGGGCCCGCTATGCGGGCCACGGCATCCCGGCCGAACTGGCTACCTATTTCGAAAACATGGCGGAACGCCTTGCCGGTGCACATCTGTTCATCGGCCGCGCGGGTGCTTCGACGATCGCGGAACTGACCGCCGTTGGACGCCCGGCCATTCTAGTGCCTCTGCCAATCGCGACCGACGATCATCAGGCCGCCAACACGCGCGAAATCGTGGCCGCAGGTGGCGCACGCGCCATCCGCCAGGAGGCATTCACCGCGAGTACGCTCGCCAAACAGATACAAGCTATGGCCCAGCATCCCGAAACCCTTGCCAATGCGGCCCACGCTGCGTGGAATTGCGGCTATCCCAACGCGGCTCGGGATCTGGCGGACCTTGTTGAGACATTCGGTCAGGCACCGATCATGGACGTGATCCGAGTGGAGAAATCCCCCGCTCCCAAAACTGGCGGCGAAGCCCTCGCGCGGAAGGTGGCGCGGTGAAGGGCGTCGGCACGGAAATCGGGACGATCCACTTCGTCGGCATTGGCGGGATCGGCATGTCCGGCATTGCCGAGGTCATGAACAACCTTGGCTATTCGGTGCAGGGTTCGGACATCGCCGAAAGCTATGTCGTCGAAGGACTGCGGCAGCGCGGGATCAAGGTCATGATCGGCCATGCGGCCCAGAACGTCGAAGGCGCGGCGGTCGTCGTCACGTCGACGGCGGTAAAGCGCGACAATCCTGAAGTCGTCTATGCGCTGGAACACCGCATTCCCGTGGTGCGCCGTGCCGAAATGCTGGCGGAATTGATGCGACTGAAGAACACGGTCGCCGTCGCAGGAACGCATGGCAAGACGACGACGACCTCGATGGTCGCTGCGCTGCTCGATGCGGGCGGCGTTGACCCGACCGTCATCAACGGGGGCATTATCAACTCCTACGGGTCCAACGCCCGCCTCGGCGCGTCCGACTGGATGGTGGTGGAAGCCGATGAGAGCGACGGTTCCTTCCTGCGGCTGGACGGTACGATCGCCATCGTCACCAATATCGATCCCGAACATCTCGATCACTACGGGTCGTTCGAACGCATCAAGGACTCCTTCGTGGAGTTCATCGAGAACGTGCCGTTCTACGGCGCGGCGATGTTGTGCATCGACCACCCCGAAGTGCAGGCCATCATCCCCAAAGTCCGGGATCGGCGGGTCGTGACCTACGGCTTTTCCGCCCAGGCCGACATTCGGGGCGAGAACGTGACGCCGATCACCGGCGGCAACCGCTTCGATGTGGCGCTGCGCCAGCGAGACGGGACGTTCCGCCGGATCGAGGGGATCGAACTGCCGATGCCGGGCCGTCACAATGTGCAGAATGCGCTGGCTGCGGTGGGCGTGGCAGTCGAAATGGGGTGCTCTGACACCTGCATTCAGTCCGGTTTCTCCAAATTCCGGGGCGTGAAGCGGCGTTTCACCAATGTCGGCGAGGTCGCGCTGGACGGCGGCGCGGTGACTGTGATCGATGACTATGGTCACCACCCGGTTGAAATCCGCGCCGTGCTGGCTGCGGCCCGCGAAGGGGTGAAGGGCCGAGTAATTGCCGTGGTGCAGCCGCATCGTTTCACGCGTCTTCGCGATCACATGGATGACTTCCAGGCCGCCTTCAACGACGCCGACGTAGTCTATGCCGCGCCGGTCTACCCGGCGGGCGAGCAGCCGATCGACGGCGTCGACAGCGCCGAGATGGTCGCCGGCATGAAAGCGCGTGGACATCGTTCGGCGCAAGTGATTGATGGCCCTGACGATCTTGCGGCCACGCTGGCCGACAGCGTTCAGGCGGGCGACATGGTCGTCTGCCTTGGCGCGGGTGACATCACCAAATGGGCGGCGGGTCTGGCCGAAGCGATCAGGGTGCGGAGAGCGGCGTGATCGCCTCGATCGACCTTCCTTCCGTACGCGGCAAGCTGACCTCGGACGCACCGCTGGCCCCCCTCGTCTGGTTCAAGACGGGTGGGCAGGCACAATGGCTGTTCGAGCCGAAGGACATGGCAGACCTGCAGGACTTCCTGCGCGATCTGGATTCGCACGTGCCCGTCATGGCGCTGGGCCTCGGATCCAACCTGATCGTTCGCGATGGGGGCGTGCAGGGGGTTGTAATCCGGCTGGGCAAGCCGTTCGCCAAAGTTGCCAAGGTCGATGATGTCACGCTCGATTGCGGCGGCGGTGCCAGCGGCATTCTTGTGTCCTCTACCGCGCGAGACAGTGGCATCGCGGGCGTCGAATTTCTGCGCTCCATACCCGGCACCGTGGGCGGCTTCGTGCGCATGAATGGCGGGGCATACGGCGGGGAGGTCAAGGACGTCCTGATCGATTGCGATGTGGTGATGCGCGATGGGTCGCTGCGTACGCTCACGAACTCGGAGCTCGGCTATACGTACCGCCACTCCGAACTCCCTGAAGGCGCGGTGGTCGTCGCCGCTCGCTTCAAGGGGCGTCCCGGCGAACCGGCCACTATTCAGGCGGAAATGGACCGCATCTCGGCTTCGCGCGAAGCCAGTCAGCCGCTGCGCTCGAAGACCGGCGGCTCGACCTTCAAGAACCCTGACGGCCACAGGGCATGGCAACTGGTGGATGAAGCCGGGTGCCGGGGCTTGGTCAACGGCGGCGCTCAGGTAAGCGAAAAGCACACGAACTTCCTGCTCAACACCGGGGCGGCGACCAGCACCCAGATCGAGGAACTCGGCGAGGAAGTACGCCGCCGGGTAAAGGCGCGTTCGGGCATCGATCTTGAGTGGGAAATCCAGCGTGTCGGGCTTAAGGCGGCATCGTCATGAGCGATGAACCGCTGACCCGTTACGAACGCCAGATCATCGACAATGTCGAGGAGTTCGGCTGCCACATCACCGTCGTCGCGCCGTCCGACGACGAACTCGATGACGAGTTCGCGGATGAGGATGACGACGAGGAACGCTTCGCCTATTCCACCGGCTTCGCCAAGACCGTTGACCAGCCGGAAGTCATCGTTTTCGGCTTTTCGACCGAACTCTCGGCGGCCGTCATCAATGGCGTACTGGATCTGTGCCGCGACGGATTGGTGATGGAGGACTGGACAGAAGTCGATGGGCTGTTGAAAGGGCACCGTTGCGTCCTGCGCGAAGTCGAGCCGGACTGCCTGGTTCCGCACTATTTCAACACCGCCATCTGGTTTGCCGAGAATGAGATGCAAACCGACTTTACCCGCGCACTGCAGATCGTCTGGCCCGGCGCAGACGATGGCCTGTTCCCTTGGGACAAAGGCTGTTCCGATGCCGTACGTGACATGCAGACCCCGCTTTACAGAACGAGTTTGAATTCATGAGCCTGCCTACCCTTCACGTCGCGGTCCTGATGGGCGGCTGGTCCAGCGAACGCCCCGTGTCACTGATGAGCGGCGAAGGCGTGGCGAAGGCCCTGGAGAGCAAAGGGCACAAAGTCACGCGCATCGACATGGGCCGTGATGTTGCCCTGCGGCTGGCAGACGCAAAGCCCGATGTGGTGTTCAACGCCCTTCACGGCACGCCCGGAGAGGACGGCACGGTTCAGGGTATGATGGACCTGATGGGCCTGACCTACACCCACTCCGGCCTCGCCACTTCGGTGATTGCCATCGACAAGGAACTGACCAAGCAGGCATTGGTCCCCCATGGCATCCCCATGCCGGGCGGTCGCGTGGTGAAGTGCGTCGATATTCACGAGCGCGATCCGCTGCCCCGACCTTATGTGCTGAAGCCGGTGAACGAGGGGTCGTCGGTCGGTGTGGCGATCGTCACGAACGAGGGCAATTACGGCAACCCGATCGCCGCCGACGCCAAGGGGCCTTGGCAGGAATTCGATGAACTGCTGGCCGAACCGTATATCCGGGGTCGAGAGTTGACGACGGCCGTCATCGGTGATCGCGCGCTGCTGGTCACCGAATTGAAGCCGAAGTCCGGGTTCTACGACTTCGATTCCAAATACACCGACGGGCTGACCGAACACGTCTGCCCCGCAGAAGTACCCGACGAGATCACTCAGGCCTGCAAGGACCTGGCGCTGCGATCGCACCAGCTGCTTGGCTGCAAGGGTACCAGCCGATCCGACTTCCGCTGGGATGACACGCAGGGCATCGAGGGCCTGTTCCTTCTCGAAGTGAACACGCAGCCTGGCATGACTCCACTTAGCCTGGTGCCCGAACAGGCGCGCGCCTGCGGCATGGAATATCCCGAACTGGTAGAGGCGATCATCGCCGAAGCGCTCGCCGATGCCCGCGCGTCCATCGCCCCGGCCGAAACCTCATGAGCCAGACGATCCGGCGCAAGGGCACTACCGCCCGCAAGGCCGCCGCCGCGCAGGGGCAGCAGCGCAAGGCTCGCGCGGCGAAGGCGCGCACCGGATCAGCGCTGGACATGGTGATGGGCTGGCTGCCGTTCAGCGAAGCCCAGCTTCAGAAGATATTCCTGATACTGATCCTGGCCGGCGCGGCGGCGCTGGTCTGCGTGGTCGCATCGTTCGCCGGGTTGCCGACCCTCGCCAACAAGCAGATGGCGCTGATCGCCGGGCAGACCGGGTTCGAGGTGAAGCGTGTCGAAGTGCGCGGCGTCAAGAACATCAACGAACTGAAAGTCTACGAAAAAGCCCTCGCCGAACGCGACCGCGCCATGCCGCTGGTCGATATCGACGGATTGCGGCAGGATCTTCTCGGCCTTTCGTGGGTCAAGGACGCGCGCGTCTCACGCCAATTGCCCGACACACTGGTGATCGACATCGTCGAGCGCGAACCCCATGCGGTCTTGCGCAAGGAAGATCGTTTCGCCCTGATCGACGAGACGGGCCATGAACTCGAAGCGATCAGCCGCAAGCAGGCAGGGGGGCGCCTGATCGTCTCCGGTCCGGGGGCGGGTCAGCAGGTGACGGTGCTGGGCAAGCTGCTCGATGCCGCGCCCGCATTGAAGCCGCGCGTTCAGGAGGCGGAGTGGATCGGCAATCGCCGATGGAACCTGACGTTCCGTTCCGGCCAGGTCCTGGCGTTGCCGGAAGGCGACCGTGAATCAGCAGGGGCGTTGGTCACGTTTGCTCGGCTTGATGGCACTAACCGCTTGCTGGGTGGCAAGGTCACCGCGTTCGACATGCGCGCGAAAGACCGCATCTATCTCCGCGTACCCGAACAGGAGGGGCAGGAGCTGGCGCTGAAAGCAGGGGCGGTGCCGCATACCGCCGCTGCTGAAACAACGGAAGCAGGGGACCAGTGATGAGGGGCAATCACTAATGGCACAGCGCATAACCCGCGTGTTCGGCGCGGTGAATATCGGCTCGTTCCGCATTTCAGCGATCGTGGCGGGCATCAACGAAGTGGGCGACATGGTTGTCCTCGGCTCGGGGCACCGCGCCAGCCAGGGCATCAAGCGCGGCTATGTGACGGACATGACCGCCGCGACCTATGCCGTGCGCGACGCCATCGACCGGGCGGAAAAGATGGCCGACACCGCCGTCCAGAAAGTCTGGATCGGCTGTTCGGGCGCGGGCCTCGCCAGCCGCATAGATCAGTTCGACGCGGAGATCGGTGGCCGCCGGATCGAGCAGGAGGATATCGACCAGCTGCTCATCTCCGCCAAGGAAGTGATCCAGCCGGACGGCCGCATGGTGCTTCATGCCCAGCCCGCGCAGTACCGGCTCGATGGCGCCCACGGTGTCGGCAATCCCAAGGGGCTTCATGCCGAACGGCTTGGCGTCGATATTCACATCATGCTGGCTGACGGCGCGCCGATCCGAAACCTGACGGAAGCGGTGCAGAGCGCGCACCTTGAAGTGGAAGCCGTCGTCGGCTCGCCCATCGCCGCTGGACACGCCTGCCTCTCGCCCGAAGAGCGTGACCTTGGCGTTGCTCTCGTCGAATTCGGCGGCGAAGTAACCAACGTCGCCATCTACGAGCAGGGGATGCTGAAAGACATGATGTCGATCCCGATGGGTTCGGCCGACATCACCGATGCCATCGCGTCGGCCTTTGGCATTCGCCGCTTTCAGGCCGAGCGCCTCAAGTGCGTGAACGGATCGGCGATTGCGAACCCGACCGATCACCGCGAGATGATCCCGGTCAACGCGCCCGGCGAAGAAGGCACTGGCCCGATCGCGCGCCATGCGGACGACAAGAACCGCATCCCGCGCGCCGAACTGATCGGCGTGATCACTGGCCAGCTTGGGTCGCTGATGGAAGAGATCAACCGCGCGCTCAAGACGATGCGCTTTACCGGCCAGCGCGGCAAGCAGGTGGTCTTTACCGGCGGCGGCGCGGAGTTGGTGGGTCTCGCGGACTATGCGCAGGCCGCCATCGGCAAGCCAGTGCGGATCGGCCGCGTTCCGCAGCTTTCCGGGCTGGCGGAGGCGCACGTGAAACCGGGCTTTTCCACGCTGGCCGGGCTGGTCCTGTATGCTGCTGCCGACCCCGTGGACATACGCGCCCTGCGCCGGGGCCAATCGCGCACCGTGAAGCTCGGAGGCCTGGGCGTGGTGGGCCGGGTGTACCAGGCCATGCGCGAGTATTTCTGAGCGTGAGCCAAGTCATGAAGCCCAGCCGTGCAAAGTTGACGACGGAACTTCAAAAACCGGTGAAGTTGGCGGCTTTGGCTGTGGACAAAGGTTTATGATGCTTTGCTTCAACGAATCGAAGCGTGCAATCAACGTGGTCAAGGTATTTTCTTCGCGCACGTGCCTGCCAGGAGAGCGAAATGAGCATTAACATTGGACCGCCGGCGATCGAAGAACTTCGCCCGCGCATCGTTGTCATCGGGGTGGGCGGCGCCGGCGGCAACGCCATCGCCAACATGATCCAGGCGCAGATCGAAGGTGTCGATTTCGTCGTCGCCAATACCGACGCGCAGGCGCTGAACAATTCGATCGCCGAAACGCGGATCCAGTTGGGGCCGGACATCACTCAGGGCCTCGGCGCCGGTGCGCGCCCGGAAGTGGGCCGCGCGGCAGCGGAAGAAACGCTGGAGGAACTGGAGCGCCTGCTTGATGGCGTGCACATGGTCTTCATTGCGGCGGGCATGGGTGGTGGCACCGGCACGGGTGCGGCTCCGATCATCGCCGAAGCGGCTCGCGCCAAGGGTGTGCTGACCGTGGGCGTCGTCTCCAAGCCCTTTATGTTTGAAGGCACGCGCCGCATGCGTGCGGCTGATGCCGGTATCGAAGAACTGCAGAAGCACGTCGATACGCTGATCGTCATTCCGAACCAGAACCTGTTCCTGGTGGCGAAGGCGGAAACGACCTTCAAGGAAGCGTTTTCGCTGGCGGACGAAGTCCTGCAGCAGGGCGTTCGTTCGATCACTGACCTGATGATCATGCCCGGCCTCATCAACCTCGACTTTGCGGACGTCCGCTCGGTCATGGGCGAAATGGGTAAGGCGATGATGGGTACGGGTGAGGGAGAAGGCCCGAACCGTGCGCTGGAAGCAGCCGAACGCGCCATCGCCAACCCGTTGCTCGATGGCGTGTCGATGCAGGGCGCAAAGGGCGTGATCATCTCGATCATCGGCGGCGACGACATGAAACTGCTCGAAGTCGACGAAGCGGCGAACCACATCCGCGAACTGGTCGATCCCGATGCGAACATCATCTGGGGTTCGGCGTTCAACCCGGACCTGCAGGGCAAGATCCGCGTATCGGTGGTCGCTACCGGCATAGAGCAAACGACCGAAATGGCGGAAATCGCTTCGCGTCCGCTGAATCTCGGTTCTTCGCGCGGGCCGGTGCGCCCGGCGGTGCAGTCCCCGTCGCCATCGACCTATCAGGCATCGCCGGCACCTGTCGCGCCGCCCGTTTCAGCGCCCGAGTCAGCGTCGTTCACATCGCCGTCGAATGCTTACGAGCCCTCGGCTGAACTGGAACTCGGCGCAGCTGATGAAGCGCCTGAGGCGCTGAACGGCCTCGGTGGTCTCAAGGGTCTGCGCAGTTCGCAGAGTGAGCCGCTGGATCTCAGCACGGAAGCTGACACGCAGTCGCCTTCGCCTGCCCCGGCAGCGTCGGCTCCGGTTGCCGCTCCCCGCGCACGTCCGCAGGATGAACTGCGCCTGGATGCGGGACACCCCTCGCAGCCTGTCGCTCAGCCCGCAGCGCAATCGCGTCCCAAGCCCGCAGCCGCTGGTGGCAGCACGCTGTTTGAGCGGATGACCAGTCTCTCGCGTCCCAAGCCCGGTGGCGAGCAAGCCCCGGCTGATGATGACGGTGAGGGCGGATCCATCAGCATCCCGCGCTTCCTGGGTCGCCAAAACAATCAGTAGTACAAGTGCCGACAGGAGGTTCGTGCCTTCTGTCGGTATTCGACGTCGCTGATGATGGTTTGCCGCGCGCGGAACGGCTGTAGACCATGTTCGCCGGAGGTTCATCCGCGATACCCCAGTCAGCAGACGCGCGATACAATCGTCGCGTTTGCGATGGGACGATTTTCCCATCATGGCTCTGCTAGTGGCTGAGGATGATAAAGGATTTGCGGGTGAAGCGGTTGGTTGCGGGGGGAATGACCGGCAGGACAGTTGCCGTTCTGGCGTTCGCCGGACTGGCCTCTGTACCTTCAATCGCCCAAGCCGCCCCGGAAGTGTCGCGTCCCGTAGTGCAAGCGTTGCCGAGTGCAGACAGCAAGCGGCTCAGTTCGGCGCTGGCCACTCTAGGCCGTAATCCCCGTGACGTTGCCGCTCTGATCGAAGCGGGCGACGCCGCCCGCGCCATGCAGGATTACGCCGCCGCGATCGGCTTCTACCGTCGCGCTGACGAAGCAAGTCCGGGCAATGCGCGGGTCAAGGCGGGGATGGGCAGTGCTTTCGTTCTGAGCGGTGATCCGGTCAGCGCTATCCCGTTGTTCGATGCCGCCGAGCAGGCTGGCGCGACCCCGGCGTTGATCGCTTCGGATCGCGGCTTGGCCTATGATCTAGTCGGCGATGGCCGGCTGGCTCAGCGGTACTATTCACTCGCGCTGCCCTCGGCCAGCGGCGCGGCGGCGGATGAATTGCGGATTCGGTTGGCGGTCAGCCAGGCCATCAGTGGCGATGCCGATGCCGCATACTCGACGCTCCTCCCGTTGCTGAACAAGCAGGATAAGCCCGGCTGGCGTACCCGCGCGTTCACGCTGGCGATCGCCGGCCAGACGGGTGAAGCCGTGGACCTTGCTCAAAAGATCCTCCCGGTTCAGCTTGCTGAGAGTATTGCGCCGTACTTGCGCTATATGCCGCGTTTGACGCGGGCGCAGCAGGCTGCCGCGGCAAATTTAGGCCGGTTTCCTCGTGCATCGGAAGTCGGCAGGGATGACGCCCGGATCGCTGCTTACGCGCCGCCTCGCTTAGGGGCTGCTGGCAGCGGGTTGATCCCTAAAGGCGAACCATTGGGTGGTGGCACGTCGAGGGGAGCAAAGGACCGCACAAAAGACCGCTCTGCGCGGGTGCGAGGGCGTCCGGCGCAAACCGCAGTGGCATCTTCGCTGGGGCAACCCTCTGTCCCGTCTCCTTCGCGTGGGCTTGCTTTGGCGGCTGCCGATCCGGACCGGGTCGCGCCGCCTGAGGTCCGGCCGACCATCGAGCGTGAAGGCGGCGAACTGCCGCCGATCGGGCGCAGCGTGGATACGCCATCGGAAATCAGCGCACCCAAGCCGTTGCTGGCGCCTAATCCGGGCAGGGCGCTTGCTCCAACACCGACTCCGGTGCGAGCCGCTGCGGCGAATCCAGCGCTGGCCACACATGGATCGGGTAGTTTCGATTTGGCAAGTGTCGGCACAGCGGCGCGGGCAAATCCCGGTTCGTCCCGACCAGAAGCCTCTGCGCCAGTAACCGCGCCCGCCCCCACCCCCCAACCAGCGAGCATTGCGCCCACGACGCCCTCCACACCGTCGCTGTCCCTGCCAACGGGCGCGTTGCTTGCCTCTGCTTCAGCGCCTGCGCCGAGCCATCCATCACTCGATGCGATATTCGCTGATATCGGCAAGCCTACGATCGTGGTCGCCCCCGCTCCGGGCGCTGTTGATATTCGATTGATCAAGGCCGCACCGCCACCACTGGCTGCCTCTACAGGCAAACTGGAGCTGCCCAAAGTTGCGGAAGCGTCCGTAGCAGATACCAGGGGGAAGGCAGCGCCGGCCAAGTCGGATGAAAAGCCGGTCGATGCAAAGACCGCGAAGTCAAAAGTTGCCGATGCCAAAACAAAGGCTGCGGAGGCCAAAGCTGCTGCAGACGCCAAAGCAAAAGCAAAGAAGCCAATCCCACCCGCACACCCCAGCCGCATGTGGGTGCAGATTGGCGTGGGCCGGGACAAGGATGCCATCGCTTTCGACTGGCGGCGATACAATCGTCAGGCGCCGGCGCTGCTGAAAGGGCAAAAGGCCCACCTCACGGAAATGGGGCGGACCAACCGGGTTCTCGTCGGTCCTTTCCCAACCCAGAAGGCTGCGAACACGTTCATCCAGGATGCCAGGAAGCAGGGATTGTCCGACGCCATTCCCTGGAGCAGCCCGGCGGGGCAGGTCGTCGATCCGCTCTAGTCGAGTGGATTGAAGCCGCTCCGTCTTTGGGGTTCCAGATAAACTTGCGTTAACGCCCGTTCATTCTTATCCACACGCTGTAAACAGGCTTGTGCAGTTATGCGCAGGCGATCACCCATGCCGGATTGTGCTTTGCCCCCGACAGGAAGCATCCATGCAGGCCATTCCCGGAGGGTTGATGTCACAGATTATGAGGACGGTTCACGACGATATCGACCGTGATGATGACGGAGCGGCGCCCGTGGAAATGCTGGCATCGCTGTTCGAAGCGCGCGATTGGCCTTTTGAGTACACCGGAGAGGACGAGATTTCGGCCGAGGTGAAGGGCGCCTGGGCCAGCTATCAGATACAGGGGATCTGGCGTGCGGAAGATCACGTTCTCCAACTTCTCTGCTTGCCGGACATCCGCATCGCGGAAGCGAAGCGGGCCGCCGTTCACGAAGCACTTGCCCTTATCAACGAGCAGCTTTGGCTGGGGCATTTTGACGTATGGTCGAACGGCGGGGTCGTCCTCTATCGTCACGGCCTGATGCTGGGGCCGGATGGGCTCCTCGGCCCGGGGCAGGCGCAGATGGTGGTGGAAGCCGCGATCGAGGAGTGCGATCGCTTCTACCCGGTTTTCCAGTTCATCCTGTGGGGTGACAAAACGCCCACTGAGGCACTGGCCGCCGCCATGGTGGATGCCGCAGGAGAGGCCTGACTTTCGGCCAGCTTGGCGCACGACGCGTATATCAAGGAATCAAAGATGGACCGGTTTGGCAAAATTCTGCTGGTTGGTTGCGGTAATATGGCAGGAGCCATGCTGACGGGCTGGCTTGCAGGCGGCATCGCGGCAGACTGCTTTACGGTAGCTGATCCCTATCGCGATGCCGTGCCGGATGGGGTCACTCTACTGCGTGAAATTCCGGCGAACGGCAGGTTCGACGCGGTGATGCTGGGCGTGAAGCCGCAAGGCCTCGATGATGTGGTCGATGCTGTCGCGCCGCTGATCGGTGCTGATACGGTGCTGATGTCAATCCTGGCTGGGGTGGAGTTTGATAGCCTGGCTGCCCGGTTCCCCTTGGCGAGCGCGATGGTGCGTATCATGCCGAATCTGGCGGCTGCGATCGGCAAATCTCCCGTCGCTCTGGACTCGCGCGGTCTGGACGAGGATGGCCGTGCGGCGGTGACCGAGCTGATGGAGCCACTGGGCACACCGGAATGGCTGGCGAGCGAGGATCTGTTCGATGCCGTCACCGCGCTTGCGGGTTGCGGACCGGCCTTCGTCTATCGCTTCATCGATTCGCTCGCGGCGGGGGCAGCGGCATTGGGCCTTGAGGAAGGTCAGTCGCGGCGGCTGGCATTGGCCATGGTTGAGGGCGCGGCGACACTGGCGCAGACATCTCCACTCTCACCCGGAGAACTTGCGGATAAAGTCGCCAGCCCGGGTGGTTCGACCCGGGCAGGCCTGGATTCACTGGATGACCGGCACGCACTGGCGGGGGTAATCTGCAAGGCCATGACGGCCTCGCGCGATCGTAATGCGCAAATGGCGGCCGAGGCCCGAAAGTCCTGAGCGACGACTGCCAACGCTTATACACTTTGTCACAAAGCGGATGCCTCGGTTTCCCTTGAAGTTTGCTTGGCGTAGAGCGATATTCCTCTTGTGCGGGACCGCATTGTGCTGGTTTCCCGCGAAAGGGAGTTAGAAATGGCGAATTGGAACGACCCCCAGCCCCGCACGGGCTTCGGTGCGTCTCCGAGCCTAGACGGGCGTACCGCCGGCCGGACCACCTATGATGCCGGTTTGCGGCGGCATATGCTGTCGATCTACAACTATATGGCCTCTGGCGTGCTGCTGTCGGGCGTTGTGGCGATGCTGTTCGCTCAGTCGGGCCTTGCGCTGCAGATGATGGGCAGCCCGCTGAAATGGCTGGTGATGCTAGCTCCCCTTGGCTTCGTTTTTGCGATCAGCGGCGGCGCACAGCGGTTCAGCGAATCCACGCTGAAGATCCTGTACTGGGCGTTTGCTGCCGTCATGGGCATGTCGCTGTCGACGATCTTCCTGATCTATACCTCGACATCGATCGCCACCACGTTCTTCGCGACAGCGGCGGCGTTTGCCGGTCTCAGCCTCTATGGCTACACCACGAAGAAGGATCTGTCGGGCTTCGGCACATTCCTGATCATGGGCGTGGTCGGCATTCTGATCGCGTCGATCGTTAACATCTTCGTCGGTTCCAGCATGCTGCAACTGGCCATCTCGATCCTGGGCGTGCTGATCTTTGCGGGCTTGACCGCATACGATACGCAGATGCTCAAGAACCAGTATGCGCAACTGCGTGGCACTGAATTCCTTGGCAAGGCAGTCGTGCTCGGTGCGCTCAGCCTGTATCTGGACTTCATCAACATGTTCCAGTTCCTGCTGAGCTTCTTGGGTCAGCGCGACTGATAAGGGCACTATTGACCGTTCGGGTGGGTGATCTTCCCGGATTGGAAAAATAATCCACAGTCCAGAACGCCATAGTTAAGATGCCCGGTGCGGTTCGTCGCTCCGGGCATTTGCTTTATCAGGTCAGCGCGCTAGACCTTCTGGCCGGTTTCAGAGAGTTTACGGGTGAGCGACAAGATGGATAACAGGGCGTGCAAACAGGGCATGCGTCACCGCCTGCCTCTGCTGGCCGGCTCGGCCATCGTCATGCTGCTCTCGACGCTGGCCGGATGCTCCAAGCCACCGCCACCGCCGCCAGCACCGCCGCCGCCAGTCGTCGTCATTCCGCCGATGCCGACTCCGCCCATGGGTGCGCCGCTGCAGATGACCATTCCGCCGGTTGCCGCCGATGGGCAACGCCATACCGTGAATTACGGCATCTCCACCGCGCAGGCGGTATGGAACTTGCGGTCGGGCTATAACGTGGCAGCGCTGACGTGCGGAGAGGCGGAATACCTGCCGATTCTCGATGGGTATAAGCGGTTCCTGAAACTCTACGACAAGTCGCTGGACAAGGCGTCCCTCGAAATCGATCGCAGTTTCCAGACCCAGCACAAGGGACGCGCCGCGATCGTCGCGCGCGAAACCTATCAGACGCAGGTCTACAACTTCTTCTCGCTCCCGATGGTAGACACCGCGTTCTGCAAGGCGGCGATGGAATTGAGCACAGACCTGCTGACCGTTGACCCAACCCAGTTCGAAGCGTTTTCCTACACCGGGTTGGCCAAGCTGGAAGCGCCGTTCAAGGAATTTTTTACCGCTTACGAACAGTATCGTGCGGATCTTGCGGCATGGCAGGCGCGCTATGGCGCTGGCGGCTTGATCACGGTGCGACCTACTGCGGAGCAGACGATGGCCCAGCCTGTCGGGCAGCCAACGGCACAAACGCCTGTGCGGCCCACGACATCGGTCACCTCGTTGCCGCAGCCTGCGCCGGTTCAGGCTGCTCCCGCAACCGCCGCGCAGCCGCAGGCCCAGCAGTTGGTACTGCCCCAGACAACCACCGCGCCTGCTACGCCGACAATTACGTTACCGCCTGCGACCACCCGATAACGCGGTAGACCGGGAGGAATCGGGCAGGAAGCATTTTTGCCCTTTTCCGGCCCGGCTCTCTTCGCTAAGGGGACGCTCCTCATAGTTGCGCCGGGTTCTCTTCGGCCCAGTGCAAGGCGGGATACCGGAACGGGGCCGTAGCTCAGCTGGGAGAGCGCGTCGTTCGCAATGACGAGGTCAGGGGTTCGATCCCCCTCGGCTCCACCAGGTATCTGGCCGAGTATTTGAAGTTGAAGGCATGCCCGGGATAGCCGGGCATCACCCGGCCCGAGACACGGCCGGGTTTTTTGTTTATCTGCGGCAGGTGGCGCGACGTATGCGGCCGGGACCGGTCGCACAAGGCAAGCGCTGCAGCAGCGCCGGAAGCGACGGACCATGCATTTTCTCGACCAGGCCAAGATCTACATTCGCGCAGGTGCCGGTGGCCCCGGGGCGGTCAGTTTCCGTCGCGAGAAATACGTCGAATATGGCGGCCCCGATGGCGGCAACGGCGGCAAGGGCGGTGACATCATCTTCGAAGCGGTCGCCGGGCTGAACACGCTGATCGACTTTCGTTATACCCAGCACTTCAAGGCCCCGCGCGGTGCCCACGGCATGGGCAAGAACCGCAACGGCGCGGCGGGCAAGGATCTGGTCGTCAAGGTACCGGTGGGTACGCAAGTCATCGCCGACGACGAGGATCGTGAAACCGTGCTTGTGGATCTGACCGAGGCGGGCCAGCGCGTGACGCTGATCGAAGGCGGCATGGGCGGACGGGGTAACGCCAGCTACAAGACCAGCACCAACCGCGCGCCGCGCCAGCACCAGCCCGGCATGCCGGCGATCGAGCAGTGGGTCTGGCTTCGGCTCAAGCTGCTGGCCGACGTGGGGCTGGTAGGAATGCCGAATGCCGGCAAATCCACGTTCATCAACAAGCTGTCGAACACCAAGGCGAAAGTGGGCGACTATGCTTTCACGACGCTGCGTCCACAGCTTGGTGTCGTCATGCACAAACATCGTGAGTTCGTGCTGGCCGACATTCCCGGCCTGATCGCGGGTGCGGCGGATGGCGCAGGCATCGGCGATCGGTTCCTCGGCCATATCGAGCGTTGCCGCGTGCTGGTGCACCTCATTGATATTTCCAGCACCGATCCGGTCGAAGCGATGCAGGTCGTGGAGGAAGAATTGGAGGCCTATGGCGGCGGCCTCGAAGGCAAGCCGCGTCTGGTGGCGCTCAACAAGATCGACCTCGTTGATGATGCGCTGGCGGAAGATTACGCGCGCGAACTGATCAAGGCCGGGGCGCATGAGGTGTTTCCGATCTCTGGCGCGACCGGCAAGGGCATGTCGCGTCTGCAGGATGCGATCATCGACTATCTGCCTGCCGCAACCGTGACCGAACGCCCAGAAGGCGAGCGTGAGGAAGCCGACGAGACGCCTTGGTCGCCGCTCTGAAGCACCGATCGGCGCGGGCGTAACGCTTTGCGCCGGTCTGCCGACGCTTCCATGCCACGCGGCTTTACCCTAGAGGCTGGCGCTCTCATGCCCATCACCCGACTCTCCGATCTGTCCGTTACCGCCTTCGCGCCGCGCCTTGTCATCAAGGTGGGGTCCGCGCTGCTTGTCGGGGCTTCCGGCGTCCGGCGGGACTGGCTGAAAGGTCTGGTCGCGGAGATCGCGGAGGCGAGGGCGCGAGGACAGGACGTGATCGTCGTATCATCCGGAGCAATCGCGTTAGGGGCGTCCACCCTCGGGCTTGAAAAGGGCGGGCGAGGCAGCCTTGCCGATGCGCAGGCCAGCGCGGCGGTGGGACAGATTGCCCTTTCCGGCCTATGGGCGCAGCTGTTGGGCGAGTATGGGGTGACGGCAGCGCAGATGCTGCTGACGCTGGAAGACCTGGAAGATCGCCGCCGCTACCTTAACGTGACCGCCACGCTGACGCGCTTGCTCGATGCGGGCGCGGTGCCGGTGATCAACGAGAACGATTCGGTCGCGACCCAGGAAATCCGGTTTGGCGACAACGATCGACTGGCCGCGCGCGTGGCGCAGGCGGCGCAGGCGTCAGCGGTGATCCTGCTGTCGGACATCGACGGGCTTTATGATCGTCACCCCAAAGAGCCGGGCGCGACGATGATCCCGATGGTGGAGGGCGTGACGGCGGCGATCCATGGGATGGCCAGCACCGACTCGAACTCTGGCATGGGCTCCGGCGGCATGGTGTCCAAGCTGCAGGCGGCGGAAATCGCTGAACTGGCAGGCATTTGCCTGGTCATCGGCAACGGTCAGCATGATCGCCCCATTGCCCGGATTTTCGGTGGAGGGGACCAAGGGCAGGGCATCGGGACGCTCTTCGTTCCGCGCCGCAATGCCGGTGCGCGCAAGGCGTGGCTGGGCGGACGCCTGCGGTTGAAAGGCGAACTTATCGTCGACGACGGTGCGGCTGCTGCCTTGCGACGCGGGTCCAGCCTGCTCGCCAAGGGCATTTCTGCCGTTGAAGGGGTATTCGGTCGCGGTGACCCGGTGGCTATCGTCGATACCGAGGGCCACGTACTGGCACATGGCCTGTCCGAATATGATGCTGCCGAATGCGCCGCGATCGTCGGTCTGCATTCGAATGAACAAGAACGGGTGCTCGGCTATGCGCCGCGTTCCTCGGTCGTGCACCGCGACCAGATGGTGATGAAGTGAACAGAATGCACAAGAACGGTGTCGATCGGCCGATCATCGCGCTGACCGGCGCGACGGGTTTTGTCGGGCAGATGGTCCTGCAGACGGCGCTCGACGCAGGTTACTCGGTCCGTGCGCTGACCCGTCGAGCGCAGCCGGAGCGCAAAGGCGTCGACTGGGTCGGCGGTGATCTGGCCGATACCTCCGGGCTGATCGAATTGACGCGCGGGGTCGAGGCCGTGATCCATGTCGCAGGCGTGGTCAACGCGCCCGATGCCGCCGGGTTCGAAGCCGGCAATGTCACCGGCACTCTCAATCTGATCGAGACGATGGTGACCAAGGGCATCCCTAGGCTGGTTCACGTCTCCTCGCTCTCGGCGCGCGAGCCCGACCTGTCGGCCTATGGCGCTTCGAAGGCCAAGGCCGAGAAATTCGTCATGGCCAGCCCCCTTGAGTGGACCATCGTGCGCCCCCCGGCGATTTATGGTCCGCGTGACAAAGAAATGCTCGACCTGTTCCGGGCCGCCCGGTGGGGAGTGATGCCGATGCCCAAGGACGGGCGGGCATCGATGATCCATGTCGAGGACCTTGCGCGCCTGTTGGTGGCGCTGGTTCCGGGCGATGGAACGGGCGGCGGCGAAGTTGTGGACGGCGTGACCGGGCGGGTGTTCGAGCCGGACGACGGCAAGCCGCAGGGGTGGGATCACTTCGAAACCGCGCTGGCGATCGGTTGGGCCATGCGCAAGCGCCCGAAGGTGATCGGCCTATCACGCGCGATGCTGGAGCGGGCGGCAAAGATCGATCATTTCTTTCGCGGCACCCGGGCCAAGATGACACTCGATCGCGCGGCCTATTTCAGCCACCCGGACTGGGTCGTGTCGGCCCAGGCCGCGGTCCCGGCAACACTATGGCGGCCACGTATCGAGACGCGGGAAGGGCTGACCGCGACCGCGCAATGGTACCGCGAACAGAAGTGGCTCTGACTTGGCTATAAAACGACCCTCGACATGGAGTATCGATCCCTACTTGCTGCTTTTGATCGGCATGGTCGGGCTGGCGTCGATACTGCCGGCGCGGGGAATTTGGGCCGACATAGCAGGTGGTGCCGCCGATGCGGCTATCGCGTTGCTGTTCTTCCTGCATGGGGCAAAGCTGTCTCGTGAGGCGATCCTTGATGGTGCCCGCGCCTGGAAGCTTCATGCCTGCGTCGCGGCGCTGACCTTCCTGCTATTCCCGCTCATCGGGCTGGCGGTGAGGGCCATACCGGGCCTAGAGCCATCGCTCGCGACCGGCCTCCTGTTCCTGACGTTGCTGCCATCCACGGTGCAATCGTCGATCGCGTTTACCGCAATTGCCGGGGGCAACGTCGCAGCTGCAGTATGCAGTGCATCGTTCTCCAATCTGGCGGGGATCTTCGTGACGCCGGCTCTGTCGGCTTTGCTGATTACCGGGCAGGCGCAAGGATTTTCGACCGATCCGATCATCACTATTTCGTTGCAACTGCTCCTCCCGTTTCTGGTCGGGCATCTGCTGCGCCCTTGGATCGGCGGCTTTATCGGTCGGCACAAGCCGTTGGTGGGCTATGCCGATCGCGGATCGATCCTGCTCGTGGTCTACACCGCGTTCGGCGCGGCCGTCGTAGAGGGATTGTGGCAGACCGTAACGGCAGGCGAACTGGCGCTGATCGCGGGGCTTTCGCTGGCGATGCTGGCGGCGATCATGATCTGCGCGATGCTTGTCGGAAAGATTGGCGGCTTTTCACGCGAAGATCGTATCGTGCTGTTGTTCTGTGGATCGAAGAAGAGCCTCGCGACGGGGGTGCCGTTGGCTGGGGTGCTCTTTCCGGCCGCACAGGTCGGCGCGATCATCCTGCCGCTGATGTTCTTTCATCAGATCCAGTTGATGGTCTGCGCCGTGCTCGCACGCCGCTACGCCGAGCAGAAACAGGCTGCATCAGAATAGCGGCCATGCCTTCCAGATGCTGAACACGCTGGTCGAGATCAGGACGATCGAGACGGCAATCAGCAGCACGCGCGGCTTCATCCGCTTGGCAAAAAGCGCGCCGAACGGGGCGGCCACGACGCCGCCGATGATCAGGCCCACCGTCGCGCTGGTGAACGCGGCCAGTCCGATCGTCGCGATGAATGCAGTCGAGATCGAGGCGGTCAGGAGGAACTCGGCGGTGTTGACGGTGCCGATCGTCTTTGCAGGCTCTCCGCCTTGGACGAGCAGGTTGCTGGTGACGACCGGGCCCCAGCCGCCGCCTCCCGCTGCGTCTAGGAAGCCGCCTGCCAATGCCAAAGGCGCGGTGTAGCTGGGATCCTCGAAGCGCGGCTTGCGCATGCGAAGCGCCCGAATGAACAGGTAAATGCCGATGCCCGTGAGATAGAGCATGACGAACGGACGCGCGACCGAAGCGTCGATATTCGAAAGCACATAGGCTCCCGTAACGCCGCCGACGATACCCGCCGGTACTAGTCTGACGAACAGGCCCCAGTCGACATTACGGTGGAAGATGTGGCTCAGACCAGAGGTTCCGGTCGTGAACAGTTCAACCAGGTGAACGCTGGCCGAAGCCGCAGCCGGTGCGACGCCGACCACGCTTACGAGAAGCGTCTGGGTGATGACGCCGAATGCCATCCCGAGTGCGCCATCGACGATCTGCGCAGCGAACCCGATGGCAATGAAAGGTGCAATCTCGGCAAGCAGGTGCGGCAGATCGGCTACTAGCGACTCGAGCATTCATGGTCCTCCCGTGGCGGGGTTGGAGCAATTCGACATAAAGCGGGCCGGGATAGTGCATGCCAATATGCATTCCCGGACCAGCAATCGCGATCAAGAGAGCATCCATCGCGTAGATGTGCGTTGGACATGTCCGGCGAACCGGTTGAGTTTGCAGTCATTTGCTGGAAAATCGCTGACGATGCAAATCGCCAGTTCAGTTTGTGAACCGACGGCGTTCCGTAACATCCACCTGCATCAGTTTCCCGTCGTGGACCGTCAGCTGGATCACGCCGAAGCGAAGGCGCTGCAAGGCATCAATGACGTGCTCAATGCCTTCGTTGAGCGAGGATGGATCGCCCGACGGCGCTTCGTTCGTCCTGGCAATGCGCATGATGCATCTCCTTTCGCCGCCGAGCGGACTGCTCGGGCGTCCCTCAGCCCTATTGTCGATCTTAATGATTGACAATAGGGCTGAGGGTAAAGGTTTCCTTTCAATCCTCGAAGTCTCGTTGATCCGGCGGCAAGTCCGAAAGTGGTTCCTCAAGGCCGGCTGCGGCCGGGACCAACTGGATGGGATCGGACAGTCGGACGCCGTCGAGCAAACTGGCTGTCGCATCGCGGACCTGGAGCATCAGCGCACGCGTCCGGCAGTCCTTTTCCTCCACACAATTCTTGCAGGTTTCGTGAGCGAACCTGCTTGCGCACGGAACGAGCGCCAGCGAACCGCGCATGATGCGGATGAGGTCGCCATACGTGATGTCGACCGGCGGCACCCCTAGCCAGTATCCTCCATCCTTTCCTCGCTGCGAAGCGACGATGCCAAATCGCGACAGTTCCGAGAGGATCACGGTGAGAAACTTGGCGGGAATGTTCTGCTTTTCGGCAATCTGCGTCAACTGAATGGGGCCATGCCCATAGTTGTCGGCCAAGTGCTGGATCGCCCGGATCGCATACCGGGTCTTTTGCGAAAGCATCGGTGCAATTCTCGCCAAGAGTGAAGGGCCACTTGGCCCCTGAAAGCCGGATGCGTCAACCCGTGAGGGGGCGGTTTCAATCAGGCTCGACGGGCGATCGATCCCATCCATGCGTTTCCGTCATGATCCACGGTACAGGATTGCCCGCCGCGTCGAGGGCCGGACGGAACCTGAAGCGCTGAGTAACCAGCATGCACGTTCTGGCATCGAGGGAGGGACGTCCGCTGGATACCAGAATACGGCAATCGCTGACGCGGCCGTCGATGCCCACGCGGTATCGCATCTTCAGATCCGCCCCCGCTTTTTCTTCTCGCAGATCAGGGGGCAGGTCCGAGAAGTGCAAGCGACCCTTGATCTGGCGAGGGTAGGTCACGGCGATGGCATTATCATCGCCAGACCCATTGCCGAGGCCGTTGCCTCCGCCGCCCCGACCGCTGCCCTCCCCTCCCGCTCCTCTGCCGCCTCCCAGACGATCTGCCGCTCCGCTCTGCGCAGCAGCGCCGGTGTCGGCGTATGGGGCGGCAAAGACCGGTGGAGGATTGACCAGCGGGGGCGTGATGAGCGGGGGCGCCACGATCCGCGTCGCCTGATTGCGCAAATTGGCGGGGGAGGGCGTGCCCTTCGATGCAGATGTCGTGTCCTTGATCCTTGGCGGAGGCGGTTTTTCGCGCAGGATGGAAGAAAGCGTTACGGTGGCGAGAACATTCTGGCGCGGGGCTCGCACTCCCTGCGCTGCAAGGCCGAGGATAAGCGCGCCGATCCCGCCCGCTACTACGAGGAGCGACACGACGGCGGAAAACACACGATTACCGTGGCTTGTGTACAAGGCTCTGAATCCTCCAGCCATTCAACCGCCGTGCTGGCTCCAAAGTTTCTGCCGCCGCGCAGTAGGAACCGATCCGTCTTTCAACCCCTCGGCCGCAAGATTGCGACGAACCGAATTCGCACGTTACGGAACCTTGCTGGATTCGGAATGTTTAATGGTACAATCTGCACTCATCGGAGACGGTACAATGACGCTTCTTCTCATTCTGGTAGTCGGTGGCATCATCGGCTGGCTCGCTTCGATCCTTATGCGCACGGACGCTCAGCAAGGTATCTTCCTGAACATTGTCGTGGGCATTGTCGGCGCGTTGATCGCCGGTTTCATCGTTACCCCGCTCATCGGCGGCGCGCCGATCACCAGCGGTTCGTTCGATATTATGTCGCTGTTCGCTTCGTTCCTGGGCGCCGTCGTGCTCCTGGCGATCGTAAACCTTTTCCGTCGCGGCTCGGTGCGCTAAGCCACACGGCCGGGGTCCGGTAATTCGGACCCCGCGGGGAGGGCGGCGTGCTCTCCTTTTAAAATCGCGCCATATCGACAACAGGGAATAAGGATTTCTCGACATGAAAGCCATCACCATGCCGCGTCTCGCCATGATCGCGGTCGCTTCGGCCTCGCTGGGCCTCGCCGCTTGCAACAGCCCCCAGGAAGAAGCCACCGACAAGGCGGCTGACGCTGTAGAGGCACAGTCTGAAGCTGCAGCCGATGCGCTTGAGAACCAGGCCGACGCAACCACCGGTGCTGCCGAAGACGCGCTTGAAGCAAAGGCTGACGCTGTCGAGAATTCCGGCGAAGCCAAGGCTGACGCCATGAAGGACGCAGCCGACAAGGCTAACTAAGACCTTTTCAAGGTCGTATCGTCAGTCGCCCGCTCCCCTTGCGGGGTGGTTGACGGTGGCGAGAGAGGATGGCGGTAACCCCGCCATCCTTTTCGTGTGTCTGCGACATGCGTAATGCAGCCGTGGGGCTGTTAAATTTTCTGAATTAGCCGGCCATACCTATCTGACGCTTGAATTGTCGCGCGATAGGACAGACATAAGCCAGCGAGTTCTTTGGCGATCCGCGTACGTGCCATCGCCGTATTTAGCCTTCGATAACTGAACAGGAACGATCACCATGACCATTTCCCTCATGCCGCTTCCCTACGCCCATGATGCGTTGGAACCGCACATTTCGTCGAAGACGCTCGAAATCCACCACGGTGCTCACCACAAGACGTACGTGGACAAGCTGAACGCCGCGATCGAAGGCACGGGTGAAGCCAGCAAGTCGGTGGAGGAAATCACCAAGTCGGCATCGGGCCCCAAGTTCAACAACGCGGCGCAGATCTGGAACCACGGCTTCTACTGGCATTCGATGAGCCCAGAAAAGACCGAGCCGAGCGAAAGCCTCGCCACCGCGATCAAGAATGATTTCGGCTCGATGGATGCGCTGCTCGAAGCGCTGTCGAATGAAGCGGTGAACCATTTCGCCAGCGGTTGGGCATGGCTGGTCGTCGAAGGTGGCAAGCTGAAGGTCATCTCGACCCACGACGCCGGCTGCCCGATTACCACCGATGCAAACCCGCTGATCACGATCGACGTGTGGGAACATGCTTACTACATCGACCAGATGAACAAGCGTCCTGCTTACGTGAAGGCAGTGCTTGAGAACCTGATCAACTGGAAGTTCGCGTCGGACAACTTCGATCGCGGAACCGCGTGGACCTACCCCGCGTAAATACCGCCATCCTTATGGTAAGAAAAAGCCCCCGTTTCCGGCAAGGGAAGCGGGGGCTTTTCGATAAGTATCATCACAATAGTGTGGTGGGTGCCTCGATTATCCGGTACGGCGAGCTTTGACCTGCAGTGGATCGGCCTCGCCATCCAGCAGCTTCGCAAGATCTGCACGCGCGCGGGCAACACGGCTTTTCATCGTGCCGATAGGGCAACCGGCAATCTCCGCAGCCTCTTCGTAACTGAAGCCGGAAGCGCCAACGAGCAGCACCGCCTCGCGCCGTTCAGGCGCAAGCTTCTGAAGAGCCGTCTCCATGTCCCCAAGATGAAGCGGACCTTCCTGATCGGCGTCCATCACCAACAGGCGTTCCGCCACCCCTTCATCCAAGTCAGTTTGCCGCCGCGACCGCCGCAGTTCCGAAAGATAATGATTGCGCAGGATGGCGAACGTCCAAGCCCGCATGTTTGTGCCCGCCTGATAGCGTTCACGCGCAGTCCAGGCCTTGATCGCCGCTTCCTGCACCAGATCGTCGGCGAAATCGGATCGGCCTGAAAGTCCGCGCGCGAATGCGCGCAAGTGGGGAAGAACGGAAAGCAATTCCTTGCGGAACCCTTCGTCGGCTGGGGAGACCTTTGTCCGTTCAGACATCATCGCTGTCATCCAGCTTCTTCAGGAGATCCTTGAAGCTGTCCGGCAGCGGTTCTTCCACTACGGAGTTATAGAGCTTCCTCAACCCCCCGGCCCAGCCGGGCTCCCCGTCCTTGCGGACTTCAGGCGGTAGGCCTGGCATTGTGCCAGGGTCACCACGTCCATTGGGCTGACTCAACACGAACTCCCTTTCACCGAGGTGCGCTTGCCTCGAGACCGAATGTACGGTCATCCCCGGCGCGCTCACTCAACCTTCGGCGGAGGAACCGCTGGCCGGGCACTTCTCGGGTATCGTCCTGTCTGCAAGCCGAGCGGACGTCGTTTGCTCATGGAACAATCCACGTGAAGCATGGTTCCCCTGAGCAGAAACTGTGGCATAGCACGGTTAGTTTGTGACCACTAATGACCATTTCGTGTCGGCTGGAGTACGGGAAATTGCTGGGTGATTGACCAGGCTCTGCTCGACAGGGTGGAGAAGCAGGCGTGGTTTCACAAATACCCACGCGGCTGGCCGTTCCTGTTATTCCTGATCGCAAGCATAACGACGGCTGTCTCTGTCATGGCGATCGAGCGGGCGGACCGGCAGACCCGCGCTGTCGAGCTTGATCGCAACCTTACCGAAATTTCATCCGCGCTGCAGAGGCGCGTCACGGAGAACGTGGCGCTGCTACGGGCTGGGAGCGCGCTATTTTCGACGCAAGCGGATGTCTCGCCGCAGCAATTCCGGGAGTTTGCGCAGGATCTCCAAGGGGATGGCACGCTATACGGCTCGCTGGGTATGGGTTGGGTTCCCTTGGTGCCTACCGAGCAGTTGGAGGGGTTCGAGGACACGATCCGCGCCTCCGGGCGAGCCGACTTCGCTGTATTCCCACGGCCGAACCAAGGCCAAGACTTTGTGGCGCCGGTATTTTATCTGCAACCGCTGAGCGATGCCAATCGGCGATCGATCGCTTATGACATGTATTCCGATCCTGACCGACGCAAGGCAATGGAGCGCGCGGTCGCCCGCAGAGGTCCGGCGGCATCCGAGCTGATCCGACTTATCCAGGACCAGGAAGATGAGCGAAGAGCCAAAGCAGCGGGCTTTATCATCTACATGCCCGTGTTCGGTGATCGGGGTCGTGGAAAATCAGTGACGGGCTTCGTATTCAGCCCGTTCCGCGCCCAGGCTTTTCTGACGTCGGCCAGCGAACTCTATCGCAATGACACGATCGATGTGGCCATTTACGATGATCATGTCGCGCCGGATACTCTTCTGGCCGAGCAACGTGCCGACGGACCCAATGGGCCGGCCATAGAACGGCGTATTGACGTGGCGGGCCAATCGTGGGTGGTCCAGGTGAGCGATCGCCGGGCCGGCGCGCTGTCCACCTTGTCGCGGATCACGCTGTTTTTCGGCGCCGTCGCCTCGTTAATGGTGATGGCGATCGGGCGGCTCATCACCCGTCGTTCGGCAGAGGACCGGGTCGTTCTTGAATGGCTGACCAGCCAGGCATCGATCCGTAATTCGCTGACGCGTGAACTCAATCACCGGGTCAAGAATACGCTCGCCAACGTGCTGTCGATCGCTGCGCTGACCCGCCGACGATCAACGAGCATCGATGACTTCACGGACAGCCTCACCGCGCGGATCCGGGCTTTGTCGGCCACGCACGATTTGTTGTCGCAATCCGACTGGGGGCATGCGGCGTTGGGCGACATCGTGCGCTCCGAACTGGCGCCCTATATGGAGGGGCACGAAAGCTTCGTCGCTACGTCAGGGCCGGCCATCAAGCTGGCGCCGAACGATGCGATGTCCTTGGGTCTCGCAATCCATGAACTGGCGACCAACGCCGCCAAGTATGGCGCGCTCAGTAATTCGGAAGGGCGCGTTCACGTCCACTGGCAGTTGATAACTGCCGATCTGGCCCAGGTGCATTGGCGCGAAGAAGGTGGACCGCCGGTATCGGAACCGGTGAAGCGTGGCTTTGGCCGCGACCTGATCGAGAAAATCGTCGCCCATGAACTCAAGTCGGAAGTGGATTTGCGCTTCAATCCCGGCGGCGTCGAGTGCCGGTTTAAAGTGCCGGTGCGCGCATCAAAAGAATTCGTTTTACGGAACGAGCGACGCTAATTCCACCGCGCGTTATGGATTACTTAATTTCCGGGATCGTATCTTGCCTGCAATATTGGGGCAGGCACGATATGGACGCACGTAACTGGTCGAGAGTGATCGTAGAGAAGGAAGTGGCTGTCGGCCTTGCTGGAAAGCAGGTCCGAGGGTTCTTGTATGATCTGTGCGAAGGCGGCTGCATGATCGAGATAGCGGCGCTTGACGGGCTTCCGGACAACCGCCTGTCCATCGAATTGTACGACCGCGAAACAGTCGCCGGCGATATTGTGTGGCAAGTGGGCCATTGCGCAGGCGTGCGCTTTGATGCGCCGATTCATGACGCTGTGGTTCGCCACATCGGTTTCGTGCCGCCACCGGTCCCGATCGAAAGCCGCGAGCCGCGCGATCGGTTCGGACGAATCCTGCCGCCAATCGATGCGGGCGGCCGCTGTCGTCGCTGAATGCGAAACTGCCGCCCCTGCACGGGCAGGAGCGGCAGTTTTCGTCTGGACTGAAGATCAGCTTAGTGGCTTGCTCGAATTGAAGAACAACGCCTGGCTGATGGCCGCTCGTACGGTCGCTTCCTGGAAAGGCTTGGTTACCAGGTAGGTAGGTTCGGGACGCTCGCCAGTAAGCAGGCGCTCAGGGTAGGCCGTGATGAAGATCACCGGCACGTCACCGAACTTGAGCAGATCCTCCACCGCATCGATGCCCGAGCTTCCGTCGGCGAGCTGGATGTCGGCAAGGACCAGGCCTGCCGGATCACGCTCGAAGATATCCACCGCCTGGGCATGAGTGGCCGCAGTGCCCACAACCGTATGGCCCAGATCGGTGACGAGGCCTTCCAACTGCATGGAGATCAGCGGCTCGTCTTCGATGATGAGGACGCGCGTCGCGCTTTCCCCTTCGATTTCGCGGATCGCCTGAGCGACAAGGCCATCCACTTCCTGAACCGACATGTCGAGGATCTGCGCGGTTTCCTCGCGCGAGAATTCCTCAACTGTAGTCAGCAGCAGCGCCTGGCGATGAATCGGGGCGATAGTGGCGAGCCGTTCCTGCGCGGCTTGCTCGTGCATGCCGCCATCACCGTCCCGCCCGGGTTCGTCGACATGGCCGGTCGCCCAGATGCGGGTAAACGCGCCGTATAGCGCGGCGCGGCTGCGAGCGATGGCTTCACGCAGGGCGCGGTCCGCCAAGGCTGCTTCAAGGGTAGCGCGAACGTAAGCATCGCCCGAATGCTGCGAACCCGTTAGCGCGCGCGCGTAGCGGCGCAGGTAGGGCAGCTGTATGGCGATCTGATCAGAGACGGACATTCATGTTCCTCAGGCCTTTGGGTGTTCATTCCCGATTGCACGTCGATGGGCGCCCTTGCGCCTAAGGCCGGTGTCGTTTGTCTGACTCCGTACAGCGTATAGGGCAACTGGAAAATTTTTCGCGGCAAACCGCATTTTCAGGAACCAACAAAGGGGCATCACGTTCCCCCATTGTCACCACTGGCTCCCCCACCCCCCCCCCGCAAACCGGTGGTGACCCGATCCCGAGGCCTTCGTTTACCAACTGGTGGACGGAGGCCTCAAAGATTCTGGGCGCTGGTTGTTCCACCAAAGATGAAAATTTCAGCGCGAATGACGACTTTTGTTCAGTGGCGTTAGGCCAGGAGATACAAATGTCGCGAAGTGGGGAACTAACTGCGACAAACTCTGTTTCTATGCCGACAGGTTTCTATGGAGGGTAACGCATGTCGGCTACGATCGAAGCTAGTGTCGAAGGGGAAACCCAGCCCGAAAAGACCGCGCTTAGCGACCGCGACTTCCGCCGCGCTCTGTCTGAAGTAGCGCCCCACCTTCGTGCCTTTGCTCGTGGCCTCTGCGGCTGCCGTGATCGTGCTGACGATCTCGCTCAGGAAGCGATGCTCCGCGCGTGGGCTGCTCGCGAACGGTATGCGGCAGGCACCAACTTCAAGGCATGGACGTTCACCATCCTGCGCAACCATTTCTATTCCGAAGCACGTCGTGCCCGCTTCCATGGTGAGTATGACGAACTGGCGGCTGAGCGCATTCTTCGCGCAGAAGCCAGCCAGGAAAGCGCTGTCGAGCTGGCGGATGTGCTCCGCGCTCTGACCGCCATTCCTGATAGCTATCGGGAAGCGCTGGTGCTGGTCGCTGCCGGCAACCTTTCCTATGAAGAGATCGCGGACATCTGCGGTATCGCGCTTGGGACGGTGAAAAGCCGCATCTGCCGTGCCCGCGCCATGCTTTCGAAGATCATCGAATCGGGGCAGCTGCCTGACTTCCGGCACAACTTCGTGCTCGGCGGCGAAGCGATCGACGCCTTCTTCGCAGAGCTGACGAAGGTCGCCAACGTGGATCAAAGCCGCAAACTGCTGGCAGCCTGATAGTAGCAGGACGATCACGGAAGATTCGATCTTGGTTGATCCGTTACCCAGCCCAGGAAAAATCCTCATCGTCGAGGATGAATTCCTTGTAGCGCTGCAGTTGGAAGATATCCTGTTTGATGGGGGCCATGCGGTAGTAGGCACGGTCCCCGACAGGGCTTCACTCGCCTCGCTTGGCGAAGCGCCGGATGTCGCGCTGGTTGATTTGAATTTGAGAGATGGTCTGACCGGTCCAGCTATCGCACGCGATCTCGCCGGGCGTTTCGGCTCTCGGGTGATCTACGTCACCGCGAATCCCGGACAAATCGATACTCCGGCGACGACCGCTATCGGGATCGTTCAAAAGCCGTTTTCTCGCCAGGCCATCCTGGCGGCAATTACTTATGCGCTCACGGATTGCCCGCAGGCGGTTCGTCCGCCTGAGTTGGAACAGCTTCGATTGACGGTCGGCGCAGACGATTAGGAGAGGGGCCAAAGAGCCCGGGTCGCGAGAAAATAGGATGGCGACCTGAGAAAACGGTAACGGCGTGTCCCGCCAGTTGCACCTCAAATATAAGCGCCGTTGCGAATATCGCAGCGGCGCTTTTCATTTGCTGTATCCAAGATTTTGGAATGTCCTCACCGTGAGAAAGGGCGCGATGACCAAGTCACCGCGCCCCCGCTTGCTCGCGCAAGTCCGAGAGGGTGTCAGACCGCGCCGAGCGCGTGCTCTCCTGCTTCGCCGGGCTGGATCGGCTTACCCGTCATCAGCTTGAAGGCACCTTTCAGGCCGAGGTCGGATGTCCACACTTCACCGTCCTCGATATCGAAGCGCAGCATGACGACCGACGGGTCCTGCTTCCCATTCGGGAACCAGGCCTCGACCGCGTTATTCCACTGCTTCTCGCGGATGGCGGTGTCGGTTTCTTCAACCAGATTGCCGCTAATGCAGGCGAAAACGTCATGTCCCTTCGTTGCGACCTGACCCATGGCCTTACCACCGCTACCAATGCGATTGTCGCGCTTGGCGAAGAACCAGACCGCGTGATGCGCATCCTTGTCCAGTTGCGCCGTCATTGGTTCGGCATGGCCTGATGCGCCCTCCAGCTTCATCATGATGAACGGGCTGGTCTGAAAAGATTTCCAGAAAGTTTCGCGAACGTCCTGATCCATGGCTCTTCTCCTTGATTTTAATTCCGCTTTTCAACGCGCCGTGCGGGAGAGCGTTCCCTTGGGATCGCCTCCCGCGCAGAACCCAGCCGGTTATTCGCGTGCGTCGCCCGGCAGTTCCTTTTCGGCGTTCGCCAGTTCCTTGGGCTTGCGCTTCTCGAATATCGCAGCCAGCTTCGCTTCGGTTTCGCTCGACAGGGCCTTGGCGGCGGTGGGGAACATCTCTTCCTCTTCCTCGTCGATGTGATGCAGATAGCGGTGGCGCATCTCTTTGAACTTGGTCAGCCAGGACGAGGATGCCATGTCCATTTCGTACAGCTCGCCAAGATAGTCATCGATCTCCTTGTGCTCGGAAACTGAGTGGCGCGCCTCGTCGCGAAGGTCCGGTTCGCCCAGCATCGTCGCGTAAAGCGATTCCTCCTCGGCGGCGGCGTGCGCCTGCAATTCCTTGCGCAGGGTCTCGAACAGTTCGCGCCGATCATCGCTGTTGCCTTTGGTTTCGCCCAACTGCTCCAGCAGGGCGCGGTGCTTGTCGTGGTCGGCTTTCAGGTCTGCGAAGATTTTTGCGTCGGCCATGGTGAACTCCTGAGGATTTTTCGTTTCTTTCACCATGCAACGGCCCGCGTGGCGCAGGGTTTCACGGACCTCCGACAACTTCGCTTCGGCTGGCGCGTTACGATCACGCAAGGTTTTGAACGGAAAGCGCAAAGAATATGCAGCGCCTGAAATTTGCCGACGACGCGGCGCCGGGGATCATCCGCAAGCAAGTTCGCGGCACCAAGTGGGCCTACTTCGATGCAGAGGGCAACCGCATCAAGGATCGCGACGAGATTGATCGCCTGAATCGCATCGCCATGCCACCTGCCTACGTGAACTGTTGGTTTTCGGCCGATCCCCATGTTCATTTGCTGGCGACGGGCGTCGATGCGCGGGGCCGCAAGCAGTATCGCTACCACCCGGACTGGCGCATGAGCCGTGAGGCGATGAAGTTCGACCTGTGCCCCCAGTTCGGAGAGGCGCTGCCGGGTTTGCGATCGCGCGTGGCGGACGATCTGGGCGGGCGAAAGCTGGTGCGGGAGAGGGCCATCGCTTCAGTCATCGCGCTGCTGGATACCGGCGCGATCAGGGTCGGCAACGAGCATTACGCCAAGACCAACAAGAGCTTTGGGGCCACGACGTTGCGGGTTCGCCACGCCAAGATCGAGCGGGGCACGCTGAGGCTGCGGTTCAAGGGAAAGTCCGGGAAACTGCAGGAGATCGACTGCGACGATCCGGGCCTCGTGCGATGCGTGCGCAAGATGCAGGACCTGCCGGGCCAGCACTTGTTCCAGTATCTGGATGACGATGGTACTGCAGTGCCCGTTCATAGCCATGACGTGAACGAGTATCTGGCCGAGACGATGGGTGAAGGCTTTACGGCCAAACACTTCCGTACCTGGGCAGCCAGTACGCTGGGGTTTTCGATGCTCTACGCGCAGCCGGGCGTCAGCCTGCGCGCGATGCTGGAAGAAGTGTCGCAGTGCCTTGGCAACACCCCGGCGATCGCGCGCAAGTCCTACGTCCATCCGGCGGTGATCGCGGCGGCGAAGGGGGACAAAGGCGCGCCCACAATCCCGGAGAGCCTGCCGCGCAGCACCCGCTGGATGACGCGGGAAGAGCGCGGGTTGCTCAGGTTCCTTGAAACGGCGTGATGGTCGGTCAATCAGGCTTGCGATAAGGGCCGAGGCTGGCGATCATCGCGACGACGCCGACCAGCGCCAGACCCGAGCAGGCGAGCGCCAGATCAGCGTTCCCCGTGCTGTCGACCGCCCAGCCGAACAGCGGCGGCCCAAAAGCTGCGCCCAGGCTGAACAGGCCCAGGATCGCGCCATAGGTCGCGCCGTAATTGCCGAGCGAGGCGTAGCGGCTGGTGAAATACGCCAGCATGTCCACTTCCGCGCCAGCGGCCAGTCCCAGCATCAGCGCGGCCGGGATGGCCGGGCCGTTGAAATAGAGGATGGCGCAGGCGATCACCGGCGAAGTCAGGAACAGGCAGGCGACATTCGGGGCGTGGAAGCGATCGAACAGCCATCCCACCACCAGGCGGGCCACCAGGACCGCGACTCCGACCAGTGCGGCCATCCGCGCCGCCGTCGCCGCTGGCACACCGCGATCGACCAGCATCGGCACCAGATGGACGATCAGCGCCGCGACAATGACTCCCAACAGAAAGCCGATCACGGCCAGCTTGACGGTGGCGGCGGTTATCTCGATCCGGCCGCGCTGCGCCTTCGGGGAATCGGACGGGGCGCGGGGTGTCTCTGAGCGTCCGGTCAGCAGGCTGACGGGGATGCCGATCACTGCCACGATCGCGGCCATGACGAGCAGACCGGTCCGCCAGCCTTGCGCAGCGATCACCGGTCCGAGAAGGGCGGGCGACAGCATCGCCGCAGTGCCGGTTCCCATTAGCATCAGGCCCAGCGCTAGCCCGCGGCCATGGTCGAAGCGCAGCGATACCACGCGGGCCCAGATCGCCGGGGTCGTCCCGCAACCGGCCAGCGAGACGAGCAGCCACAACGCATACCAGGCGATCAGCGACGGGCCGGTCTGGGCCAGCGCGACCAGAGCTACCGGCGTCGCGAGATAGCTGGCAATGGCGATCCGCCGATTGCCGAAGCGATCCGCCAGCCGACCGACCAGCGGCGCGGAAAGGAATATGCCCAGTTGCTGGAACGTCGCTGCGCCAGACACTTCCGCGCGGGACCAGCCGAACTCCGCCTGCAGCGGAGTCACGAACAGGCCGAGCGAGTAGAAGCCGATGCCCATCATGCCCACTCCGATCGCCAAGGCGGCGGCGAGGACGGTGGGCCAGCCTGCGGACAATTCGCGGCGCGCGTCGATCGATGAATGGGTCATGCCGCCCTGCTGCCACGAAGCGCCCTGGAACGCACCCCCCGCGCCATCGCAAAATCGCAGGGCGGACAGCGATCGGGGTTGGAAAGCATGCGGGCCTCGGCTTATGGAAAGGCATGACCGCATCCACTCACCTGCCGCCCATTCTTGTCGTCACCACCGGCGGCACGATCGACAAACAGTATTTCGACGCCTTGAGCGAATACCAGATCGTCGAAAGCGTGATCGGCAAGCTGTTGGAGACCGCGCGGGTCGCCCACCCTTTCCGCATCGTCGAACTGCTGCGCAAGGATAGTCTTGAGCTGACGGACGAGGATCGCGCGCTGATCGCCGGCACCATTGCCGAAGCGCCGGAAACGCTGGTGGTCGTCACCCACGGCACCGACACCATGACTGAGACGGCGAAATCCCTGGCGGCCATCGATGGCAAGACCATCGTTCTCGTCGGTGCGCTTGCTCCGGCGCGCTTTGCCGAGAGCGACGCGGCGTTCAATCTGGGCATGGCCTTTGCCGCCTGCCAAGCCGCCGACCCCGGCGTCTGGATTACCATGAGCGGTTCGGTGTTTAACGGATTGAAGGTTCGCAAGGATCGCGAAGCGGGAAAGTTTCTTCCGCTTTAACTACTACAATCGTTGATATTGGCTACGTCTAGGGATGCTTCCCTATGCTCGGCTTTCGTCATCGCTAACTCTGCAGCCTTAATCGTTTGGGTTAACAGGTGCCTACCGCCAGCTTTCATGCTCGGTCCATGGCCCTACCCAAGGAGGCAGGACAGGCGATGCTGGCGACCCCGATCACGAGCGACATTCACGCCCCGCTCGTCCATGCGCCGATCGGGGCGATGGTGGTGGAGCGCACCGGCGTCATCACCTGGGCCAACGCGGTGTGCGCCACAGTGCTGGCCGAACCGGAGCCGCAGTCGCTGCGGCTCGGCCTTGTCTTTGTCTGGTTCGGGGAACAGGATGCCGAAACGCTGCGCCAGATGTTCGACGTGTTTTTCGGCGCTCCGCCGGAGCAGCGCGATGCCTGGACCCGCCGCTTCGTTCTTCACGCCGCCGACGGATCACGCCCGGCGGTGTCGCTCACGCTGACGCCGATCCCGGGAGAGGATGGCAACCGGGCGATCGTCTACATCCGCAACACCACCCGCGAAGTGACGGCGGAGCGGCGTTTTTCGCAGATGTTCGAATCGCTGCCGCTCGGTCTGGTCGTGGTGGACGGGAAGGGCCGCATCGCTCAGGCCAACCGAATGCTGGCCAGCCAGTTTGGCTGGGGCGTCGAGGATATGATTGGCCAGCCGCTCGACATGCTGCTGCCGGAACGCTTTCGCGATGCGCATGTCCAGCAGGTCGGCGATTACAGCGCGGCTCCTGAAGCAAGGCGGATGGCGGCGGGGCGCGACCTGACCGGGCTGCATCGGTCGGGCCGTGAATTTCCGGTGGAAGTGGCGCTGACCCGCTTCGAAAGTCCGGGTCAGCCGCTGTTCATGGCGATCGTCAGCGATATCACGCACCGCAAGCGGTCAGAAACCGCGCTCCAGCAGACGAATGCCCAGCTGGAAGAGTTCACCTACGTCGCCAGCCACGACCTGCGTTCGCCCCTGCGCGGGATCGACGATCTGGTCAGCTGGATCCGCGAGGATCTGGACGAAGCGCTGGGCGAGGGCACCCTTCCGGCCAGCGTCACGCACAATTTCGATCGGATCACCCATCGCATCGCCCGGTGTGAGCAGATGATCGACGACTTGCTCAGCTATGCCCGCGCAGGCGTGCGCGATCCCAAGCTCCACCAGATAGACCCCCGCGAGCTGGTCGAGGAAGCGATGGCGATGACCATGATCCCCGATGGTTTCGCCGTGGACGTGAACATCGTCGGCAGCCAGATCATGGCGCCGCGCGCCCCGCTGTCTACATCGCTGCGCAACCTCATCGCCAATGCCGTAAAGCACCATGGTGGCGGGTCAGGGCACATCCGCATCTCCATGCGCGAGGAAGGCCGCTTCTCGATCTTCACGGTGGAGGATGACGGGCAGGGCATTTCACCCGGAAATGAGGAGCGCATTTTCAAGCTGTTCCACCGCGCGTCCCCCGGCACCGAGGGCGACGGAGTGGGCCTGGCCTTCACTCGCCGCATGATCAACGCCCACGGCGGCATGGTCACCGTTCAAGGCAAGGGACCGCTCGGCGGGGCGAAGTTCGAGGTCCACTGGCCACGCATCATGCTGAGAGAGAACGACGATGATTGACGAGCCCCGGGTTTCGCTGTCCGAAGCGGCCATGCCTGCGGTGCAATCCGGCTGCACGGTCCTGCTGGTGGATGACGACGACGTGGCGGTCGAAGGCGTGCTGCGCAGCTTCCGCAAGCACGAAGTGCCGTGCCGCACCGTCACTGCCGGGGATGGGTCCGAGGCGCTGGCAATCCTAGAGGGCAGGCACCCTGCCAAGCGCGTCGATACGCCAGTCATCGTGCTGCTCGACCTCAACATGCCGGGCATGGATGGATTTCAGTTCCTCGACGCCGTGCGGGCAGACCCGGCGCTGCGGCGCACGGTGATCTTCGTCCTTTCGACCTCATCTCGCGACCAGGACCGGTGCCGCGCTTACGATGCGCATGTCGCCGGCTACATGGTCAAGTCCGCAGTCGGCCCGCAATTTGCGCGGCTGGCGGAATTCATCGGCAAGTATGCCCGTACGCAGGAGCTGCCCTGACCATGTATTCGTACCGCACCCTCAGCCCCGCACCCACGCCCGCAAACAGTCCCGCGTTGGACGCCTACAACGATGGTGAGCAGACCATCCATGCATTGATCGTCGACGATGACGATGTCGATCGCGAGAAGCTGATGCGCATGCTCGACAGCGGACCGTACGACATCACCGCCGATCAGGCTTGCTCCCATGCCGAGGCTCTGCGCCTGATCAGCCAGCCGGGCGCCCATTACGACATCGTATTCCTCGATTTCGACCTTGCCGATGGTGACGGGCGCGATCTGTTGCCCGCGATTCGCAGTCAGATCGATGAAGATTGCCCGATCATTGCCGTCACCGGCAACGTGGACGAGAAGATCGCGGCAGATTCCATCAAGTCGGGCATGACGGAATACCTGACCAAGCGCTCGCTCTCCCCTGAACGGGTCGCGGCGTCGGTGGAGGAAGGGATGGCGTGGCGCGAATATCGCCAGACCCAGCGCCGCATGGAAGAGGAACTGACTCACCGTTCGCTCCACGATCCGCTGACCGATCTGCCCAACCGCACGCTGTTTTCCGATCGCCTGGGCCAGGCCTGCGCCCGCGCCCGGCGCAGCGGCGATCCGTTTGCGGTGGTGATGATCGACCTTAATCGCTTCAAGGAGATCAACGACAGCTTCGGCCATGCTGCGGGCGACGTGGTGCTCGTCACCATTGGTCGGCGGCTGCGCGAACACTTGCGGGAGGTGGATACGATCGCGCGGCTGGGCGGTGACGAGTTCGCGGTGCTGCTCCAGAACGTCGATGGTGATGAATCGGCAATGGCGGTCGCCACCAAGCTAACCGAGATGATCGAACAGCCGATCTTCCAGGGCGGCCGGATGCTGCATGTCGGCGCGTCGCTCGGCATCGCTCTTTGCCCACTGCTGGGCTTTTCGCCGGATGCCTTGCTCGCCGCTGCGGATGACGCGATGTACGAAGCCAAGCGCGGGATCGACAACGCGGTGATCGCGCGGGGCGACGATACCGTTCCGGCTCATGTACTGGATCAGGGCGGCATGCTGCGCGACATCGAGCGGGCCATCGCCGAGCGGGAGCTTGACTGGCACTGGCAGCCCAAGGTCGACATGCGCGATGGCACCGTCCAGGGCTTTGAGGCACTGGTCCGCTGGACGCACGCCAAAGATGGTCCGATTCCCGCGGACGTGCTGATCGATACCATCGAGCAGTCGCACCTGCTGGAGGCCTTCACGTATCTCAGCCTCGACAAAGTGCTCGGCCAGTATGCCGCGCTTCAGCACGCACTGGGCGAGGCTGCCATCTGCATCAACGTGTCCGCCCGGATGCTGGAGCGGCCCGGCTTCGTCGGCCATGTCGTGGACACGACGGCGCGGCACGGCGTCGATCCCTCGCGCGTCATGCTGGAACTGACCGAGACGGCGCTGATCGCCAACCCCGGACAGGCGCGACGGGTGATCGAGCAGCTGCATGACCACAAGATATCGCTGGCGATCGACGATTTCGGCGCCGGTTTCACGTCGTTTGGGTATTTGCGCGAATTCGCGGTGAGCGAGATCAAGATCGACCGCTCCTTTATCGCCCGCTTCACCGAGAGCCGGTTCGATCAGTCGCTCGTCCATTCGCTGGTCGTGTTGTGCGAAAGCCTGGGCATCCCGCTTGTCGCGGAAGGGGTGGAGGACCCGGAAACGCAGGCGATGCTGGTGGCGATGGGCTGCACGTGCGGTCAGGGCTACGGCATCTGCCGCCCGATGGCCTACGCCGATGTGCGCGGCTGGCTGCAAGCCTGGAACGCTGACCACCTGCCTGAACGCCTGAGCGCCTGACGGTCACACGGCAATCGCTCTTCGGCGATCAACCGCGGGTTTTTGCGAGCCGACCGATCGCGAAGCGCACTTCACGTTCGCCATAAGGCTTGGTGACGACCGGAACTCCACCGAATTCGCCGCTCTGCAACGAGCGCTCGCCGTAGCCGCTGGCGAAGATGAACGGAATGCCGCGTTCTTTGAGCTTCTTGGCTACCGGTTCGCTGGTGTCCTTGCCAAGATTGACGTCGAGCATGGCGAAACTGACTTTGGCGGTGGATACCACCTTCATGGCGCTTTCCACCGATCCCGCCACGCGGCAATCCGCAAAGCCGAAGCCGCGCAGGACATCCTCCGCCTCCATGGCGATGATCACATTGTCCTCAACGATAAGGGCAACGCCATCCTTGAGGTGAGCGGCGAATTCATCGGGCTTGGGCGGCTCGGCCGGCAAGCTGGTGGCGCGCGATCCCGGCTTTTCGAAACTGGCGATGTGATCGGCGGGGATCAGGAACTCGGCGTGGAGGCCTTCCGCCTCAAAAGCAACGGCGGCAGTTCCGCTCAATTCATGAGGGATCGTGCGTTCGATGATGGTGGACCCGAACCCGCGCCGGGTGGGCGCCACAACCGGTGGCCCGCCTTCCTCCTGCCAGTCCATCGCCAATGATCCGTCCTCGGCGCGATCGAGCGTCACGTGGATAAATCCGCGCGAATCCGACAGCGCGCCGTACTTGCAAGAATTGGTCATCAGTTCGTGGACGACGAGCGCCAGCGTAGTGAAGGCACCCGGTGCGATCAGTGCGTCCGGTCCGTTGATCACCACCCGGTCCAGACTGTGGCTGGCGTAGGCCGCCGTTTCGGTGCGGATCAGATCGTAGAGCGACGACGGCGACCAGTCGACCTGCGTCACTTGATCGTGGGCGCGGGCCAGAGCATGGATGCGGCTGCCGACGATCTCGGCAAACTCGTCGATCGTCTTGGCGCCTTCCTTGCTCTGCGTGACGAGACCGCGGATCAGGTTGAGGATGTTGCGCACGCGGTGGTTCAGTTCCGCGATCAGCATGTCCTGCTGGGCGCTGGCCTTCTCCCGCTCGGTATAGACGACGTCGGCCATGCGCAGCACGACCTCCAGCAGCGTTACGCGCAACGCTTCGGAAGCGCTGACCTCTTCCTCGGTCCACGGCAAGGAAAAGCCCCGCCGCTCTTCCTTCCAGATCTCGAAGCTCTTGCGCGGAGTCAGGCGCGGGCCATTCGGCCCCAGTTCCGTCGTCTTTTCGGGATTGCCCGCCCATTTCAGTTCGCGAACATGCTCCTTACGGAAAAGGACTATATAATCGCGCGGTGAACGACTTACGGGAAGGGCAAGGAGACCAGCGGCCTTGTCCAGCCATTCGCTAGCGGGCGCATGCACCGAAGCGATGCGATCCGTCGACCACACGGTGCTCGCACCGGCGGTATTCAAGAAGCGAGACAATGCCAGAAACTGCGTCTCGTTCGGTGTCGAGCCTTGGGCCACGAAACGACCATCGACAAAGCCCACGGCCCCGTCGAACGGAATTACATGACCAATCGAGTCCGTGAATTCGTCAAACGCTTCGAGCAGCGAGCTGCCACCTGCCACCCGAGCCATGATTTCGTCATGAACGCGCAGCGACTGGGCGCGGCGTTCCATCGAAAAGTCGGTTTCCTTCTGCTCCAGAAGATAGGCGAAAAACTCGCCGAACAGCTCCGACGCGGTACGCACGGAATAGGAAAGGACCAGCGGCGAATAGTGGTGGCAGGCCATCAGGCCCCACAACTTGCCGCGCCGCATGATCGACACGGACATCGACGCCTTGACGCCCATGTTGCGCAAGTATTCGATGTGGATCGGAGAAACCGCGCGCAGGCCGGACATCGAAAGGTCCAGCGGATCGCCGTTAGGCCCGACATTGGGCACGATCGGCACGGTCGGATCATCGACGTTGGAAATGATCCGCAGCATGTTGCGGGTATAGAGCCGCCGTGCCTGTGCCGGAATGTCGGACGCCGGAAAATGCTGTCCCCGGAAACTCTCGATCGTGCCGTTGAGGCTTTCGGCGATGACCGTGCCGGCGCCGTCACCTTCGAACCGATAGACCATTACGCGGTCGAAACCGGTCAGGCCGCGCAAGTGGCGGGCGGCGCTGTTGCACAGTTGCTCGATCGAGGCGGACGTGCGCAGGCGGTCTATCATCGGGCGGACGTAAGAAGCGTAATCGCGCCGCTTGCTGCTGTCGTGCGGCTCGATCTCAAGGATGAACGATCGGCCCGAGGGGTGGACGGCAACGTCGAACACCCGGCCGTCGCCCAGCAGATCGATGTCGAAAATGCGCTCCACCGCATTGCCCGTGCCCAGGATCTGCAACCGGGTGCGCAGATCGTGGAGAGCTTCGGGAGCGATGTACTCCGTCGCCGAATGGCCGATCAGATCCTGCGGATCGCAGCCGAACAGCGTCTCACAGTTGAGCGAGATGTGGTTGATGATCCAGTCGCTGGAAAAAGAGAGCAGCCAGCCGAAACTCTGGATACGGCCTATGATGTGGATAGGCTCAAGGTCGCAGGTGGACAGATCGACCATAGGTGCGGCCAATCCATCAACCATGGATGGGCTGCCTGACGATCCCTGCAGACGCGAACGCCTGGGCAAACAAGTCAAACGTGGCGTTGGCGGCGGCGATCGTGGCTTTTGCGTCCGCTGGTTCGTAGGTTCGGGTGCGAAGGGTGGGGACGAGTGCTTTCCACGCTTCGTGGCCGCGACCGTCGGTCATGTAGGCGGAGCGGAACCCCTCGGCCTCACCCCAGTATCCCTGCTGGCGGATCATCACCAGACCCAGGCGGGAACCGCAGACCACATAGGCAATGCCGGCTTCACTCGCAGTTCCGGTGTCAGCCAGCGCGGGGGAGGGCTGCACGGCGGGAAGCGTTGCGGGATCGACGCCCAATGCCGTCAGGTCGGCATGCAGCATCGCGGGATAGTCCGGGCAATCAAGACCCAGTCTGTCTTCGACGAATCGCCTGAATGCCGGAAAGATGGGTCCGATTCCTACGGCGTGGGCACTCAGGAAGCGGGCAAGATCATCGCGCTGGATCAATGCCAGGGAACCAAAGGAGGCGTCCAGACGCTGATGCGCAGGACCCGTCTCCTCACGCAGAAGGCTCAACATATCAGGAAGTAAGGGCGTTCCAACGTCAGCTTGCATGGTGGTCCGGTACTAACACATTCAGGGCATGATAAAGCGCGCCCTTTGGAAGCGCCCGTATCCCGGAACACACGGTCGCCCGGAATGTTCCTCAGTAACACAGTAGCAGGTCCGTGCGAACCCGTCTGTTCACTTATGGCCGGTTCGCACTGGAACCGGGGGGCATTGCGCGGGTTGTCTTCCCATTGGCCCGTTCCCAGGAGCCGCCCGAGGACTATGGCATGAGTACGATCCCGCAGAGTGGTCAGGTATCCGCCGCCGCGATCGCCGGCAGCGACCTGCTGTCCGCACTGCGGCAGGACGATCTTGCCCTGCTAGAACCGCGTCTGGGCGAATGTCGCCTCAAGTCGGGAGAGACGATCTATAGCCCCGGCGACAATGTGGAGTATTGCTACTTCCCGACCGAAGGCGCGATCAGTTCCTATTTCGTGGAAATGGACGACGGGATGGAGGTGGAAACGATCCTGATCGGCCGCGAAGGCGCGCTGGGGGGGATCGTCAGTCATGGTTCGCTGCCATCCTACGCTCGCGCCAACGTCCTCCATGCCGGGACCTTCCTGCGTATTTCCATCCGCGACCTCGACGCGGCGAAGGAAAAGTCGCCGGCGATCATGCACCTGTTCGCACGCTATGCCGATTGCGTGATGGCGCAGGTTTTCCAGTCGATAGCCTGCAACGCGGTGCACACCATAGAACAGCGCGCAGCCAAGTGGCTGTCCGCCGCCGTCGATCGCATCGGGCGCAACGATGTGACGATGACCCAGGAACAGCTGGCGTCGATGATGGGCATCGGTCGCAGCTATGCCAGCCGGGTCCTGCAGCGATTCAAGCGCGACGGCATGGTCCGCACGCGTCGCGGCGGCATCGAAGTCACGGATCGCATGGCGTTGAAAGAGCGCGCCTGCAGCTGCAACGATCAGGTCCAAGGCCATTTCCAGCGCGTGCTGGGCGGAGTATATCCCCAGGAACACTGATCCTGCCGAACCGCTGACCTGAAGCGCGAAATTTGCGTGTTGCGACCGGCCGGTGCTGGCTGCCGTCGTACGATGGTCAGAAATACGCCATCGTTCCGACACCCAAATTGCGCTTTGTTGTCATGATCTGCCCCTAGCAGTCGCCCCGCGACCAACAGAAGGGGCGACGCCATGACCGATACCAATTCCCTAACCCCCTATACGGACGGGGAAGTAGACACCAACGACTCCACCCGTCCCACCCTCGAAAGCCTGGCTGCCCAGCGGTTCTCGCGTCGCCAGACGATGATGCGCGGCGCCGGTGCGACGACGATGGCCTTCATGGGCACCAGTCTGCTCGCCGCCTGTGGTGACGACGACGGCAGCACCGGCGGCCCCGGCAGCGTTACGGTTTCGGCCGGTGACAATGTGGCCACCAGCACCGGACGCCTCGTGACGCTCACCGGTTCGACCAGCGGCGCGATCAGCGGCACCGTCGCTCCGCGCTGGACCCAGACCAGCGGCCCGCAGGTCGAACTGACGGGTACCGGCAACGTCGTGACCTTCATCGCTCCGGCCGTCGCCGCCGCGACCGACCTTGCCTTCACGTTCACGGCGACCACTGCCTATGGCGAAACCCGTACCGCGACCACGACGGTTCGCGTGTCGGCCGCCGTGCTCGGCTTCACCGCCGTCGCCCACAGCCTGGCCGACGTCGTTGTCGTGCCGGAAGGTTACTCGGTTACGGTGATGACCCGCCTTGGCGATCCGCTGACTGCCGCGACATCGGCCTACAAGAACGATGGCACCGACGGCGATTTCGGCAATCGCGTTGGCGACCACCACGACGCGCTTGCCTGGTTCGGCCTGTCCGCTTCCGGTACGGTCGATGCCAACAGCTCGACCCGTGGCCTCATGGTTCAGAATCATGAGAACATCACGCAGAAGTACCTGCATGCCGCTGCTCCTTCGACCGGCACACGTCTGGAATCGGAAGTCGTCAAGGAGATGGAGTGCCACGGCGTTTCCGTCGTCGAGTTTGCTGATGCCGGCAATCGCAAGTGGGGCTACGTCCAGAACAGCACGTTCAACCGCCGCATCACGCCGTTCACCGAAATGGCCTTCACCGGCCCGGCCGCCGGTTCGGCCATGCTGCAAACCGCATTCTCGCCCAACGGCACGCGCGGTCGCGGCACGATCAACAACTGCGCCAACGGCGTGACCGGCTGGCACACCAACCTCACGTGCGAGGAAAACTACGCTGGTTACTTCCGCCGTGACACGACCGACGATGCCCTGCGCACGCCACGCGAACTGGCATCGCTGCGCCGCAATGGCGTGACGAGCCGTACGGGAAGCTACGGCTGGTCGCGCACGGCCACCTCGAACAGCGCCATCAACCGCTGGAACGCGACGATCCAGGCTGCCAACACCGCCGCCACCAGCGACTATCGCAACGAGATGAACCAGTTCGGCTGGGTAGTTGAAATCGATCCTTACGATCGCAACTCGATGCCCCGCAAGCGCACCGCGCTTGGACGCTTCGGCCACGAAGGTGCGTTCGTTCGCGTGACGCCGAACCAGAAGGTCGGCTTCTACATGGGCGACGATTCGGGCGGCGAGTACTTCTACAAGTTCGTGTCGGCAGCCACGTGGAACCCGGCGGACGCCAATTCCACCAGCCGTCTGGCGATGGGCGACAAGTACATGGACACCGGCATTCTCTATGTCGCGGTGTTCAACGCAGACGGCACCGGTCAATGGAAGCCGCTGGTATACGGCCAGGTTCCGGCTCGTGCGCCCAGCACCACCTATCCCGATGGCTATACCTTCGCGGACCAGGCGGACATCTGCGTCAACACCCGCTTTGCCGGTGACGCGGTTGGCGCCACCCCGATGGACCGTCCGGAATGGACGACGGGCAACCCGGTGACGGGTGAGATCTACCTCACGCTGACCAACAACAGCGGTCGCACCGCCGCCACCACCAACGCCCCGAACCCGCGTTCGTACTCCGATCCGGGCGCCGGCAGCGGCAACCCCAACGGCCACATCGTGCGTATCCGCGAAGATGGCGACAACACCGATGCCAAGACGTTCAAGTGGGACATCTACTTGTTCGGCGTCGACTCCACCGACTATCCGGCGACTGCCACCAACGTGAACGTCTCTGGCCTGACCGTCGCCAACGACTTCTCCAGCCCGGACGGCGCGTTCTTCGCCCGCTCGACCAACCCCAGCGGCCAGGTGAAGCCGCTGCTCTGGATCGAGACCGACGATGGCGCGATGACCGATCGCACCAACTGCATGCTGCTCGCAGCAATCCCCGGCAGCGTGGGCGACGGCGGCGCGGTGACGATCAACAATGGCGCCAGCAGCCAGGGCACGATCGTAGGCACGAAGGCGACGTCGGCCAACCTGCGCCGCTTCCTGGTCGGCCCGATCGACTGTGAGATCACCGGCATCGACACGACACCGGATGGCCGCACGATGTTCGTCGGCATCCAGCACCCGGGCGATGGCGGCACGATCGCTGCTCCTGCCGGTCACTGGCCGGACACGCAGGCAACCGGCACTGCCGGCGCCACCGTGCGTCCGCGCTCGGCCCTGATCGCCATCACCAAGAACGATGGCGGCGTTATCGGCCTCTAAACGATACGGTGGCTGACGGGTTCGCCGTCAGCCACCATGAGGACGAGGGAAGGGGGTGCCGTACGGTGCCCCCTTTCCTGTTGTGGGGGAGAGGGGCCTGCCGAGAGAGGAACCGGCGCGGTCGGCCGGGCGTTTGAACGGCAACAGACGCGCGCCTTTCGCATTCGCGTCATGCTCACGAGGTCATCCATGAAAACAACACTCGCGGCGCTGGCGTTGGCCGCCACTTCTCTCACTCTCGGCGGCTGTGCGACTGGCGGTTACGGTTATGGCGGCGTCTCGAGCGGCTGGGGTACGCCCCTGGCCTATGACGGATGGTATGACGGGTACTACGGCCCGATCCATGACGGGTACTGGGGCCGCGACAATTACTTCTACTATCGCGGATCGGATCGCGACCGCCGCTTCCGTCGGGCGGATCGCGGCCACTTCTCGCGCGATGCTCCCCGCGACATCCAGCGGTACCGTCAACACCGTGGCGAGTTCCGGCCCGAGCGGGGAATGCGCATGCCGCAGTGGGGCGGCGGGCGGTACGGTGGCCGGGGCGATGGTCCCCGTGGCTCCGGACGCGGTCGCCGCTGACAAACGAACCCCCGGCCTGCTCGCGCAGACCGGGGGTTTCGCTACTGCCAGTCCTTACAGTCCGTCGAGGCCCTTGCTGACCAGGACGTTCACCGAAACGCGGCGGTTCTGCGCCTTGCCTTCGGGGGTGTCATTGCTGGCCGTCGGGTCTGCGGCAGCCATGCCGGTCGGCGTCAGCATGCGGTAGGGCTTCCACTTGCACATCTGCTGCAGGTAGTTGACCACGCGCGACGCACGCTGTTCGCTCAGGCGCTGGTTCACGTCTTCGCTACCCGTGGAGTCGGTGTAGCCTACGACCAGCAGCAGCGCGTTGTCCATGCCTTCGGCCTTGGTCGCCAGTGCGCAGAGATCAGCCTTGCCCTGTTCGGACAGCTTCGACTTGCCGGTGTCGAAGTTGACGTTGACGGTTTCCTTGACGTTGTACTTGTCGATGTCGCCCATGCGGCTGCGCAGCGCGTCGGTGGCGGCGGTCTGTTCGTTGAAGCGCTGGTCGGTGCCGTTGTGGATCATCGTCGCCGTCTTGAGATCCTTGCTCTTCATGTCGATCTTGGTGGCGACAAGGTCACCGCCCTGCTGCACCGTGTCCACCGACACCGGCAGGCCGTTCAAAAGCGAGGCTGCGGCGAGGCGGCTCTTGCTGAGGCTGAGGAAACCGCCGCTGGCGGTGATCTTGGTGGCGTCTGTGATGGTGACGACCGTCTTGGTGCCGTCTTCTGCCGTGACCTGCATCCGCGCGCCGCTGCGGGCAGAGATGATGCCTTCGATGTTCGGCCCCTTGACCGCCGGACCTGCGGGCGTCGTGTCGGAAACGGTGACGTTGGCGCCTTCCTGGTCCTGAGCGGAGACGCTTCCCGCCGCGCCACCCGCCATCATCGCGGCGATCAACAGAACCTTCGGGCTACTGGACATGACACTCATTGCGATACTCCTTCAAACTCGACCTACAGGGGCCCACAAGACAGGGGCGACCCTGCGCCACCCCCCTCCGCTGACGCCGTGTCGCGCCGTCAGCCCCCTATGAAACCTTCATCGACCGAGGCGGCTCCCGGCCGCGCTCGATCAGTTGGGATGGCCTGCGTGTTAAGCTGAACATTGCGGGCACATGAACGCCCTTGCGGACTCGGCGCGATCTGCCGCTCATTTGAGCGCGTCGTGCGATGAACTGATATGGGAAGCATTGCGTTGGTGTTGCTGCCAACCGGTTTCGCTGGGTGCAACGTCCTCGCCAGCGGCCGCCGCTTCGGCTGCCTCGCGTTCCTGACGAGCCTTGACTTCGAGGCGCAGCGCTTCCAGCTTTTTCCAGATCGCCGCGCGCACGTCGTCCAGCGATCGTTCGTCGCCCTGGATGTGCTTGCGTATCCGCTCGTAGACGGGAGAGCCGGGCTGTGGATCGCGCTCCTCCTCCCGGCCATAGCGGTGAGAGGCGCGGTGGCGCAGCAGGAACATCATCAGCGCGGTATCGTGGCGGGTATAGGTCGTGACGACCTGGCCCATGCTGACAACCGGGCGTTCCTCGCCCATGATCGCGCGTTCCAGCGCGCAGTCCTCCAGCCGCATCATTCCCCGGTCGATCGCCTTGTCCCACGCGGCGGAGAACCCTTCCGCGCCCTTGCGATGCCGCAGCTTGTAGAGTGCCTCCAGACTGGCGCCGACATGGCGCGCCGCCTGCGTGACGATCCCCGTCGCGGCGAGCGCGGCGACGAACGCGCGCTGGCGGTCCGGCGTGATCGAGTTGCGCCGGGGAGCCGCGTGGACATAGGGCGCAAAGCCCAGCAGCGGATCGTCCTCCGCCACCGGCTCTTCGAAGAAAGCGGCGCGCGAGGTCCGGTGCGACGGCTTGACGGCAAGACACGCCACCGCCCCCGTCGCCTCCACGGCAGGAGGCGGCCCGCCATCCCCGGACAGAGGCGAGGCGTCGGCCAGGGCATCGGGCGACGGGGCGGCGTACGGATGGTAGAGATCGGATCGCGACATGAGGCAGGTCACTCCAGACAGATGGAAGGGACGTTCCCGATGGCGGATCTATTTATGTCAAAGCGGGGTCTGTAGGAAAATGGTTTTGCGGATGGCTCATGCTGTACTTGATCGAGTGGCGTATGTGGTGGGGAAGTAACCGCTAGTTAGCTATCAATTTCACTAGAACGATCAGTGCCACCGAAATGCAGCCACCACTTCCTTATTCGCTTCCAAATTATCAATTCATGGCTGTTTTCGCACGCTCACCTTTAAGTGACGCGGTCACAATGCCAACGGCATTGCAGTCAGCAACGGGCGAAAGCTGCCATTTCGTTCAAAAACGGTTTAACCGACGGGTTGCATTAACGCTCTGTTACCATTTTTCCTTGATCCAGACGTGTCTAAACAAGGGGGAACCATGTACGCAATACTAGCTTCTGTGGCCTCGCTCGCCACTATTGGTAGCCCGCCAGCATCCGCGCAGCCCGCATCTAGCCAGCCGCCAAAAGTTGTAGACGCAAAGCCTACCCTGCCTGCTCCGACATTGACGGTGATGGTATCCCCGTCGGCCGGATATCTCCCTTCGTGGTGTCCATCAACTATCGTCGACGGGGCGAGATTCGTATGTACTTCGCCCAGCGATCCAAGCGATCTCAGCGATCTTTCTCCGCCCCCGATTGAAACTCCAGCAGTTGCGAAGGGCGCTTATCTTGCGAATGGTGCTTATGAAGTGGCTCTGCAATTAGGAAGCGAATTGGTTTGGAAGGGTGAGATGCACATTGCGAACTCTGGTTACGCCGCATCCATTTCCCAAAATCGAACCGATACTTACTCGTGTCAGCCGGAAGCTCCCGGAGAGCGTAGCTTCCAGGTTATCAACACCAGCTTTAACATTCGTCTCAGTGGGCAGCGGGAAAGCAAATTGCTCTCTATTACCACTGAGGTCACGCGCCCATTTAGTGATGACTTGTCGGCAAACCCGGCCTGCGCCAATGGCGAAGCCGGCACCAAGACTGTCCGCTTTCAGACTCAGGTGAGGCCTCCTGCTAGCAAACCTGTCGTCATTCACGGCGACGGTCGATTGACCCTGACGATCGCTCGCGCGAGAGACTGAGGTGAGCGGGCGGGGCGCGCCCGTAAGTCCCTTGCCCTGTTCTCATCCCTTGACCCTCGCCCCCCAATCCCCTACAGGCCCGCATCCCTCGCGGGTCTGCTCGCGGTGGACGATATAGAGCTGAACATTGCCGGTCCGGCAGTTTTCCGCAAGGCAGCGGCGGTTTTCCGCCACGGCTGGCTAGCCGGGAAACGCGTTCCTTCTACTGATTTCGGGTAACCGAATCGGGCAGACGGGCGGTCGGGCGGCAGAGTAATCCGGTTGCGCTTTCGTGCCGGGTGGAGTGTTTTTCGGCTCACGCAGGTGGAAACGCCTTGCCTCCATGGTCTTCCGGGTATTCCCGGACGGCGGGAGGGCAGGGCCTTTTTGGCATTCGCGTGAACCCGTTGCACTCTTCCCTTCCCGAACGCCCGCCGGCCCGGTGACCAAAGCCGGGGTGCGATGGGTCCGCGCCGATTTGTTCGGCTCGGCGCGCATCCATCGCACTCCCATTTGAAAGAAGAGTATAGATGCCCACTATCAACCAGCTGATCCGCAAGGGTCGCGAACCGCAGAAGGCCAAGTCCAAGGTTCCTGCGATGGAGCAGAACCCGCAGAAGCGCGGCGTTTGCACCCGCGTGTACACGACCACCCCGAAGAAGCCGAACTCGGCGCTTCGCAAGGTCGCCAAGGTCCGCCTGACCAACAGCCGCGAAGTCATCTCGTACATCCCGGGTGAAGGACACAACCTGCAGGAGCACTCGGTCGTGCTCATCCGCGGCGGCCGCGTCCGCGATCTTCCCGGCGTTCGCTACCACATCCTGCGCGGCGTGCTCGACACCCAGGGCGTCAAGGATCGCAAGCAGAGCCGTTCGAAGTACGGCGCCAAGCGTCCCAAGTGAGCTGGTGGCGGCCTGAAAGGGCTGCAACGGTATCGAATTCACCGGCCGGTGATGCTCACGCTCCCGCCCGAAAGAACAAGGAATATCAACGATGTCACGTCGTCGTCGTCCCGAGAAGCGGGAAATCCTGCCCGATCCCAAGTTCGGGGATCTCATCCTGTCCAAGTTCATGAACAACCTCATGTACGACGGCAAGAAGTCGGTCGCCGAGCAGATCGTCTATGGCGCCATGGAAACCATGGAAACCCGCGCAAAGACCGATCCGGTCCAGCTGTTCCACGATGCGCTGAACAACGTGAAGCCGCAGATCGAAGTGCGTTCGCGCCGCGTTGGTGGTGCGACCTACCAGGTCCCCGTCGAAGTGCGCCCCGAGCGTTCGCAGGCTCTCGCCATCCGCTGGCTGATCGGCGCGGCTCGCAACCGTCCCGAAACCACGATGGCCGCGCGTCTTTCGGGCGAACTGCTCGATGCCGCCAACAACCGTGGCAACGCGGTCAAGAAGCGCGAAGACACGCACCGCATGGCGGACGCGAACCGCGCCTTCTCGCACTACCGCTGGTAATGTGATGGTGGCGCCGGGGTGGCCCTTAACGGTCATCCGGGCGTCACACTTTTATTTCAGGGCGCGCAGGTCTATCTGAAGGCCGCCTCCGCTCCTGCAAACCCTCGCTAAGGATTCTTCCCATGGCACGCAGCCATCCGCTCAATATGTACCGTAACATCGGTATTATGGCGCACATCGACGCCGGCAAGACCACGACGACCGAGCGTATCCTCTACTACACCGGCAAGTCCTACAAGATCGGCGAAGTGCACGACGGCGCCGCGACCATGGACTGGATGGAGCAGGAGCAGGAACGCGGCATCACCATCACGTCGGCAGCGACCACCTGTTTCTGGACCTCCGAAGGCCAGGAATACCGCATCAACATCATCGACACCCCGGGCCACGTGGACTTCACCATCGAAGTCGAACGCTCGCTCCGCGTGCTCGACGGCGCGGTCGCCTGCTTCGACGGCGTCGCGGGTGTGGAACCGCAGTCCGAAACCGTCTGGCGCCAGGCCGACAAGTACGGCGTCCCGCGCATGTGCTTCATCAACAAACTCGACCGCACCGGCGCCAACTTCAAGTACTGCGTACAGTCGATCATCGACCGCCTCGGTGCGACGCCTGCAGTGCTCTACATTCCGATCGGCCTCGAAGCCGACCTGAAGGGCCTCGTCGATCTCGTCCACAACCGCGCCATCGTCTGGAAGGACGAATCGCTCGGCGCCGAGTTCTTCTACGAAGAAATCCCGGCCGACCTGGCCGACGAAGCTGCCGAATACCGCACAAAGCTCATCGAACTCGCCGTCGAGCAGGACGACGAGGCGATGGAAGCGTACCTCGAAGGCAACGAGCCTGACGTCGACACCCTGAAGAAGCTGATCCGCAAGGGCACGCTGGGTCACGCGTTCGTTCCGGTCGTCTGCGGTTCGGCGTTCAAGAACAAGGGGGTGCAGCCTCTGCTGGACGCCGTTGTCGACTACCTGCCTTCGCCGCTCGACATCGAAGACGTGCAGGGCGTCAAGGTCGACTCCGACGAGCCGGACAGCCGTCCTCCCGAAGACAACGCTCCGTTCTCGGCGCTCGCCTTTAAGGTTATGAACGATCCGTTCGTCGGCTCGCTCACCTTTATCCGCATCTACTCGGGTACGCTCACCAAGGGCACCTACCTGAACTCGGTGAAGGGCAAGAAGGAGAAGGTCGGCCGCATTCTCGAAATGCACGCCAACGATCGTAAGGACATCGACGAGTCGTTCGCGGGCGACATCGTTGCGCTCGCCGGCATGAAGGAAACCACCACGGGCGACACGCTCTGCGCCGAACGTGCGCCGATCGTTCTCGAGCGTATGGAATTCCCCGAGCCGGTCATCGAGCTGTCCGTGGAACCGAAGACCAAGGCCGACCAGGAGAAGATGGGCGTTGCGCTCAACCGTCTCTCGGCTGAGGATCCCTCGTTCCGCGTGTCGACCGATCACGAATCCGGCCAGACCATCATCAAGGGCATGGGCGAACTTCACCTGGATATCATCGTCGACCGCATGCGTCGCGAGTTCAAGGTCGAAGCCAACGTCGGTGCACCGCAGGTGGCCTACCGTGAATACCTCGGCAAGCCGGTCGACGTTGACTACACTCATAAGAAGCAGTCGGGTGGTACCGGTCAGTTCGGCCGCGTGAAGGTCAAGGTCACGCCGGGCGAGCGCGGTTCGGGCATCACCTTCAAGGACGAGATCAAGGGCGGTAACATTCCGAAGGAATATATCCCCGCGATCGAAAAGGGCATGCGCGAAACCGCTGCCTCGGGCTCGCTGGTCGGCTTCCCGATCATCGACTTCGACATCGTCCTGTATGACGGTTCGTACCACGACGTCGACTCGAGCGCGCTGGCGTTCGAAATCGCCGGTCGTGCAGCGATGCGCGAAGTGGCACAGAAGGCAGGCATCAAGCTGCTCGAGCCGATCATGAAGGTCGAAGTCGTGACCCCGGAAGAGTTCATGGGTGACGTCATCGGCGATCTCAACTCGCGTCGTGGTCAGATCCAGGGCACCGACAGCCGTGGCAACGCCCAGGTGGTCGACGCCAACGTGCCGCTCGCCAACATGTTCGGCTACGTGAACTCGCTGCGTTCCTTCACTCAGGGCCGCGCGAACTACTCGATGCAGTTCTCTCACTATGACGAAGTCCCGGCGAACGTCGCGGCTGAGGTCAAGGAGAAGCTGGCCTGACGGCCAAGAATGCTTGCCTGAAGAAACGAATGGTTCTAGGGGCGGCGCCTGCGTCCGCGGGCTCCGCTCCGATAACCCGCAGATTCGAAATCAAGACGAAAGAAGGTTTGAAAGATGGCCAAGGCTAAATTTGAGCGGAACAAGCCGCACTGCAACATCGGCACCATCGGTCACGTTGACCATGGCAAGACCACGCTGACCGCCGCGATCACCAAGGTGATGGCTGAGGCATTCGGCGGCACCGCCGTTGACTTCGCCAACATCGACAAGGCTCCCGAAGAGCGCGAGCGCGGCATCACCATCTCCACCGCGCACGTCGAGTACGAGACCGACGCGCGTCACTACGCCCACGTCGACTGCCCGGGCCACGCCGACTATGTGAAGAACATGATCACCGGCGCTGCTCAGATGGACGGCGCGATCTTGGTGGTGAACGCCGCTGACGGCCCGATGCCGCAGACCCGCGAGCACATCCTGCTCGCTCGCCAGGTTGGCGTGCCGCAGCTCGTCGTGTTCATGAACAAGGTTGACCAGGTCGATGACGCCGAGCTGCTCGAGCTCGTCGAACTCGAAGTTCGCGAACTGCTCTCGTCGTATGACTTCGACGGCGACAACATTCCGATCATCATGGGTTCGGCTCTCGCCGCTCTTGAAGGTCGCGATGACAACATCGGCAAGGAAAAGATCCTCGAGCTGATGAAGGCGGTTGACGACTACATCCCGCAGCCGCCGCGTCCGACCGACAAGTCGTTCCTGATGCCTGTGGAAGACGTGTTCTCGATCTCGGGTCGTGGTACGGTTGTGACCGGCCGCGTTGAGACCGGCATCGTCAAGGTTGGTGAGGAAGTCGAAGTCGTCGGCATCCGCAACACCCAGAAGACCGTCGTCACCGGCGTCGAAATGTTCCGCAAGCTGCTCGATCAGGGTGAAGCTGGCGACAACATCGGCGCGCTGGTTCGTGGTCTGAAGCGTGAAGACGTTGAGCGTGGCCAGGTTCTCGCCAAGCCGGGCACCGTTACCCCGCACACCGAGTTCGACGCAGAAGTCTACGTTCTGTCGAAGGAAGAGGGTGGCCGTCACACGCCGTTCTTCGCCAACTACCGTCCGCAGTTCTACTTCCGCACCACCGACGTAACCGGCGAAGTGATCCTCCCTGAGGGCACCGAGATGGTTATGCCTGGCGACAACGTGACCATCAGCGTCAAGCTGATCGCTCCGATCGCCATGGACGATGGCCTGCGCTTCGCTATCCGCGAAGGCGGTCGCACCGTCGGTTCGGGCGTGGTTGCCAAGATCACGAAGTAATTCGCTGATCTGAAGCTACGGCTACAGTGATTGGCCTGGTCCTTCGGAAGAGGGGCCGGGCCTTTCGCGTTTAGCGGCGGTGAACAGCATTTTCGAAGGCACCGTAGAATCTCTGCAATACCCCTTGATCGACTCGCCCCTGCCGTGTAGGGGCGCATCTCGAATTTAAGAGGGCTTCGGCCCATTGGCTCTTTCTCATCGGTAGTAGGTAATGGAAGCTCAGAACATTCGCATTCGCCTCAAGGCGTTTGACCACCGCGTTCTCGACCAGGCGACTGGCGAAATCGCAGATACAGCCCGCCGCACCGGCGCGCTCATTCGGGGCCCCATTCCGCTGCCGACGAAGATCGAGAAGTTCACGGTCAACCGCGGTCCGCACATCGACAAGAAGTCGCGTGAGCAGTTCGAGGTCCGCACTTACAAGCGCCTGCTCGACATTGTGCAGCCCAACGCTGCAACGGTCGACGCGCTGATGAAGCTGGACCTCGCGGCCGGCGTGAACGTTGAGATCAAGCTGGCCTGATCCGGCTTAGCGAGGCGGTTGAACAGACCGCCTCGAATGTCTTTTCCGATCGGACATTAAACGATCGAGGCGAAATTTGGATCTTCGGATCTGATTGTCCTTGTCGATCACCATGATCGACTTTGCGGGGAGAAACCCGCAGAGACAGCGCCCCGGCGGGAAACCGAAGGGGACACAAGGGATACCTCCGCTGCCGCCTTAGTGCGGTGCCGGGAATGCGTCCCCCGTCTCGCTTCCGCCGATTGTTTATCGGCAGGGAGCACCTGACCCGGACGGGGTTCGTATCACAACAGGGTTGGACACGCGTGTGAGGGATGGTCCCGTGCACGCCTCTGTAAGGAGTAAGGTCATGCGTACCGGCGTGATCGCCAAGAAAGTCGGGATGACCCGCCTGTTCCAGGAGGACGGTCGCCATGTGCCCGTCACTGTCCTGGCCCTGGAAGGCTGCCAGGTGGTTTCTGTTCGCACCACGGATCGTGACGGCTACGTTGCCGTCCAGCTCGGTGCAGGCGAAGCCAAGCAGAAGAACGTCGCCAAGCCGCAGCGCGAGCATTTCGCCAAGGCTGAAGTTTCCCTCAAGATGCGCCTCGCGGAATTCCGCGTCGCCGACGACGCCCTCCTCGAGGTCGGCTCGACGATCGCTGCCTCGCACTTCGTGCCGGGCCAGCTGGTCGATGTGGGCGGCCACACCCAGGGCAAGGGCTTCCAGGGTGCTATGAAGCGCTGGGGCTTCGGCGGTATGCGTGCCACCCACGGTGTGTCGATTTCGCACCGTGCACACGGTTCGACGGGTAACCGCCAGGATCCGGGCAAGGTCTTCAAGAACAAGAAGATGGCCGGTCACATGGGCGATCGCCAGCGCACGCAGCAGAACCTCGAAATCGTCCGCGTGGATGATGAGCGTGGCCTGATCTTCGTGAAGGGTTCGGTCCCTGGCTCGAAGAATGCCTGGCTCACAGTGTCGGACGCCGTCAAGGTTGCCCGTCACGCCGAGGCTCCGTACCCGGCCGGTATCAAGTCGGCTGCAAACACCAATGATACGGCCGCTGCCGACACGCCTGCTGAAACGGCGGCGCCTGAAGCGACCGAAAGCCAGGAGGGCTAATCATGAAGGTTCAGGTCCTCAACATCGACGGTTCGGCCGCTAACGGCGACATCGAACTTTCGGACGACGTGTTCGGCCTCGAGCCGCGCGCCGACATCCTGCACCGCGTCGTCACCTGGCAGCTCGAGAACCGTCGCGGCATCGCCCGCGCCACTCGCGAGCGTTCGGAAGTCGCACGTACCGGCAAGAAGTTCGGTCGTCAGAAGGGTGGCGGCACCGCCCGTCACGGCGATCGCGCCGCTCCCGTGTTCATCGGCGGTGGTAAGGCTCATGGTGCTCGTCGCCGCGAATTCAACATCTCGCTGAACAAGAAGATCCGCGCGCTCGGCCTCAAGATGGCTCTGTCGTCGAAGGCTCAGAATGGCCTCGTGGTTGTCGACACGCTCGACATCACCGATGCCAAGACGAAGGTCCTCGCCGGTCAGCTCGCCAAAGCGAACTTCGGCAAGAAGGTTCTCGTCGTAGACGGTGAGCAGGTCAACGAGGGCTTCGCCCGCGCAGCCCGCAACATCGTTGGCGTCAACGTGCTTCCCGCTGTCGGCGCCAATGTCTACGACATCCTGAAGCATGATACGCTGGTGCTGACGCGCGCCGCTGTCGAGAAGCTGGAGGCGCGTTTCAATGGCTAAGAGCAACGTGGACATCCGTCACTACGACGTGATCCTCTCGCCGCACATCACCGAGAAGTCGACCCTGCTCTCCGAGCATAACGCGGTTGTCTTCAAGGTGGCTGATGCAGCGACCAAGCCCCAGATCAAGGCGGCCGTCGAGGCGCTGTTCGATGTCAAGGTAACTGGCGTCAACACCCTGGTCACCAAGGGCAAGACCAAGCGCTGGCGCGGTAGGGAATACCGCCGCAGCGACGTGAAGAAGGCGATCGTCACGCTGGCCGAAGGTCAGTCGATTGACGTGACCGAAGGCGTGCGGGGCTGATCCGATGGCACTGAAGAAATATAACCCGACCAGCCCGGCGCGCCGTGGCCTGGTCCTCGTCGACAAGTCGTCGCTTTGGAAGGGCAAGCCCCTCAAGGCGCTGACCGAAGGCAAGAGCAAGACCGGCGGCCGCAACAACAAGGGTCACGTGACCTCGCGCGGCATCGCTGGCGGTCACAAGCAGAAGTACCGCTTCATTGACTTCAAGCGTCGCAAGTGGGACATGGAAGCCACCGTGGAGCGGATCGAATACGATCCCAACCGCACGGCCTTCATTGCCCTCGTGAAGTACACCGACGGTGAGCAGACCTACATCATCGCTCCGCAGCGTCTTGCCGTGGGTGACGTCGTTGTCGCCGGCGAGAAGACGGACGTGAAGCCTGGCAATGCCATGCTTTTGTCGCAGATGCCGGTCGGCACGATCTGCCACAACGTCGAGATGAAGCCGGGTAAGGGCGGCCAGATAGCGCGCTCGGCAGGTACGTATGTCCAGGTTGTCGGTCGTGACCGCGGCATGGTCATCGTGCGCCTCAACTCCGGCGAGCAGCGTTACCTGCGTGGCGATTGCATGGGGACCGTGGGTGCCGTGTCGAACCCCGACAACGGTAACCAGACCCTTGCCAAGGCCGGCCGCAAGCGCTGGTTGGGTCGTCGTCCGCTGACGCGTGGTGTCGCCAAGAACCCGGTCGATCACCCGCATGGTGGTGGTGAAGGCCGTACCTCGGGCGGCCGTCACCCGGTCACCCCGTGGGGCAAGCCGACCAAGGGTGCTCGCACTCGCAACAACAAGCAGACGGACAAGCTCATCATCCGTTCGCGTCACGCCAAGAAGAAGAGGTAAGTCACGATGGCACGTTCCGTCTGGAAAGGCCCCTTCGTTGACCTCTACCTTCTCAAGAAGGCTGAAGTCGCGCAGGATGCCGGCAACCGTGGTGGCCCGATCAAGACCTGGTCGCGTCGTTCCACCATCCTTCCGCAGTTCGTTGGCCTGACCTTCACGGTCTACAACGGACACAAGTTCATCCCGGTCTCGGTCAACGAGGACATGGTTGGTCACAAGCTGGGTGAGTTCGCTCCTACCCGCTCGTTCCCCGGCCACGCCGCCGACAAGAAGGGCAAGCGCAAGTGAGCAAGCAAGCAGCCCCCCGCCGCGTCGGTGACAAGGAAGCTCTTGCGGTCAACACGAACATTCGTGGTTCGGCCCAGAAGCTCAACTTGGTTGCTGCCCTGATCCGTGGCCGCCGTGTCGAAGACGCGATGAACATCCTGTCGTTCTCGACCAAGGCAATGGCCGTGGACGCCCGCAAGGTGCTCGCTTCGGCAATCGCCAATGCGGAAAACAACCACAACCTCGACGTCGACGCGCTCGTCGTCGCCGAGGCGTCGGTCGGCAAGTCGATCACCATGAAGCGTTTCCACGCTCGTGGTCGCGGCAAGTCCACCCGCATCCTGAAGCCGTTTTCGCGCCTGCGGATCGTCGTTCGCGAAGTCGAGGAGGCCTGATCCATGGGTCATAAGAGCAATCCGATCGGTCTGCGCCTGCAGATCAACCGTACCTGGGACAGCCGTTGGTTCGCCGAAGGCCGGGATTACGGCAAGCTGCTTGAGGAAGACCTCAAGATCCGCAAGTTCATCATCGAGACCCTGCCGCAGGCAGCGATCTCGAAGGTGGTGATCGAGCGTCCGGCCAAGCTTTGCCGCATCTCGATCTACGCGGCCCGTCCCGGTGTGATCATTGGCAAGAAGGGTGCGGACATCGAAAAGCTGCGCAAGCAGCTTGCCGCGATGACGTCGAGCGAAGTGAAGCTGAACATCGTCGAAATCCGCAAGCCGGAAGTCGATGCGAAGCTGATCGCTCAGGGCATCGCCGACCAGCTGATCCGCCGCGTGGCGTTCCGCCGGGCGATGAAGCGTGCGATGCAGTCTGCCATGCGTCTTGGCGCCGAAGGCGTGAAGATCATGTGCGGTGGCCGTCTCGGCGGTGCAGAAATCGCCCGTGTCGAGCATTACCGTGAAGGTCGCGTGCCTTTGCACACGCTGCGCGCGAACATCGACTACGCGGAAGCCGAGGCGCTCACCGCCTATGGCATCATCGGCATCAAGGTCTGGGTCTTCAAGGGCGAGATCCTTGGCCATGACCCGACGGCCCAGGATCGACTGATGATGGAGGCTCAGACCTCCGGCGTCCGTCCGGCCCGTTGAGTCTAGGATAGAGTTAGCACCATGCTGCAACCGAAAAAGACCAAGTTCCGCAAGGCTTTCAAGGGCCGGATCAAGGGCGATGCCAAGGGTGGCACCGACTTGAACTTCGGCTCCTACGGCCTGAAGGCTCTCGAGCCGGAGCGGATAACCGCCCGCCAGATCGAAGCGGCTCGCCGCGCGATCACGCGTCACATCAAGCGCCAGGGTCGCCTCTGGATCCGCGTCTTCCCGGACGTGCCGGTTTCGAAGAAGCCTGCCGAAGTCCGTCAGGGTAAGGGCAAGGGTTCGGTCGAATACTGGGCGGCCCGCGTCAAGCCCGGCCGTATCCTGTTCGAGCTCGACGGCGTTGCCGGCCCGCTCGCTGCTGAAGCGTTCAGCCGCGCCGCGATGAAGCTGCCGATCAAGACCAAGGTCGTCGCCCGCCTGGGTGACACCTCTCACCTGGGAGGCGAATGATGGCCAAGACCGAAGACCTGCGTGCAAAGACCGACGACCAGCTGACGGCTGATCTCGTCGATCTTAAGCGCGAGCAGTTCAACCTGCGTTTCCAGGCCGCCACGAGCCAGCTCGAGCGTCCGGCACGCATCAAGGAAGTCCGTCGCGACATCGCCCGTATCAAGACGCTCCAGGCTGAGCGTTCCGGTTCGGCGAAGGCGTAAGGAGAAGCAACGATGCCCAAGCGTATTCTTAGCGGGACCGTCGTCTCCGACAAGACGGACAAGACCGTGACCGTGCTCGTCGAGCGCAAGGTGAAGCACCCGCTTTACGGGAAGATCATCCGCCGTTCGAAGAAGTATCACGCCCACGACGAGGACAACGCCTTCAAGACCGGAGAGCGTGTCCGGATCGAGGAGACGTCGCCCTACTCGAAGACCAAGACCTGGAAGGTTCTTGACCGTCTTCAGGCGAGCAAGGGCACGGCCTACGAAGCAGAGGTCTGAGACCTCCCCTTCGGCGACGTGCAGTGAGTTGACCTGGGCGGGTGAATGCGGCAAAGGGCCGCCTTCGCTCGTCGCGGGCGACTCGGGCCTCTTCGGGGGCCTGTATTTTTAGGAACTGCCGGACTGGTTCCGGCAAGCCAGTTGAGAAGGACCCGGATCGATGATCCAGATGCAATCCAATCTCGACGTCGCGGACAACAGCGGCGCCAAGCGCGTCCAGTGCATCAAGGTGCTGGGTGGCTCGAAGCGTCGTTTCGCAGGCGTCGGCGACATCATTGTGGTGTCGGTGAAGGAAGCGCAGCCGCGTGCTCGCGTCAAGAAGGGCGACGTGCACCGCGCCGTCATCGTGCGCACCCGCAAGGATGTGCGCCGTACCGACGGCAGCGTGATCCGTTTCGACAGCAACGCTGCCGTGCTGATCAACAAGAACGAGGAGCCGATCGGCACTCGTATCTTCGGCCCCGTGGTCCGCGAACTTCGTGGCCGCGGCTTCATGAAGATCATCTCGCTCGCGCCGGAGGTGCTGTAATGGCTGCCGCTAAGATCAAGAAGGGCGACTCGGTCGTCGTTCTGTCGGGCAAGGACAAGGGCCGCACCGGCACGGTGCTGCAGGTTCAGCCCAAGGACGGCAAGGTCGTCGTCGAAGGCGTGAACGTCTCGACCCGTCACCGCAAGCCGACGCAGGCCAACCCGCAGGGTGGCATCGACCGTATGCCGGCGCCGATGGCGATCTGCAAGGTCGCGGTTGCGGACAAGGACGGCAAGCCGACCCGCGTTCGTTTTGAAACCAAGGACGGCAAGAAGGTCCGCGTGGCCGTAAAGTCCGGGGAGACCATCGATGGCTGAGCAGTACATTCCGCGTCTGCGCTCCAAGTACGACGCTGAAATCGCGAAGGCGATGACCGAGAAGTTCGGTTACAAGAACGCGATGGAAGTTCCTCGGATCGAGAAGATCACGCTCAACATGGGCGTTGGCGAGGCGAGCCAGGACAAGAAGAAGGTCCAGACCGCCGCTGCCGAGATGGAACTTATCGCTGGCCAGAAGCCGGTTGTGACCAAGGCGCGCAAGTCGATCGCCCAGTTCAAGCTGCGCGAAGGCATGCCGATCGGTTGCAAGGTGACGCTCCGCCGTGAGCGCATGTACGAGTTCCTTGATCGTCTCGTCACCATCGCGATGCCTCGCATCCGCGACTTTCGTGGCCTGAACCCGAAGTCTTTCGACGGTCGCGGCAACTACGCGATGGGTCTTAAAGAGCAGATCATCTTCCCCGAGATCAGCTACGATAAGATCGACAAGGTGCGTGGCATGGACATCATCGTCACCACCACCGCGAAGACCGACGACGAAGCGCGCGAGCTGCTGCGTCTGTTTGGTTTCCCGTTCCCGGCTGAAGAGTCGGAACAGAAGGAGGCGGCGTGAGCCGCTGAGGAAGAGAGCTTAAGTCCATGGCGAAACTGAGTTCCGTGAACAAGAATGAGCGTCGCAAGAAGCTCGTCAAGAAATATGCAGGTCAGTACGCGCGTCTCAAGGCGATCGCGGACGATCAGTCGCTCGAAGAGACCGAGCGCCTCATTGCCCGTCTGAAGCTGGCCGAGATCCCGCGCAACGGCAACCCCACCCGGGTTCGCAACCGCTGCGCCACGACCGGTCGTCCGCGCGGTTACTACCGCAAGTTCGGCCTGTGCCGCATCGAGCTGCGCGATCTCGCCAACAAGGGGATGATCCCCGGCGTGACCAAGTCGAGCTGGTAAGGGTTAGAAAATGGCATTGACCGATCCCCTGGGTGATATGCTCACCCGCATCCGCAACGGCCAGCAGGCGAAGAAGGACACCGTCCTGTCGCCGGCCTCGAAGCTTCGTGCGCGCGTCCTGGAAGTGCTTCAGCGCGAGGGCTACATCCGTGGCTTCTCCGACGACGCAACCGGCGCTCACCCGCAGCTTCGCATCGAGCTGAAGTACTTCGAAGGCGAGCCCGCCATCAAGCACATCGCTCGCGTCTCCAAGCCGGGCCGCCGCGTCTATTCGGGTTCCAAGGAACTTCCGATCGTGCGCAATGGCCTTGGTATCACCATCGTCTCGACCCCGCGCGGCGTGCTTTCGGATGCCGAAGCCCGCACCGCGAACGTCGGTGGCGAAGTGCTTGCGGAGGTCTTCTGATGAGCCGCATCGGTAAAAAGCCGGTCGCGATCCCGGGCGGTGTAACCGCTCAGATCAACGATCGCGTGCTGTCGGTGAAGGGTCCCAAGGGCACTTTGACCCTTGGCCTGTCCGACCTCGTCACCACGTCGGTTGAGGGTGAAACCATCGCGGTTCAGCCCATCGGCAATTCGAAGTCGTCGCGCAGCCATTGGGGCCTCCAGCGCACTTTGGTTTCGAACCTGATCGAAGGCGTTACCAACGGCTTCACCAAGGTCCTGGAGATCAAGGGCGTCGGCTACCGCGCCGCTTCGCAGGGCAAGACCCTGAAGCTGCAGCTTGGCTATTCGCATGATGTCGACATCGCGGTGCCGGAAGGCATCGAGGTGAAGACCCCGGACAACACCACGGTCGAAATCTCCGGTATCGACAAGCAGAAGGTCGGCCAGCTTGCGGCCGAAATTCGCCGCTGGCGTAAGCCCGAGCCCTACAAGGGCAAGGGCATCCGCTATCGTGGCGAGTTCGTCTTCCGCAAGGAAGGGAAGAAGAAGTAATGGCAAAGCTGTCTCTCTTCGCGCGCCGTGCGCGCCGCGTCCGTACCGCGCTGAAGGCGCGCTCGGGTGGTCGTCCCCGTCTGTCGGTGCATCGCACCGGCCGCCACATCTACGCGCAGATCATCGACGATGCGCAGGGCCGTACAGTCGCAGCAGCGAACACGCTGGGCGCCAAGGGCACTGACATCGACGCTGCTACCCGCGTTGGCAAGGAACTGGCCGAGGCAGCCGTGAAGGCTGGCATTACCTCTGTCGTGTTCGACCGCGGTGGCTTTTTGTACCACGGTCGCGTCAAGGCGCTGGCCGATGCCGCCCGTGAAGGCGGGCTGGAGTTCTGATCATGGCAGACGAAAACAACAACGAGCAGCCGATCGCGGCTGAAGCCCCCCAGGGTGGCGCTCCGCAGGAAGCCCGTGAGGGTGGACGTGGTCGCGGCGGCCGTGGCCGTGGCGGCAACGATCGCGGCGGGAATGACCGTGGCGGCAACCGGGGCGGACGTCGTGACGACCGCCGTGGCGGGTCACGCAGCGACGAAGATCAGGGCGAAGAACTGATCGAGAAGCTGGTGCACATCAACCGCGTCTCCAAGACGGTCAAGGGCGGCAAGCGTTTCGGCTTTGCGGCACTGGTCGTGGTCGGTGACGGCAAAGGTCGCGTAGGCTTCGGTCACTCGAAGGCACGCGAAGTTCCCGAAGCGATCACCAAGGCGACGGCTTCGGCGAAGAAGAAGATGATCCGCGTCGCGCTGAAGGAGGGCCGTACCCTCCATCACGACGGCAAAGGCCACTTCGGCGCCGGCAAGGTGAACGTGCGTACGGCCCCTGCCGGTACGGGCATCATCGCCGGTGGTCCGATGCGCGCCGTGTTCGAGAGCCTTGGCGTCGCAGACGTCGTCACCAAGTCGGTGGGCACGTCGAACCCGTACAACATGATCCGCGCCACGTTCGACGCGCTGACTGATCAGACTTCGCCGAAGTCGGTTGCCCAGCGTCGTGGCAAGAAGATCGCGGACCTGCTGGGCCGTGGTGGTGCTTCCGAAGTGGAGGCCGAGGCCGCCGCTGAAGCCATCGTGGAGTAAGCAGTATGGCGAAGATCAAGATCAAGCAGATCGGCTCCCCGATCCGTCGTCCGGAAAGCCAGAAGAAGATCCTCATCGGTCTTGGCCTGGGCAAGATGCACCGCGTCGTGGAACGCGAAGACACCGCCGAAGTGCGCGGTGCCATCGCCAAGCTTCCGCACATGGTCGCTATCGTAGACTGAGCCGATCAGGCTCGGAACACGGACTAACGAAGGGCCTCGGCGGAAACGCCGGGGCCTTTTCGTATGTAACACCGTGGTGACAACCCTCTTCCGCCACAGCGAGGCTGTGCTATTCGCAGAGCCAATTCGCGCAAGCCCTGATGCAGGGGCCGGTAATTCCACTCGGGGACAATTCTTGATCGGCAAGCGACTTTTGACCGTGTCGGTCCTAGCTATGATAGCCATAACCGGGGCGTCATGCGCCAATCGGGATCGTGATGATGTTCTAACGGTAGAGGGGACATCGCTCGCTCAATGCGACGACAATCGGGGTGATACCGCGTTTCTCGAAGCCCTGCGTCGCAGCGACAAGCGTCTTCGCAAGCGCGTTGCCAATGGCACGGCGAACGCGGTGGCCGAAGCGCACCAAGCCCTTGACAAAGGCGACTTCCGACTGGTCGCAGCGACCAACGAGCATGGAATAACGACAACGTCCTATGGCGTCGAATGTCGGTTGTTGGGGGGGCTTTCGCCGTGGACGGTGCGTGCCCTGGCGTTCGTGCCGGAAGAGGTGGCGCGCCCCTATGCCAAATTGCCGGATGACGCGGTGACCGGCTTTGGGCGGCGCTATAACGCGGCGATGCTCGCCGACCCACGGTACCCCTATGCCGATGTTTGCCGGGCCAGTGACAAGGCGGGGCAGCCGTTGCCTCAGCCGGAAAATCCCGATGCGGGGATTGTCCAGCCATACGGGTTCGTGGAGCTGGGAACGGCGCGGATGGCGCATGGCCTGGGGGCAGCGGCGCGTCGGGGATCAGTCTCCGACATAGAGGCACTGCTTGGCCGCGAAAAACAAGACGTCAATGCGCCTGATTTGTTCGGGATGACTCCGCTGGCGTGGGCAGTCGCCTATCATCGCTGGCCCGCCGCCGAAGCTCTTCTACGCGCGAAGGCAAGCCCGAAGGGTGCCGCATGCCAGACGCTGATCGATCGCGAATCGCCCTTGCAGGTGGCTCGCGTCATGCGCTGGTATGGCGTCATCCGCAGGATGCGTCCGCTGGTGACCGAGGAAGAATTCGCTACGTTGCGTCAGAAGCCGCGCTGGGACGATGCCAGCCTTTCGGAATTCAATCATGCGCTGACGGAGTTGAAGGAACGGTATGCCACGATCCTCGCGCGTGAGCCCTTCGCGCGCCATGATCTGAATTTTCAGGTGGACGAACGCGGTAATACTACGGCTTGCACCATCGATCCGGTCTCGATTTCTCCCGGTTTCGACAAGGAACTGTGCGGTTTGGCGGTTGAGATCGTACGTTGGGCTCCGGCTCGGGACGCATTCGGCACCCGCGTTCCGGAAACTGCCAAACTGTTGGTCGGCTTTGGCGGAGGTAGCTGAGGCAGGGATGGCAAGCTAATTTCCGACGTGACAACTGGTCGGGTTTGCTCTAACGGCGCCGCTTCCCATCAGCGCGACAAAAGCGAAAGCGAGTGCAAGACATGAAACTGAATGACATCCGCGACAATGCGGGCTCTCGTCACCGGCGCATCCGCGTCGGCCGTGGTATCGGCTCGGGCAAGGGCAAGACCGCTGGCCGCGGCCAGAAGGGTGCGAAGGCCCGGTCCGGCGTTTCGATCGCCGGGTTCGAAGGCGGCCAGATGCCGCTGCACATGCGCCTTCCGAAGCGCGGCTTCTCGAACAAGAAGTTCGCCAAGGATTATGCCGAAGTGAACCTGGGCATGGTGCAGAAGGCGATCGACGCCGGCAAGCTCGATGCGTCCGGCACCCTGGACCACGCCGTGCTCCAGGCCGCGGGTCTGGCCCGCGGCGGCAAGCATGGTGTCCGGCTGCTCGGCAAGGGTGAACTGACTGCAAAGGTTACGTTCAACGTCGCAGGCGCCTCGGCCGGTGCCGTCGCCGCTGTCGAGAAGGCAGGCGGTTCGGTGATTCTCCCGGCCAAGGAAGAAGCGGCCGCGTAAGCGTCGCTATCACACGAAACAAACGGAGAGGGCGGGCGCCATGCGCTTCGCCCTCTCTTTTCGTCGGGGGCCCGACCAAATTTGCGACACGGCAGTGTTCGCAGGGTCTTCCAGACATTCGCGGAATGTCTATATGGCAAGTTTCCTTCCGGGGTTCGACAATGCAGGCGACAGCCGCTAAGGGCGAATCCAATTAGATCATTCGAGGCTTCCCGAACGTCATGGCATCACGCGCCGACAATATTGCCAGTACGCTGAGCCTGGCCAATTTCTCCAAGGCCACCGAGCTCAAGAACCGCATCTGGTTCACCATCGGCGCGCTTGTCGTGTTCCGTTTCCTGAGCTTCGTGCCGTTGCCGGGCGTCAACCCGCTGATCCTCGAGTCGCTGTACAGTCAGACGAAGGGCGGCATCCTCGATCTGTTCAACACGTTCTCCGGCGGCAGTCTGGAACGCATGAGCCTGATTGCTCTGGGCGTGATGCCCTACATCACAGCGTCGATCGTGGTGCAGTTGGCGGCCTCGCTCCATCCCGCGCTCGTCGCGTTGAAGAAGGAAGGGGAGGCCGGGCGCAAGAAGCTGAATCAGTATACGCGCTATGGCACTGTTGGCCTGTGTGCGCTGCAAGGGTACTTCTTGGCCGTTAGCCTCGAAGCATATGGTGCGTCGAGCGGCATGCAGGCCGTCGTCGATCCGGGCCTCATGTTCCGCATCGGTGCCGTGGTCAGTCTTGTCGGCGGCACGATGTTCCTGCTGTGGCTGGGCGAACAGATCACCTCGCGCGGCATCGGCAACGGCGTGTCGCTGATCATCATGGCCGGCATCGTCGCGCAGATGCCGAAGTTTGCCAGCAACCTTGGGCAAGCCTACAGCGCCGGCGACACGGGCTCGGTCCTGATCATTGCGCTGATTGCGCTGCTGGTCGCCATGATCTTGATGATCTGCTTCATGGAACGCGCGACCCGCCGTCTGCTGATCCAGTATCCGAAGCGCGCGACGCAGCGCGGTATGATGCAGGCCGATCGCAGCCACTTGCCTTTAAAGATCAACACCGCGGGCGTCATTCCGCCGATTTTCGCCAGTTCATTGCTGCTGCTGCCGCTCACGATTACGCAGTTCGCGGGGAATTCACTTTCCCCGGACTCGACATGGGGCAAGATCGTGGTCACGCTCAACCAGTATCTGGGGCATGGCAAGCCACTCTACATGCTGCTCTACGCGGCCGGCATCGTATTCTTCTGTTTCTTCTACACCGCGGTCGTCTTCAATCCGGACGAGACATCGGAGAACCTGAAGAAGAATGGCGGCTTCATTCCTGGTATCCGTCCAGGTAAGACCACGGCTACATATCTTGATTATGTGCTGACCCGTATCACGGTAATCGGCGCGATCTATCTGACGATCGTTTGCACGGTTCCGGAATACTTCATGTCGATGACGGGCTTGCCGCTGCTGTTCATGGGTGGCACCAGCTTGCTGATCGTGGTGAACGTGACAGTCGATACGATCACGCAGATCCAGTCGCATCTGTTGGCGCACCAGTATGGCGACCTTATCAAGAAGGCGAAGCTGAAAGGCCGTCTGCGCTAAGAAGATACGGCGGTCCGTACAAGAAACGGATCGTGCCTAAAAATTGAGGGGGTAAAGGCGTGAACATCATCCTTCTGGGGCCGCCGGGAGCAGGCAAGGGCACTCAGGCGCAGCGTCTGGTTGACAAGCACGGCATGCGTCAACTCTCGACGGGCGACATGCTTCGCGCCGCCGTCAAGGCTGGGACGCCGACCGGCCTTGAAGCGAAGGCGGTGATGGAGCGGGGCGAACTGGTTTCGGACGCTATCGTGTCGTCGCTGATCGGTGACGAACTCGACGCGATGGGGCCGGACATTGGCGCCATTTTCGACGGCTATCCCCGTACTGCAGCCCAAGCGGAATCGCTGGATGCTATTCTCGAGGCTCGGGGCCGCAAGCTCGACCACGTAATTGAGCTCGACGTCAACGAGGATGCTCTGGTTGAGCGCATCACCGGTCGTTTCACCTGTGCAAGCTGCGGCAAAGGCTATCACGACACGTTCGAGCAGCCCAAAGTCGCCGGAACGTGCGACAAGTGTGGCAGCCATGAATTCAAGCGCCGCCCCGACGACAATGCCGAAACCGTGCGTACCCGCATGGCCGAGTACCGGGCCAAAACGGCGCCGATCCTGCCGATATACGAAGCGCGCGGCATCGTGGCCAAGGTCGATGGCATGGCGGATATGAATGACGTGACCACCGCCATCGAGGCGATCGTCACGAAGTGATTGCGTTGTGAGGCGGGTGGGTCGTCTGGCCTGACCCGCACTCCGCACCCCGGAAGCAACGATGGTCTGTGCCCGCAGGCGTTGACAGGCTGAGCGAATCATTCTAAGCGCCCCCTTCACTTGAGAGCAACGGCAAGTCCGGAAGGCCACGACCGCAGTGTTAATAGCACCAGCGAGTTTAGCCAGCCGGACCTTTTGCCATTTGTTTACTTGAGTGTTCACAGCGTTGAGATAGGGGTCGCCATCGATCCCTGTGGAGCAGGAGTTTTTAAGTGGCTCGTATTGCCGGGGTCAATCTCCCCACCAACAAGCGCGTAATCATCGCGCTTACCTACATCCATGGTATCGGTCGTACGAAGGCCGTCGAGATCGCCGACAAGCTTGGCATCGACCATGCCCGTCGCATTCAGGACCTGTCGGACGCAGAAGTCCTGCAGATCCGCGAAACCCTGGATGCCGAACACACCGTCGAGGGTGATCTTCGTCGCGAGACCGCGATGAACATCAAGCGTCTCATGGATCTCGCCTGCTATCGCGGCCTGCGTCATCGTAAGGGTCTCCCGGTTCGCGGCCAGCGCACGCACACCAATGCGCGCACCCGCAAGGGCAAGGCCAAGCCGATCGCCGGCAAGAAGAAGTAAGCCGGGCGGGTCGGCATCCGACCCCCGGTTTTTCCACGCGATTAATCGACAGGAACCACGAACATGGCACGCGAACCACAGCGCATTAAGCGCCGCGAGCGCAAGAACATCACGAGCGGCATCGCCCACGTGAATGCAAGCTTCAACAATACCATGGTGACCATCACCGACGCCCAAGGCAACGCGATCAGCTGGTCGTCTGCCGGCATGATGGGCTTCAAGGGTAGCCGCAAGTCCACCCCGTATGCGGCACAGGTCGCAGCGGATGACGCCGGCAAGAAGGCTGCCGAACACGGCGTCCGCACTCTCGAAGTCGAAGTCAAGGGTCCGGGCTCGGGTCGTGAAAGCGCGCTGCGCGCTCTTCAGGCCGTGGGCTTCACGATTACCTCGATCCGCGATGTCACGCCAATTCCACACAACGGCGTGCGTCCCTCGAAGCGCCGTCGCGTCTGATCGAGCTAATGCGGGCGACGGCCGGTCGTCGCCCGTTTTCGGAACGTCCCGGGCCTTTCCACCAGGTCTTCGGGGCGTAACCGCCATCACTCCCAGGGGAAGTCCATGACTGTCAACATCAAGAACTGGCAGGAACTCAAGAAGCCGAACAGCCTTGAGATCAAGCCGGGACCAGACCCCAAGCTGAAGGCGACGTTCGTCGCCGAACCTCTTGAGCGGGGCTTCGGCCTGACGCTCGGCAACGCGCTTCGTCGCGTGCTGCTCTCCTCGCTGCAGGGCGCCGCGATCACCTCGATCAAGATCGAGAACGTGCTTCACGAATTCTCGTCGCTGGCTGGCGTGCGCGAAGACGTCACGGACATCGTGCTCAACGTCAAGCAGATCGCTCTCAAGATGCAGGGCGAAGGCCCCAAGCGTCTGCAGCTTTCCGCGACTGGTCCGACGGCTGTGAAGGCCGGCGACATCGCCGTCTCCGGCGATATCGAGGTCATGAACAAGGACCTCGTGATCTGCCACCTCGACGAAGGTGCGACGTTGAACATGGAACTGACTGCCGACACCGGCAAGGGTTACGTTCCGGCGGTGTCGAACCGTCCGGTCGACGCGCCGATCGGTCTGATCCCCGTCGACTCGCTGTACTCGCCGGTGCGCCAGGTCAGCTACAAGGTCGACAATGCCCGCATCGGGCAAGAACTTGATTTCGATAAGCTCAACCTGACCGTCGAAACCGATGGTACGGTAACCCCGGAAGATGCCGTGGCATATGCCGCACGCATTCTTCAGGACCAGCTGGCGCTCTTCGTCCACTTCGAAGATATCGCTCCAGTTGGCCAGTCGCCGATGATCGGCATGGCAGCCAGCGGCTCGACGGCGTCGGAAGAAAGCGACACCAATCAGCTCAACCGTTACCTTCTCAAGAAGGTGGACGAGCTGGAACTGTCGGTTCGTTCCGCCAACTGCCTCAAGAACGACAACATCATCTACATCGGCGATCTGGTCCAGAAGACCGAAGCCGAGATGCTGCGTACGCCGAACTTCGGCCGCAAGTCGCTCAACGAGATCAAGGAGGTTTTGTCTTCGATGGGTCTGCGCCTCGGCATGGACATCCCGGGCTGGCCGCCCGAGAACATCGAAGAGATGGCCAAGAAGCTTGAACAAGAGCTGCTCGGTTAATGTTTGAAAGCACGGTCCCGGTTTCGCCGGGATCGTTGCTTACAGGGCGGGGCGGTCCCCCTCAAGCGACCGCCTGGATCGGGGTACCTGATACGGCCCCCCTACGAACGGAGTATTGAAAATGCGTCATAAAATGGGCGGCCGCAAGCTGCAGCGCAAGTCCGGCCACCGTACGGCCCTGCTGCGCAACATGGCCGCAGCCCTCATCAAGCATGAGCAGATTCAGACTACCACGCCTAAGGCGAAGGAACTGCGTCCCTACATCGAGAAGCTGATCACGCTGGCGAAGAAGGGCGGCCTTTCGAACCGCCGTCTGGCCCACGCCCGGGTCCTCGACGAAGCGCAGGAAAAGAAGCTGTTCGAAGTTCTGGCCGAGCGGTACGCCGGTCGTGAAGGTGGCTACACCCGCATCATCAAGGCTGGCATCCGTGCATCGGACGCCGCGCCGATTGCCATCATCGAACTGGTCGATCGTGACGTTGATGCCAAGGGCCAGGATTCCGGCCGGGTGAACGCCGAGACCGAGGAATACGCTGAGGCCTGATAGCCCGGGCGTTTCCCGCCAATAACAAGCGGCCGCGAACCTGATGGTTGGCGGCCGTTTTTGTTTGCGTGAGCGGCCTGGAATTTTCCTACATCATCAAACACTGCTAAACTCCCGGCGCACCCTCCCGTCAATTCGCTAACTGGCATGGCCTGAGACGGCGCCGCATGTACTTCGTCAACTTGGCGTTCGATCCCAATCTTTCTCCCCACTTGTGTCTGTGGTAGGCAGGGTGTTTGAAAGACAAGGATAATCCATGCAAATCAATCGCCTCCTGGCGCTTATCGGGGGCTTGTCGCTGTGCTTCGCTGCGCCCATCTTTGCTGAACCCATGACTGACATCACTTATCCGCAAACCCGCCGCGATGCGCTTGTCGACACACTTTTTGGGGAGCGGATCGCTGACCCCTACCGCTGGCTCGAAGCCGACGTGCGTCACTCACCGGAAGTCGCGGACTGGGTGAGCCGCGAAAATGAAGCGACCGGGAAGTATCTGGCTGGTCTTCCGCAGCGCAAGGCGTTTGCTGGTCGTATCCAGGCGTTCATGGACTATGAGCGCTTCGGCATTCCGGTGAAGGCTGGCCAACGCTACTTCTACACGCGCAATTCTGGCCTGCAGAACCAGGCTCAGTTGTTTGTCCGCAACGGGCTATCTGGCACGCCCCAGCTGTTGCTTGATCCCAACACATGGGCGTCGGATGGAGCGACTGCGCTTGATTCCTGGGAGCCATCGGAAAAAGGCCGATACCTGCTGTATAGCGTGCAGGATGGCGGAACCGATTGGCGGATATTACGGGTGCTCGATGTCAAGACGGGCAAGCCATTAGGTGACGAGATCCGCTGGGCGAAATTCACCGGTTTGGCCTGGGTCGGTGAGGAAGGGTTTCTATACTCTCGCTTTCCCGCACCAGAAGAAGGAGCTGCGTTTCAGAGCCTGAATTACAATCAGGCGGTCTACTTTCATAGATTGGGGGCCAGCCAAGATCAGGATGAACTGGTCTATTCTACACCGGATCATCGGGATTACGGGCATACGGCGGAAGTCACGCAGGACGGGCGGCTCGCGCTAATAACCAGTCACGTTGGCACGGATGCGCGATACGAGGTCCGCGTAATCGATCTGGCTCGTAGAGGACGAGATGGCTGGAAGGCAACGCCTCTGGTTACGGGCTTCAAGGACGACTGGAAGCTGGTCGAAGGCGCCGGACGCAAGCTGTGGTATGTGACGAACTGGAACGCCCCGCGCTATCGATTGGTAGCGATCGACCTGGATGCGCGCAAACCGGAATGGGCCCAATTGGTTGCCGAGCGTGACGATATTTTGGAGAGGGCCGGGGTTGTCGGCGATCGGCTGATCCTGAATTACATGCGTGATGCCGCCAGCCATGCGGAGGTTCTTGCACTGGACGGCAGTGGTGGTCGCACGTTGAGTTTGAATGGGATCGGCACTGCGTCGGGATTTCGCGGGCGTCCGGGCGATGGTGAGACCTTTTACGCTTTCACAAGTTTTGATTGCCCGGCGTCGATCTATCGGATGGATTTGAACACGGGTGTTACGACTGCTTTCGCTAAGCCCAGCATCTGCGGTGATCGTGGTGCGTATGTGGTTGAGCAGAAGTTCTACATGTCGAAAGACGGCACGAAGGTGCCGATGTTCATTGTCCGCAGTCGAGCAGTTGCGGCATCCAATAAGCCTGTTCCTACGTTGCTGTATGGATATGGCGGGTTTGACGTTTCGCTGACTCCGGGCTTCTCGGCAACGCGAATGGCGTGGTTAGAAGCCGGCGGTGCGTTCGCACTCGCGAATTTGCGCGGCGGTGGCGAATACGGTCGGGAATGGCATGACGCGGGTCGTCGTGCAAACAAGCAGAACGTGTTCGATGACTTCATCGCTGCGGGCGAATACTTAATAGGGCAGGGCATCGCGAAGAAGGACGGCCTCGCTATTCAAGGCGGTTCCAACGGCGGCCTCTTGGTTGGCGCGGTAGTCAATCAGCGACCTGACCTTTTTGCGGCTGCCGTCGCGCAGGTTGGCGTCATGGATATGCTGCGGTTCGACCGGTTCACCGCCGGTCGCTATTGGGTAGACGACTACGGGTATCCAGAGCGGGAAGAGGACTTCAAGATCCTGCGAACTTATTCGCCGTATCACAATATCCGCGACGGTGTACGGTATCCGGCCATCCTGGTTACGACGGCCGATACGGATGACCGCGTGGTTCCCGGACATTCATTCAAATATGCCGCGGCGCTTCAGAACGCCAATCTTGGGGATCGGCCCCGCCTGATCCGCATCGAGACGAGGGCTGGGCATGGCTCGGGAAAACCGACCGACAAGGCGATAGAAGAAGGGGCTGATATCCTGGCGTTTGTGGCTCAATGGACGGGGCTATTGATGCCGGAGCAAAGCGGCGCCAAGTAAGGGTTATGCCGACCCTTAAGGCGGAGTTTCAAGAGTCCCGCTCAATCATCACCGCGATGGGCGGGCAGCCTTAGCGACCAATGGATGGCGGCTCCGCGTAGTGCGAAGCCGCCTCCAACTGCGAACATCCATGTCAAGAGCGGCGGCAGACCCATGGCGACACCGCCCCCGGCGAGGCCCGCCGACAGTGCGGCAGCCGTTACGTAAAGTTCTGGGCGCATTAGAATAGACGGCTGACCTGCAAGCACATCGCGGATGATGCCACCGATACACCCGGTGATGACGCCCATCAGCATCGCGGGGCCGGGGGGGACGCCCCAAGCCAGCGCCTTGATCGTGCCGAACACGGAATAGACCGCGAGGCCAAAAGCGTCGGCCCATTCAAGCAGCACGCTTTGCCACCACCTGACCGGGGTGAACCAGGCAACGACGGCGACACCCAGGCAAACTGGCGCTACAAATCGATCGCGTACCCAGAATACAGGGGCGTCAATCAGCAGGTCGCGCAGCGAACCGCCCCCTACGCCGGTGATCAGCGCAAAGAATGCTACCGTCACGAACGTCTGCTTCATCCGAGCGGCGGCCAACGCCCCGGACAATGCGAAAAGGCCAATCCCGATCAGGTCGAGAACGGGGGGCAGGGCGGGCGTGGCGGTTGTCATCGGCAATGAATAGAGTGAGTAGACGCGCAAGGGCAGGGTATATCTAACCTCTTTTTGATGCGTCTGAAGGTTCGGCACCGGTCACCGGCTGGCATCCTTGACGGTCTCCATGGCGACGAACGTCGACGTGCTGGCCACATGAGGAAGGCTGGAAATTTTTTCGCCTAGAACAGCGCGGTAGCGACGGATGTCGGCGGTCCGAACCTTGAGTAGATAATCGAAGCTGCTGGCGATCATGTGGCATTCCTCGACCTCAGGAATACGTTGGACGGCTCGGTTGAATTCGGCGAGCGCCACCTCGCGGGTGTCTGAAAGTTTCACTTCGGCAAAGGCAACATGATCCAGATTGAGTGCTGCCGGATCGACGACCGCCCTGAACCCTCGGATCACCCCGCTTTGCATCAACCGCTGTACGCGCATCTGGCACGCGGTTTTGGACATCCCGACAGCTATGGCCAGATCAGTTATCGTAATCCTGCCGTCCAGACGAAGAACATCAATAATCTTTCGTTCGATCTCACTCAATTCGACGGAACGGGCGTTATTTGGCACAACAAAAACCTGCTATGGAGATAAAAATACGGCGATTTAGCCAGAAAGTAGACCCTTAAAAGTCTGATTGGCAAGCGCGTTTGCGATAACGTTCGATCATGGAATCAACTTTACCCTTTGGCGCTTTCGCCCCGCCGGTCCGTGTCCAATCACCGTTTCGTAAGGCGATCGAAGAGGCTCGTCGTTGGGACGAGGTCCAAGCGATGCGGCCATTGCTCGATGCTGCGGCGGTCTCAGATCCACTGAAAAAGGCGATCAGAGAGACGGCGACGTCGCTGGTCAGTCTTTTGCGGGCGAACCACAAAGGTAGTGGTGTTGAAGGTCTCGTGAAGGAATACGCCCTGTCCAGCCAGGAGGGCGTAGCCTTGATGTGCCTTGCGGAAGCCCTCTTGCGTATCCCGGATAATGCCACGCGCGATGCCTTGATACGCGATAAGATCGCGGATGGCGATTGGGCCAGCCATGTGGGTACGGAAAGGTCCCTCTTCGTTAACGCGGCGACGTGGGGTCTGGTCATCACGGGCAGGCTGGTCGGATCGGTCGACGATCGTGGTTTGGGCGCTGCGCTCACGCGCTTGGTGGCTCGCGCCGGGGAACCAGTAATCCGCCGCGGCGTAGATCTTGCCATGCGCATGATGGGAGAGCAGTTCGTTACGGGCGAAACCATCGATCAGGCTTTGAAGAGAGCGACTGAACTCGAAACCCAAGGGTTCCGCTACAGTTATGACATGCTGGGCGAAGCGGCGACTACGGCGGATGACGCGGCCCGGTATTATGCCGATTACGAAAACGCCATTCACGCTATCGGCAAAGCTTCCGCCGGACGGGGCATCCTGCTGGGCCCTGGCATATCCATCAAGCTTTCGGCGCTACACCCCCGGTATGTTCGTTCTCAGCTTGATCGCGTAATGGGAGAACTCCTACCCAACGTGAAATCTTTGGCATTGCTGGCCAAACATTACGACATCGGCTTCAATATAGACGCCGAGGAAGCAGATCGGCTCGAACTCTCGCTGGATTTTCTGGAAAACCTTGCGCAGGATCCTGATCTCTCCGGGTGGGACGGCCTGGGCTTCGTTATTCAGGCATATGGCAAACGTTGCCCGCTTGTCATCGATTGGATCGTGGACCTGGGCCGTAGATCGAATCGCCGTATAATGGTTCGTCTCGTAAAGGGGGCGTACTGGGACGCCGAGATCAAGCGCGCGCAGGTCGACGGATTGTCCGACTTTCCGGTCTATACGCGCAAGGTGCATACCGACGTTGCTTACATTGCGTGTGCCAAGAAGTTGCTCGCAGCCCCGGACGCCGTCTTCCCGCAATTCGCGACCCACAACGCTCAGACCGTGGCAACGATTTATCAGCTTGCAGGGCCGGACTTCCGCCCTGAAGACTACGAGTTCCAGTGCCTGCATGGCATGGGAGAAGCGCTTTATTCGCAGGTTGTCGGCAAGACCAGGCTCGATCGCCCCTGTCGCATCTACGCCCCGGTCGGGACGCACGAAACGCTGCTGGCTTATCTGGTCCGGCGGTTACTGGAGAACGGGGCGAATTCCTCCTTCGTCAATCGTATCGCTGATCCGACGATCCCGATAGCCGACCTTGTCGCTGATCCGGTGGACGTTGCACTGGCTATGCCGCAGCCGGGTAAGAAACACGATCTGATCGCCTTGCCTCGCGATATCTTTCCCGGGCGACCTAATTCCCAAGGGATCGATCTCACCGACGAACTGAAACTGGACCAACTTTGGAAAGCCATCGCGGCTTCGGGCGAAACGTCGTGGCAGGCTGCTATCGATGGTCGTGCAGGCGAACAGAAAGCGGTCACTAACCCGTCCGATCATAGCGATACGATTGGGTATGTAATCGAAGCTGACTGCAACGATGCGTCGCGTGCAGTGGATAGGGCCGCCCATTCCGCTTGGACCGACGTGGATGTGAATGGTCGGGCTGCTGTTCTTGAGCGCGCTGCAGATGACATTCAGGCCTCGATGCCAGCACTTATCGGCCTGATCGTTCGAGAGGCCGGTAAGTCTGCTGCGAACGCCGTGGCAGAAGTGCGAGAGGCGATAGACTTTCTACGTTACTATGCGATGCAGGCGAGAAGCACATGCGGGCCTGCTCAAGTGCCACTCGGCCCCATTGTGTGCATCAGTCCGTGGAATTTTCCTCTGGCGATCTTTACCGGGCAGGTGTCCGCAGCACTGGCTGCGGGCAACCCCGTCCTGGCGAAGCCTGCAGAAGAAACACCGCTGATTGCCGCTGAAGCAATTCGCATCTTACATAACGCGGGCGTGCCCACCGATGCCTTGCAGCTGCTGCCGGGCGGTGGTGAGATTGGCGCAGCGCTGGTTGACTCACCGAAAACCGCTGCCGTCATGTTCACCGGCTCGACCGAAGTTGCGCGGATGATCCAGCAGCAGCTCGCTTCTCGTGTGACGGCAGACGGAAGGCCGATCCCGTTGATCGCAGAGACCGGCGGCCAGAATGCCATGATTGTCGATAGCTCCGCCCTGGCCGAGCAAGTCGTGGCGGATGTAATTTTGTCCGCTTTCGATAGCGCGGGTCAACGCTGCTCCGCTCTTCGCGTGCTCTGCCTGCAGGAGGATATTGCCGATCGTACGCTTACGATGTTGAAGGGCGCGCTTGCCGAGCTGCGGATTGGCAATCCCGATCGCCTTTCGACAGATATTGGGCCGGTGATCACTGTCGAAGCGAAGCAGAGGATCGACAGTCATATTGCGGATATGCGGGCGGCGGGCTTTGCGGTGCACAGCGTTACCTTGCCAGCGGAAACATCCACTGGGACTTTCGTCGCTCCGACCATCGTGGAAATCGCTTCGGTCGCTCAATTGAAAGAAGAGGTATTCGGGCCGGTACTCCATGTCGTGCGTTTCAAGCGCACGGAACTCGATGACCTGATATCATCGATCAATGCGACTGGTTATGGACTGACGTTCGGCCTGCACACTCGCCTAGATGGGATCGTGGCGCGAGTAAGCTCACAAGTCCGCGCCGGTAACTTGTACATAAACCGCAACACGATAGGCGCGGTCGTGGGCGTGCAGCCATTCGGCGGACGGGGACTATCCGGTACCGGGCCAAAGGCTGGCGGCCCCCTCTATCTTGGACAACTCGTTAGAAATGCTCCGGCGATCTTGTCGCCAAACGTCGGCCCTGAGGCGGCGGTGATGGAATTTGCTCAGTGGCTCAGGGAAATGGGCGAGAGCGAGGCCGCTGAAAGGGTTCTGAACATCAGGTCCGCCGTAGGGCTGCAGTTGGAACTGCAAGGCCCTGTCGGCGAGCGCAACCTGTACGCCTTGCACCCGCGCGGCAAGATCCTGTTACGCCCATCGACCCGTCATGGTCTGATCGAGCAGATGGGAGCCGTTCTGGCGACTGGAAACAGCGCAGTGATCGTAGGTAGGGATGGCTTGGATGGTTTGCTGCCTGGTCTGGCGAACCGATTTGCCGATAACAGCAGCGACCCCATCGTGAGCTGTCTGGTAGAAGGAGACGCTGCATCGGTGATCGCAGCGTCCGAGGCAGTAGCGCGATTGGGCGGCCCCATTGTTCCCGTCCATCGGTGGGATGATGAATACGCCGTATCCGGATGCGTATCATTATTGGAAGAAGTGTCCCTATCCATAAACACGACGGCAGCTGGCGGTAATGCAAGCCTTATGATGATCGGATAGCCGCCAAATTGTGTAACCGATGGTGGATGACGTCAAATCGTCGGAATTGTGCCTCGCTCTACCGATCTGAATGCCGCTCATTTGTTAATCCATGATTGCTTGCTTGTGACCATTTAGTCGTCAAAGCGGGAGCAGGAAGATGGGCAGAATGATCATCGACGCCGCAGCCAGCCTCGACGGATATTGGGCGGATGGGGCTGGTAACCGCGTTATTCATGCCAATGAGCTACAAGGTACAGGGCTTTCGGGAAGGCTGATCGAAGACTGCGGCGCCATTGTCATGAGCCGGCGATCGTTCGAACTCACCGAAGATGTCCAGTGGATAGGACAAGCCTATGCTTCTAAAACCCCCATTTTCGTCGTCGACGAAGGGATGGCGGACTGCCGACGTCATGGCTTTCGGTTCCTGCCGACATATGCCGAAGCGTTTCGGGCGGCTCAAAGTATAGCAGGATTTAAGGCCGTGCTGGTCGTGGGCGAGGGCGAAGCAGTCCGGGCAGCGATCTTGATGGGGGAGGCAGATGACATTTGGCTCCGGCTTGTCTCTCGCGAACTGGGTGATGGCGCGCCGTTGTTCGAGGACGGCATCAATGTCGACCACTTCTATGTTTCCGAGATGGAGACTACCCCCAGTGCCGTGCATATGCATCTGGAGAGGCGTCTGACAGCCTGAGCGCGAGGTTTAAGCCGACGCCGATTGCAATTCACGGGTTCTCAATGCGACCGCTACAAGAAAAATCATAAGGCCTCCGAGCGAGAGGCCAGCGCCAATCCACCCGGTGGAAGTCAGTCCGTATCCGCCGGCGATGGCCAATCCGCCAAGCCACGGCCCCAAGGCGTTGGCGACGTTGAAGGCGCTATGATGAGCGGCAGCCGCCAACGCTTGCGCATCACCTGCAACGTCCATCAGGCGGGTCTGCAAAATGGTGCCCAAGCCGCCGCCGAACCCAATGAGCAGGACAATCAAAGACAGCGTCCAGATGTTACCCGAGAACAGAGGGAATAGGCTGAGACTGGCGGCGCTGAAAAGCAGAGCGCATATTGCAGCCTTGGTCTGGGCACTGTCGGCGACGCGCGCCCAGAACAGATTGCCTGCAGTCATCCCGACCCCAAATACGGCCAGCACGACTGGCACTAGGCGTTCCGATACGCCCGTCACTTCCATCATGGTCGATGCGACATAGGTATAGACGCAAAACAGACCGCCAAAGCCAATCGCGCCAGTCAGCAGGGTCAGCAGAACCTGAGGTCGACGCAGCGCGCCCAGCTCACGGAGCGGGCTGGCTGACGCGTTGGCAGGTTGTATAGGCGCATAGAAGGCAATCAATGTCACGGTTACGAGTGCGAGGAATGCCACCACACCAAACCCACTGCGCCATCCGAAAGCTTGGCCAAGCCAATTCGCTACCGGGACGCCGATGATAGTCGCTACCGTCAATCCGGACATCACCATGGCGACCGATTGGGCGCGCTTGTTCGATGGCACCATCGATGCGGCAACAAGGGCGGCTATGCCGAAATACGCGCCATGAGGAATCCCGCTGATGAAACGGCATATCAGCAGCATCGGATAATCGGTGGCAAACGCGGAAATGCCATTACCGACGGCGAAGATCAGCATCAACGCAATAAGCAGCATGCGCCGTTCAATCTTGGCCGCCAGAACAGCGATGACGGGCGCCCCCACGACCACGCCCAATGCATAGGCGCTGATCGCGTGGCCCGCTTCAGGCTCAGTCAGCTTCAGATCCTGAGCGAAAAAGGGAACCAAGCTCATGGCCGCGAACTCGGCCGTGCCAATAGCGAAGGCACCCATGGCCAAAGCGAGGGTGACCAGTGCCGGGTGGACTACTCGAATGGGGTTTGAGGAAGCTGAGATCATTCAGCGAACGATCTACAGCTTACACTCGAATAGCAAAGCATCTTGGGCCTAGTCGGTGCTGCAAATATTGCACGCCGACCACCACCCGATGCATCACGGGCCAAGTCGGGGCTATGACCCGACCAATCAGAATACCGGTTCGAACCCAGGAGGCAATTCGCCTGCCGAACCGTCTTCCTGTCCAGGCACGTGAATTCCGCACTCCGTCTTATCCCAGCCTTTCCAACGACCTGACCTAGGGTCTTCTCCAGGGGCGACCCTGCTGGTGCAAGGCATGCATCCGATGGAGGGGTACCCATCGGCCACCAGCGGGTGGGCCGGCAAGTCATGTTCGGTGATGTACGCAGCCAGTCTTTCAGGCGACCAATCGATGAGCGGATTAATCTTGAGCCGCCCTGCAGTATCCGTCGTATCGATCTGGAACCGGGGCAGCCTCGACCGGGTGGCAGCCTGAAACGATTTTCTGCCCGAGAATGATGCGTCGAAACCGGCCAGTGCTTTGGCCAGCGGTCGCACCTTGCGGATTTCACAGCACCCGTCCGGGTCCCAGGACCAGCGCAATCCGGTTTCATCCTTTTTCGCCAGCTCAGCGTCGTCAGGAGCCAGATTGCGCAAGTCCTCGAGGCCCAGTCGCTCAATAAGCGTGTCGCGGTACGAAAGAGTTTCGGGGAAGTGCTTGCCCGTTTCAAGAAACAGGACAGGAACCGAGCGGTCTACCTGGCTTACCAGATGAAGCAAAACCGCGCTTTCCGCTCCGAAGCTTGATACGATTGCGATGTTTCCAGCAAGGTGATCCTTCAGCACCGCTTCCAGCATTTCAACCGTGTCGACGCCATGAAACATGCCGTTCAATCGAGCCGCATCGGACTCGAGAAAACGTGTGCTGGTGTCGATCCGATCGCGCACACGAGCGGCGGCGATCTGGATGTCGGGATCAATGGCAGAGCGAAGCATCGGGATCACCTTGTGGGGGCGTCAAGCGGCCGGGTGGCGCTTGGCCCATATTGCGGGACGACCATCCACGGCGCTCGCCTGGTAGACATTGTCCCAGCGATCGAACGTATTTTGCGCGTCGTCGGGATTGAGCGGCTTATCGGGTGCGAAAGAGTCAAAACCACAGCGACGAAGGTGAGCGATCATATCGACCACGACATCACCGACCGCGCGCAGCTCACCCGTGTACCCAGCTTCCCGGAGGATGCGGGCCGACGAGTATCCCCTGCCGTCGGTCCAGGCGGGGAAATTGACTTCCACCAGCGCAAGACGATCGAGTTGGGCGAGGAGGTTGCGAGCGTCGTCACCGGGTTCGATGCGGACGGCGGTGGCATTAGTTTGTTCAGCAAACACATCCACGGTGACGGCCGGATCGTTGACGGCTTCGTCGTTTCGGAAGCGGAATTGCACTTCAACCATAGATGGCCTCCTTGAACGGTTCCATGCCGATACGGCGGTAGGTGTCGAGGAATCGTTCATCGCCCTGCTTGTTGGCGAGGTAAACTTTCGTCGCCTTTTCAACAGCATCGACCACGCCGTCCTCGTCAAAGCCGGGGCCGGTGATCTTGCCGAGCGAGGTGTCTGCGCCTTCGCTGCCGCCGAACGAAAGCTGGTAGTTTTCCACCCCCTTCTTGTCGACGCCGAGAATGCCGATGTGGCCGGCATGGTGATGACCGCAGGCATTGATGCAGCCAGAAATCTTGAGCTTCAGCTCGCCGATTTCAGCCTGCTTTTCCGCCGATCCGAACCGTTCGGAAATCTTCTGCGCCACTGGGATCGACCGCGCGTTGGCCAGTGAGCAATAGTCGAGTCCGGGGCAAGCGATGATGTCACCCACGGTATCGAGGTTGGCGGTGCCGATCCCGGCCTCGTCCAGTGCCTTCCAGACGGTGTAGAGATCAGCCTTGCGGACGTGCGGCAGGACGATGTTCTGGGCATGGGTCACGCGCAGTTCGTCGAACGAATAGTCGCGCCCAAGCTGCGCCATCAGGCGAATCTGATCCGCCGTCGCGTCGCCCGGAATGCCGCCAACCGGCTTCAGGCTGATGGTCGCGATGATATAGCCCGGCTGCTTGTGCGCATGCGTGTTGCGCTCCACCCACAGGCGGAAGTCGGGATCCGAAAGATCCAGATCGTCGGACGCGTTGGCATCGAAGGCGGGGTCGACGAAGTGCGCCTTGATCCGCTCCAGCTCGGCGAGCGGCGGCTCGATGGGCTGGGTCAGCAGATGGGCGAATTCTTCCTCGACCTGGCGGATATATTCATCCTTGCCCAGTTCGTGGACGAGGATCTTGATCCGCGCCTTGTACTTGTTATCGCGACGACCATGGCGGTTGTAGACGCGCAAGCACGCCTCGGAATACGTGATCAGCTGCTCAAGCGGCACGAATTCGCGCACCATGGGGGCAATCATGGGTGTGCGGCCCATGCCGCCACCGGCATAGAACTGCGCGCCGATCTCACCAGCGGCATTGCGCACCATCTTGATGCCGATGTCGTGCAGGCGCATCGCCGCGCGATCCTTTTCGGATGCGATCACGGCAATCTTGAACTTACGCGGCAGAACCAGAAATTCCGGGTGGAAGCTGGACCACTGACGCAGCAATTCCGCGTAAGGGCGGGGATCGACGATCTCGTCCGCGGCGGCGCCGGCGAACTGGTCAGCGCTGATGTTGCGGATGCAGTTGCCGCTGGTCTGGATGGCATGCATCTCAACCGTGGCGAGTTCGGCCAGAATGTCCGGCGTCTCTTCCAGCTTGATCCAGTTGTACTGGATGTTCTGGCGCGTGGTGAAGTGGCCGTAACCGCGATCGTACTTGTCCGCGATATCACCGAGCAGGTGCATCTGTGCAGAGCTCAGCGTCCCGTAAGGCACCGCGACGCGCAGCATGTAGGCGTGCAGCTGAAGGTAGAGCCCGTTCTGCAGACGCAGAGGCTTGAACTGGTCTTCGGTCAGTTCACCCGAAAGGCGGCGGCGGACCTGATCGCGAAATTCCGCGACGCGGGTATCGACCATCTGCTGGTCATATTCGTCATACTTGTACATCAGATCACCCAGTTCACGGCTTCGGGGTCGGACGGCTTGAGCGTCAGATCGGGGCGTACGGTTGGCCCAAGAGCGCGGATCCGCTCCTTGATATGGCCCGGGCGGACGCCTTCGTCGGTCTTCACGGCATCGACGACATAGGCGGCGAAGACATTCTGTGCGCCTTCTTCACGAGCGATGATGGCGGCACCATGCCCTTCGACATCGGCGGAATCGTTGACGTCCAGCGACCAGCCAACGCCCGTCCACCAGATGACCGCTCCGGTCTTGAGGTCATTCCCCGTCAGGATATTCACTTTGCTGCCTCCAGCGCCAGTGCGCGAATAGTGTTGTCGGTATCGGATACGACGTGCCCGATAACGATAAGCGCCGGGCTTTGCACCCTCTCGCTTTCAACAATCGCGGAAAGGCCGGCAAGGGGCGCGCGGAGCACGCGCATGTCGGCGCGCGTGGCCTTTTCGATGACGGCCGTCGGGACATCAGGCGCAAGGCCATCCGCCATCAGCTTTTCCGAGATCTGGGCGGCTGTCGCCAGCCCCATGAAGATCACCAGGGTGCGATCCTTTCCGGCGAGGCCGGACCAGTCCTGATCGGACAACCCCTTGCACTGGCCCGCCACGAAGCTGACGATCGAGGCGTGATCGCGATGGGTCAGCGGGATTCCCGCAGCGGCGGACGCACCCAGCGCCGAAGATATGCCGGGCACCACTTCCACCGCGACACCGGCAGCGTGGCAAGCCTGCATTTCTTCTCCGCCACGCCCGAAAATGAAAGGATCGCCGCCCTTCAGCCGGACCACGTCGTTCCCTGCAAGCGCTTCGCGCACGAGAAGCGCGTTGATGTCGTCCTGCTTCATCGTGTGGCGTGACCGGCTTTTGGCGACTGATATCAACCTTGCGCCTGACCGCGCCATGGCGAGGATGGCGGGGTCGACCAGGCCATCATGGACGATCAGCGATGCGCTCATCAACAGGCGTGCGGCGCGCAAGGTCAACAGGTCGGGATCCCCGGGGCCAGCGCCAACCAGATATACAGTGCCGATACGATCGCGAGAGGCGGGATTCGCTGTCATGGGGTGCAAATGGCGTCGATCGATCAGTGATGCCAGCCATAATGCCTTTGGATGGACTAAGAGCAGCTTTACGGCCGACCCTAACGCGGCGGCTAACAGACCTGCTTACATCCGATCCGGGGGAATGCGCTCTAAGGAAGCCTCATTAGTAGCTTCGCTAACTAAATCTTAACCGCGCCAGTGGACGGTTGAAGGCCACCCAGGGAGACGGTACAATGCCGATAGCGGCTCATTTCGAAGATGTCCCTTATAGCGAAGGTAAGCCACGCGCCGAACGGCGCCGTTTGCTGTTGGAAACCCAGGGGGCGCTGGAATCGGGCGTCGAGACCGAGGTTGTCGTTCACAATCTGTCCCAGACCGGCGTGCTGCTTGAAACGAGGGTCGATCTGGAAATCGGTGAGGCATTAACGCTGGAACTGCCGGAAGCGGACCCTGTGGTGGCGAGAGTCATCTGGGCAAGCGGCGATCTTTACGGGTGTGCGTTTGACAGCAATATCCCGCAGTTGACGCTCAAGGCATCGGCGCTGCGCAGCGCGGTGCGAACCGAATTCGGCATCGGCGCGGCTCCTTCTCCCATACCAGCCATACCATCTGCGATTGGAGGCGAAAGCCTGGGCGAGCGCCTGCATCGCCTGCGCAAGTTACGTGGTCTTACGCAGGGAGAACTGGCGAATAGGCTCGGCGTCAGCAAGCCGACGGTCTGGGCGTGGGAGCAGGGCCGGGCGAGGCCGATCGAAGAACGCATCGAAGCCATCGCCGAGGCGCTGGGCGTCGAGGGCGTCGATCTGCGGCCTAGCCGCACGGTGCCAGGACTTCCTGAACTTATCTCCCGGTGCCGGGAGCAAATCGCGACGGCGGTGGAAACCACGCCCGAAAAAGTCAGGATCATGATTGAACTGTAGCACGTGCCATCGCGTATCCGGCTCGTCCAAACCAAAACAACCGAGTCGGTTCATCCTTTTTTAATTTTCTGTTTGCGGGTGCCTATTTCGATGGTAAACCTTTTGATAACAATAGCTTAGTATAACTGGTTAGCTAACCGGACAATTGTTTTCAGGGCGTGTCGGGAGAATGGAAAGGGTTGTTCAGATCGTTGATTAAGAATGTCGTCGCTTGAATCGGGCAGGAATTTCGGGACGCAGTTGAATGGGCATGAACTTCACATTTCAGGAAAGCTCAGTCCTTTACGGGATGCTGGCCGAAAGCACGACCGACATCATTCTCAAAACCGATCCAAAGGGTTTCATCGTTCATGCGACGTCGGCCATGGCGGAACTGGGGCATCGCGAACCGGGTGCGCTGATGGGGCCGCACTTGCTCGACCTGGTGGCGCCCGAAGCTAAGCAGCAGATCTCCCGCGCCCATGGCAGGGCCTTGGCGGGTGAGGATGTAGACTGGATCGAATTCCCCGCGCTGACGCGAGACGAGCGCAAGCAGTGGTTCGAAATTCGCCTGCGTGCCCTGCTGCGTCACGATGGCGCGCCCTATGGCGTGCTTGGCGTGATGCGCAATGTCGATGAACTGCGATCGTTGAGCGAACGCTTGTTTACGGCTACCTATTCCGATCCGTTGACCGGGCTGACCAACCGGACCGCTTTCATCTCGATGCTGGAGCATATGCTCGACGCCGGGATGGACGGGTGCCTGGGGCTGTTCAGCATCGATTTTTTCCGCACCATCAATATGCAGTATGGGCAGAGCGTTGGCGATCAGGTGCTCAACGTGTTCTCCGATCTCCTGCGGGAGATGCTTCGCAGCGACGACATTATCTCCCGCATCGGGTCCGAGCGGTTCGCCGTGATCCTGCCCAGGGTCACGCCGACTGAGGCGGAAGGCATATGCCGGCGGGTCGTCACCACGTTGTCGGAGCTGAAGCAGAAAGTCGGCACCAGCCATTTCGCGATGACGGCCAGCGGCAGCGTCGCCCGGATCGGCACCAGCCTTGATTCCACGATTGAGCGGGCGGAAATGGCGCTCTTCGTCGCCAAGGCAAAAGGACGCAACCGGCTGGAGATGGAAAAGCCGGTGCGGCTGGCGGTAGGCTAGCCCCCGATCAACGCGGGTCCTGCCACCGCCCGATCAGTCCAAGCGCATGGCGCACGAAGGCGTCGCGATCCAGCACCCAACTGCTTCCGGCAGGCAAGTCCGGATCGGTGTAGGTCCACCCCTCGTTCAAGTAGGCCCGCTTGAAAGTGCCGGTCGTGTCGAACGCCAGCGACACAGCGCGCTGCTGCACCTTGTCGGTCCGCTCGCCGCCTTCCACGTGCGAGCCATCGGCCGAGAGCCCCGACCCCTGCGACCGCAGCGCGAAGACATGCGGCTCGGTGCGGAAACTCTCGACCGTGGTGTTCACGAACACCGAGAGATACACCTTGTCCAGCGCCGAGAGCGGATTTGCCGGCATTCGCCAGTCGGGCGTGACCAGCACGTCCCATGGGTAGTTTTCCCGCGCGCCGTAAACGATCTCGCTGCGCAGATCGACCAGCGTGTCACGCGGCGCCTGCGCGGGCATGACACGACGGATGTGCAGATTGTCGGACCAGGTAAACCCGAACGCAGAGGCATCGATCAGCGGCATGGCGGAGGGGGTGGAGCCGCTCGGATCATTGCTGACGGTGACGTTCTCGTAGATGCGCAGGTAGGCCTTGTCCTTGATCTGATGGCCGCTCGCCATGTTCTCCCAGGTGCGCTGACCATGCCAGCTTGAATTGCGGAAGTGGGACACGAGCGTCCCGTTGATGTAGGTCGAGTGCTCCTGATCCGCATTGGTGCCGACATTCCCGGCGATCTCGCTGTCCTCGACATAAAGCATCGTCTGCCCGCTCGGCACGAAGATCGCATTCTTTCCGCCGTAGATCCGGGACCGGCGGATGACGGCGGTGAACAGGCCCGGCCTGGCGGTCCCCACTGCTTCGAGATGCAGCGCACCCATCGGCTGGATCGCGCCGGGAAAGTTAAGATCGATGTCGCGCATTTCGAAATGCACGCGGCTTTTCCCGATGTCGAACATGCGCAGATCGACGCTCGCCCAGTCGTAACTGGTATTGAACGTCACCCGCTGTCCGGGGATCGAGGACCGCAGGATATATTGCGTACCATCGAGGGCTCCGGCGATCTGCGGCATCCATGGCGCGAACGGATAGACGCAGGGCTTGCCAGCGGCATCGAGCGCTTCGTAGATGAACTCGTAACCGCCCTCTGCCCGGCCGTAGAGCGAGTTTGCATCCCGTCCGTCATAGACTTCGCGCCCCGCCGCGCGCGAGGCATCGCACTTGACCTTGAGCGTGATCGCCGGGGCCTGCAGGCCCGTCATCGGCATGTAGAACGGATAGAGATTGTCGGTTTTTGGAGCCGCATTGGTTTCGCCTCCGCACGAGGCCATGGCGATTGCCGAAACCGCCAACAGTGCGTGACGCAGGTTCATGGCTCCGTTCCTTGCTGACCGCCGGAATTGGCATCCCTGCGGCCGATCGCTTCGATCAGTTCGCGCATCGTCGCCGTGTCCCGCAAATTGAGATCACGCTGCGGGTAGGGCACCTTGATGCCATTCTCCTGCATCAGTCGCCACAAACCTTTTAGCACATCTGATCGCACGTTGCCGACGCCTTCCTCGGGGTCGGTGATCCAGCAGTGAATGACGAACGCGACGCCGTTTTCGGCAAAGCTGTCCAGCCAGACCGTTGGTGGCGGGGCGGCCAGAACACGCTTCACCGACCGCGCCGCCTCCAGCATCAGTTCCTCGGCGCGCTCTATGTCGGAGGCGAAGGGGATCACCACGGGCACCTGAATGCGCACGTTGCGACTGGAATAGGACCAGTTTTCAACCTGATTAATCATCAGGTTTTCGTTCGGAATCAGATATTCCTTCTGATCACGCGTGGTCAGCGAAACCGCGCGAATGCCGATGCGCCGGATCTGCCCGAAAGTATATTGGCCCCCCTGATCGGTAATCGCGATCACGTCGCCCGGCTTGATGGACTTGTCCATGAGCAGGATGATGCCGGCGATCAGGTTGCCGAATGTCTTCTGCAGACCGAAGCCGATCGCCAGACCGAACGCGCCGGAGAACACCGTCAGCGCCGTGAGATCTATGCCGAGGACATCGACGCCGATGAGGAAAGCGATTGCCCAGATGAACAGGCTCAGCATCTTTTCCGTCAGCAGGCGTTGCGTCATGTCGAGCCGGGTCGCCTTGGCAAGGATCCTGCTCGACATTCGGCTGGATGCCCACGCGATCGTGATTACCAGCGCCAACACCGACAGGACCACGACAAGATCCCAGATCGAAAACCGCGTGGCTCCGATCTGGATGGCCAGGCTGTCGGCGGTATTGATGATGCCGCCCACGGTATCGCTACGCGAAGCGACCGCATCCTTGATCCCGTCCGCGCCTGACACCTGGGGGGCGTGGGTCGCCGTCGCCGTGGCTGTGGGCGTAGGGACTGGCCGCAGGGCCGCAGCCATAGCGTTGAGTATCACCCTTGCCGCCAGGTGCCGAGCGCCTGTTCGATGTCTGCGATAAGGTCGGCCGGATCTTCCAGCCCGATCGCGAGGCGAACGGCATGGCGGTCATTGTTCGACAGCGGCGCAGGCGGCCATGGCATCTGGCTACGATAGGCGGAAGGCTCGATCGGCAAGGCAAGGCTTTCGAAGCCGCCCCACGAAAATCCGATGCCGAACAAGGTCAAACTATCGACGAAACGATCGCGCGCGGCTTTGGTCCCACCGTTGAACACGAAGCTGAACAATCCGCAGCCGCTCGTGAAGTCCCGCTTCCAGATCTCGTAGCCCGGCGCGCCTTCGAGCATGGGGCACAACACTTCCGCCACTTCGTCACGACCTGCCAGCCAACGGGCGATCGCGGTCGCGCTGTCGGTTTCCTGCTTGAGCCGCAAGTGGAGCGTGCGCAAGCCGCGCAAGGCCAGCGCGGCATCGTCGGGCGAGACGACTGTGCCCAGTTGCTGCGCTCTCGCGCGCAGTCGCGCATAAAGCTCTGGTCCTGCACTGGCGCTGCCCATCATCAGGTCGGAATGGCCGCCGACATGCTTGGTCAGCGCCATCAGGGAAATATCGATCCCATGGTCCAGCGCCTGAAATCCCAGTGAACTCGCCCAGGTATTGTCGAGCACGGAAATTGCCCCCTTGGCCCGGGCTATTCGAGCCAACTCCGGCAGGTCGGCCATCTCCATCGAGAGGCTGCCGGGCGCTTCGAGAAGAACGGCGCGGGTCCGGTCGCAGAACAGCGCTTCGTAGGCGGCAGGGTCGAGCGGGTCGAAGAAGCGCGGCTCGATGCCCAAGTCGGTCAGCAGCCCCTTGCCCATGGCACGCGCGGGGTCATAAGCGTTGTCGCTGATCAGAACGACATCACCAGGGCCAAGCAACGTCAGCATCACTCCGGCGATCGCGGCCACGCCCGAGGGATAGAGCACCGTTCCCGCCGCGCCCGGTTCGAGCACGGTGAGCGCATCGGCAAGCGCCCATTGCGTGGGAGCGCCGCGGCGACCGTAAAAGAACCGACCGTCCTCGTTATGCCTGGGCGCGGCAAACAACGCGGCGGTATCGGGATAGAGGTGGGTGCTCGCGCGCCAGACCGGCGGATTGACCACCGGTCCAGTCCATTCGCTGCGCCGCCCCGCCCCGACGATTTTCGTAGCCTGGGAAAGAGTGTCGGCGCGCTTGCTGCTATCCAATGTCGTCTCCGTTGATGCCAGGTATTCCCTAGGGCATTTTCCGGTGCGTTGGGAAGCGGCAGAACTCAGGCGCTATCGGAACATTGTCATCCAACGGCGATGCGGTGGTCCACTGGCTGAGACGGATAGTCGCGGGCAGCTTCGACTTCGCGGGTCAGCACGTCCCGATGCTCGCGCGGTCCAGTGTCCAGACGAAGAGGCGATAGGCCCCCGGCGCCGTTATCCGTCCCCACGGTGTAAACGCGGCGAACGACGGCACTGTCTGTGTCCGAAACCAAGCAAAGGCGGACCAGCGGCACGAAGAACGACGCGTTCCCCTGCCTAAGGACACGAATGGCGTTCAGTGGAATCTGAACCTCGCCCTTCACCGTCGTGCTTTCGTTTTCGGCGAGTGAGGGAACGGGGACCAGTTTGAAGAGAGTATCAGGGCTCGGCGCCAGTTGCTCCGCCGGTGGTATGGAGGCGTGCGCGCCGATCATGTCACCGACAAGGTGGCCGGAAGGCAGGCCCGTCGGCGATGAAATCGTCAACCGATACTGCAGTGTGGCGTAAACGAGCGATAGGCGAAGTCCCACCACCTCGAACATCAATTCCGGTCCGGAAGGCGTGGCCGTTGCTGCTGTATCGACCGGGCGCGGTGCGGGCTGAGCGGGTGTCGGTTCGGGCCGTGCCGCTGGAGTGGGCGCAGGCTGGGGACGAGGTGTCGGTTCAAGCCTGACTTCCGGGACCTCGGTGCTCGACTGTTCTACACGGCGACGACGCAGGTAGATGAGCAGGCCACCCAACGCTGCCAAAATCGCCAGCGGCGCCACCCACCACCATATCGAACTGCCATCCTGCTTTCCGGACGTCGAGGAAACCGCGGGCACACTTGGCTCTTGCGAGATTGCTGGCTGGTCAGGTGTGCTGGTCTCGGGAGCAGCGGGTGGAGGCTCAGCCGGGAAAGTTTCCGATGCGTCCGATGTGCTGGCCGCATCGGGAGCAGCGCGGGCCACGGGTTGCGTCGGTTCAGCGCTAGGGCGTGCGGTTGGCGTCGCGGAGGGCTGCTCTGTAGGCGCGGAAGCGCGTCGGGGCGGAGGTGGGGAAAGTGTCGGGACCGGGGTGGGTGCCGGCGCGTTTGGAGCCCCTTCCGCTCCACGGGTCGGACGAACGACGGGATTTTGCCCATCGACCGGGCCTTGTACCGTTGAATTGGTGGGCGTGCTGGTCGGTTCGGGCAGGGTCCATGACCCGATCGATTGCGCGTGGGCGGAAAAAGACAGCGATGTGCCCAGCGCAACGGCGGATGCCGCGAGCATGTATGATGTGAAGTTGCCCCTCATGATCCTGCCACTGTCGCCCAAATCGCTGTGAACCGCGTCTTAATGCCTTGTGCATACGCGACCGGCCGTGACTAGGCGCAGATGGGTAATTGCGCAATTGCAACTGTGGCTTGTCAATCAGTCGCATGCGAGGCATTCGCCGTCTGCATGAATGATACCCCCCCATCCAACTCGGCGCCGTTGCATCTCGGCCAACAGAGTGCCTTGCCGTCATCACCCGACCAGGCAGTGCTCGATTACGTCCCCAATCCCCGGCAGGGCAGCCTGTATCTCGTGCGGTTCGCGGCGCCCGAATTCACATCGCTCTGCCCGGTGACCGGACAGCCAGATTTCGCTCATCTTGTCCTGGATTATGCTCCCGGCGAAACCATCGTCGAGTCCAAAAGCCTGAAGCTCTTCCTCGGATCATTTCGCAACCACAGCGGATTCCATGAAGACGTGACCGTCGGCATTGGCCAGCGGTTATTTGACGAGATGAAACCACGCTGGCTTCGCATCGGTGGTTACTGGTATCCGCGCGGCGGCATTCCTATCGACGTGTTCTGGCAATCCGACGCTCTCCCCTTCGGTCTGTGGGTGCCGGATCAGGGCGTTCAGGGATACCGTGGTCGCGGGTAAGGGTTAACGGCTCAGAAGTCCGCGCTTGCGAACTTCAAACCATTTACGCGCGTAAGATCGATAACGCCGTCACCGATCGAGGCCATCTGGCGTGAGGTCAGGCATTGAGCGTACACCGTCGGTGCTTCGGCCTTCCGCGCAGCTTCGGTGTCGAGTGCGGAATCCAGTTTGGACGTGCACTGATTACGTGATTCGTAACTTTGCACTGGGGTCTGAAGACGCTCGCAAGCGGTGCCGTCATCCGAGCAACCAAACAGTGCAAGGGCGAAGAGAGTAGCGCTCATGTGAGTATCTCCTTCCTGCCTAAACAACGGTTGCGACGGACGATGTATCCCGGTTTCTCTCAAATATTTCCAATTGGTTACCGGTCTGGTCACCATCAGCTGTCGATAACTTGAGCGGTTCTTTTTCCACATGCGCACTGGAACCAAAGCGCGGGCGGGGGGTAAAGCCCCACCATGGACCAGACCAAAGCAAAGCTCGTCATCCGGCAGGCAACCGTAGCGGATGCGCCTGCGATCGCCCGCCTGTCAGTCAAGGTATATGGCAAGGCCGACGCCTTTACCCGCGCCGAGATCCGGGGGCAGGTGATCAACTTCCCGGAAGGCCAGTTCGTCGCCGAATACGAGGGCAAAGTGGTCGGCCATTGCGCGACGATGATCGTAACGAGCGACCTGGCGTTCAAGCCGCACACCTGGGAGGAAATCAGCAACGGTGGCTATGGACGTCCGCCTGCACCGGAAGGTGACGTGCTGTACGGATTCGAGGTTTGCGTCGATCCGGACTATCGCCGCCTGCGCATCGGTCAGCGCCTCTACCGAAAGCGCCGCGAAGTCTGCCAGTATTTCGAACTCAAGGGCATTGCCTTTGCCGGGCGGATGCCGGGATATTCACGCCGGAAGCGGCATTATCCAGATCCGGCCGCCTATGTGCAGGCAGTGCGCGACAAGAAGATCCGCGACCAGGTCATCAACTTCCAGATGAACGAGGGCTACGAGCCCAAGGACATCCTGCCGGACTATATCCCGACGGACCGGGAAAGTGGCGGCAACGCCGTACTGATGTACTGGACTAATCCGCTGGCGCCGCCTGACACCGGCAAAGCCGTGCCCGGGATCAAGGAGCGGGTGCCGTCCAGTGTGCGGGTCGCCACTGTGCAGTTTCAGATGCGCAAGATCGAGACGATCGACCAGTTCGAGGCGCAGGTGGAATACTGGATCGATGTCGCGGCAGACTATCAGGCCGACTTTGTGGTGTTCCCCGAACTCTTCACGCTCGAACTTCTCTCGATCGAGGAAACCAAGCTGGAGCCGGTCGAGGCTATCGAGAAAGTGGCGACGTATACCGAGCGCTTCGTCGCATTCATGCAGGGCATGGCGGTCAGCTATAACATCAACATCATCGGTGGCTCGCACCCGACCCGCGTCAAGCTCAAGGGCGGGAAAAGCGAGATCAGGAACATCGCGTACACCTTCCTGCGGGATGGGGCGGTGCACGAGACGCAGAAGTTGCATCCCACGCCATCGGAACGCCGCTGGTGGAACGTGCGCGGCGGGTATGGGGCCAATGTGATCCAGACTGATTGCGGACCGATCGGAGTTATGATCTGCTACGACAGCGAGTTTCCTGAACTCGCCCGCCACCTTGTGAATCAGGGGGCGCTGATGCTCTTCGTGCCGTTCTGCACCGACGAGCGGCGGGGCTACCTGCGAGTGCGCTACTGCGCGCAGGCTCGGGCGGTGGAGAACCAGTGCTACGTCGTGACCTCGGGCGTGGTGGGCAACCTGCCTAACGTCGAGAACATGGACGTGCACTATGCCGAAAGCGCGATCCTGACGCCTTCGGACTTTCCATTTGCCCGTGATGGCGTGGCGGCGGACACGGCGCCTAATACCGAGACCATCGCCATCGCCGACCTCAGCCTGGATGCGCTGCTGACGGCGCGGCAGTCGGGCGCGGTGCAGAATCTGCGTGATCGCCGGTTCGACCTTTACCGCGTCGAATGGGCGCAGACCAACCCGGAAGCGGCGGGCAGCGGGCTGTACAGCGAGGAAACCCACGGCAAGCACGCGGTGTCGCACGGATAGGGTTTAGTTGATGAAACACATGCGCCTAGTGTGCGCATGAGCGAGCAACTTGCCCGGCGATGGAAGGACCCGAACGGATCGTATCGCACATCGTCGATGTAGGAAAATCCCCGCGGATATTTTTGCGGCGCAGCACAATCACCCTTGCCGCATCGGGGCGCTGTGGTAGCCACTGAGAGGTGATCACCGGCATCGTCACGGGCGGGCCGTCCGGGTGCCCGGGCGATCCGCAAAGGAGTGCATTCGTGGCCAGCGAACCCGTGTCCGATACCGATCCTGCAACGCCTTCCGCTTTCGATCAGCACATCACCCGCGTCCTGCGTACCCGCGTGGGCAAGGACGATCGCGCGGCAAAGCAGCATGACTGGTATCGCGCCGCGATCTACGCCCTGCGCGACGAGATCATCGAGGCCTGGTTCAAATCGACGCGCCGCACGTATGATAGCGGTGGCAAGCGCGTTTATTACCTGTCGATGGAGTTCCTGATCGGCCGCCTGTTGCGCGATGCCCTGTCCAACATGGGCATGACGCGTGAGATGGAGGAGGCGCTCGCCGCCCATGGCCTGAACCTGGCGGAGATCGAGGATCTCGAGCCGGATGCGGCGCTCGGCAATGGCGGGCTGGGGCGGCTGGCCGCCTGCTTCATGGAAAGCCTCGCCACGCTGGACATCCCGGCATACGGCTATGGCATCCGATATGTAAACGGCATGTTCCGTCAGCGGATCGACGATGGCTGGCAGGTCGAACTGCCGGAAACCTGGCTGGCGCACGGCAATCCGTGGGAGTTCGAGCGGGTCGAGAGCACATACCTTGTCGGCTTTGGCGGCGAAGTCGTGGCGCACGGCGACGGTGTCGTGTGGAACGCGGCGGAGCAGGTGGAAGCCACCGCAGTCGATACCCCGGTCGTCGGCTGGAAGGGCAAGCGCGTCAATACGCTGCGCCTGTGGACTGCCAACCCAATCGACCCGATCAAGCTGGACGCCTTCAACGCCGGCGATCACTTCGGCGCGCTGGCGGAAAAGGTGCGCGCCGAAAGCCTGGTGCGGGTGCTCTATCCGGCGGACTCCAGCCCGGCGGGCCAGGAATTGCGGCTGCGGCAGGAGTATTTCTTCACCGCCGCGTCGATCCAGGACATCGTGCGCCGCCACGTCCAGTACGTGGGCGACATCCGCACGCTGCCGGAGAAGGCGGCGATCCAGTTGAACGACACGCACCCTTCCGTCGCCGTGGCCGAACTGATGCGGCTGATGGTCGACGTGCATGGGCTGGAATTCAACGAGGCGTGGGAGGTGTGCAAGCAGACCATATCCTACACCAACCACACGCTTCTGCCGGAAGCGCTGGAAACCTGGCCGCTTCCCCTGTTCGAACGGCTGCTGCCGCGCCACATGCAGATCATCTACGCGATCAACAGCCGGGTCCTGCGCGAAGCGCGCAAGGCGGGTTGCTCGGACGCCCAGATCGCGGCGATCTCTCTGATCGACGAGAGCGGCGAACGGCGTGTCCGCATGGCGAACCTGGCGTTCGTGGGCGCGCATTCGATCAACGGAGTGGCCGCGCTCCACACCGAACTGATGAAGGAGACGGTGTTCGCCGATCTCCACGCGCTGTACCCCACCCGGATCAACAACAAGACCAACGGCGTCACGCCGCGCCGCTGGCTGCAGCAATGCAACCCCGGCCTCACCGGGGTCATCCGCGAGGCGATCGGCGATGGTTTCCTTGACGATGCGGCAAAGCTGGCGGACCTCAACCCGCTCGCCACCGATGCGGCACTGGGGGAGCGGGTCGCGGCGGTAAAGCGGGCCAACAAGGTGGCGCTGGCCGATCACATCAAGCGCACGGTCGGCATTCGGCTGGACCCCGACGCGATGTTCGATGTCCAGATCAAGCGCATCCATGAATACAAGCGCCAGCTGCTCAACCTGATCGAGACCGTCGCCCTCTACGACCAGATCCGCAGTCATCCCGAAAATGACTGGGTGCCGCGCGTGAAGATCTTCGGCGGCAAGGCCGCGCCGAGCTATCACAACGCCAAGCTGATCATCAAACTGGCCAACGACATCGCCCGGCGCGTCAATTCCGATCCTTCGGTGGGCGGTCTGCTCAAGGTGGTTTACGTGCCCAATTACAACGTCAGCCAGGCGGAGCAGATCATCCCCGCCGCCGACCTTTCCGAACAGATCTCCACCGCCGGGATGGAAGCGTCCGGCACCGGCAACATGAAGTTCGCGATGAACGGCGCGCTGACGATCGGCACGCTCGATGGCGCAAACGTGGAGATCAAGGATCACGTCGGGGACGAGAACATCGTGATTTTCGGCCTGACCGCAGAGGAAGTCGCGGCAAAGCGGGCGGATGGCTACAACCCGCGCGAGGTGATCGAGCAGTCGCGCGAACTGGCGCAGGCCCTGTCGGCCATCGCGTCTGGCGTGTTCTCGCCGGACGATCCGACGCGCTACCAGGGCCTGATCGATGGTATCTATTCCCACGACTGGTTCATGTGCGCCGCTGATTTCGATGCCTATGCCGCCGCCCAGCGGGAAGTCGACACGCGCTGGCGGGATGGCGCTGGCTGGCGGACCTCGGCGATCCGGAACATTGCCAATGTCGGGTGGTTCTCATCGGACCGGACTATCGGTGAATACGCCAAGGACATCTGGAAGGTCTTGTGAAGCCATCGGAAACCGCCATCCAATCCCTGCTTCACGGAACCAACGCTGATCCGTTCTCCTTACTTGGAACTCATTCCGGTCCTGGCGGCACCACCTTTCGCGCAATCCTGCCGGGTGCGGACAGTGCGGAGGCCTTCGCGCTGGACGGCACGCGCCTTGGCGTCATGGAAAAATCGAGCGGCGGCAGCCTGTTCGAAGGCTGTTTCCCGGTCGAGCGCCAGCCCGTGCGCTATCACTGCGCGGCGGGCGGGCAGGGCTGGGTGGTGACCGACCCTTACAGCTTCGGCCCCGTCCTTGGCCCGCTGGACGACCTGCTGATCGGCGAAGGCACGCATTTTCGCCTGTTCGACAAGCTGGGCGCGCATGTCATCGAGCATGAAGGCGTCGAGGGCGTCCACTTCGCGGTCTGGGCGCCCAACGCGCGGCTGGTCAGCGTAGTCGGCGATTTCAACGACTGGGACACGGGTCGCCACGTCATGCGCAATCGCGTGGACATCGGCGTGTGGGAAATCTTCATCCCCGACATCGCCGAGCACCGCGCCTATAAATACCACGTCGTCGGCAGTGATGGCGTGGCGCAGCCGCTCAAGGCTGATCCTTTTGCGTTCCGCGCCGAACTGCGCCCGGCCACCGCATCGCTCACCGCCGTGCCTGCCAAGCTGGACTGGGGCGACGAGGCGCATCGCGCGCACTGGGCGTCGGTCGATGCTCGCCGCGCGCCGGTCTCGATCTATGAAGTCCACGCCGGGTCGTGGCAGCGCGACGGGTCGAACTGGTTCCTGACGTGGGATGAACTGGCTGACCGGCTGATCCCCTATGTGGTGGAGATGGGCTTCACCCACATCGAATTTCTGCCGATCAGCGAACATCCGTACGATCCGTCGTGGGGATACCAGACCACCGGGCTGTTCGCGCCGTCGTCCCGCTTTGGGGAGCCTGCCGGGTTCGCCCGCTTCGTCGATGGTGCGCACCGCGCCGGGATCGGCGTCATTCTCGACTGGGTGCCCGCGCATTTCCCGACCGACGAGCACGGGCTGGTCCGTTTCGACGGCACCGCGCTCTACGAGCATGAGGACCCGAAGCTGGGTTTCCACCCGGACTGGAAGACGCTGATCTACAACTTCGGTCGGCGCGAAGTGCAGAGCTTTCTGATCAACAACGCGCTGTTCTGGGCGGAGCGCTATCACGTCGATGGCCTGCGCGTGGATGCCGTCGCCTCGATGCTGTACCGTGACTATTCGCGTGAGGCCGGCGAATGGATCCCCAACCAGGAAGGCGGGCGCGAGAATTGGGAAGCGGTGGACTTCCTGCGCAAGACCAACCGCGCCGTCTACAGCCAGCACCCCGGTTTCCTCACCATCGCCGAGGAATCGACCGCGTGGCCCGGCGTCACCCAGCCCGCCTACGATGGCGACGGCAAGGGGCGTGAGACGGCGCTGGGCTTTGGCTTCAAGTGGAACATGGGGTTCATGCACGACACGCTCCAGTACATGGCGCGCGATCCGATCCACCGCCAGTTCCATCACCATGACCTGACGTTCGGGCTGGTCTATGCTTTTTCCGAGAATTACGTGCTGCCGCTCAGCCACGACGAAGTGGTGCACGGCAAAGGCTCTCTCCTCGGCAAGATGAGCGGAGACGACTGGCAGCAGTTCGCCAACCTGCGCGCCTATTACGCGTTCATGTGGGGGTATCCCGGCAAGAAGCTGCTGTTCATGGGTCAGGAGTTCGCCCAGCGCCGCGAATGGAGCGAGGATCGCGCCCTGGACTGGGATCTGCGCGCCGCGCCCGCGCATGAAGGAGTGCGCAACCTGGTCAAGGATCTGAACCACCTCTACCGCTCAAAACCCGCGCTCCATGCCGCCGATTGCGAGGGTGATGGGTTCGAATGGCTGGTGGTGGACGATGCACACAACTCGGTCTTCGCCTGGCTGCGCAAGGCGCCGGGCGCGCCGCCCGTCGCGGTGATCGCCAACATGACGCCGACGATGCACACCGATTACGAAGTGCAGCTATGGCTGGCGGGCACTTGGAACGAGATCCTCAACAGCGATGCCGCGCACTATGGCGGCACCGGGCAAGGCAACATGGGCCACGTCACCGCGTCTGACGGTCGCGCCCGTGTCACGCTGCCGCCGCTGGCCACGATCATGCTCGAATATGCCGGTTGAGCAACGGCACCACTCGAAGGATACGCAGGGACGACGGCCGATGGAGAATGAACGATGAGCACACCGTCCGGGCCGCTGGCGCGCGATGCCATGGCCTATGTCCTAGCCGGGGGGCGGGGCAGTCGCCTGCGGGAACTGACCGATAACCGCGCCAAGCCCGCCGTCTACTTCGGCGGCAAGGCGCGCATCATCGATTTCGCGCTGTCCAACGCCATCAATTCCGGCATCCGCCGCATTGGCGTCGCCACCCAGTACAAGGCGCATAGCCTGATCCGCCACATGCAGCGGGCGTGGAACTTCATGCGGCCGGAGCGTAACGAAAGCTTCGACATCCTGCCCGCCAGCCAGCGTATTTCCGAACTACTGTGGTACGAAGGCACGGCGGACGCGGTGTACCAGAACATCGACATCATCCAGCCCCACGATCCCAAGTACATGGTGATCCTGGCGGGCGATCACGTCTACAAGATGGACTACGAGCGGATGCTGCAACAGCACGTCAACTCGGGTGCGGACGTGACGATCGGCTGCCTGGTGGTGCCACGCATGGAAGCCACCGAGTTCGGCGTCATGCATGTCGACGGGACGGACCGCGTCACCGCGTTCGTGGAAAAGCCCGCCGACCCTCCCGGTATTCCGGGGCAGGAGCATCTGGCGCTGGCTTCGATGGGCATCTATGTCTTCAACACCGATTTCCTGTTCGACCAGCTCCGCCGCGACGCCGCCGACCCCGAAAGCAAGCGCGATTTCGGCGGCGACATCATCCCCTACATCGTGAAGCACGGCCACGCACAGGCCCACCGCTTCACGGACAGCTGCATCCGCGCGACAGACGAGATCGGCGAATACTGGCGCGATGCGGGCACGCTTGACGCTTATTTCGACGCCAATCTGGACCTGACCGACACGGTCCCGCAACTCGACATGTACGACCGCGAATGGCCCATCTGGTCCGATGCCGTGGTCGCTGCGCCTGCCAAGTTCGTCCACGACGAGGAAGGCCGCCGTGGCCACGCGATCTCGTCGCTGATCTCGAACGACTGCATCGTCTCGGGCGCGCTGGCCCGCCGATCCCTGTTGATGACCGGCGTCAAGATGGGCAGCTTTTCTTCCGCCGAGGAGGCAGTGATCCTCCCCTACTGCAACATCGGCCGCAGCGCGCGGCTGAAACGAGTCATCATCGATTCCGGCGTTCGCATCCCTGAAGGTCTGGTCGTGGGCGAAGACCCGGAACTCGACGCGCAGCGGTTCCGCCGCACCGATAACGGCGTGTGCCTCATCACCAAGCCGATGATCGAGCGGCTGGGACTTTGACGCGAGGATGACGCTGAAAATCCTGTCGGTCGCGTCAGAGGCGGTGCCGCTGGTCAAGACCGGCGGACTGGCCGACGTCGTCGGCGCGCTGCCCGCCGCGCTTGCACCGCATGGGGTAGAGACGACCACCTTGCTGCCGGGTTATCCCGCCGTCATCGCGTCACTGCGCCGGGCGCGACCGGTGCTGGCCTGGGACTCGCTGGTCGGCACACCGGCAAGGTTGCTTTCCGGCACTCTGGATGGCGGTCACCCACTGCTGGTCCTGGACGCCCCGGCGCTCTTCAATCGCCAGGGCGCGCCTTACACCGATGCCGCAGGGCGCGACTGGAGCGACAACTGGCAGCGCTTCGCTGCGCTTGGCCGAGCGGCTGCAGACATTGCCGGTGGCGCGATCGTCAAGCGGGGCAAGCGGCAAAGCTTTGACCTTCTCCATGCGCATGACTGGCAGGCTGCGCTGGCGCCAGCCTATCTACGCTTCGCCCCGTTCGAGGCTGCGCGGCATACCCCGTCGGTCATCACCATTCACAACATGGCGTTTCAGGGATGGGCCGGGCCGGAGGTGTTCGGCCAACTGGGCCTGCCGCCCTCCGCCTGGTCGATCGACGGCGTGGAATATCACGGCGGCGTCGGCATGCTGAAAGCCGGGCTCGCCAGCGCCGATGCGATCACCACCGTCAGCCCGACCTATGCGCGCGAGATCAGGGCACCCGCGTTCGGCATGGGTCTGGAAGGCTTGATCGCAGCGCGCGGCGATGCCGTGCATGGCATCCTGAACGGCATCGATGCGGCGGCGTGGAACCCCGCGTCCGACCTCGATCTTCCGGCGCGCTACAATCACCGGAATCTGGAACGGCGGCGTTTGAACAAGCGCGCGCTGGAGGCGGAGTTCGCCCTTGATTCAGAACATGGGCCGCTGTTCATCGTCGTCACCCGGCTGACCTGGCAAAAGGGCATGGACGCGCTTGTCGAAGCGGCTGACCATCTTGTCGGGCTGGGTGGGCGGCTGGCTTTGCTGGGGTCCGGCGATACCGGCATCGAGCGCGCCCTTGCCGAGGCGGCCCTGCGCCATCCGGGGCGCATCGGCGTCCGGGTGGGATACGATGAGGCCCTGTCCCATCGCATGCAGGGCGGGGGTGATGCCATCCTGATCCCATCGCGCTTCGAACCGTGCGGTCTGACCCAGCTCTACGGCCTAGCCTATGGCTGCATCCCCATCGTGTCGCGCACCGGCGGCCTTGCCGACACCGTGATCGACGCCAACCCCGCCGCACTTGCCACCGGTTGCGCGACCGGGGTTCAGTTCGATGGTGTTTCCTACGAAGGGCTGGCCTCCGCCATTTCACGCACGGTTGCTCTCTATGGGCAGCCCGAGATCTGGCAGCGCCTCCAGAAGAACGCGATGAAGGGCGATTTCTCTTGGGACGCCAGCGGCCGAGCTTATGCGGAGCTATACGCCGCTTTGACGGCATGACGATGCTGGGCGCTCGGGTCGAAAGCGGCCAAACCCGGTTCGCCGTTCGCGCGCCGGATGCGGATCAGGTCTGGCTTTGCGTGTTCGACGGCGATGGCGATCCAGAAACTCGCTACCCGATGGAGAGGGACGGGGCCGTGTGGTCCATCGTCCTTCCCGGCGACCGTACGGGCACCCGGTATGGCTATCGCGCCGATGGCGAATGGGTGCCCGAACGCAACCGGTGGTTCGACCCGTCGAAGCTGCTGGTCGATCCCTACGCAATCGAACTCGATCGCCGCTTCGTGCAAAATCCGCGATTGGCGATCCGGGGGGAGGACACGGCCGATCTCATTCCCCGCGCGGTGGTGGCTGAGCGAGGCGAGGCGATACCCGTCAATCTTCCACGGTTCGAACGCGGCAGCCTGATCTACGAAATCAACGTTCGCGGCTTCACGATGCTGCACCCGGATGTGCCGGAGCGCTTGCGTGGAACCGTCGCCGCGCTCGCCCACCCCGCGATCATCGCGCATCTCAAGAAGATCGGCGTGGGCGCGGTTGAATTGATGCCCATCGTCGCCTGGCTGGATGAACGGCACCTGCCTCCGCTCGGCCTCGTCAATTCATGGGGCTACAATCCAGTGACCATGATGGCGCTGGATCCCGGCTTGTGCCCGGGGGGCGTCGGCGAACTGCGCGATACCGTCGCTGCCCTCCATGTCGAAGGGGTCGGCGTATTCCTTGATCTGGTGTTCAATCATACCGGCGAAAGCGATGTCCTAGGCGGCACGCTTTCGCTGCGAGGGCTGGACCCGGCCGCCTATGCGCGCACAGGCGACGGCACGCTGATCAACGATACCGGCTGCGGCAATACGCTGGACTTTGCCAACGTGGCAGTGCGTGCCTTGTGCCTCGACACGATGCGGTACTTCGTGGCGACATGCGGGGTCGATGGCTTTCGCTTCGATCTCGCGCCGATCATGGCGCGCGGACCGGGCTTCGATGCGAACGCCCCGATCTTCGCCGAAATCGCCAATGATCCGCTGCTCGCCGACCGGGTCCTGATCGCCGAGCCATGGGATGTAGGGCCGGGCGGCTACCAACTCGGCCACTTCCCCAACCACTGGCTGGAATGGAACGACCGCTTTCGGGATGACATACGCCGGTTCTGGAAAGGAGAACTTGGCATCGGCACGCTGGCCACCCGTATGGCCGGGTCGGCGGATATATTTGGCGGCGACTGGGGGGGCTGGCGTTCGGTCAACTTTCTTGCCGCCCATGATGGCTTCACGCTGGCGGATACCGTGGCGTACGAGCACCGCCACAATCAAGCCAACGGCGAAGACAACCGGGACGGCCATGGCGAAAACTTCAGCTGGAATAGGGGCGTAGAGGGACCAACGGACGATCCCCTTATCGCGGCCGCGCGGCGGGCGGACGTCAAGGCTTTGCTAGGCACGCTGTTTGCCTCTGCCGGCACGATCATGCTGACGGCGGGGGATGAATTCGGGCGAACCCAGCAAGGCAACAACAATGCCTACTGTCAGGACAACGCGATCGGCTGGGTCGATTGGGCGAACCGGGATCAGGACCTGGAAGACCACGTCGCGCAGCTATCCGCCACCCGCCGCCAGAATGTTCAGGATTATGCCCGGTTTCCCGACGCCGTGCGATGGCTGAACCGTGAGGGGCAGGACATGATGGTGTCCGATTGGGAGCGCCCCGGCGAGGGCCTGCTGCGTTGCAAGGCCGTCGATCCGGAAGTGCAGTTCGGGTTCGCGATAGACCGCCATAGCCGCATGGTGGAATTCGGTCCGCCTTCGGGGTCTGTCGGAGAACCCTGATGCACTTTTGGAGACTTTAGCTTAGCTTACCAGCAAATCCGACCCGTCAGTGCGTTACGGGACGCCAATACGTCGTCAGGCGGAGCAGGTGTCTTTTACGGCGCAGTCGGGCGCATTGGCAGAGCCAAGCGTCAGTTCACGATTGAGCTTGCGCGCAAGATAGATCGCCCGCTGCAACGCCTGCCGCGCCGTAGCCGCCCGTCCCAACGGTATGGCGGTCAGCGGCGCAGATAGCCGATTGTCAGTTAGCGACTGCGGAGACGGAGAGGACTTCGACATCACCTTCTCACCATTACTGAGGTTGTGGGGGCTGAAGTCGCTAGTTCGCAGCTTCAGTACACCCCACGGGAGGCAAGCACAGCTGGTACGGTGCGCATGCAGATCGCCACGTCATAGAGCGTGGACTTGCGGCGGGCGTAGCGAGCATCAAGCCGCACGCGCGCCTCATAGGATACCTCGTTCCGGCCACTTACTTGCCACAAACCGGTCAAACCGGGGCGAACCGAACAGTAGGCGGCGAACCGGTGACCGTACCGGGGAATTTCCCCAGGCACGATCGGGCGAGGGCCGACGACGCTCATTTGCCCGAACAGGATGTTGAACAGCTGCGGCAATTCATCAAGGCTGCTCTTGCGGAGCAACGCACCGATCGGAGTGATCCGTGGATCCTTGCGCAGTTTCTGATCCCGTTCCCACTCGGCGCGGGCTTCGGGGGATGATTCCAGCAGGCTGAACAACACTTCCTGCGAATTCACCACCATCGATCGAAACTTGAGGCAGGGAAACGTCTTCCCGCCCCGGCCCACACGTTGCTGCACGAACATGACGGGTCCTGGCGCAGAGGCCTTGATCGCCAGAGCGGCGAGGATGAGGAACGGCAGGAACACCAGAATTGCAAGCGTTGCCAACACGATATCGAATGCCCGGCCAACCAGGGAGGTAGCTAACAGGTCATTGCGTTCGTGGGCAACTTGGGTGCCTTCTCGCAGTGGAACCACGGAAGCGATAGAAGACGTCGAGCCGTCGAAAGATGTCGAACCTTGGTAAACGGATCGCGAGGCAACCCGCCCGTCGGCTCCGGCATCGCCATAATGAGTCGAAAGACATTCCATCGGTTCATCCATCTGAAAGACAACGGAATTCAGATTTTTCATTCCGTGCTCTGTATTGGTTTACGGCATCGTAATACAAGTTAAAGACCGGTCAAGATGGCCATGCTGCATTGCACCATCGATAACTTAGTATTTTTACTGCCTGTGTTTCGGGATCAATGCGCGGGAAATGCGCTAAAGTGACCGGAAACTGCCGGTTAGCTGTTGCAGATGCGAGATCATCCCCAAAAAAGCCTTTTGGTTAATGGATCATTGTGGATCATTCGATGATCGAAATTACAGGATTGTCATCCGGTTTGGATGCGACTGCGAAGACTGCAATCGATTGATATCTGGAACCTTTTTCCTTTCGATCCGGAAAACGCGAATCATCTGGTATTGAGTGCCCAGACCAGCGCGAGCGTCTCGCGCACGCAAACGCGGCAACGCGGCACCATCAGCAGCATACAGCGGCAAATTTTGCGTCAGCCCTCGCGGAAGGCGCGCGCTAGCTGATCCGCCAGCGGCTTCAGGATATAGCTAAGCATGGTTCGCGTGCCGGTTTGTATGAACGTTTCCGCTGGCATTCCGGGGCGAAGGCTCAGGTTGCCCAGTTTCGCCAACTCGCCTTTGTTCAGGGCCACTGTTACTCGATAAAATGCGCTGTTGGTATCGCGATCGTCCGTTCGATCTGCTGACACGTGGGTAACAGTGCCTGCAAGTTCAGGCGTCGTCCGCGCCGAAAAGGCACTGAAACGGATCGTGGCCGGTTGGCCCGCGTGAACCTGATCGATGTCGACCGGGGACACCGTCGCCTCGACAATCATGCGATCATCGTCAGGGACCAGTTCCAGCAGGGTCTGCCCAGCGGGCACGATGCCGCCGACGGTGCGGTAGGTGAGCTTGTCGACCACGCCCGCCTGTGGTGCGCGGATCACCGACCGGTCGAAACTGTCGTCCGCGGCCACTTTGGCGCGGCGCAGCTCGCTGATCCTGGCGAGAACGTCCATGAGTTCCGCCGCCGCCGCGCTGCGGGCCTCTGCATTCACGGAGCCCATTTGCAACCGCAATTCCCCGATGCGCGCCCCTCCGGACACCGCCGCTTCCCGCGCGCTTCCCGCTTCAGCGGACAGCCCAGATGCCGAACGTTCCAGCGCGTTAAGGCGATCGAGCGTTGTGTACCGTTTCTCGTACAATTTGCGCGTGGCCTTGAGTTCATCGTTGATGAGCGCGGCCTGATCGTTGAAACTCTGCGCCTTGGTTCGCGAACTGCTGACTTCCGCCTGGGTCTGGCTGATCCGCTGCCCCAATTGCGCGATCATGGAGCGGCGTGTGTCCCGCCTCAGAGTAAATGTGCGCCGTTCCTGCTCCAACAGTGCGGCGATGTTCGGATCATCGGCGCGGCGCGAAAGCTCGGCCGGGAAGGTGATGGCGGGCGCATTGTCACGTTCGGCCGTCAACCGAGCGGCGCGGGCGAGCAGTTGATAGACGTTCTCTCCGGTGAACTCGGCCGTTGCTCCGCTGACACGCGAATCAAGCCGGATCAGGGGCTGGCCCTTGTTCACGTGATCCCCATCGCGAACCATGATGTCCGCCACCACACCACCGGTTGGATGGCCGATCTGCTTTACATAGCTGCTGACCGTGACCCGCCCCGCGCCGATCACGGCGCCGGTCATCGGCAGGAACGCCGCCAGCCCGCCCAGCCCGAACACCAGACCCCCGCACAGGAGCAGGCCAACGCGCAGTTCTTTCCGCAAGCTGCGCTCGGGATGATAATCGTCGGTCGATGTCACGGGAAGGGTGGCGGAGGGGATGACGATCTGGCTGGACACAATGGCTTACTCGGCAGCGGCAGCGGAAGGCGCTGGGTTGAAGTTGATGCGCTTAAGCATTTCGGCGCGCTCGCCCATCTGCATGATCTGCCCGCCGGACATGATCATGATGTGATCGACATGGGCGAAAATGGTGGGGCGATGGCCGACGATCAGGACGATCGCGCCCCGCGCCTTGGCGGCGTGCATGGCGGCGAGCAGGGCATCTTCTCCCGATGCGTCCAGATTGGAATTGGGCTCGTCCAGCACGATCAGGAACGGATCCCCAAACAAGGCGCGCGCCAGGGCAATGCGCTGTTTCTGGCCGCCCGAAAGACCGCCGCCGCCCGGCCCACCCAGCAGATATTCGTATCCGCCGGGAAGCCCTACGATCATGTCGTGGACGTCGGCTGCGCGGGCAGCAGCGATGATCGCGTCGGAATCGGCTTCGGGGTCGAACCGGGCGATATTCTGGGCGATGGTCCCTTCGAACAACTCGATCGCTTGGGGGACGTAGCCGATGTCGCGGCCAAGTTGCACCGGGTCCCACTGCTCCAGCGATGCCCCGTCCAGCCGCACCGCGCCGCGCAACAACGGCCATGCGCCGGTCACTGCGCGCATCAGCGTGGATTTTCCGGAACCGCTGTGGCCGATCACCGCGAGCGCTTCACCTGCAGCTAGGCGGAACGATGCGTTGGCGACGGTTATCTTTTGCTGCCCGGGCGGGCCGCAGACAGCGCCTTGAACCTCAAGACTGGCCTGTGGGCGCGGTAGCGCCATTGGAGCTTCGCGCAGGGGCACGCGATCGAGCAATGAGGTCAGGCGACGCCACGCCTGGCTTGCCTCCGTCATCTGCTTCCATTGGCCGATCGTCTGTTCCACCGGCATGAGCGCGCGGGCGCTGAGGATCGATCCGGCGATGATCACGCCGCCTGTGGCATCTCCGCTGATGACCAGAAATGCGCCGACCGCCAATACGAGGGACTGCAGGAACAGCCGGAAAGCCTTGCCGATCAGCTGCATGCGCCCCGATGCCCCGGCAAGTTCGTCATGCGCGGCGATGAGTTTGAGGCTGATCGCATCCCAGCTGGCGCGACGGCGTCCGCTCATGCCCAAGACGCGTAGCACTTCGCCATTGCGCCGTACGTCCTCTGCGATAGTGAAGCGGGCGGCGGCGATGGCGGCAGCCTGGGTCGCGGGTGCGCGGGTTTGCCGGTCTCCCGCTATCATCAGCACGACCATGACGAGGACGCCAGCCAGTGTGGCCAGCCCCAGCGCCCAATGGAACAGCGTCAGGATCAGCAGAAACATCAGGACATAAGGCAGGTCGAGCAGCGCCAGCGGTCCCTGACCGGTAATATATCCGCGCACCACGTCGAGATCGCGGACCGGTGCCGCGCCGGACGGCATCGCGCCGATTTCCTGCTCGTACCGGCTGATGACATCGTAAAGCCGGTCACACAGGCGGCGATCGGCCTTAGCTCCGGTATGCAACAAAACCCGAGAGCGGATGACGTCGATGGCGCCCTGGAACACGTAAGCCACGGTGACCATCAGCAGCAGTCCCGCCAGCGTGGCCCCGCTGCGACTGGCCAGCACATCGTCGTAGACGAGCAGCATGAAGAACGAGCCGGCCAGCAGCAGCACGTTGAACACGGCGCTGAATATCAGGATTGGCCACAGCACCGGCACTACCGCCTGCAACATGCCGCGCACACCGGCGATGGGATTTTCCTGGGCCGGGGTCATCGGATGTTCCTGAGAATGAAGAGCAGCGGGCGCATCGTCATGGCCTGTCCGGTTCGGGCGCCATCCCGTGATCGGGTTCCGCATCGCGCTCGATCTGCACCGGGGAAGGGGCAAAACGATCGTCGAGCAGGGCGCCATCGATCGCTTCCACCAGCGGGCCGGTCGGCAGCCCGGCGTAAGCGACGGATGTGTAGGCGTCGGGATCGAAGGGCGGGGTTCCGGGGGCGAACGCATCGATCCGCAATTGTCCCATCGCACCCAGCAACAAGGCATGCTGCACGTACAGTTGCGCTTCCGCCTGCGCCCTTGCCTGACGCGATGTCAGCAAGTCGCGCGCGGTATCGAGCACGTCCAGCGACGTGACCTGCCCGGCAAGCTGCTGTTGCTTCGCCCCATCCAGCGCGGTCTGCGCGGCGGCGACGGCGCGCGAGTAGGCGGGCAACGCGCGGCGGGTGGCCGAAAGCTGGTCCCAGTAACTGGCGATGTTCTCACGCACGTTGCGCGATGTCTGCTCCAGCTGCTGCGTCGTCGCGTCGGCGATCTGACGCGCTTCGCGAATGCGCGCGGACAGCAGGCCAGACGTGTAGAGCGGCACCGTCAACCCAAGCCGCGCCTGCGCGGTCAGTTCGCGCGGATCGTCTCGCTCGATCGTGAGAGCCGAGCGGGCGAGCGACCCCTGCAGCCCCAGGTAGGGACGCGCGTTGCCCCGCGCCTGCGCTATGCGGCCTTGCGCGGCAGCCAGATCGTACCGTGCCGCGTCGAGCGCGGGACTGGAGGTGCCGCCGATGGCTTGCGCATCCTCGATCGTGCGCGGCAGTGGCGGCAATTGCGGCAGGGCTGCCAGCGCGTCAGGATAATGGCCGAGAAGATTGCGATACGTATTGCGACTGGCGAGCAGATTTCCCGTCGCCAGTTCCAGCTGCGCCTGCCCGCTGAAAATGCGGTTGCGTGTCTGCTGAAGGTCGGTTTCCGTCGCATACCGGGCGGCATAGCGCGCGTTGATCTGGTCCAGCGTTTCGGTGAGCTGGGCTAGGTTTTCCCGCGCGATGGCGACCAGTTGCTCATCGCGCAGAATGCCGGCGTAGGCGATGATGACGTTGGCCATCAGATCCTGTTCGCTCGCGCGCATGTCTGCCACCGAGGCACCGTAGCCGGCACGCGCAATGGTGCGCTGGGCGGCCAGTCGCCCGAACGTCAACAGTGGTTGATCCACCGACACGGAAAGCTGCGGTGTGAAGCCGTCTTGCCGGAGTGCCACCGTGCCGTTCTGGGTGACGCGCCGCCAAGCGTAGCGATAGCTGGCTTCAGCGGAGATCGAGGGGCCGAATTGAGCCTTCGCCTGACGCACCCGTTCTTCGGCGGCGCGGGTGGATGCGCGGCTGGCCCCGACCCCGGGGTTGTGCCGGTATGCAATCTCCATGGCCTCGGCCAGCGTCTCTGCCTGTGCAGAGGTCATGCTCGCGCACGACAGGAGGAAGCCGAGCAGGGGGGATGTCCATCGCCGCGCTATCATCAATTTGCTTTTGCCTGTGGTTCGACGATCACTCTGCGCCGACGTGGTGAAGAACGCCCTTTCGCGCTCCTCCGCATATGTGCGTATCGAACCGCGCCCCTTTGCTCCGGCGGTGAAGGGTTCAAGAAGCACGGGACAAGTCCCCATCGAATCGGATCCAGCGCCTGTTGACGTCCGAAAGGCATTGCGTGTCGGACGGCCGGTTGAAACGCGTGCAGTCCCATAGGACGATCTCGACCCCGGTCCGCCGATCGGAGACATATAGAAACGCAACCGATGCGATCAGCGGGTTCTGCGGTGATCCGTAAGCCTGCGAGCGGCGATCCCAGCCGACGACCTTGCATGGTGAGGTGCCATCGCATCGAGTGAGCGCCTGCAAGGCAAGAGCTTTCCCATCGCCGCCTGCGTCCACAAGGATCAAATGGTCACCGGTGCGAGCAGACAAGGTGGCGGATGGTGGAGGCGTTAACGGAACGATGTCGCCAGCAGCCAGGTGAGGATCAGTCCCGCCATCGCGATTGGCCGCATGCGCTGGTGAAAGCGTACCCAGCTTCGCCTGTCGCGGTTCGCTTCCGGCATGAGACGCCGTGAAGGCGATCTCACGGCCCCATCCGCCACGCCACCGGAAGAATAGATGCGTGTCTACGCGGGCAATCTTGTCGAGGGATCCGCTCCAGTACGGATGCACCCAGTCCGTATGATAATGCGTCGCCATGCCAACGGCTGGAAAGGTTTCGCCGGAAAGGAAGGCGCTGGCTCTCTGGCGGGTGCGTTCCCATACCGTCGTCGATGGCGCTCGGGCCAGGGCACCGTCGCACGTAAACGTAAACTGGCATCCGGTGGCCCGCTCCGCTCCCTGGTAAACTACGCCGCAGACTGTGTGCGGATAAGCCGGATGGCGCAGGCGATTGAGCACGACTTGCGCGACGGCGGACTGCCCCCTGGGATCGGCACCCGCTTCGTACACCATGGCGCTGGCGAGACAGTCCAGCGCGCGGTCGAACGGGGCGCTGTGCGGGTCAAGCCGGAACGGCAGCGGCTGGTCCGTACCCAAGGGTGCGAATGGAATGGTTTCGTTCAGTTTGCGAGCAGTGTTGGCATCTACTGGAGCCAGAACAGGCGGATCAATAGACGGCAGCGGTTCGTCAGGCGCTGAGGGCAGGATCACCATGCGGCGCGATTCTGCTTCTGCCCCTGGCGGCGGCGCACGATTGGTGAGCCCAGCAAACACCAATACCATCAAGAGAGCGAGCCCGACGCCGTATCGACGCAACTGCGTCCCGGCGAAAGCTATCGGCAGTCTGAAAAGCGGGGCGGAGACGTTCATCGCGCCAACGTGATCGAAATCATCGCAGACAATTGCGAGAACGGTTCGAACGGCGCGCTGCCTTTTACGAAGCGCTTGATGTATCGCACGCTTGCATCGGCAGAAAGCCAGCGGTTGAGCCGCACCTTTGGACCCGCCGACACTTCAATACGTCGTGCGGAGTAAGGCTGCTTGCCATAGTCTTCCAGCGTGAACCGGGTCGATCCAAGCCAGGACAGGCTTCGTCGCATCTCGTACTCGGCTTCGACTTTGGCAGTAGTCAGCGTAACGGCGCTGACCAGATCGAACGGGCTCGTCGCATTGCTTTGCTCGATGACCCCCCGAATGGCCAAGAGGCGTGACGGGAAATAGCGCAGATGCCCCCAGACAGCGAGACCCGAGAGCGTGCGCAGGCCTGGCTCCTTGAAGTTGTAACTGCGGTGGCCCACTCCCAGCTGAGCATAGAGCAGCCTCGTCACTTCGTAACGGACCCCCGCCGTGACATTTGTATTTCGCGCATCCCGGTTGATCAGGGTAGGCGAGGGCGCATAATTTAGATCGTCGTAATCTAGACCGACGAACAATGCCGTTCGCGCGCTCAACTCATACGATGCAATACCTTGCAATCGAAGGCGTTTGAGGTTGCGGAAACGCTGGTCAACACGAACTCCAGACCCATCGTCCAGATCTTCATACACTTGACGCATGCCCAGAACCTGAGCGTCGATGGACAGCCGGTTGAACTGCTTGCGCCCCGTAAGCGAGGCATGAACCACGCGCCGCATCAGTGGTTCACCACGGGCAATGTCGTTTTCAGCCGTGCCACGCTGGATAGCTTCGCGCAGATAGCCCGCGTTCACGGTGATCGAATTTGGGCTGGTAGTGCCACGAGCATACGTGCCGGCGACACGATATTCGGTCGTATCCTGATCCGTCAGCTTCACGAACGTGCTGGATCGCGCCATCGCATCGAACATGATGTTGTGTCGGCTGGTTTCCTTGCTGATCCGAATGCGGGGTTCGGCCTGCAAGATGACATCGGCTTTCTTCACGCTGGTACGGGTGAAGACGTTGTCGTCAAAACGCGTGCCGAAATTGACGCTCGGAAGCACGTCGAACCCGTTGAAGTCGTAACCGATCGGCGTGTATTCGGGAATTGCTCGGCGGCCCGGGACATCGTCGGGCTCGCGGATCAACGGACCGATGGTCTGTGCACCGGCAGTGTGCGCGCCGGCCGAAGATAGCGCGAGCGCTGCCACCCCCATCTGGAAGCGAGCCGCCAGGCCGCCGGATTTGCGGTGCGGCAAGGAACAGGGCTGTACTTCGGGCACAGTCAGAACTTGCGTTCTAGTATACGGATCGTGTCGCCCGGTTGGACAGGTGTTACGCCATCCAGCCTGTAAAGAACTTCCTCGCCGCTATCCTTATGCCGGATGAACACGCGCTTTTCATCAGCCCGGTACGTAAAGCCTGCTGCCTTGGCGACGGCACTGAAGACAGTGAGGCCCTGCGCAAACGGATACTCGCCCGGCGTATTGACTTCCCCCAGGATATAATAGGGTCGCAAGTTCAGCACATCGATCGAGACACTGGGATTATCCAGATATCCCTTGCTTAATACTGCCTGGAGCTGATCCGCCAATTGGGGTGCTGTCAGGGATCGCGCCTTCATCGTACCGACTAATGGAAACGAAATTGAGCCTGATCCGTCTACTAGATATTCACCCGTAAGTTTCTCTTCGCCATACACGGTGATGCGCAGCTTGTCGCCGGCCCCAAGTGTATAGGCTGCGTCCGCACTGGAGAGGGTCAGTTCGGGAAGCGATCGATTGCCTGCACAACCGGAAGTCATGGAGCAGGCCGCCAGCGCATACATAAATACAATTGGAATCCGCATTTTCACATACTCGTAGGACATGGATCGGCTAGGATGCGATGCGGATCGTCAGACCAATTAATGCTGACAACTTCAAATCCAGATGCCGTCAAAATCGATCTTAATTTGACTGAATGATCCATTGCCAACCGAACAGGGAATGGGTTCCAGCCATAGATCAAGTGAACGAGGGGCATGCCGAAGCATCCCCTCGCTCTATAGTCAAACCCTGTCTCAGGACAGGAAGAATCAGTTGTAGAAGTTGTAGTCGCCCAGTACCAGCTGGTTACCGTTGGTGGAACCGATGGCGATGGTGTATTCCAGCCCGGTGTTGGTGCTGTAGATGGTGTAGTACTGAGCGTGAACGTCGCCGTTTGGATTGGCGCTGTTGAAGCCATAACCTGCGAAAGTAATGGTCGATCCTGCACCGAAGTCGGCAAGATAAAGGAAGTCGTTGTTGCCCGCTTCGTAGACGCCCGCGCCATTGAAGTCGTAGATGAAGTCCTGCGCCTTCGCGCCGAGACGGGTGTTGTCGTTGAGAGCGGGGTCGAAGTCGGACAGTCGGATTACGAATGCGTCGCTTCCAGCACCACCATAGTAATAATCGACGCCCTTGCCGCCTGCCAGCGCGTCTTTACCACCGGTACCCGAAATACGATCGCTACCAGCTGTCCCTGTTACAATTGCCATGTACGTCCTCCTGAGTATTAATACCGCCCTGCGCAAATAATAGATATGTAGAGCAGGATGCCAAACTACCCCGCGAATCGAAGTGTATGGCAACAAATGGAAATTCGTTTACGGCGCGTTCACTATAGTTCGAAACCAACAAGCACGACAAGGCGACAAGTTAAAGTCTGTAAGTTGAATGCCTAAGTACATAGTCCAATATGGATGAAGCTAGGCTATCGAAACTGCCGTTCAGATGTATGGTTAGTGGCAGAAATGTGGCCGTTTGGCGCTGCATAACCTCTCGGAATATATCTGTTTCCCGATAGAGGCGCGACGGAACGGTTCATTGCGGATGCGAATAGCGTCAAAGTGCAGATCAAATCCGGCCCGCAATCGGAGCCAGGCGAATCATGTGTGGCGGGGGATTCGCCGGGTTGATCCCCGTCGCTGCCCGGGCGGTTCAGCATGAGGCTGCTGCGCTACGAACCCGAAGTCCCCAACTTCGGAGACGATCTCAATGTGCGGCTGTGGCCGGCGTTGGCGCCCTCTCTGTTCGAAAACGGCCCTATTGGCGAGGCCTTCGTCGGTATCGGTACGATCATCGGCATCGATCCGGGCGCCGACCGGTCTTTGCATGTGTTCTCCAGCGGTGCTGGTTATACGAACGCGGATCGATGGACGGGGCTGGATGTTCGCTACCATTGCGTACGAGGGCCTATAACCGCACGAGTTCTTGGGCTGAACGATGACGTTCCGCTGACGGACGGGGCAATTCTTGCGCCGGTGGCGAACAACTTTCGGTTTGATCCGTCGCAGCGTAGTCCTTCGCCAGTGGTTGTCGTCCCGCATTTCGAGACGATTGCATTCCCAGGCTGGGCGGAAGCCGCAGCCCTTGCGGGCTTCGACCTTATCGATCCGCGGGGGAGTCCCGAGGATGTGATCGCCGCGCTTGCCGGAGCTTCCTTGGTGCTCACGGAATCGCTGCATGGCGCGATCCTGGCAGATGCGTATGGGGTGCCGTGGCGGCCTTTTGCCGTGTCACGCAATTTCTCGATGGCGAAATGGACGGATTGGGCGTGCTCGCTCGCGCTGGATGTGGAGGTCGCGGTGCTCCCGCCCCCCGATCCGATGCCGCTTCTGCGCTTTGGGAAACGACAGGAGCCTTTCGGAACGATGGTCCGGTTGGACCCAGAGGCTGCAATGGCCGAATTCACCGCCCGTGTTGCTTCTGCTGCGCCGACCCCATTTGTGAAACGTCAGGCGAAACGCGTGCTGCAGCAGTTCCCGGCCGCGCGTCGGATTCTGGGTTTCAGTCCGCTGCGCACCGCCCAGGCTCTTTCCGCTCTGGCTGACATGCCACCGTATTCCAGCCGGGACGATCTGCGGGAAAGATTGAGGGCGCAAATGCTGGAGCGGCTGAATTCGCTGGTGAAAGAGCATGCCTGTGCGTCTGCCGTAACCGCTTAATTTTTTCTGCTATTCGGCAGGTTACGTTCTGCACATTAACCGGATGGTTGCATCTGAGGGGTTAAGAGACGCCTCATGATGACCACCGACACCCTTTCGCACCGGGCAACGCCGGTCGCACCGTCTCCATCGCGGCATATCGGTGCGAAGCCGATCGTCTGGGCTGGTTGGCTTGCGGGCGCTGCGATAAGCGCGGCCATGTGGGCGGGTATCGTGGCCCTCGTTGCCGGCTAATCCCGACCACTTCGGCCGGATCTGAGCATCGGCTTGCTCGCGCCCGGATCGGATTGAACCAGCAATTACCTGTATTTCGGATGTACTTGGCATGTCGTAGACCTGCCATGACGGATAAACGAATCCCTTAACTTCACCCGTGGGTGATAGGGGACTGAGTTGAACCGTAATCTGTCGATATTCCTCGACCTGCTGCGCCTTGGGGCCGCGATGATGGTGCTGGTCGGTCATACGGCCGCTGTCTATCGGATGCAGTTGCCGGACATCGTCGGCCACAGCGCCAAAGAGGGTGTGGCGATATTTTTCGTCCTGTCCGGCTTCGTGATCGCATTCGTTACGTCCGGTAAGGAAAAGACCTGGCAGGCGTTTGCCAGCGCCCGCGTGCTCCGCATGTATTCGGTGATACCTTTGGCGATCGTAGTGCTGGTTCTGTGCCACGCGATCGGTTCGGCGCTGGTCCCGACTGTTTATACTTCTCCCGCCAATAGCGCCGTTAGCAGCGGCGGTGCCTTCACAGGTGATGCGCCGAGCATGCTGGCTGTGCTGCGTTATCTGACCTTCACAAACGAATTGTGGTTCGATCGGGTGGTGATCGAAACCGGCGCGCCGTTCTGGTCGCTCGGTTTTGAAGTCGCGTACTATGTCGGGTTCGCAATCGTGTTTTATGCCAGGGGGCACTGGCGATGGGCACTCGGGCTGGCATGGCTGCTGATATGCGGCCCACGCGTCGTCATCGCCTTTCCGCTGTGGTTGGTCGGTGTCGGTGCCTGGCAACTAGTGCAGCGAATTCCAAGGATAAGCGCGCCTAAGGGCGCTGCTGCTTTGGCAATGATCGGGTTGGTTGCTTTCGCATGGCGTAAGTGGGGCGGCATATACGCGATCCCGTTGTTCGAATGGCCTGAGCCAGCCGCGTTGATGGCCAGCATGCTCTATTACCTTGGCCTTTGCATGCTTGTCGCCGCTGCCATTGTGGTGTTCGCAGCCTCTACCCCCGCAACTCTGATTTGGCCGCGATGGGCTGCGAGGGCGGTGCCGTACTGCGCCGGGGCCAGCTTCACCATTTACATAGCCCATCTGCCGGTGATGGTGTTGATCGCCGCGATATGGCCCGCCAGTACCGCCACGACAGCAGGGGCATGGATCGCCTTGGCGATGGTATTGTGCGCGATGTTCGCTCTTGCCGAACTGGGGGAGCGACGCAAACATTTCTACCGGCGAAACTTCAGATCAGCATATCTGGCTCTGGCGAGGCAAAGTTGAAAGACAGAATTGCAATCGATTAAAATCGATTCACCAGAATCTTTACGTCAGCGTTTGCAGTAACACCTCTAATTGAAACCCCGACACGGAGAAGCAATTGGGCTTCTGTGGCGGGGACTATCAATCATGTCGTTTTCCTATACTAACGCCTTAGGGAAAATACTTAAAGCATCTTCTCAGTCCAAAAAGACGTTCCTTGGGACGGCGGCCTCGGAAACTATTCGCGGAACCGCCGACGCCGATATCATGCGCGGTAACGGCGGCGGAGATAGCTATCATGGTGGTAAGGGTGACGATATCTACATCGTCTCATCCACTTTGGACAAAGTTTTCGAAGCGGCGGGCGAGGGCACCGACACCGTTCGCTCGTCGATCTACTACATTCTCGGTGACAATGTCGAAAACCTGATCCTTGAAGGAAAGAACTCCTGGTACGGCGGGGGCAACGCACTCGACAACGTCATCATCGGCAATGAATACGACCAGCAGTTGAACGGCGGCGCTGGAAACGACGTGCTGGTCGGCGGCGGCGGCGCGGACAAGTTCATCATCACGGCGGGCAACGGCAGCGACGTCATCATGGACTTCGCAACCGGCGTAGACAAGATTCAGCTCGGCGGATACGGCGTCACCAGCTTTGGTCAGGTTCAGTCCATGGCCAAGCAGGTCGGTGCTGACACGGTGCTCCATTTCGGCAATGGTGAGGACCTGATCCTGCGCGGCGTCAAGGCGTCCAGTCTGGTCTCATCCGACTTCACGTATGAACTGAACCGCGCTGGTCATTCGTTGACCTTCGGTGACGATTTCAACGCGCTCAGCCTGTATCATAAGGGGGGAACCTGGCGGACCGAATACGGAAACGGGGGGCCGGGCACGGTCAAGAGCCGCACGCTGCAAACGGAATCACAGGTTTACATGGACGCGGAATGGGCCGGCACCGGCACCAAGCCGCTCGGCGTCAATCCCTTTGCGATCGACAATGGCATCCTGAAGATCACGGCGGCTCCCGCTTCGGCCGACGTGCTGCCCTTCATCGGCGATCACACTTACACGTCCGGGCTGCTGACCACCAAGTTCACGTTTGCACAGCAGTACGGCTTCTTCGAAATCCGCGCGGCGCTGCCAGCGGGGCAGGGGTTCTGGCCTGCGTTCTGGCTGCTGCCGACGGACAATAGCTGGCCGCCCGAACTCGATGTGTTCGAAATGCTCGGCAAGGATCCGAACGTCGTCTACATGACGACGCACGGTACCAAGACACCCGGCAAGACCGTCGAGGGGCAGGAACGGGCGGTGCTGGATACGACGCAGTTCCATACCTATGGCGTGGACTGGAACGAAGAGCGTATCATCTACTACATCGACGGCATGGAAGTATCGCGTCAGCCGACGCCGAAAGCCATGAACAAGGAAATGTACATGCTCGTCAACCTGGCTGTTGGCGGCAAAGGCAGCTGGGGCGGTGCGGCGGACGAGACGACCGGGACTGGCGAGATGAAGGTGGATTACGTGCGAGCCTATCGCACGGCTGACACGGTTTCCACCACCGTCAATGGTGCCCACACCGTCTACACGCCGGGTTCCGTAACTTCGCCAGTGCTTGCTGCACCAGTTGTGACGACCCCCTCGGCGCCGGTGACCGCGCCCGTGGTGTCGGCACCGAACGAAGGTGTGTCGAACGGCAAGACCTACACAGGCACTTCGGGGAACGACGTATTTCGGATCGGTTCCTCGCTCGATAAGGTGATCGAAGCGGCGGGTGGCGGAAGCGATATGGTGATCGCCAGCGCCAGCTTCACGCTGCCTGACAATGTCGAGAATCTGACCCTGGCGACCGACAAGGCGATCGACGGGACCGGAAACGACCTGGCCAACCGCCTGATCGGCAATAGCGCTGCCAACGTGCTCAAAGGCCTGGGTGGTGATGACTACCTCGACGGTGCGGGCGGCGCGGACACGCTTTATGGCGGCGCGGGCAACGACATCTATCGGGTGGACAACGTCAGCGTGAAGGTCATCGAAGCAGCCAACGAAGGCACCGACACCGTCATCAGTTCGGTAACGTATACGCTTACAACCAATGTCGAGAATTTGCGGCTGGACGGCACGGCCAACATCAACGGCACCGGCAACGCAGACAGCAACCGCATGATCGGCAATGCCGCAGCAAACGTCCTGACCGGCCTGGCGGGTAACGATTACCTCGACGGCGCAGGCGGTTTGGACACCCTGATCGGCGGCAAGGGAGACGATACGTACATCACGGGACAGGACGGGGTGAAAGTCACCGAACTCGCCAACGAGGGTAACGATACCGTCATGGCCTCGGTCAGCTACACGCTGCCTGCCAACGTCGAACTGCTGCGACTGACCGGTAGCGCCGCGATCAACGGTGCCGGGAACAGCCTAGCGAACAAGATCTACGGCAACGACGCAGCGAACAAGCTGTTCGGCTGGGCGGGCAACGACCTGCTGGATGGTGGCGCGGGCAACGACGTGCTCGTCGGTGGTGCGGGCGACGACACGCTGACTGGCGGGGCCGGGGCCGACACGTTCGTGTTCGCCGCAGGCTACGGCAAGGATACCGTGACCGACTTCGAACGTGGTCTGGACAAGCTGGTGCTGGTTGGTGTCAAATCCGGGGCGGTCTCCATCAGCAAGGCTGGGGCGTCGACGGTGGTCTCGCTGGGTGCCGACAAGATCACCATCGCCAATGACGCCCACTTCTCGATGGCGGACATCACCTTCATGTCCACCGCCGAGTATGGCAACACGTTGGGGCTGATGGCCTGATCGACGGCCAACATAGTCCAGAATGAAGTAGTCTTTCTTGTCTCCCCGTCGACCCTGTCTACGGGGGCCTGTATCGAAGCCGTGGCACGGATGCGTGTCACGGCTTTGAGGCTTTCAGGTGAATGCTCCATAATATTCAAGCGTTGCGCGCCACGGCGGCGCTGCTGGTGGTCATCGTCCATCTTGAGATGATCGGCGCGCCATTGGGGCTGAGCCGCGCCTTCTTCAATTTGTTCGCCGTTGGCGTGGACTTGTTCTTCGTCATCAGTGGCTTCATCATGGTGCATACCACATCGCGCCGGGAGGTGACGCCCTCCAGCTTCCTGTTAAACCGTTTTCTCCGTATCGCGCCGCTCTACTGGCTGCTGACGCTGCTGGTCTTTGCGGTGGCGTTGACGGTGCCCGGCGCTCTCGGGGGAACGCGCGCCGACTGGGATGCGCTGGTGCGATCATTGGCGTTCGTTCCGTACGAGCGAGCGGACGGGACGATGCGGCCGATGCTGTTTGTCGGCTGGTCGCTCAATCTGGAAATGGCCTTTTACGTCGTCTTCGCCTTGACGTTGACCATTGCCGGGATCGGGCGGCGGGTGGCTATGGCCGTTGCAATGCTGTGTCTCGCGGTTGCTGCCCATATATGGATGGGAAGCCGTATGCCGGATGAGCTGCGCTTCCTCACCCAGCCGATCCTGTTGGAATTTGCAGCGGGCATGGCGATCGGCTGGCTATTTCCGCGGCTGCCTGCAGATCCATCGGCAGGGCGATGGGCGGTAGGGGTTGGCCTTGCTGCCTTGGTGGCGCTAGTCATGGTCGCGCGGTGGCCGCTGCCGGGCGGATGGCCGATTTCATTGCCGCCTGCTTGCGTGGTCGTCATCGCAGCGTTGATTGCCGAGAAAGCTGGATATGCCCTCCGCTGGCGTCCGATACAGGCTCTGGGCGATGCGAGCTATGCCCTCTACCTCACGCATCCTTTCGTGACGCAGGCCTGGACACTGTTGTCGATCAAAGCGCACGTGCTGTCCCCGCGCACGGCGCCCGTGCTGATGGTGGCGGCGGTGCTCAGCGCCATCGCGGTCGGCGTGTTTACCCATTATCGCGTGGAGCAGCCTCTCGGCAGGGTGACTCGCCGGTGGACAGGCCGTTTTGCTCAGCAGAGATCGGGTTTCTGGCAATGGCGAGGCACGGCTCCAACCGAGGCATCGAAATGAGCGCGACCGTTTTATCGCGTCCCAATACGGGCAGTCGGTTTGCAGATATCCTGGCCGACCGCAGCGTGCAGGACGGCACCTTCGCGGCATTGATCCTGCTATCGCGCATTCCCGCCAATCTCGGAATGCCTGGCGCGGCCGCGTGCCTGTTGCTGACCGGACTGTATGCCGTGGTCAGACTGGAGCAGACCCGTCAGACCTTTTCGCGATGCTGGCTTCAACTAGCGTTTCCGGCGCTGGCTTTGCTCTCCACGGTGTGGGCCGTTTATCCCGCCGTGACCTTGCGCGCCGCCGTGCAGATGACGCTGACGGCTTTGGCGGGGCTGCTCCTCTCCCAATCCAGACGGCCCCGCGCCGTGCTGGCTGGGCTTGCGGTCGCCTATCTCGGGTACACCGTGGCCTCGCTGGTCGCCGGAAACACCAGGGCGGACGGCAATGAAGGGGCCATCGCGCTTTACGGGTTGGGGGGTGAAGCAAAGAACTTCTTCTCGGATTCCGCTGCCACTGCGGCGTTGCTTGCCGTGACGATGCTGGCGGCAAAGCTGGAGCGGCGCGCTTTGGCGTCGGCGCTCGCCATGGCAGTTCTGGCCATGCTGTGCATGGTTGCGACGGTCCGCGCACATTCCGCCGGAGGGCTTGCGTCGCTGGCCGCTGCTGGCGCCTTGCTGGGGGTTCTTCTGGTTTTGCGACGGCGGACCCCGGCCTTTAAGCTGGGCTTTGCGGTATCGGTCATTGGTGTGTTCGTGCTGTGCGGGATATTCTTTCAACCGCTGCTGGCGATGGTGCAGGAACTGTCGGCCAAGGATGCGGGGCTGACCGGGCGAGGATACCTCTGGTATCGCGCCGACTTCATCATTGCCCAGCGTCCGTGGCTCGGTACCGGCTATTTCGGGTTCTGGACGCCCGACAATGCCGACGCAATCGGCCTGTGGCGTTATTTTGACGTTCGCCAGCAGGGGTCTGCGTTCTCGTTCCATAACAGCTACATTCAGGCGACTGTGGAAATGGGCTATGTCGGGTTAGCCGTGCTGATACTTTGCTGGGTCGGCGGTGTTCTGGCGCTGCTACGGCGGTTCGTGCTTACGCAATCGCTGGCGACGTGTTTCTGGCTTAGCTACGTCGCGTTGCAGCTTTGCAAATCGCCGGTCGAGCAGATCAGGCCGAGCACGCTTGTCGCCCCCACCATTCTGCTGTTCATCGGACTGGGGTTTGGCTGGTTTCCGATCGCCAAACCCGGCAAGTCCTCTGCGGCGGCCCGATCAGGTTGACGCTTCGCCCAGCAGTCTCTCATCTTCCCGGTCGATGGCGAGGAGCGACACGCCTTTGCTTTCCCGCATGTACAGAGCCGAAATCAGGCTGATCGCACCGGCGATCGCGATATAAAACGCGATCGGCAGCCAGTCATTGTACTCCCGTAACAAGGCCGTGCCGATCAGCGGGGCCCACGATCCGGCGAATATCGCCGTCACCTGATAGCCAAGCGAAACGCCGGAATAGCGCATGCGCGTGGGAAACATCTCGGCCATGATCGCGGGTTGCGGCGCATACATCAGGGCGTGGACGAACATCCCGATGAAGATCGCCGCCAGGATGGTAGCCAGGCTTCCGGTCGAAAACATCGGGAAGGCGACGAAGGGCCACACGATCGTCAGCGCGGCGCCAAGCATATAGACGGGCCGCCTGCCGATCCGATCCGCCATCGCCCCGAACACGGGTATAAGGATGACGTGCAGGATATGGGCACAAAACAGCAGCGTCAGGATGTTCGTTGTGTTGACCCCGATATGCGCAAGGTACGTGATCGAGAAAGTGACGACCATGTAGTACAGGATGTTCTCGCCCACGCGCAGACCCATCGCGGTGAATACACCGCGCGGGTAACGGCGGAAAACTTCCGTCAATCCATATCCCTGATGCGCCCGCTCCTCGGCTTCTGCCTTGGCTGCCTCGAAAATGGGTGAATCGGTGACTTGCGTGCGGATGTAGTATCCGATGCCGACGATGATCGCGGACAGCCAGAACCCGATGCGCCATCCCCAGGCCAGGAACTGATTGTCCGACAGCGTCGCTGAAAGCACCAGCAGCACGATCGTGGCAAGCAGGTTGCCCAGGGGAACGCCCGCTTGCGGGAAGCTGCCCCAGAAGGCACGGCTGCGGTTGGGGCTATGCTCCGCCACCAGCAGCACCGCGCCGCCCCATTCGCCGCCCAAGGCAAAACCCTGAACGAACCGTAGGACGACCAGCAGGATCGGGGCCCAGTAACCGATCCCGGCGAATGTCGGCAGGCAGCCCATCAGGAATGTCGAGCAACCGATCAGCATCAGGCTGAATTGCAGGAGGGATTTGCGGCCGATCTTGTCACCGATGTGCCCGAAAACGATGCCGCCCAGCGGTCGGGCAATGAAACCCACGGCATAGGTCGCAAATGCCGCGATCACGCCGTCCAGAGGATTGCCGGTTGCTGGAAAGAACAGTTTTCCAAAGATCAGCGTCGCCGCCGTGCCGTACAGGAAGAATTCGTACCACTCGACAATGGTGCCAGCCATCGACGCGCCAACCACCTTGCGCAAGTATGGCAGATCCGCCGTCTGTTCGTGATCCATGTGCACCCGCATCCCGTTCCAAGCCCCCGTCACGATGGACGGATGCCCATCCCGTCAACGGTGATCTGCTCCCTGTCGCAGCGCAAGCGAGCAGACTCAAGCCAATAGGTGAAAGATGGTCGGGAGTTGGACTGTCTATTGAGCGAGGTAGGGCCAGGCCGATATGCGTCGGATGGAGTAGCGAGCCGGAAAGGTGGTCGACGCATCGGGATAACCGCCCCAAGAACCGCCAACCGCGAGATTGGCGATCATGTATGCCTTCTGTTTGGTCAAAGCATCCGGCGTTGTGGTTTTTGCGACCGGCTTTCGATCGACGTACCAGACCATGTTCTTGGGCCCCCAGAACAACCCGTAGCGATGAAATCCGGTCGATGCATCGAACGGCAGTCTTACCCTCGTGGCGGTCTTTTGCTTTCCGGCTATCACGGTGCAGAAGATGGTTCGCGGGTCGCCAAGTCCTTCCATCACGTCGATCTCACCCGCGCCGGGCCATTCACCATCGACCGGCATGAGCCAGAACGCGGGCCAAAGCCCCTTTCCTGCTGGCAGGCGCGCTTCGATTTCAAAATAGCCGTATTGCTGGGTGAAGCTGAATTTGGTGGTGATCGCTCCGCCATAGTATGGCTTGTTCCACACCAAAGGCCGCACGGCAGACGGCGTCGGCTGAGCCTTGATGGTCAGCACGCCCCGTTGGTGCTCGAAAGGATCAAGGCCCAGCGCCTTTTTTCCCAGGCGACTACCGGCTATCCCAGAAAAGCGGGCATCGGTGGCGAAACTTCCGGCAGACATCTGGCGATTGGCCGAACTTGCCGCGCCGCCATACCCGAACACCGTCCGCCAGCGATGCGGGCGGGGCGGGCGCTGTTGATCAGTCCCATGGTCGAAAGACGCGAAGCGCTCGTCAAAGGAGGGCATGCCTGTCCACGGCACAGACGGGCTCGCAGTTGCATTACTATTTGCGGCGGCAGCAGGAATGCTCGAAGCAATGACTACATGCAGGCATGCCGCTGCCAGGGCGCGGGCCACATTGGTTCTTAGATCTAGACGGTACATGGATAACGGCCCTCTGCAACTTGCGGGCACTCTACCTCCCATCCCGACCCAGTCTGGATATGTTGGCTCCAAAACGGATGCCGTTGTGGTTCTGTAGGCCGGATGACTGCGTTAGATCGCGGGGCATCCGGGCCTTGTGCCTGATCTTCTATCCGTTGGGATTTTAATGACTGCGCCTTTGGTGTCGATCCTGATGGTGGCCCGCAACGCCGGGGCTTACATCGATGCCGCCATCCTGTCGGCCCGGCAACAGACGGTAGACGATCTGGAGATCGTGGTCGTCGATGATGGATCTACAGACGGAACCGCGCAAAGCGTGAAGGCCCACATGCAGGCAGATCGCCGCGTACGTCTGGTTGCCGGGCCATGCCGGGGTTTGAGTGCGGTGCGCAACGTCAGTCTGGAACAGGCGCGCGGACGGTACGCCGCGATCCTTGATAGCGACGACATCCTGCACCCACGTCATGCGGAATGGCTCCTCGCCGCACAGTCGCGAACCGGGTCAGAGATATGTGTCGCGAACATGATCGAATTTCAGGAAGGCCTTGGCGGCAAGATCACTGCCCGTCCTTTCGCACGCGGAGAACATTGGTCTGGGCCTCGGTGGGTTGCACCGGAGACATATCTCGAACAGGCCATGATGGGCGCAAGCGGGCCATCGCTGGGCTATCTTAAGCCGTTGCTGGACATGCAATTTTTGAAGGACCGCAACCTTCGCTACGACGAGAAGCTTCGCATCGGCGAGGATTTCGACATTGTATTTCGGGCCATGCTGCACGGGGCACGTTTCTGGTACGCCTCTGATGCGAGCTATTATTATCGCAAGCATCCTGCCTCGACGTCACATCGGATTGCGCGTGCCGACCTGGAGGGGCTGCTAAGCGCCACTCAAGCATACGGATGTTCTGGGCCGCTGGAGGATCAGGTTCGTCAGCGCCGTGATAATTTAAGGGCCTCGCTTCTCCATCTCGACATTCTCGCTGCCATCAAACGCGGCGACATGGTCCACGCCCTTCGGTTGGCGTCAGGCGATGGCACCGCTTTCCGGCTGACACTTGCCAGCCTTGTGGAAGCGGTGACGAAGCGGGTGGGACTGCGCAAGTCTCGACGGGGCCAAACCGATCCAGTCACTGATGACCACACTGTAGTGTCCCGTCTTCACGCGATCACTCGATCGATGCAACCGGTCTGACGCCTCGCGCTAACCTGCAAAGGAGGCGTCATGCGCCCGCTCGTTTTCCTGTTTCCCCATAACCGTTTGGACGTTGGCGGCAATACCGCACAAATCCGTTTCGTGGAGGCCTGCAGCCGCTTCGCCCCCACGATGATAGCCTACTATGGGGAGGATAGTCCGGGCGAAAAACACCTCCACAATTACCTCACCGAACCTCCGAAAGCGGGTGATCCGATCTTCGTCATCCATTGGGGCCCGGATATTGGCCAATTGCTCCAACGCTTGGCCGGCAGAGACGTCGTATACGTGGCGCACAGCACGGGCTGGAATCTCGACTTGCCTTCGCATGTCCCCATCCTTTGCGTCAGCCGTCATACGATGGCCTATTGGGGCCGCCGCGCCCCCAATTCCTATATTGCGTATCTTCCCAACGTCGTGGAAGCGGACGCAAGTGAGCCATCGGAAGATCATGACATCGATGTTCTGGTGCAGGTGCGTAAGACATCGCCGTATGTGCTCGATCGACTGGTACCCGCCTTGCAGCGACAATGTCGGGTTCACGTACTCGATGGGTGGGTAGATGACCTGTCCTCGTGGTTCCGGCGATCGAAGGTCTATCTCTACGATTCACTGGAGCACTGGATTGATCTTGGCGCGACCGAGGGGTTCGGACTTCCGCCACTGGAAGCGATGAGCCATGGTTGCGTGGTGTTTTCCAGCGTCAACGACGCTCTGGCTGATTACCTTGATCCCGCATTCAACTGCCGCAAGATACGCGTGCATTCGCTGTCATGGGATGTGAAGGCCGTGGTTCGGGCCGTGGAACAACAAGCGCCATCGCCTCCCCCGCGACCATGGTTCGCGCGGTACTCGGCTACTCATGTGTCAGCGCGTTTGGAAGTGATCGTCACGGACCTTAACGACTTTTTCGACCATGCACGATCCCAACCAACCGATATAGACGATGTTTGGGCCATGCGCCGGCCGACCACCCTGCAACGCGCGAAGAAAGCGGCGAAACTATTGACTGGACGATAGCATCGTCACCGGATCCGCGTCGCGTGTGGGTATTGGTGGTGCTAAAGTAGATAGAAGGCGCGACATCAGTCGTCTGACACGTGTTGATAGTAGAAGTGAGAGCGCTTTTTTTATCAAACCTGCGGAGTCGCTCGATCTACTGGCCGGCTCTATTCGGTTGCGCCTTCCGCATTGCAATCAGGTTTCGAACCTGACCGACAATTTCCTTATCCTGCCAAATGTATGTCGCGAAATAAACGCACGCACCCACAGGTAGCCAGATCGAAACGATCGCCAATGCCGTCAATCCGTTCGACAGTTCAACACCCGCTAGGACGATCACCGCCATCACGCACGAACTGACGAACGCTGATCGAAGGCTGGCTAGAACCTCAGTGAAGCGAACGCCGGTATGCTTGTGCAGAAGGTGGAAGCCGTAAGGCAGGATCAGATAGCCCCGCGCAACGCCTGTGATCAACATGGCTTGCCAGCCCCAGCGATGCACCAGCCACGCACCAAGAACACCGACGCCGATTTGCAGGCTGGTCCATGAAAGGACCGTTCGGGATTCTCCTGTGGCGGTAATCACGGCCAGGATAAGGTTGTTGATTTGCGATGCCACCACGGCACACGCAAAGATGCGGATAGCATCGGCCACCGCTTCCCAGCCCGAACCGAAAACGACGTCTACAATCGGACCCGCCAGCGCGAGGGCGCCCAGAAATGCCGGGAACATGATGAAGGCGGACAATCGGCTAAGGCGCAGATACGTGCTTTTCAGCGTGCCCGCGTCCTGAGCAGTGCGAGCGAGCACAGGCATGGCGATCTGCTGAAACGGCATATAGGTGACTTGGTTCAACACCTCCACGATGCGGGATCCCGCTCGAATGAACGCTACGGCGACGGGCCCAACCAGGGCGCCGGAGACCACCTCTGCCGCGCGAATGTTGATCTGGTTCAGCGTACCGGCGAGTCCGATGTAGGACCCGAAGTGGAATAGCTCGCGAAATGCCTTTTGGTGGAATCGCAGGCGGGGCCGCCAGGGCAGGCTGATCCAGGCGCTGCACGCCATCGTAATCGCGACCGCGATGCGCTGCGCGACGAGTGCCCAGACACCGAAGCCCGCGATCGCAAGAGGCAGACCTACGGCCGCACCCGCCAGTGATGCGGATACATTGCGTATCGCTATCGAACGGAACTGCAGTTGCCGGGTCAGCCGCGCGGTATGGATTGATCCGAGCGGCGTGATGATAAATATCGCCGCAAGCGCCGTGACGATGGCGGTAAGGCGGGGCTGGCCGAAGAATTGCGCAAGGTAGGGAGCCGCTAGCACCGTTCCCGAAGCAAACGCTACACCGCAGCCAAGATTGGCCCAAAATGCCGTATCGGCATCGCGCTCGTCCAGATCGCGACGCTGGACGACGGCTTCATTGATGCCCCCGCTGCTAAGGGACAAAAGTAAATCGATCACCAGCGCGGCCACCGCAACAAGACCAAAGTCGTTGGCGCCCAATAAGCGGGCGAGGATGGCGAAGGTAAGAAACGAAAGCGCTTGCGTGCCCAAGCTGGAAGCGGTGGACCAGATCAGGGGCGATGACAGGGCCGGCTTCACGATATCGACCTTTGCTCGCCTTGCATCGGATCGGGCATTGCCGTTCGCTGGCGATTGGCAGCGACAGTATCGCCATAAGTCAGGAGTCGTGACAGCGCACGCCGCAGGGGTGCATCGACGAAAGCAGCAATCAACCAAGCAGACAGGATCGAACAGGCCGCAGTCGCGGTCAGTAGTATCCAAAAGCTGTGCGGAAACGCGATTTCGAGCAGGTGCTTGATGGGCGCGTGGACCGCGTACAATGGGTAGGAGATAAAGCCGAGCCAGATCGCGGCCCGCTCATACCGAGTACCCGGGTGCGCCACCGATCCCAGCATGAGCAACGCGGGTGAACATAGCGCTACGAACACAATGTCATACCCGGCCCGCATGCCACCTTTCAGATCCGGCGTTAGTAGAGCAACGCAAGACATGACCAGCACCGGTATGGGCAAGCGTACCATCCCGCGCGACCAGTGCGCGCGAGTGTGGTGCAGGATAACCCCCAAGGTGAAGGAAAATGTGATGCGGGCTGCTGCAATCGGGCTTTCGCTCAGGACCACACCCTTGTCGAGATTGCCGGCCGAAGCTGCCGCCACGATCAGGGCCGCTAAACCGGTCAGGCTAATCGTGACCAGTAACAGAGTGGTGAAACGCCCGCCGCATGGGCGCAGCTTGATTCCCGCTGCGTAGACCGCATTCGCCACCATTTCGTAGAACAGCGACCAAGCGGGGGGATTAAACAGAAAGATGCCCCAAGGCACCAACACGTTTGGGAGCATCAGCATGTTGGCCGGAAGACCCGTGACGATGGCAAATAGCCCTGGTGCGCCTTCCATGTGCAACGCACGCTGAGTAACGGCGATCACAAGGCCGATCAGGGTGCCGATGGCGATGACCGGCTGCAGACGAACGAAACGCGCGACCATGAATTCGCGAAACGTCATATTGGTTCTAAGCCGCTGTCGATAAGCATGGGCGATGACAAAGCCGCTGAGCACGAAGAACAGGTCAACCGCCAGATAGCCGCTTGCGAATAGTGATATTCCGGCATTGGGGGCGTCTACCGCCTTGAGCGTGCGCAGATGGTAGAACAGCACTGCCAATGCTGCTGCGCCGCGTATGGCATCCAGCGCCACGAACCGCTCAGCAGCACTGCGTATTGGTTCAATCGGCATAGTAGCCCTTGAACTTCTTGTAGTATCCGAAGGCGTCGGTCAGGCCCGCGCTCGCGTATTCCTTGATGTTCACGAGGCTTAGCGCCACTCCGCCGATCTGGCTGCCGTCGTGAGCAAGCAGATCGATTGCGGTGCGGATCGCTTTCACCGGCGTGGCCCGCCACCGAGCCATGATCAGTGTTGTATCTGAAAGGCGGGCGGCAATGCGTGTTTCGGCTACGCCAAGCACCGGTGCGGAATCGATGATGATGATATCGAAACGCTGCCTGAGTTCGCCGACCAACCTGGCGAACGCCGTTTCGGTAATCACGTTGTCCGGGTCTGCCGGGCCTAGGGTCGTCAGCACCTTCAAGCTGGTGCGATTATCGGCATGAAGACAATCGTCGATCGCTGCGCTGCCGTCGAGAACGCGGAACAACCCCTCCGTCTGACGATCCGGCGCCAGCGCGTCCGAAACGGAATGATGCCGCACGTCAGCGTCGACCAGCACCACACGCCGTTTGCCCATTGCCAGCGTGCGCGCCAGACACATGGAGGTAGTGGACTTGCCCTCTCGCGGAAGCGGAGAAGTAATCGTCACGACTACCGGCCTCGTCTCCGTCAACAGACCCAAATAGGCGGCAAGATTGCGCAGGCTTTCGGTAAATAGCGACATTGGTCGCGTTGTGACGTAATCCTGCGGAGCAACGCCTTCCCCCTTGGCCCGCGTGGCGGAGGCCAGTGTAGGAACGGCACCGGCGTAGACGATGCCCAGCCCTTTCTCGATATCGGAACGAGTGGCGACGGTATCCTCAGCGTATTCGGCGATGCCGGCGGCCAGACCACCCACCACCATGGCGGCGATGAGCCCTGCCGCGATGCCGATTAGATAGTTGGGCGACGAGGGTGCCCCGGGTACGCGCGCCAGTGATGCGATGCTGGCGTCTGCGTTCGGGAGTTCTCCCGCTTGCGCCGTTTCCTTGGCGCGGGTCAGGTAGGCATTGTAGATCGCCCGGCTGGCTTCAGCGCGCCGCTCCAGTTCCAGTCGACCGACCTGGGCCGAGCCGTTCTGCGCCAGCGAACCTTTCGCCTGCGCGCGACTGGAAAGCAGCGAGTCCAGCCGCGATTGAGCAATCTGAACGTCGCCGCGCAAGCCAGAGACGATGCGAGAAAGTTCGGCACTGAGTTGCTGGCGCACGTCTGCGAGTTCATCGCGGGCCTGCACCACATCAGGGTGCAAGGCGCCGTACCGGGAATCCAGCTGGGCGAGGTGAGCACTCGCCTGTGATTCCTGCTGACGCAATTGGCGTATCGTTTCGGACGCCAGCGCAGAACCGATGTCGGCCCCGCCGCCGCCGCGCGCGATCTGCGCCTGCGCCGTGTTCAGCTTGCCGCGTTGCTCGGCAAGCTGAGCCTGCGCGCCCGCAATCTGGCGATTGAGTTCGGACACTTCCTGCTCAGCCATCGTCGCGCCTTCGGCGCTCATCAGGTTGTTGCGGATCATGTATTGCTGAAGCGCGGCATCATCCGCGACGGCCTGTTTGCGCAAGGTGGCGGCCTTGCCTTCGACGTACTGGGCAGACTGCGCGTTGCGCGTTTGCTTCTTCATCGAGTCAAGTTCGATATAGCGGCGCGCCACGGCATTCGCGATCCGCGACGCCAATTCCGGGTCAACTGAGGTGGCAGAGATTTCGACCAAGTACGTCACGCCAACGCGGCGGACGGCAGAGTGCGACAACAGCGTACTGGCAGCCCGCCGTTCGGCGGGGGTCATTTGGGCTTCATCGCCTTTGGGTTCAGCCGTACTTGGTCGCGCGGTCGGTGAAGACGCAGCATCGCCAGCGAATTCGGCGACCTTGTCGAGCCTGAGACTGCGCACGACGTCCAGCGTCAGGGCGGGCGAGCGGATAAACTGCACGGCGGTATCGATCAGGTTGTCGTCCGCCGGGGCGACGATCCCGCGATCGTTTACTTTCACCGGCTGCGCCTCGCGCGGTTCCAGCAGCAGGGAGCTTGTCGCCGAATACGTCCGCGGCATCATCAAGAGGATAATCCCGACGATCGCCAAGGTCGCAACGCCGAACAGTGAAAATATCCGGAAACGACGCCGGAATACCGCAATGATCTCGGAAGGGTCGGGAAGTATTCGCGTAGATACAGTCGCAGATACTTCATCCGCTGCTGCGTCGTGAGTCCTGTTGCTCAAGACGTTCCTCCAAAAGGGATCATGTATTGATTGAAGCTTGATTCGGTAAATGCCTAAGCAGGCCGCCAACGCAGTGTTGCGGGCGGCTTAAGTACAATGCCGATGTGGCCCGCCGCTGGAAACACAATCTCCCTCCGTTTGTGAGCAAGTTCCGGGGTATCTCGATGAAAACGGATCAAAGTGGCGCAGCGCGGATCGCCTACCTGGTGCATGATCTGGATGATGCTGCGGTGCGCCGCCGTGTTGATCTGTTCACCGGAGAAGGAATTGAGGTGGGGCTGGGTGGCTTTCGCAGGCATGCTAAGATGGCAGGCGGCGCATCGTGTCCGACATTGGATCTTGGTCGAACGCAGGATGCGCGGCTGTTTCAGCGGACCGTTTCGGTGATCAAGTGGATGCTGAAGCCTCGAGCATTGCGGCAGTTATGCGCCGGGTCGTCGGTCATCGTTGCGCGGAATCTTGAGATGCTGGCCCTTGCGGCGCGGGTTCGGTCGCGACGGCAGCGGCTGGTGTACGAATGCCTGGACATTCATCGCCTAATGCTCGGAAATGGACGCAGTTCTCGGATCATGCGCTGGTTGGAGCGACGGTTGCTGGCGCGGACTGACCTGGTCGTCATCAGCTCCCCCGCGTTTCAAACGGGTTACTTCGGCGCGCGGCAGGGCAGGGATCAATCCATGCTGCTTGTCGAAAATAAGGTGCCAGCCGAGCGCATCTCGGGGCTGTCGTTTGCCCGTGCAACTCAGAAGCCGGCGCTTCAACAAGACGGGCAGATCTGGACTATTGGTTGGTTCGGCATGCTGCGATGTCGCAAGACGCTGGAGCAGCTTTCACATCTGGCAGACTCGTCCAATGGGCGTATCCAAGTCATTATCGCAGGCATTCCGAGTGAAGCCGAATTTAAGGATTTTTCGCGAGATGTCGCCGCGTGTCCCCATCTTCAGTATCTTGGCCCGTTCAAGCAGGACGATCTGCCGAGATTGTACAGTAAAGTCGATTTCGTCTGGGCAATCGACTACTTCGAAGAAGGCCTCAATTCCCAGTGGCTACTTCCTAATCGACTGTACGAAGGGCTCGCGAACGGCGCTGTGCCAATCGCGCTGAACGGTGTGGAGACAGGCAGGTGGTTGCTCCGCAACGGCGTCGGGCTCGTTATTGATGACCCGATAACGCAACTGCCTCGCCGGCTGGGGGCGATGACACCAGCGGCATATCAAGGAATGCGTCAGGCGATCGCCGCGCTGCCGGACGATGCCGTCTATCAAACACCGGGCGAACGGCGTGCCATCGTTGCGGCCGTGCTGGAGCGTGTCGATGCTTGACCCCAATCGCAATAGCGATGTGCTGATCGTTGTCCCGTGCTTGAACGAAGAGGCGCATCTGCCGGCGCTCCTAGATAGTCTGCTGCAAAACGCCCATGGCGCTTTGGTGGTGGTGGCCGATGGGGGAAGCACCGATGCCAGCCGCCACATCGTGCGCTCGCTGGCCGGCGCACATCGCAATCTGGTCCTGCTCGACAACCCCCGGAAGGTGCAGAGCGCAGCCGTCAATCTGGCCGCCTGTCATTATGGGGTGGGGCGCCGATGGATGGTTCGCATCGATGCTCATGCACAGTATCCCGAAGGTTTCATCGACCGTCTGCGGCTCGCGGCTGGGAGCATGAGGGCGACGTCGGTTGTCGTGCCGATGGTCACAACCGGTAATGGGTGCTTCCAGAAGGCGGCGGCAGCGGCGCAAAATTCAGTCCTGGGCACCGGTGGTTCTCCGCATCGCCATGTCGGGAAAGGGCAGTGGGTTGATCATGGACATCACGCCCTGTTCGATCTCTCGCTGTTCATGGCGGTTGGCGGCTACGATGAAAGCTTCGCTGCGAACGAAGACGCGGAACTGGATCGACGTCTGGTGGCTGCCGGAGGGCGCATCTGGATTGAGCCACGCGCGGCCATCACCTATTACCCGCGCAGCACCGCGCGGGCCCTGTTCCGGCAGTATCGGAATTATGGCAGGGGGCGGGCACGCAATCTGAAACGTCATCCGGTCCCGGTAAAGCTGCGGCAAATGGCGCCACTGTCGGTAATGCCGTCCATCCTCGTCGCCTTGCTTGGCCTTGGGCTGGGCGTGATGGCATTGGAGGCACTGTTGCTGGTGCTGCCAGTGCTGTTCTGGCTGACAGGCGCGATCGTCGCTGGGATAGTACTGGGCTGTCGCACCGGTCGCTGGTGCGATGCGGGGGCGGGGCTGGCCGCCGTCACCATGCACGCAGCATGGTCCCTCGGTTTCATAGAGGAGACGCTGAGCCGCAAGAGTTTGCCGCCACCGCCTGAACGCCTCAAGTTTGCGACAAAAAGTGCTTCGACCCCGGAAATGGCATGGTCGACACGAGATGTGCTCACCGCTTAGGGGCGGATCATCTCTCTGTTGCGGGATGGAATGGCGCTGCGAAGCTCCACTGGCGAAGTCTAGCCGAATTATCTTTCCACAGGGTCCATAAGCAATCGGATTACCTTGATCTTGCGGCAAAATAACCGCAAGCGATGGCATTGGTGAGCTAATTCGGCAGGTAGATGCAAGTCACGTCTAATCGCGCGCTGTCCTCGTCGAAGGCGGGTTTCGATCCAAAGACCGCTTTCGGTCTGGCCGTAGCCGTGCTGTTTTTCGTCATTAGCGGCACGATCGCTTTTCAGAACACCCGTATTCTGCGCGATGATGCGGCCAAGATAGCGCATTCGCACGAGGTGATCGTTGCTCTCAATGGCCTGCAGATATTGCTTCAGGACGCCGAGACGGGGCAGCGTGGTTTTCTGCTGACGGGCAAGGACAAGTACCTTGATCCCTATAACGCTGCCTTGTCGTCGATTGGTGACCGCTTGGCCACGATCAAGGAACTGACCGCAGATAATGCCGAGCAGCAGACCCGTCTGCAGCCGCTTGGCGATCACATTGACGCCAAACTGTCAGAACTGCGCGAGACGATCGACGCTCGACGTAGTGCTGGTGTCGACGCCGCCCTAGCCATCGTCGCTACCGATCGTGGCAAGATCGAGATGGACGAAGTACGTTCTCAGGTCAGCACCATGCGCGATACCGAGAAGCGTCTGCGGCAAGAACGCCTTGCGGAGATGGATCAGGCGTATCGTTCCGCATGGGTTAGCGGTGTGATGTCATGCTTGCTCGGCATCGTTCTCACCCTGCTGATCGGCTGGCTGATCCGCCGGGCGGCAATCATGGCCCAGCAACGCGAGCGACTGCAGGCTGGCCAGGTTGAACTCGGTGCGGCGATGCTGGGGGACCAGGTCACTGAACAGTTGGGCGAGAGCGCGCTGGCGTTTCTAGTGCGATTTACTGGCGCCCAGGCGGGAGCGATCTTTGCAGCCGAGGGCGGGCATTATCGCCGCGTGGCATCGTATGGTGTGCCCGCCGACGCCCAGATCGTAGAGCGCTTTTCCGTCCGACAGGGCTTGCTCGGGCAAGTCGCGGCGGACGGCAAGCCGGTGCTGCTGGCGGATATTCCCGATGGCTATCTGACGATTGGGTCGGCGTTCGGCAGCGATCGTCCGCGCCATCTTCTGATCGCTCCAGCGTTTGCCGACGCGACGGTGCAGGGGGTCATCGAACTAGGCTTCCTAAGGCCTGTCGATAGCCAGGTTCTTGAATTTCTGTCGCAGGTTTCGGCGGCTATTGGCGTTGCGTTGCGTTCGGCACGTTATCGTGCCCAACTGCAGCACCATACTGAAGAACTGCAGGTCCAAAGCGAAGAACTGCGCGTTTCCAACGAGGAGCTGGAAGAGCAGGGCCGCGCGCTCAAGGAATCTCAGGCGAACCTGGAGCAGCAACAGGTTGAACTGGAACAGACCAATTCGCAGCTGGAAGAGCAGGCACAGCTGCTGGAAAACCAGCGCGACAACCTTGCCCGTTCCAACGCCGCCGTCGAAGCGAAAGCGCGCGAGCTTGAGCAGGCGAGCCGCTACAAGTCAGACTTCCTCGCGAATATGAGCCACGAGTTGCGCACCCCGCTCAATTCGCTGCTTATTTTGTCTAAGCTGCTGGGAGACAACCGCGGAGACAATCTGACATCCGAACAGATCCAGTATGCCCGTACCATCGAGTCGGCGGGCAACGATCTGTTGACCTTGATCAACGATATCCTCGATCTTTCGAAAATCGAGGCGGGGCATCTGCAGATCCGCCCCGAATCATTCCGGGTGGAGCGGTTGGCCTCTGACCTGCGCCAGGTGTTTCAGCCGATCGCCGCCGATCGCGGACTGCAGTTCGAGATCACGATCGATCCCTCATGCAAAAGCACTATCGAGACCGACCGCCAGCGTCTGGAGCAGATTCTAAAGAACCTGTTGTCTAACGCGTTCAAATTCACCGAAGCGGGCCGCGTAGCGCTCGAAGTGCAGTCGGACGGAGCGGATAGGATCCTGATGACGGTAGCCGACACGGGGATCGGCATTCCGGAAGAACAGCAAAAGGCGATTTTCGAAGCGTTCCGGCAAGCCGACGGCACCATCAGTCGCAAGTTCGGGGGCACCGGCCTTGGCCTTTCAATATCGCGCGAGCTTGCGCGGTTGCTCGGCGGGGCGATTTCGCTGACGAGCGAGCCAGGCAAAGGCAGCCGTTTCACGCTGGCCATTCCGCTAACGTACGATCCTGGCGAAGTACTCCCGCGCGTGGAGGCGGCGCCGGTTTCGGCATCTACTTCCGTCGCAACTTCGAGCCAAGGGAGGTCATCCCAAGCGAAGACAAGGCCCGCTCCATTGCAGCGGCAGGTCGAGGACGATCGCGATGCGCTGTCATCGGTCCAGCGCCTGTTGCTGGTGGTGGAAGACGACGCAACGTTCGCCGGCATCGTTCGTGATATTGCCCGTGAAATGGGTTTCCAGTGCCTGGTGACCGGCACTGCGGAAGAAGCCCTGCATCTTGCCCGCACGTTCAAGCCGCATGCGGTGGTGCTTGATGTCGGGCTTCCCGATCAGTCGGGGCTGGCGTTGCTCGATCGCCTGAAGCGCGACGAGGAAACCCGCCATATTCCAGTGCATGTCGTGTCCGGCGCGGATCATACACAAACCGCCCTGTCACTCGGCGCTATCGGCTATCTGGTGAAACCGGTGAAGCGCGAGGAGCTGGCGGGGGTACTGGATGCGCTGTCGGCCAAACTGGCGTCGGACGTGCGGCGTGTGCTGATCGTCGAGGATGACGACGTTCAGCGGGACGCTGTGGGCAGGCTCCTTGGATCGGACGATGTGGAAACAGTCGGCGTCGCGACCGCGGCGGATTGCATGGAGCAGCTGCGCAATGGCGTGTTCGACTGTATGGTGCTGGACCTGAACTTGCCGGACGCCAGCGGATTTTCCCTGCTGGAAGACTTGTCGAAGGAGGGCAATTACGCGTTCCCGCCGGTCATCGTCTATACCGGGCACGATCTGACGGCCGAGGATGAACAACGCCTGCGTCGCTATTCGGATTCGATTATCATCAAGGGTGCTCGCTCCCCCGAGCGGCTGTTGGATGAAGTGTCTCTGTTCCTGCATCAGGTCGTGACCGAATTGCCTGCCGAACAGCAGACCATGATCCGTCAGGCTCGCAATCGTGACGCCATCCTGGAAGGCCGACGCATTCTGGTGGTGGAGGATGACGTTCGTAACGTGTTCTCGCTCACCAATATTCTCGAACCACAGGGTGCCGTGGTGGAGATCGCTCGCAATGGCCAGGAAGCGCTGGATGCGCTCGACAAGGCTGGACGGGACAGCCGGGAGACGATCGACCTCGTGCTTATGGACGTGATGATGCCGGTGATGGACGGACTGACCGCGACACGCGCGATCCGGCAGGACCCGCGTTGGCGCAAGCTGCCGGTCATCGCGCTTACCGCCAAGGCCATGCCTGACGATCAGGAGCGATGCATCGATGCGGGCGCCAACGATTACATGGCCAAGCCGCTGGACGTGGACAAGCTGCTGTCGCTGATCCGCGTCTGGATGCCTCGCTGACCGTCATGGACACCGATCGGATCGAAGATATCGAGATACACCTTCTGCTGGAGGCTCTGTATCGGCGTTATCACTACGATTTCCGCAACTATGCGCAGGCTTCCATCAAGCGGCGCTTGCGGCAGGCGCGCGATCGGCTGAACCTGCCGACATTTTCGGCACTGCAGGATAAGCTGCTGCACGATCCGGCTGCTGCGGATCAGGTCGTGCGGCTGATGACGGTGCAGGTCAGCGATTTCTTCCGCGATCCCACCTATTTCAAGGCCATCCGCGAAAAAGTGGTGCCGCACCTGAAGACGTATCCCTCGCTGAAGGTCTGGATCGCAGGATGCAGCGCCGGTGAGGAACTCCACTCCCTTGCGATCCTTTTCCGGGAAGAGGGTCTTGAGAGCCGCACGTTGTTCTATGCCACCGATATCAACCAGGATGCGCTGGAGGCCGCTGATCGCGGGATCTATCCGCTCGACAGGATCAGCACCTTCACGCAAAACTACCGTCTGGCGGGCGGCAAGCGGGCTTTCACCGACTACTACAGCACCGGATACGGCGGCGCGGTGTTCGACAAGTCATTACGAGAGCGGGTCGTGTTTTCGGACCATAGCTTGGTTACCGATGCAGTATTTTCCGAAATGCAGCTCATTTCGTGCCGTAACGTCATGATCTACTTCGATCGCGAATTGCAGGACAGGGCGATCGGACTGTTCCGCAACTCCCTGTCGCGCAATGGTTTCCTGGGATTGGGATCCAAGGAGACGCTTCGGTTCTCTGAACATGCCAACGCGTTCAGCGAATTCGTGAAAGAAGAAAAAATCTATCAAAGGCGTTCTGGATGACTGCCGGATCAGGCGTGGCCGATATACAGGCTGTCGTCATCGGGGCGTCCGCCGGAGCCATCCATGCGCTGCTGCAGATACTTCCTGCGCTGCCGGCTGATTTCAAGCTACCGCTGCTGATCGTCGTCCACGTCCCAGCCGGCCGGCGGAGCGAGCTTGCAGCGTTGTTCGCCGCCAAATGCCGTCTGCCTGTGGGCGAGGGAGAGGACAAGGCGCCGATCCTGCCGGGCACCGTCACTTTCGCCCCGCCCGATTATCATATGCTGGTCGAAAGCGGTCGAACAGTGGCGCTCTCGTCTGACGAAGCAGTCTTTTTTTCCCGTCCGTCCATCGATGTGTTGTTTGAAAGCGCTGCCGACGTCTATGGGTCGAACCTGATGGGTATAGTGTTGACCGGTGCGAACGAAGACGGGGCAAGAGGCCTGAACGCCGTGGCGCAAGCTGGGGGCGCCACTCTCGTGCAGGATCCGGCTACGGCCTACGCCCGCGCGATGCCGCAGGCGGCGCTGAAGGCATGCCCTGCCGCTCGTTCGCTGACGATCGATCAGATTATCGCCGCGCTCCTTGAAGTGGGCCGGGATTGATGCCCAGCATGCCTCCTGTGCACTTCCTGCTCGTAGACGATCTGGACGCGAACCTTGTGGCGCTTGAAGCGCTGCTTCGGCGCGATGGTCTGGTGTTGCTGAAGGCCAAGTCGGGCGAAGAGGCACTGGAGCTCTTGCTGCAAAACGAGGTGGCACTGGCCCTGCTGGACGTGCAGATGCCGGGGATGGATGGGTTCGAATTGGCGGAACTGATGCGCGGGAACGACCGCACGCGCAACGTCCCGATCATTTTCGTCACGGCCGGCAGTTCTGACAATCAACGCCGGTTTCGGGGGTACGAAACGGGCGCGGTCGATTTCATCCAGAAGCCGATCGAGCCGCATGTCTTGCGCAGCAAGGCGAACGTATTTTTCGATCTCTTCCGGCAACGCCAGCAGATCGCGGCGCAGCGTGACGCTCTGGCCGTCGCGACCGCTTCCTTGCGTGAAGCGGACCGGGCCAAGGATCAGTTTCTGGCCGTGCTTGCGCACGAATTGCGCAATCCGGTCGCCGCGTTGATGAGCGGGGTGGATCTTCTGAACCGGCAGCGTTCGCCCGAACAGGCCGAGCAGATCCGCGGGCAGATGGAGCGGATGCTGGTGCACCTAGCCCGCATGGTGGAAGACTTGCTCGATGTCTCGCGGATCAGCGAAGGCAAGGTATCTCTCAAGGCGGAGCGGATCGAACTGGCGGTCATTCTCCAGTCGGCGGTAGAGGGTAGCCAGCACCACATCGACAGCTGCGGGCATGCCCTGACCATCGACGCGCCCGACACGACGATCTGGCTCAACGCCGATCATACACGCATGGCGCAAGTGATCGCCAATCTGCTGAACAACGCGGCCAAATATACGCCGACCGGGGGCGCAATCACTCTGTGCGCCAAGCGTGACGGTGCGCAGGTAGCAATCCAGGTTACTGACACAGGGGTTGGTATCCCCGACGAAATGCAGAAACATATCTTCGAAATCTTCACGCAAGTGGAAACCCATCTGGGCCGGGCGCAAGGGGGGCTGGGCATTGGCCTTGCGCTTGTCCGCCGGTTGGTGGAATTGCACGGGGGCAGCATTTCCGTGGCAAGCGCCGGTACCGGCAAGGGGAGCACGTTCACCGTCCGCCTTCCGGTGATCGAGGACTGAGCCGACCGTCATTGCGTTTCAGGTCGAGGAACATCTTGCGCGATACTCGACTTAGAAACCCATGGAACCCGCATCGACGCATTCATCATCCCGTTGGCCCAGCACCTTGTGGGTCATCCGGCATGGCCAGAGCGCCGGCAATGTCGCACGCGATGCTGCTCACGAAGGCGGTTTGCACCGCATCGAACTTGACCATCGCGACGTCGACGTGCCGCTCTCCGACCTTGGCATGGATCAGGCCCGCGCGCTGGGCCGATGGTTCGCGCAAGGAGCGGAGGGCGAGCGGCCCGAGGTGATCCTTGCCAGCCCTTATGTGCGGGCGGTGCAGACGGCGGAACTTTTTCGCAGCGAAGGCGGATGTTCCCCGGACTTGGGCATCTGCGTGGACGAGCGCTTGCGCGAGAAGGAGTTTGGCATCCTAGACGGGCTCACGACGCTCGGCATTCGTGAAACGGAGCCGGATCAGGCACGCTTTCGGCAGATCATGGGAAAATTCTATCATCGCCCCCCGGGCGGCGAGAGCTGGGTGGATGTCATTTTTCGCCTGCGTGCGTTACTCGACACGATATCGCTGCATTACGCAGGAAAACGAGTGATGATCGTGGCGCATCAGGTAGTCGTGCTGTGCATGCGCTATGTGGTGGAGCAGTTGAGCGAGGCCGAGATACTCGCCATCGATGCGCAGGGTGATGTGGCCAATTGCGGGGTCACGCAGTATCGTTTCGACCTGACCGCCGGGAGCGACGGGCACCTGGTGCTCGATCGCTATAACGCGGTCGCTCCCATGGAGCATGAAGGCACGCCCTCCACCCGAGAGCCGGATCAGATGGTCGCGGCCCGTGGCTGAATCAGCCGCCCTGCCACCGGAAGCGCCGCTAGACCGCGCCTGGATCGATGCGCATCCGTTGCCCCAACCGGAAGGCGAGGTGGACAAGAATTCTCGCGGAAGGGTTCTGGTAATCGGTGGCTGCTGCGAAGTACCGGGCGGCGTGCGGCTGACTGGCGAAGCCGCTCTGCGTACCGGCGCAGGTAAAGTGCGCATTGCCACGGTTGCCCCCGCCGCACTTTTGATCGGTGTGCAGATGCCTGAGATCGCCGTTCTGGCGCTTGAGCCGGACAGCAAGGGCGATATCGACGCGGATCGCTGGGACCCGGCCAAATATTTAACCGGGTGCGACGCCATCGCCGTAGGTCCGGCCATGTCATGTCGGGATCAGGCATCGGCGCTGGTCGCAAAGATCCTTGAAGAGGTCGATTGCGCACGTGGTCTGGTCATCGATGCGGCGGCATTGATGAACTTGTGCCCGCATGCGGATCGCTTGCGTGATCGCGGGTTCGCCGCTGTGCTCACTCCTCATGTGGGAGAAATGGCCGCGCTGCTCGGATGCGACTCCGATGCAATCGAGGCGGACCGGGCCGGTGCGGTTCGCCAGGCCGCGCAGCGGTATGGCGCGGTCGTCGTACTCAAGGGCGGTACCAGCCTGATCGCCGAGCCGGGCGGTGCGCTGTACGCGTACGAAGGCGGCAACATCGGGCTTGCTACCGGTGGGTCGGGCGATGTTTTGGCGGGCATCACTGCTGCACTGCTGGCTCGCGGATGCGCGGCGCTCGACGCGGCGCTGTGGGCAGTCTGGCTGCATGGCGAGGCGGGGAGACGCTGCGCCGAGGCGATTGGTCCGCTTGGATATCTGGCCAGTGAACTGTTGGGTTGCATTCCTCAGGCGATGCGTATGCCCACTGGCGAATGAAGGCATGTACGTTGCCGGACGATGCCGCTAGAGCGAGAACGGGGGCGCATGGTCGGGATCTATGACGGGATTTTCGCTTCTTGCCGCTTGAATTGACGAAACGCCGGGCTTCTTCGCTGATTGCGATTGTGGCGGTGACATCCATGGTCCCGATGGCCTGGGCCGATCCTGCGCCGTTCGAACTGACCGGACCGGATCTGCGGATCGAGGTGACTCGTGGCGATCGAACGCTGCCGATCGCCAATGTGCCCAGCCTCGCCGCAGGAGACCGGATCAGCGTCGACGGCGCATTTGGCGACGATCAGTCTGTCAATTTCTTGCTGGTGTCGGCGTTTCTTCGCGGCGCCACCAATCCTCCGCCCAAAGACTGGTTCGCTACAGCAAAAACCTGGAAGTCCAAGGAAAAGGACAAGGCGCTTGATCTGACGGTGCCTAAAGGCGCGCGCCAGCTGGTGCTGCTGATCGTGCCGGAAACGGGCGGCGCGGAAGGCGTGCTGGTGGACGCGGTGCGCGGCAAGCCCGGTGAATTCGTCCGTGCTAGCCAGGACCTGAACCAGGCGTCGCTCGATCATTCCCGCCTAGCGACCTTCATGTCGGCCATCCGCGCACAGGGCGACAGCGGCCCTGAGTATCTGCGCACGGTCGCACCGGTTCTGGCGCGCAGCCTGTCCATCAAACTGCAGGAAGATTGCCTGAACAGGGTGATCGAGCAGCAGGCGTCGTGCCTGGTGCAGAACCGAGAGCAACTGGTGCTCGGTGATGTGCATTCCAGTTCGATCGCCGATACCCTGACCGGGACGCCGACCGACCTTGCCCTGCAACTCAGCGCCACGCGCGAGGGTGGGGCTGGGTACTACAGCGCGTACATAGGCGTGGCGCGAGACATCGCTCGGATTTTCGGCGCATTCAACAACCCGCAATTCAACTATCTGCCGACTCTAAGCGTGCGTGAAGCGGAGCGCATGTCGCTACTGCTGAACGCCGCGCCTTCGTTTCAGAAGCCCAAGTCGGTGATGGTAAGCGCGCTGCCGACCATCGAGGCGGACATTCCGCCTCAGCTTCGCAGCACGGTCGATGGCCCGATCTGCGCGGCAGGGGCAGCCACGGTACTGCCCGTGGAAGGCGCGCCGCTCGTGTTCTCGACACATTTCGCACACCAGATGCAGGCGCGGCTGACCTCGGCATCTGGGCAGATACAGGAAGTTCCTGTCACCCCCCGTGCCGACAAGGGCGGTTACGTGCTGTCTGCCGAAGGGTTAGCGGCGGCTTTTTCCGGCACGGTGCGCGCGCATCTGCACGGCCGGTGGGGCTTTGGCACGTTCGACGGCCCGGACTTCGTACTGCAACGGCCGGATACGGCTGCGTGGAAAGTGGACGGAAGCAGCGATGGCCTGATCGTCGGGCGCGACAATGAGATCGCGTTGCAGGGCACCGCGCCGTCGTGCGTGGAAACGGTACTTTTGCGCAAGGCGAATGGCTCGGCGCGCCCGCTCAAATGGGCGGTGGAAAGTGACAACCAGTTGTCTGTCACGGTGCCGCTGGAGGGTGCGCCCGCTGGCGATACACGGATCGAAGTGCGCTATCGCGGGGTCAAGGCGCCCGTCGTAGTGACCCTGCGGGCTCGTGCCGAGGCCAGTCGGCTGGATAGCATCGACGCCCATTCCGGTGATGCCAGCGCTACGCTGACCGGGCTGCGGTTGGATCAGGTCCGGTCCGTGATGATCGGAGATGCGGAGTTTCGCCCGGATGGCCTGACACGCGAGGGTTCGGTGGACCGGCTGAAGCTGGTCGCGCAGGGCAATGCACTGGTGCCGGCGACCGGTACTGTCACTAGGGCGACGGCGAAGCTGGATGATGGCCGAAGCGTGCCCTTCGACGTGCGCATCGGGCCTCCCCGCCCGCAAGTTGCGATCCTGAATCGCACGGTAAACACTCCATCCAGCGGGGGAGAACGCAAGCTTGACCTCAGCGCCGCCAGCGATCTGTTACCCGACGCAGGCGAAATCGTCTTTTCGATCAAGGCAGGGGCGGCCACGAAGTTCGATGCATCCGACGTCATTGAAATCGCCTCGGATGGCGGGTCGAAGGTTACGCGCCTGTCGGTAGGGTCCGGGGTTACGCTCGCCAGCAATGACATCCTGGTGGCGCGGTTGAGTGGATCGGCATTGCCGCCGGGGACGTTCGGTCCCTTGCGCTATCGGCTGGTTAGCGGCGCCGGCGCCAGCGACTGGCAGCCGCTCGTCACGCTTGCTCGTATGCCCGCCATCGAGAAGGTGACATGCGAGGGACAGGAATGCTCGCTTGCCGCGCGTAATCTCTTCCTGATCGAAGCGATCGGCGCCGATCCTGCCTTTGCAAAATCATCGCCCGTTCCTCCCGGCTTCACCGGATCGAGGGTATCGGTACCCAAGCCGCAGGATGGCGTGCTGCACATCCGCCTGCGCGATGCCCCTACCGCCAAGGTCAGCCTGTCGCTCAACTGATCGTCACGGTACCGACCATTGCCGCAGCAGGTTGTGATAGACCTGCGTCAGCGTATCGACGGACGTATGGTCCGGGTGGTCGGTCGCCAGCGACTGGATCGCACCGTCCATCTCGAACAGCAGCCGCCGCTTTTCGGCGGAAGCCACGAAGCTCTGCGTCCAGAAGAATGAGGCGTAGCGGACCCCGCGCGTGACCGGCATCACGCGATGCAGACTGCTCGCCGGATAGACGATCAGGTGCCCGGCCGGCAGCTTGACGGCGTGGGTGCCGAACATATCCTCGATCACCAGTTCGCCGCCGTCGTATTCTTCCGGATCGCTGAGGAACAGGGTGGCGGACACGTCGGAGCGCAGATGTTCCCCCGTGCCCGGGATCGGGAAGATCGCGTTGTCGACATGATTGCCGTAGTGACCCTGCCCATCATACCGGGAAAAGCGCGGTTGCAGGACGCGCGAGGGCAGGGCGGCGGCGATGAACAGCGGCGTTGCAGACAGCCTTGCCAGCACGGTGTCCGCAAGGCGCTTCGCCAGCGGGTGATCGATGCCAAGCTGGTCATTCTCCTTGACGCGGCCGGCCCGGTGCCCGGCAGTCGCTTTGCCATCGCTCCAGTCAGCGCTTTCCAGCGCGGCCCGGAGGTCGCGAACTTCGTCGGGCGTGAACACGGCGGGAATGTCGATGACCATGGGGTTCTTTCGTCGAAAAGGTCGGCGTTACGAGATTAGGGCTGTGAGAGCATGGCATCGAGGGCAGGGCTGATCCACTCCCGCACCCCTTCGCCATCCCGCAGCAGGGCGCGCACCCGCAAGTCTTCGCGCCGGGCGAGCGCCCGCATCGCATCGGGGGTGTGGACACTGAGCGCAGTAGCCCAGGCATCTGCCATCATCGCCGAAGCATGGATCACGCTGACGCTCATGGCGTGGGATACCGGCTGGCCCGTGCGCGGGTCGATGGTGTGCAGTCCGCGAACATAGTCGCCGGAAGTCGCCACCGCCAAGCTATGTAGGGCGAGGCGCAGAGCACGTATGCTCCCGCTCGGCACTTCCAGGTCCACCCACCACGGATCACCGTCCGGCTTCAGGCCCACACCCTTTAGTTCGCCGCCGATCTCTATCAGTGCGTGGTGGCACCCATGTCCTTCCAGCAGGGAGGTAACCGCATCGACAGCGAAGCCCTTGGCTATCCCGGAAAGATCGAGCCGCAATCCGCCCGGCTGCCGAAGTGAGGACCGGCTACGATCGAAGTCCAGTCGCGAGAAACCGGACACCTCTACGGCTTTGGTAATTTCGGCAGGGGTGGGCGGTCGAGATATGTGGACCGGCCCATGCCCCCATGCGTCGACCAAAGCTCCGATCGCAGGGTCGAACGCGCCTGCTGACCGCTCTGCAATGTCCATTGCAGCTTGCATGACGGTGGCGAAGTCGGCTGGCAGGTCGTGCCACTCACCAGCCGGAGCACGGTTGAACCGACCAAGGAGCGAATCGTCGCGCCAGTGGCTCATCTGTGCCAGAATAGCCTCAAGCCGGGCCTCGACGGCCGCCACGATCGTCGCCTGGTCAAAAGCCTCCGGCGCAGCGATCTTGATCGTCAATGTCGTGCCCATCGTCTCGCCGCCCATCTCGACGACCGATGCGTCCCTGCGCCACGTCTGGAAGCAGAACGGATCGATCTCGAAAGGAACGGCGAAACGCAAGGACCGAGCCGTCAGGGCGCGACGACTTCGAGGGTGCTGACGAACGACATGCGGCGGCTCTGGGCGCGCTTGTCGCTGGGCTTGTCGTCCTGGGCGCTGGCGCTTAGCCAGTACATTCCGGCGACCGGCCACTTCACGCGCAGAACGCCGTCAGGACCGGTGGTCAATTCCTGCGCATGCTCGGCTTCGCGATATTTCTTGCCGCCTGGGACGACCGTAACTTTCACGCCTGCTGCCGGCTTGCCGTCGATGAGGAAGCGGAACTGAGCTTCCTCATCGGACACCAGGGCGTCAGGGTGCGAGATCGGATCAAATTCCAGGCCCTTGCCGGTGGTCTTCAGCACGCCTTTCGTGGGCGCGCCCGCGGTTACGTAGATGAAGTTGCTGTTAAGCGATTCGGTCAGCTTGATGTCGGTGGCGTTGGCGGGGATCTCGGCCACGGTGGCAACCATACGCGGCGGAGCGGCTCCACCGCCGGCCGGCGGTGCCATGCCCGGTGCACCCGCCGGGCGAGCGCGGCCGCCCACGCGCCAGTCCTGCCCATCGACCTTGAAGGTGCCGCCGATGGACGAACGCTCCATGCCGATCCTCCAGGTGCCGGGCTTGTTCACGGCCACGTCGAACGTGCCACGGTAACGCCCCTTTGCCGCATTCTCGATTGCGGCCGTCGTCCCGTCCGGTGCCCATACAGATACCTGCGACGGATCCATGGCGACGTGATCGGCGTAGAACAGGTCGTTCGAAACGGCGGCATCAACCGTCACGTATTCGCTCGTCCCGGCCAGCGTCGTGGTCGACGGCAGCAGCCACATGCGATGAGCAAGCGCGGGCGTGGAGATGGCCGCGCAGACCACGGCGGCGGTCAGGAAGCTACGATAGCGCATGAATATTCCCCTGTCTGAAATGCGTGTGAAATGGCCGACGGCGTCAGCGAATCGTAATGGCGCCAAGCTCTGACTTGCCCGTTGCCGAGGCACCCTTCGCGGGAACCGAGAAGGGAACCGATACCAGCTCGCGCCCGCCAGTTTCACGCGCGGCTTCAACCTTCAGGACATATTGCCCGGCAGGCAGATTGGCGGGGATCGGCACGGTATAGGTGCCCGGCGCGCGGGTCGCGCCACTGGTGCCATCGGCGGGCAGGGTCAGCGCACTACCGCCCTTGCGCCACCAACTGCGCAGATCGGCCAGCCACTTGGTGCCGGGTTCGCGGCCGCGCTTCTTGACATCGTACCAGACGAAGACCGTGCGGGCATTGCCGCCAGCGACAGGCTCCACCCAGCCGGCGACGTATGGTCGGTGATACTCGGCGACTTTGACTTGCGGGATCGTGACAGTGACCGATGCGGCAAGGCCGGGCGTCGCGCCAAGGACCGTGGCGGTGCCCGCCGCCAGCAGCGGGAGCGCGGGAAATAGCTTTGGTGAAGTCATCACGGGCTTTCTGATCAGTGGATGAAAAGGATGGCCAGCAGCACCGGCGCGATGAGGCTGAGGCCGACGAGCGGCCAGGTCATCGGGCGATGCCGGGCATGCAGTTGCAAGAGCAGAACCCCGGTCAGCGTAAAGATGACGCAGGCCCCGGCAAACAGGTCGATAAACCAGAACCACGCGTCGCCGGTGTTGCGGCCCTTATGCAGGTCATTGAGATAGGAGACCCAGCCGCGATCGGTGGCCTCGGCGGTGATCCGCCCACTGGCCCTGTCGATATTGACCCACGCGTCACGCCCGGGGCCGGGCATGGCGACATAGACTTCCTCGTCGCTCGACCAGTCGGCAGCGCGGCCAGCGGGATCAAGCCTGGTCGCTTTGGCGACCGCGTTCGCCACGTCGCCGGGCAACGGATCGGTGGCATCGCCCGGTGCGTGAAGGCGCGCTAGAAGGGGGGCAGGCAACTGGCCTTCGGCCTTGGTCACCACCGGGTCCGCGCCGATCGAGGCGGCATGGTTCAGCGTGATGCCGGTGATCGCGAACAGAAACATGGCCGCCAGCGACATGGCGGCGCTCACCCAATGCCAGGTGTGGAGCTGTTTAAGCCAGAAGGCTCGGGCTTTCTTGTTCTTCTTGCGAACCGGGCTGGTCGGCGAAAGGCGAGGCGATGGAACTGCCGTGCTGGCACCGGACGTCAGACTGTCCGGGCGCGGTTTCAGGGCTTCGGCAGCTTCCAACGTGTCGATCCTTTACTTCGCGAACTTGGATGGTTGGCGTTCACCACGAACGCACGCCGGGCGATGCCAAACCACTGGACGGCGCGATCCTTACTGTATATGCAAATCACTCGCAATAGTAGTTGGCGGGAGATTACAATTGGCGACACTGGCCCTCTTAGAAACTGACGATGTCGCTGATACACCGGCCTTTGCCCTGCCGAACCATGGGCCTGATCCCCTCGTTTTCACGTCGAAGCGCGATGTGCAAAGCGGTGCGCCTGCCTTGCCTGTCGGTTACGAGAGAGGCTCGTACCAGGCGTCTGCGAGAGCTCGGCCCGTTGCACTTATTGCTTCCGCAGGCGCGATCCTCGCGATTGTGGGGGCGATGGCGACGCTGAACGTCGTGGCCGCACATAAGCAGCGGACGCGGCTGACCACGGTCGAGATTCGCGAACTGGATGTCACCCCGCCACCGCCGCCACCGGAACCGACCAAATCGGAAACGCCCGAAGCAGCGCGGACCCAGACGGTCGTCCCCCGTCCGATGATCGAACTGCCGGCTCCCGGCCCGTCGCAGGTCATGGTCGATACGCCGCCCCCGCCGATGCCCGTCCAGGTGACCAGTCAGGGCACGGCGGTCAGCGCGCCGCCAGCGATCGCGCCAAAGCCCGCGACGACGGTCGAAGGCGGGGATCTGTCCAGCAAAGTGCTGTATGCCAGGCCGCCAAGCTATCCCGTCGATGCGCGACGAGCGCGCGAACAGGGTACCGTCAAGCTGCTGCTTCTCGTCGGTGCCGATGGCACGGTGAAGGACATTCAGGTGTCTGGCAGCAGTGGGAGTGATCGTTTGGACCGCGCCGCGTTACACGCCGTCAAGCGCTGGCGCTGGTCGCCTACGATGAGCGGCGGCGTTGCAACGGCGGTGCGCGGCACCGTGACGATCCCGTTCGTGCTTACGCCAGCCGCTGGCTGAAGCGGGAGGTCAGTCGTTGGCGGCGAGGGCGGACTGCAGCACCGTCATCGCGTGTTCCAATTGCGCCGAGCTATAGGGCTTGTCCAGAAGCACCGTCGGCCGATGACCCGTCGCCGCATCATAGCCACCACTGGCGATCGCGTGCGGAATGTCACGCGCCGATACTTCGGCAATTATCGGATCGGCCTTCTCACCCGCAAGGTTGAGATCGATCACCGCGACGTCGAACGTCTCGTTACGCGCGCCGTCCAGCGCGGCAGACAGCGTGGCGTAAGGTCCGACCACTTCGCAGCCCAGATCGTCAAGCATTTCTTCCAGCAGCATCGACACGAGAAACTCGTCCTCCGCCACGAAGACCCGCATACCCTGGAACTGAGAAACTTCTTGAGACATCGTCGAGCCTTCTAGGATGCACGAGGCATCGAATGGCGGGAGTATTGGCAGCGGTTTAGCCCGCGGGCAAGGCGTTTCGCCCTTCCAGTATGTCCCGAATTCGGCTGGCCAGAGCATCGATTGCAAACGGCTTGGTGATCAGTGCCATCCCTGTCTCCAGAAAGCCGGAAGCGGCGGCCGCGTTTTCGGCATAGCCAGTCATGAACAATACCTTGAGATCGGGGCGTATGGCGCGGCCGCCGTCTGCAACCTGACGGCCGTTCAGACCGGGCAATCCGATATCGGTGATCAGGAGGTCGATCCTTCTGTCGGACTGCAGGACAGCCAGCCCCGAGGGGCCGTCAGCGGCTTCCAGAGCACTGTAACCAAGTTCGTCGAGAGTCGTCATGATCAGCTGGCGAACGACCGGTTCGTCCTCGACGACCAACACCACTTCGCCGTCCTGCGCAAGGGGCGGTGCATCCTCTCTCTCCGATGCCGGTGCCTCACTGTCCACCCCGACATGACGGGGGAGGTACAGGGTAACAGTCGTGCCGACGCCGACTTCACTTTCGATCTGCGTATAACCCTCAGACTGCCGCACGAAGCCGTAGATCATCGACAGACCAAGGCCGGTGCCCTGGCCGATCGGCTTGGTGGTGAAGAACGGTTCGAACGCCCGCGCGAGAGTTTCGGGTTTCATGCCCTCACCGGTATCGGTAATGGCGATGCAAACGTAGTCGCCAGCCTTCATGCCATGCGGCATCGGCAGATTGTCCATACCGGGATGAGCATTGCGGGTCGTGACGGTCAGCCGGCCTCCATCGGGCATCGCGTCACGCGCGTTGATCGCCAGATTGAGAATCGCGCTTTCCAGCTGGTTGGCATCGCAGCGGGTGAGCCACAGGTCTTCCGCCAGCGACAGTTCCACTTCTATATGCTCACCGAGCGTACGGCGCAGCATGTCTTCGATGGAGGACAGCAACGGGTTTACGCGAACCGGGCGGGGATCGAGCGGTTGCCGGCGGGAAAACGCCAAGAGGCGATGGGTGAGTGCCGCAGCCCTTTCCGCGGACGACCGGGCACCCTGCACCCACTTGTCGAGGTCCTGCGTACGACCCTGTGCCAGGCGTTTGTGCAAGACATCCAGACTGCCGGTGATCCCTTGCAGCAGATTGTTGAAATCGTGGGCGATCCCGCCCGTCAGCTGGCCGACCGCCTCCATCTTCTGGCTCTGGCGCAAGGCTTCCTCGACCCCGCGCTGGTCGGTGATGTCGCGGCCAACTGCATGGATGCGTCCGTCATCGGGAACAGCGGTCCAGGCAAGGAGGCGATAGCTGCCGTCCTTGTTGCGATAGCGGTTCTCGAACGCGACGGTGCGGGTGCCGGTCGACAGGCGCGCGACTTCTGCCGCGGTCGGCTTGCGATCGTCCGGGTGGACGAACGTGCCGATGCGTCGGCCGATCATTTCGCCCTCGTGCCAACCCAGCAGGCGTTCGGCAGAGGGGTTTACGGCTGTGATCGCACCGTTGAAATCGCAGACCAGCATTAGATCACGGCTGATATTCCACAGCCTGTCGCGGTCCTGCGCGTAAGCGGCCTCGGCGCGTTTCTGCGCTTCGATTTCGGTATTCGTTCCTACCCATCCGGAGATGGCGCCGGATGCATCATGCATCGGCAGGGCCCGCGAAAGGTGCCAGCGATAGCGACCCTGCACATCAAGCAAACGCATCTCGCAATCGAAAACATCGCCGGTGGCGAGTGAGGTATCCCAGCGCCGTTCCGCCACCTCACGATCAGCGGGATGAATATATCGAAGCCAGCCATCCAGTTGGAGGGTTTCTCGCGACTGACCGACATAGGTGCAGACGCGATCGTTAGCCCAGTCGAACCGCCCGTCCGCGCGAGTGGTCCATACCTGTGTCGGCATCGCCTGCGCTAGAACACTGAAGCGGCCCTCGCTCTTTTCCAACGCACGTTGGGTCCGCCGTCGATCGGTGATGTCCTGAACCACGCCGACCATGCGGACCGCACGCCCGCTATCGTCAAATTCGAAATCGGCCTTGCGGGCGATGATGCGTTTCTCGCCGGTGTCGGCGCGACGGATGGTATATTCCACGTCGAGCGCCGTCGCCGCACCGTAACGGCGGACCAAGTTGGAAATCTTGTCGCGGTCTTCCGGTACCACGATCTGCTCGAATATGTCGGGAGATACGGCGCCGCGCTGTTCGACGCCGAACAGGCGGCAGAATTCGTCAGTTCCGCGGATGGTGTTACTGGCGATATCGATGGAGAACAGCCCGACTCCGCCGGCAACCTGGGCACGTCGCAGTTGATCTTCGCTCAAGCGTAGCGCGGTTTGCGCCATATGCTCGCTGGTGCGATCGCGCATGACGTGGACGAAGCCGATCACCGTCCCGTGCTCGTCGTGAAGAGGGGTGATCTCGGTCGATGCCCATAGGCGGTCGCCTGCTTTGTTGAGCTGCCATCGCGCCTCCTGCGCACGTCCGTTTTGCAGCGCCTCCAAGCGGGCTGCTTTCGGACGCCCCGCCGCCCGGTCCTCGTCATCGAACACGATGTCGATCGACTGGCCCAGCATCTCCGCTTCGGTCCAGCCGAGCATGGCGCCGGCGCCGGCATTCCAGAGCGTTACCCTCCCATCCAGATCACTGGCGACGATGCCATAGTCGGTCGCGCCGTCGAGGATTTGACGGTTGTACGCATCGCGGTCTCGCAAGGTGCCTTCTGCGCCGACGCGTTGGACGTGCGCCCAGGAGCGTTCCGCTACTTCGCGGATGGTGCTGATGTCGTCGTCAGTCCAATCACGGGGTTTGTTATCGTGAACCGCCATCATTGCAGTAAGGACGCCATCCTTGACCAGCGGAATGCAGATCGTTGCGGCGATGCCTCCGGACTGAAACACGGCAGCGTCCTTTGCAGGAAGCTGCGCCGCATTGTCCCGAATCACGAGCGCCCTCCCTGCGTGGAGCTGTCGTTCGGTGTACTCTCCAAAGTCGGACAGGTGGTAATGCCCCAGGATCGCCGCCATGCCGCCTTCCGCCCAGCCCCCTCTCATAGTGAAACGATCGCTATCGTCCATGTCGGCATAGGCGCATTTCGGGACGTGAAGATGCTTCGCGGTCAAGCGTGTCGTGATGTCGAGAACCTGATCGGCGTCCTGACAGTCAGCCACGGCATGGGCGAGGGTGTCGAGGAAACGTAGCCGCTTTTCGCTTTGCCGGAGCGCTTCGCGATCGAGGTGGGTTTTCGTCGTTTCCGCGATGATCGCAAGGACTCCGGCGGGTGACCCATCGTCGCCCAGGACCGGCGAGTAATCGAGGTCCATCCAGGCTTTCTCCGGGGAACCGTTGCGATACAGGGTCAATTCCTGATCGCGACTGGTCAATGCCTCGCCCGCAAGCACCGTCTGCATGATCGCGTCGCTGTAGTCAGCGTTTTCGGACCACCCCTCGCGCACGTTTAGCCCGAGCAAGTGACCGGATCGCGGGCCTGCCAGTCGGGCATAGGCGTCATTGTAAAGCATGACTCCCGCCGACCCCCACAAGAGGAGCATCGGAGCCGGAGACAGCAGCACGAGCGATACGGTGTTGCGCAGCGAGACAGGCCAGCGGTCGACAGGACCAAGCGTGGTCGATGCCCAGTCATGCGCGGCGATCCGGCGGGCCATCTCCCCGCTCAGACCCATGAACCTGCTATCGCTGTCGCCGTTGCGGCTCATTCCCCTCGTCTTTCTCACGGCCCGCCGGTTGCTTCGTCGCAAGCCGCTGCGTGCACTCGACAACACATCACTCATGTGCCGGTTGCCCGTCAACAAGAACTGACAACTACCGCTCTGTCGACGACGATGACCGCAATGGCCGGACCCCGCGCGTATCGTGAAACCTTTATGAGACCCCGTGCTTTGCAGCCTCAATAGGCGAAAGCGATGGAAGGATTGAGAGATGTCGGGCGGCGGCGAATACGAACCGAAAGACTCGCGCAAGGTAACCGGTACGGCCGGAGATCCAAACAAATCATGGCGTGAACAGGAAGACGCTCGTTCTGGACGCGGAGAGTACGAGCCCAAAGACCAGCGCAACGTGACCGGGCAACCGGCGGAGGAAGAAGATCGCTGGCGTAAGGACGAAGCGGAGCCGCCCAAGGCAGGCGGGGAGCCATCAGAAAATGCGCGGGAGAAGACGACGCCAGCAGTTGACGATCACTAGGCTAGCTCGCCTTCGACATGGGAAATGGCAGCAGCCCGCTATCCCGGTGTGCGGCGATTAACCCTGGCTGGTTGCGACCTTTGCGTTTGGCATCATAAAGGCCGCGATCTGCCTGAAGGTGCAGGTTTTCCAGGTTAGCCGTTCCGCCATGGAATGCAGCACACCCGATGCTGAGCGTCCCGCTGTCGCCAGACCCGGCGTGCGCGGCGAAACCGGCGCACAGTTGCCGAGCCAGTCGCAATGCTGCCTGTTCATCTATGCGCGGGACCAGCAGGGCGAATTCGTCGCCGCCAAGCCGCGCGATCACGCTGCCGGCCGGGCCTTGTTCGGTCAGGTGCGCGGCGAGCGACACCAGAAGGCGATCGCCTTCCTGATGGCCGAAACAATCGTTGATGACCTTGAAGTGATCGACATCGACAAGCAGCAGCATCCCGCGCTCATGGGGGGCATGATCGTCAAGCATGGCATTTGCCTGCGCCTCGAACCCGCGACGATTGAGCAGATTGGTCAGGGGATCGCGTTCGGCGAGCCGTTTGACGGCATCTTCGCGTCGCCTTCGCAACGCACCGGCCACCGACATCGCCAGCGCGACTTCGATGAGAATTCCTTCAAGCAGCGAAAGGATCACCATGCTGCCCGAAAACCGCGTCAGGTCGATCACCGCGCCAGGCATGAAGGCGCTGACCGACTTGGCGACATAGAATCCTCCGTGCGCCAACAGCGTGTAAATAAGCAACGCGGTGTCGGTTTCGCCGGGTTCGCGCAAGGCAATCAGTATCTGCGCGGCTTTCAGGCAAAGGATCGCAACGATGGCGGCGTTGATTAGTGACACGAGTTGATCGGCATGCGGCGATCCGCCCTGCAGGAAAAACGCCGCGGCAGTCATCGCCGGACTGACAAGCAGGATCAGCGGCCATGATCGCGCCAGTGCATGGCCGCAAAGGCGTGCTGCCCCGTAAAGAAAGAACAGATGCGCCAGCGGCACCATCGAGTTCGATAACCAGATGCCCACCAGGACGAAACCGGATTGGCGCAGCGGCGCCAGCGAACAGCCTACGGTGATGCACAGGAACCCGGTCGCGAAGTGCAACAAGAACCGCTCTTTCAGCGATTGCCATTCCGCCAATAGAAATGCAGCGGCCACTAGTGCGATCCCCATCGACACCAGCAGCAGCGTCTGAGCATCCGCAGCCATCTTAATCCAACTCATCCGATCCGGGGTTTGGGTTAGGGCAATGTCCTAAACAAAACGTCTACCCGATCCGCATCCCCCGCCGCCCGGTCGTCGCCGCGATGGTGCGATCAATCCACTCTCGGGAGCGTCGGACAGTGGATCGGAGGACCGGATGAGCACGTTTCAGGGACATCGTTCGACAGTAGGGCCAGCAGGCCCGCTGCCGGGAACACCCGAAAAAGGTAAGGAGAGCACCCATGAATCGACGCGACCCCAACACCGGAAACCGTCAGGCAGGCGGCTATCGTGGCGACGACAGCAATTGGGATACGCCTCGCCAGGCGAATCAATGGCAAGGCGATCTTGGCCGGCAGTCGGGAAGCGACTGGGACAGCGACGATGCCGACCGTGGCAATTATCGGTCGCAGGATCGTGACCTTGGGTCGCGCTATTCAGGCGATTCACAAGGTAGCCCAAGCCGTTCCTATCGCGACAGCGACCAGTGGGGTTCAGGTGAACGCTCCCAGCGTAGCAGTTATGGAGCCAGCGATCGTTCCTACGGGAATCCGGGTAGCACTAGCGATCGCAGTTACCGCTTCTCGGGTTCCGGCAGGGAGGCATCGCACGATTTCGATGCGAGCGGCGGCAACAGCTATGGCAGTTTCACCAGCGAGGATTTCGGCGGGCGCGATTTCTCCGCCGGGCAGAGCGGCGGCGTGACCGGCGGCCTGCATCCCAGCAACTCCTACCGGCCGAGCTATGGTCCGGGAAGCTGGTCCCGCCATCGCGATGCGGGCAGCAGCGATCGTGATTCCTGGCGGCAGTATGGTGAAAGCCGAGGCTTCTTTGAGAAGGCCGGGGACGAGATTGCAAGCTGGTTCGGCGATGAGGATGCTGCCCGCCGTCGCGATCGTGACCATCGTGGCCGTGGGCCGTCGGACTACACCCGTTCCGATGAACGCATCCGCGAAGATGTAAACGACACGCTCACGCACGACTGGCGACTGGATGCGAGCAACGTCCGGGTTGTCGTCAAGGATGGAGAAGTGACCCTGGAAGGCACCGTCGACAGTCGACAGGACAAGCGTCGCGCCGAGGATCTTGCCGATGATGTGAGCGGGGTACGCCATGTGCAGAACAACCTTCGACTGAACAGCACCTCGTCGCAGTCTCGCTCGACATACGGCAGCGCGACCAGTGGGACAGGGACATCGTCATCCACACCGACGCCGTCCACTTCGGCCACATCCACAAGTTCGACGTCCGGCTCGAACACCTGATCCGGTTGGGTCAGAACTGAAAAAAAGGGGGGCGTTACAAGCCCCCCTTTTTTGTTGTGACACCAGCTATTGCCTTGGGGCTGGCCGATCGGCAGGGCATCGACTACCTATCGTTTTCGGTAACGAACAATTGGACATCGTCTTGCGCGGCTGGATTCTCTTTCAACAGGAACTGGACCCGGCGATCCCGGAAGTGCCCGAAGTTTTCCGCTTCCAGGAAGCGGCGGCGGCGATGGGCATCGATCTGCACGTCTTCCAGCCGCACCGCTTTGAGCTGGTGGTGGGGATCGAAGGCGATTGGGCCATGAAGTATCAGGGCGCTCCCGTGGACCGTCCGGACTTTGTCATCTGCCGCACTGGGGCGGAGACCGACTATTTCACTCTGGCGCTTCTGCGGCACATCGAAAGGCGCGGCGTCAGGCTGATCAACGGCCCGGCGACGATCGAGACGGTATCGGACAAGCTGCATACCCTTCAGACCCTGAACCGCGCGGGTCTGCCGATCCCGCGCACCATCCTCGGCACGTTCCCGGTCGATGTCGATCTGGTGGAGCGGGAACTTGGCTTCCCCGTCATCGTCAAGACGCTGAAAGGCACGCGAGGGGCGGGGGTTTTGAAGTGCGAGGATCGCAGCCAGTTTGAGGATCTGGCCGGCCTGCTGGAGAGTGCGGACGCCAAGGCTGATTTCATTCTTCAGCACTATGTGCGCGCGAGCCATGGTCGTGATGTACGCGTTCTGGTCGTCGGTGGGCGGGTGGTCGCCGCAATGGAGCGACGATCGCTGACCGGGGGGTTCAAATCCAACGTGTCGCTGGGCGGGGTAGGCGTCGCCTACAATCCGCCACAGGAAATGGCCGAGTTGGCGGTACAGGCGGCCGACGTCCTGGAGCTGGACATAACCGGGATCGACATTCTGTTCGACGAGGACGGCTATCGCATCTGCGAGGCCAATTCCGCGCCGGGATTTCAGGGACTGGAACGCGCGACCGGCATGGACGTGCCGACCGCGATTCTCGAATGGGTGGTCGCGACGCAGGAGGCGGTCCGGATCAGCACCCCGGTTCCGGCAGAAAGCACCGCGCTTGCCGATATGATTTTCGGTGGCCGCTCCGGGCTGCGCGCGATCACGGACCGCAATACCGAATTTCGGCGTTTCGCCAGCGCGGTGGGCCTGCGCATGGTTGCGGCTGGCCTCGGGGCAATGGTTCAGGCGACATTCCCCCGAATGCTGGTGGACCGGCGAAGCCCGGTAGGCGTCGGCCTCAACAGTCTATTTCAGGGCAGGGTTGCCTCTGATCTCACCGGTCTGGACGATCGGGCGCAGGAACGTACGCTGATGGTGGTGCTGGCCGTCGCCATCTGGGCGGCAGCACTGCCATGGCTGGCCGGTGCAGAGCCGATCCTGTCGGGCGCCATATCGATGCTGGCACTGAGCTTCCCTGTCCTGTTCCTGCTGACTGCCCCCGCGGGTCGTTTCGGGAAAGTCCGTCGCGGCAAGGCGGGCGCCGCATGATCGATCTCGCATCGATTCCCTGGGCGGACCTCGCGCCGTTCATCATCATCGGTTTTGTCGCCCAGTTCGTGGACAGCGCGTTTGGCATGGCGTTCGGCGTCATCGCCAACTCGATGCTGGTCGTGCTGGGCCTCCCGCCCGCGATGGCGTCCTCGGTGACGCACACGGTCGAAGGGTTCACCACGGGGATATCCGGCATTTCCCATGCCCTGCAGCGCAACGTCGATTGGCCGCTGTTCTCTCGCCTTGTCATACCCGGGATCGCAGGCGGGCTGATCGGGGTCTGGGCGCTGACCCATCTCGACCTCGATTTCATCCGCCCGGTGGCGCTGGTCTATCTTACGGCGATCGGCATCTATCTGATCTGGAGCAGCGCGCGCCGGGCGCAAGCCTATCGCCGCATGCGATTGGTTGGTCCGCTTGGTCTGATCGCAGGTATTCTCGACTCCTTCGGCGGGGCCTGGGGGCCGGTCACGACGGGCAGCCTGATCGCGCAGGGCATGACCCCGCGTATGGCGGTGGGCACCGTGAATGCGGCGGAGTTCTTCGTGACGGTGACGGTGCTGTCCGCCTTCATCGGATCGCTGGGCGTGCAGTCCTTCGCCTTCGCTGCGTCCGGCCTGCTGGTGGGCGGCGTCGTCGCTGCGCCGATCGGTGCGCTGGTGACCCGGCGAGCGAATCCGCAGAACCTGACCCGCTGGATCGGCGGCATTCTCGTCGTCGTCGCGCTGGGGGGGCTGGTATCGCTCACCCTGTCGCCATCGCCGATGTTTTCGCGCCTCTAGGCTACCTTCGGCGTCTTGCGCTCCAGCCTTCCGCCGCTCAGGACTTTGGCCGCGCGGGGGGCGACGGCCAGCAGCCCCTGCGCGATCGCGAATACGGCGGCCATGATCAGGAATGGCTGCGCCAGAAGATAGACGGGATAGAGCGGCGATCCCAGCTTGCCGGTCAGCCTGCCGATCATCGGCCCGAACAGCCACAACAGGATCAGGTGCGCGCAGAAATAGAAGAACATGTAAGGTTCGATGCGATAGAGTACGCCCGCCACACGGGTCTTCGTCAGCGCCCAGGCAAGCCGCCACACCGCAAAGACGGCGGCGATGCGGGCTGCAAGATCCAGCGCCGCGATATGAATGGCGTCGAATGGCCGGGCATCGCCGATCGACGTGTAAAGGTGCATCGGCATCAGCACGAGGAAGGGCAGGGCGGCGACCAGCAGGGGCCGGGCGACGACTTTGTCAGCCATGTCCGTCCGCCGTGCGATGATCCCCAGCGTGAAGAACATCAGGATCGAGGCCCGCAGGATCACGGGCGGTCCCCAGCCCATCACATGACAGGTCGCGGCGACGAGCGCGAGGATGCCAAGAAGCGGGGTCGGCAGTCTAACCAGCAGTGGGGCAAGCACCATGCACAGGAATAAGTCGCGCAGGAACGGCATCTGCACGTCGATGTCCGGCGGCCGGGTGAGGATGAACACTTCCTCCACCAACCAGCGGAACGACTGCGGCATCGGCGCGGCCAGGCCCAGCTTCCACGCCGCGCCTGATACGAGGATAATCGCGACGATGTTCCACAAAACCATCGGCAGCAGGATCGTGCGAGCCTTTCGCGCGATGTGACTGCGCCAGTCCCGCGTGCGGCTGGACCCTGCCACCAGCCAGCCCGAAATGAGGCCCAGCAGTGGTACGGCGCTTCGGCCGAATACCTCCATCAGCACCCAGCGCAGTATTTCCTGAGCCGAACCACGAAGCAGTTCCAGCGTGTGGCCGTCTTGCCCAGTCCAGGCATGGACATAGACGACCCCGGCAATGCAGATGACGCGGGCGATGCGGATGGCATTGGATCGGCGGCGCGCGTGTACGCTCGTCATATCAGTCAAGCAGCGCGGATCCCATCGTTGTCCTCATCCGATTATACGCCTGAGGAACCCCTCGACGGTGGTCCGGTTGCCACGGCGGGCTGATCATCGCAACCCGTGGAAGACGATGTGTCGTTTGGTTGGGACCGATAGGGGCCCATGTCGTCAACAAAAAAGGGGTCGGCGCTTTCACGCCGACCCCGTTTATCGAACCGAAAATCGGCGTGGGATTAGAAGGACAGACCCTTCACCGTCTTCACGCCGGGCAGGGCGCGGGCCTGTTCCAGCACGTCAGCGGCAACCGGGCTGTCGACCGAAAGCAGCAGCACGGCTTCGCCACCGGCTTCGCGGCGGCCCAGGTTGAAGGTGCCGATGTTGATACCCTGTTCGCCCATCAGCGTACCGATACGACCGATGAAGCCGGGCGCGTCCTCGTTGACGATGTAGAGCATCGACCCGTCGAGTTCGGCCTCAACCTTGATGCCGAACATTTCGACCAGACGCGGCTCGACGTTGTTGAACAGCGTACCGGCAACCGAACGCTCGCCCGCCTCGGTCTTCACCGAAACGCGGATCAGGGTGTGATAGTCACCCTCGCGCTCGGTCTTTACTTCGCGCACTTCCAGACCGCGATCCTTGGCGAGGAACGGGGCGTTGACCATGTTCACCGTGGCCGACTGCACGCGCAGGAACCCGGCGAGCACGGCGGCGGTGATCGGCTTCTGATTCAATTCGGCGGCAGCGCCTTCGACGTGGATCGAGATGCGGGGCACCGAATCGACGGTCAGCTGGCCGACCATCGAACCCAGCACTTCGGCCAGCTTCATGTAGGGCTTGAGCTTGGGGGCTTCCTCGGCGCTCAGCGACGGCATATTGAGCGCATTGGTGACGCCGCCGTTGACCAGGAAGTCAGCCATCTGCTCGGCAACCTGAAGCGCGACATTGACCTGCGCCTCGGTGGTCGACGCGCCAAGGTGCGGGGTGCAGATGAAGCCCGGTGTGCCGAACAGCGGCGAATCCTTGGCCGGTTCGGTCTGGAACACGTCGAGCGCAGCACCGGCGATGTGGCCGGAATCAAGACCGGCCTTGAGAGCCGCTTCATCAACCAGTCCGCCACGCGCACAGTTGACGATGCGCACGCCCTTCTTGGTTTTGGCGAGGTTTTCGGCCGAGAGGATGTTGCGGGTCTGGTCGGTCAGCGGCGTGTGCAGGGTGATGAAGTCTGCGCGGGCGAGCAGGCCTTCCAGATCGACCTTCTCGACGCCCATTTCCACGGCGCGCTCAGGCGTCAGGAACGGATCGAAGGCGACGACCTTCATCTTGAGGCCAAGCGCGCGGCTGGCGACGATCGAACCGATGTTGCCCGCACCGATCAGGCCCAGGGTCTTGCCGGTGACTTCCACGCCCATGAAGCCGTTCTTCGGCCACAGGCCCGCCTGGGTCTGGGCGTTGGCTTCGGGAAGCTGGCGCGCGAGGGCGAAGATCAGGGCGATGGCGTGTTCGGCAGTGGTGATCGAGTTGCCGAACGGCGTGTTCATCACGACTACACCCTTGGCGGACGCCGCAGGAATATCGACGTTGTCCACACCGATACCGGCGCGCCCGACAACCTTGAGGTTCGGCGCGGCGTCGAGGATCGCTTTGGTCACCTTGGTGGACGAACGGATGGCAAGGCCATCGTAGTCGCCGATACGGGCGATCAGCTGCTCGGGCGTTTCGCCGGTAATGACATCGACATCGCAGCCGCGCTCTTCGAAGATACGGGCGGCGTTGGGGTCCATCTTGTCGGAAATAAGAACTTTGGGCTTGGTCATGGTGTCGTTCCTTCACGCTGGCCTGTCGGCCATGGCGGACTGAAATCCATCGTCACTCCGCGACGGTCATTGGTGTCGCGGAGGAGGACGATGGTTCTGCTCTGGAATTGATTCAGGCGGTGGCCTGTTCGGCCTTCACGGTGGCGTAGGCCCAGTCGAGCCAGGGACCGAGATCCTCGATATCCTGGGTCTCGACCGTGGCGCCGCACCAGATGCGAAGCCCGGCGGGGGCATCGCGATAACCGGCGACGTCGTAGGCAGCGTCCTGCTTTTCGAGAAGAGCGGCGAATTTCTTGATGAAGTCCGCATCCGCGCCTTCGACGGTGAGGCAGACCGAGGTCTTGGAACGGGTAGCCTCGTCGATCGCGAGGTGGCCAAGCCAGTCACGCTCCGCAACGATCTTGCCAAGCGCGGCAGCGTTGGCGTCGGATCGTGCCTTCAGGCCTTCCAGACCGCCGAGCGACTTCGCCCATTCCAGCGCGAAGATCGCATCTTCGACGGCCAGCATGGAGGGGGTGTTGATCGTCTCGCCCTTGAACACGCCTTCGGCCAGCTTGCCCTTGGAAACGAGGCGAAACACCTTCGGCAGTGGCCACGCAGGAGTGTAGGTTTCGAGCCGCTCGACCGCGCGGGGCCCAAGGATCAGGACGCCATGGCCGCCTTCGCCGCCCAGAACCTTCTGCCAGGAGAAGGTGGCGACGTCGATCTTCGACCAGTCGATGTCATAGGCGAACACGGCGGAAGTGGCATCGGCGAAGGACAGGCCTTCGCGGTCGGCCGGGATCCAGTCCGCATTGGGGACGCGAACGCCCGAAGTGGTGCCGTTCCAGGTGAAGAGCACGTCCGTGCTCCAATCGACCTGGGTCAGGTCCGGCAGTTGGCCGTAGTCCGCGCGGACGATCGTAGGATCGATCTTGAGCTGCTTGGCAGCGTCCGTCACCCAGCCTTCGCCGAAGCTTTCCCACGCCAGCGTGGTCACGCCGCGAGCGCCGAGCATGGTCCACATCGCCATTTCGAAGGCGCCGGTATCAGAACCGGGAACGATGCCGATCCGGTGGGTGTCGGGCAGCTGCAGTACTTCGCGCATCAGATCGATGGCGTAAGCGAGGCGCGTCTTGCCGATCTTGGCGCGGTGCGAGCGGCCCAGCGATTCGGTGGCGAGTTTGTCGGGGGAATATCCGGGCGGCTTGGCGCAGGGACCGGAAGAGAAGTGCGGACGCGCAGGTTTACGCGCGGGTACGGCAACAAAATCAGTCATTTCTGACTCTCCTTACAGAGAGCTCGCGCGGCGTTGGGACCGCGTGGCCCGGCGCCGCTCCTAAAGGCGTGCCCCAGGATGTCAATCGCGTTGCGCCGTTTTGGCGGGAGCGCGCGTCGTTTATCCGCAGCGCAGAATGGCATGCGGGAAGAGCCGCCTGCCGCGCGGGTAAGGTCAGGTTAACCAGATGCCTTCACAAATGCGCCGATGCGCAGACTGATGCTTGTCCTCCCGCTGGTAGCCGCCCTAGCCGGCTGTATCGATGCCCCGAAGCCTTCCCGGCGCGAACCGGCGCGACCGGGGCGGACTGCCCAAAGACCCACGCCCCGGCCACAAAGTGCCACACTTCGCCAATGCCTGTCGAAACTGACGGACGCGCAGGCGGTCTTCACGCAAGTGGAGGATCGCTATTACGAAAACAGCTGCTCCACACTGGGGAGCGTCAAGCTGGTCGCGCTCAATACCGACAATGCGACCGTGACGCTTTCCGGCATTGGCCCCACGACCTGCTCGGTTGCGACGCCGTTCGCCGGCTGGGCGCGCTATGGCGTTGACCGTGCCGCGCAGCAGATTCTCGGCACGCGGCTGGTGAAGATCGAGACGTATGGCAGCTACTCCTGCCGCAATGTCGCAGGAACGAATCGACGGTCCGGCCACGCCAGTGCCAACGCGATCGACGTGTCCGGCTTCGTGCTTGGCGATGGGCGGCGAATCACGATCCTGAACGGATGGAACGGCGGCACACCGGAGGAACGACGGTTCCTGCGCGTCGTGCATGACAGCGCCTGCAAGAGGTTCGGAACGACGCTGGGTCCGAACTACAACGCAGCGCACGCGAACCACCTGCACCTGGAGGCGGACGGCGCGAATTTCTGCCGCTGAAGCCGTTCGCAACCTATTCGACATTCGCGCGCCAGCCCGCTAAGGGCGCGCGCATTATGCAGGAAAACGACCGCGATCTTCTGCCCGAGGGCTTGGGCGACCGTCTGCCGCAGCAGGCATGGGCTTCGCAGACATTGCGCCGCGCGGCGCACGATGTGCTCGCCAGCCACGGATATTCGCGCGTCGAAACGCCGGTGCTCGAATTCGAGAAGGCGCTGGCAAGCCGCATGGCAGGCGTTCAGGTGCGCCGCATGGTCCGCTTCATGGATCCGCTGTCGCTGCGCATGCTGGCGATGCGATCCGACATCACCGCGCAAGTCGCCCGCATCGCCGCCACCGGGCTCGCGCAGGCTCCGCGGCCCTTGCGCCTTTCGTATTCGGGGCAAGTCGTGACGGTAAAGGGCGATGGCCTGGATCCGACTCGCGAGCGTCTGCAGATCGGCGCGGAACTGATCGGTGCGGACTCTACCGACGCGGCGGCCGAGATCGTCGAATTGGCGATCGAGACCCTGCGCGCGGCCGGGGCCACGGGCATATCACTTGATTTCACGTTGCCCGATCTGGTCGACACGCTCAGCGCCGGTGCCCTCAAGCTGCCATCGCAGAACATCGATACGGTGCGCCAGATGCTCGACGCAAAGGACGCGGGCGGTCTCGTCGATGCGGGGGGCGAGGCGTATCTTCCCTTGCTCTATGCCGTCGGCCCGTTTGCCGAAGCGATCGAGCGACTGGCCGTGTTCGACGTGGGCGGTGTCCTTGCCAGCCGCATCGCCGGCCTGCGCGCTATCGCCGAACGCGTGGACGGCAAGGCGCGGGTGACGCTGGACCCATCGGAGCGGCACGGCTTCGAATACCAGTCATGGTTCGGTTTCACGATCTATGCGGAAGGGATTGCCGGTACTCTTGGGCGGGGCGGTACGTACGCTATCCTCGGGCAGACGGGTCGCGATCCCGAAACGGCGACCGGCTTCTCCATCTATCCCGATCCGCTGATCGATTCGCTGGCTTCCCGCGCAGCCGAAGAACGTCGCCTGTTCCTGCCGCTGGGCCATGATCGCGAGATTGCCGCTCGTCAGCGGTCGATCGGCTGGGTCACGGTCGCGGCGCTCGATCAGGCAGACGATCCGCTCGCTCTGGGCTGCTCGCACCGGCTGGAAGGCGCTGAGGCGATCGCGCTGGATTGACGCGCTCTTGACTACCGGTGCGGCTTGCCCCTAGGGCGCGCACCGAAAAGCCGGGGCGCTCTTGCCTCTTCATCCATCCATTTCGCCGAGTCCTGTCGAAGGGCGTAGTTGGATCCACCTTGGCAGGGTGGAGGAGTATAACCATGGCTAACGTAACCGTGATCGGCGCCCAGTGGGGCGATGAAGGCAAAGGCAAGATCGTCGACTGGCTGGCAAGCCGCGCGGATGCCGTGGTGCGCTTTCAGGGCGGCCACAATGCCGGCCACACTCTCGTCGTGGGCGACCAGGTCTACAAGCTTTCGCTGCTGCCTTCGGGCATCGTCACCGGCACTTTGTCGATCATCGGCAATGGCGTGGTGCTCGATCCCTGGGCGCTCAAGGCCGAGGTCGAGAAGCTGACCGGGCAGGGCGTCACCATCAATCCCGAAAACTTTGCGATTGCGGACAACTGCCCGCTGATCCTGCCCCTTCACCGCGAGCTGGACGGCCTGCGTGAAGCGGCGGCGGGTGCGGGCAAGATCGGCACGACCGGTCGCGGCATCGGCCCCGCGTATGAAGATAAGGTCGGCCGCCGCGCCATCCGCGTATGCGACCTGGCGCATCTCGACGAGCTGGAGCCGCAGCTCGATCGCCTCTGCGCCCATCATGACGCACTGCGCGCAGGCTTCGGCCAGCCGCCGGTCGATCGCGCGGCGCTTATCAACGAACTTCGCGAGATCGCGCCCTATGTGCTGCAGTTCGCGCAGCCGGTATGGCGCCGCCTGAACAAGGTGAAGAAGGCGGGCGCCCGCATCCTGTTCGAAGGCGCGCAGGGCGTGTTGCTCGACGTCGATCACGGGACGTACCCCTTCGTTACCAGCTCCAACACCGTGTCTGGCACGGCGGCAAGCGGGTCGGGGCTTGGTCCTGCCGCGACCGGCTTCGTCCTGGGGATCGTCAAGGCCTATACCACGCGCGTGGGTTCGGGACCGTTCCCGACCGAGCTGGAAGACGAGACCGGCCAGCGGCTGGGCGAGCGCGGCCATGAATTCGGCACCGTGACTGGACGCAAGCGCCGCTGCGGATGGTTCGACGCGGTACTGACGCGTCAGTCCTGCGCGATTTCGGGCGTCACCGGCATCGCGCTGACGAAGCTCGACGTGCTCGACGGGTTCGAGAAAGTGCGCATCTGCACCGGCTATCGCCTCAACGGCAAAGTGCTGGACTATTTCCCCAGCCACGCCGCCGATCAGGCCAATGTCGAGCCGATTTACGAAGAAATGGACGGCTGGCAGGGTACGACTGCCGGCGCGCGGTCGTGGGCCGACCTTCCCGCTCAGGCGATCAAGTACATCCAGCGCGTGCAGGAACTGATCGAAACGCCGGTGGCACTGGTATCCACCAGTCCGGAACGCGAGGATACGATCCTCGTGCGCGATCCTTTCGCGGACTGACGGCGATGCGGGGCGCTCTCAGGTTCGCCCCGCTGCTGTTGTTCCTCGGCGTCGAGGCCGCCTCCGCCGAGGTGCCGCCGCCGCTTCCCCAACTGGACATGATCCGCGTGCGCAAGGCGGCGCGGGTCATGGAGCTTTACGCCGAGGGGCGCTTGATCCGCATGATCAAGCATATCCAGCTGGGCGATGAGCCGATCGGCCCCAAGCGCTTCGAGGGGGACGAGCGCACGCCGGAGGGGCGCTACACGATCGATTGGGGCAACCCGAACAGCGCCTATCATCTGTCGCTGCACATCTCCTATCCCAGCGCCGCTGACCGGGACTATGCCGCATCGCGTGGGCAGTCACCCGGCGGGATGATCATGATCCACGGCCAGCCCAATGCATGGGGAGATAAGCGCGTTCCGGGAGACTGGACGGATGGCTGCATCGCCATATCCAATCCGGAGATCGAAGCTCTGTGGCAGGCGGTGCCGGATGGCACACCCATAGAAATTTTGCCCTGACAGCCCTCAGCCTCGAACAATTTGCAATTAGCGGCATTGCTGATTTGTAAAACGCACGTCACAACATCTTGCTTGATATAGTTAGGAGCCTAACTAACCAATCGATGACAAATCGGTCCGCCCTGGCTCACAATCTGGCTACGCAACTCGGCCCCGTTTCGCGTGGTTGGATGCAACTGGCGGATCGTCTTCTCGGCTCGCTCGCGATTTCAAATTCGGCGGGCTGGGCACTTGTGCACCTTCAACGACTGGGGCAGGGCGCCCGGCAGGGTGATCTGGCCCGTGCGATCGGCATCACCGAAGCCTCGCTTGTCCGCACCGTGCAGCAGCTCGAACGGGCGGCGCTGGTGGAGCGCAGGCCCGATGCCGATGACCGGCGGGCCAACCTGCTCCATCTGACGACCGATGGCCGCGCGCTGGCCCGCAAGGCGGACAAGCTCCTGATCGAACTGCGCGCCGAACTGCTCGAAGGCATTCCCGACAATGACCTCGCAAAGGCGGTGCGGGTGATCGAAACCGTTGCAGCGCGGACAACGCAAATGAAGGCGCGGTCATGAACGGGCCATTCGCCATTCGTTGGGGCATTCCTGCCGCCGTATTTTCGATCAAGGCGCTGCTGGCTGCATTGCTCGCCGCCTACATCTCGTTCTCGATCGGATTGGAGCGGCCATACTGGGCCTTCCTGACTTCGTACATCATTGCGGCACCGCTGGCCGGGGCAGTGATTTCCAAAGCGCTGTTTCGGGTCATCGGCACATTCATCGGCGCGACGATGGCGGTCATCATGGTGCCTCCCCTCGCCAACAGTCCCGAACTGCTGACGCTGGCCATCGCTTCGTGGCTGGCGCTGTGCGTATTCGTTTCGTTGCTTGAGCGGACGCCGCGCGGGTATGCTTTCGTGCTAGCGGGATACACGGCCGTCCTTATCGTCCTGCCAGCCGTGAACACGCCGGCCGAGATATTCACCGACGCCGCGCTGCGAGTGCAGGAAATCGTCATCGGCATCCTGTGTTCCAGCCTGATGCACGGGGTGGTCTTTCCCAATTCCGTGTCGACATTCCTCCTCAATCGCGTCGACCTGATCCTGCGCGATGCAGAGCGCTGGAGCAGGGACGCGATCGAACTGGAGCCGGACCCGTCCGTCGAAACCGAGCGGCGCCGTCTGGCGCAGGACGTCACGGAACTGCATCAGCTATCCATCCACCTCCCTTACGAAACCAGCCGTCCAGCGCCCCGCGTCCGGGTAGTGCGCGCGCTGCAGGATCAACTGTCTCTGCTGATGCCGCTGGGTGCCGCCGTGGCCGACCGCGTCGCTGCATTGCGGGAGGCTGATGCGCTGACTCCCGATGCCGAGGCTCTGCTGGCGGATACGCGGGCCTGGCTCGACACCATCGAGCAAGGGCGTGAGGATCGGGAGGGCATTGCCGCCGATCTCAAGGCCAGGTGCGCGGCGATCGAGCCCGAGGTCACCCCCAGCGCATCGTGGAACGCGCTGCTCACGTTGAGCCTGGGTTCGCGCTTGTCCACGCTCATCGATGCGCACCTTGCGTGCCGTGATCTGGCCGACCAACTCGGCACGCGGGATCGCAGGCCGGTATCCGCGCGCATCCCTCCACTGCTGGAGGGGAGGCGCAACCGTGAACTCCATCGCGATGTGGCGGGCGCGCTGCGGGCGGCGGCCGGGGCCGCGATCACGATCATCATCGGCAGTATCCTGTGGATATGCAGCGGCTGGCAGGATGGCGCTACGGCGGTGATGCTGGCGGGCGTGTTCCTCGCGCTGTTCTCAGCTTCCGATAATCCCCTTCTGCCGCTGCGCCTGTTCTTCAACGGCACCCTGATCGCCACGATCCTTGGGTTGATCTACGCCTTCGCGGTTTTGCCTAGGGTGGAGGGGTTTACGATGTTCGCGCTGACGCTTTCCCCACCGCTGCTGGTGCTGGGATCGCTGATGTATTCGCCCCGGTTCTCCGGCATCGCGCTACCTGCGCTGCTGGGAATGGGCAGCCCGTTCATCGTCGCGGTGAAGTACAATGATAACTTTCAGGCATTCATCAACGGATCGCTCGCGCAATTGACCGGCACGCTGTTCGCCATTGTTATGGCCCGTCTGCTGGCGACAGCGGGACTCGAGCAGGCGATCCGCCGCACGCTTCGAGCCGGTTGGCGGGACATCGCCGAACGCGCGAACCTCACCAGCCCGCCCGATGTGCGGGCCTGGATCAACCGCATGCTCGATCGCATCGCGCTGCTCTCGCCGCGCCTGACCCTCAGCGGCAAGCAGCCCGGTGAGCCGCTGTATGATGTGCTGCGCGATCTGCGCACCGGTGTCGCCATTGCCGAGCTGCGCCAGTTGAGAGTGGATCTGCCTCCCGAGAGGACAGCGCCGTTGACCGATGTGCTAGCCGAAGTCGGCGCCTATTACCGCCGGCTGGAACCCCACGAACGCGCACCAGCGGACCCGGCTTTGTTGCACGGCATAGACCGTGCCCTCACTCTTTTCGCCAGCGATCAGGACCGCTCGGTGCGCCGTCAGGCCGCGCTTGCGCTGGTGTCGCTCAGGCGCAACCTGTTCCCTGATGCCGTTGCCTTGAGAGTTCCTTCATGAACGGCGAGACGTCGATCATAGGCATCTACATGCCCACCATTCTGGTGCTGGCAGTCGCCGCTGCCGTGTTGACGATGCTGCTGCTCCGGTTGCTCAACTACCTTGGCGTGTATCGCTTCGTCGCCTTCCGGGCGCTCGTGGACGTGTGTGTGTACATCATGGTCCTTGGCGCGTTGTCCCTTCTCGCTCCCCAAATCGGTTTCCATCCATGAAGAACCTGCTTCCCACCATCGGCCGTAGCGCGGCCACCATCATCATCGTGATCCTGGCCGTGCTGGTCGCGGTCTGGATGTGGAACCATTACGAGCGAAGCCCCTGGACCCGCGACGGGCGGGTACGGGCGGACGTGGTGCGGGTGACGCCGGACATCGGCGGTCTCGTCACCTCGGTTGCGGTGCGCGACAACCAGACGGTCAAGGCGGGCGACCTGCTCTTCGTGATCGATCGCCCACGCTATTCGCTCGCTGTGGAGCAGGCGCAGGCGTCGGTCGCCAGCGCCCGGGCGACATTGGGGCAGGCACAGCGCGAATCGCAGCGTGACCTGGCGCTGGGTGATCTGGTCGCCACCGAAACGCACGAGCAGAACGTCGCCCGCGTCGCCACCGCCCGCGCTTCGCTGGCCGAGGCGGAAAGCTCGCTCGACGGGGCGAAGCTGAACCTTGCACGCACGCAAGTCCACGCCTCGGTAAACGGTACGGTCACCAACCTCGATCTGCATCCGGGCGATTTCGTGGCGGCGGGGAGTCAGGCGATGGCGCTGGTGGACGATGATTCGATCCGTGTGGAAGGATATTTCGAAGAGACCAAGCTGCCGCTGATACGAGTAGGCGCGCCCGTGACCGTGCATTTGATGGGCGAGCAGCAGGCGTTGAAGGGCAGGGTGGAAAGCATCGCGGCGGGCATCAACGACGACAGTCGCAGTGTCGCAGGCAACCTGCTGCCGAACGTGGCGGCGACATTCTCATGGGTGAGGCTGGCGCAACGTATTCCTGTCCGCGTGCGGCTGACCCACGTGCCCAAGGACGTTCGCCTGATACTGGGCCGCACGGCCACGGTGACGGTCGAGCCGCAGGCGCGGCCCGCTAAGCCCGGCGCGCAGTGATCATGAAACCTCGTTTAACGTTGGCCGTCGCCGTGGCGCTGTCACTGACGGCCTGCGCCACGGCCGGGCCGGACTATCATCCGCCCGAGCAATCGGCGGCCACCCAGCCATCGGCACAAGGCGCCTTCCTTTCCGCGAAAGGGGCGGCATTTTCGCAAGAGGACCTGCCCGATCGCTGGTGGAGCCTGTATGACGATCCCCGGTTGGACGGGCTGGTCGAAGAGGCTCTGGCGGCCAACGCCGATCTGCGCGCGGCGGCAGCGAACCTGGACCGTGCCGATGCGGTGGTGCGGGAGGCTGCGGGTGCCCGGGCGCTATCTACGTCGGTGACGGGGGCGGTCGATCTTTCCCGACAGTCGCAGACCGGCGCGCCGTTGCCGGGCGTCGTAACCGACAATCTCGGCCTGGCGCTTAGCTATCCACTGGACCTGAAGGGAAAACTGCGTCGCGCCATCGAGGCGAGTCAGGCTGACCGTGACGTGGTCGAAGCCGCGCGCGATGCGGTGCGCGTCAGCGTGGCGGCGGGCACCACGCGGGCCTACGCTCGGGTCTGCGCGGCAAACTACCAGCTTGCCGTCACGCAAAAGGTCGTGCGGTTGCAGCGCCAGACCCTCGACGCGACCCGCCGGTTGCAGCGAGGAGGGCGTGGTACTGCCTTCGACGTGAGCCGGGCGGCGGCAGCGGTGGAAAGCAGCGCCGCCGCGCTTCCCGCGTTCACCGCCGCGCGCCAGAACGCGCTCTATCTGCTGGCAACGCTGCTGGGGCGTGCGCCCGCCGACTATCCCCGCGAAGTGGCGGACTGTGCCACCCTGCCGCGGCTTGCGGGAAGCCTCCCCGTGGCGGACGGGGCGGCGCTGATCCGTCGGCGCGCCGACATCCGGCAGGCGGAACGGACGATCGCGGGAGACACGGCCCGGATCGGCGTGGTGACGGCAGACCTCTATCCGCAAGTCAGCATCGGCGGTTCGCTGGGCCTGTCCGGCCCGCTGGAGGATTTCGGCAGGGGAGACAGCTTCGGGTTCAGCCTGGGGCCGCTGCTGAGCTGGAGTTTCCCCAATCGCCCGGTGGTGCGGGCACGTATCGACGCTGCTGATGCCCAGGTGCGCGCCGATCTCGCCAACTTTGACGGGGCAGTGTTGGAAGCTTTGCGTCAGGCAGAGACGGCGATGGAAACCTACGCCCGTGACCGCGAGCGAGCGGCGGCGCTTGGCCGTGCTCGGGACAACGCCGCTGTCTCGGCCGATCAGGCGAACAAGCTGTTCCGCTTCGGCCGCAGCGATTTCCTGAATCTCCTCAGTGCTCAAGGCAATCTGGCAACGGCGGAAGTCAACCATGCCGCCGCTGCATCCGCTTTGGTGGACGATCAGATTTCCGTATTCCTGGCGCTGGGTGGCGGCTGGCAGCGCTGACGGGGCTTGACTTTAATAACCAAATAGGTTATATGCCGCACCATCTGCCGGGTCTGCCGTACACAGGCTCCGGTGGTGTTTCGGGTCGGCGTCGTGGGCCGGGGTTGCGTCTCGTCAGTCGTGATCACGCCATCCATGCGCCCTTATTGCCCGGATCGATCCATCGTGGCCTTCGGCACTCCTGTTCCCGCTAAGGAGCAGGTACTCCGATCCGTCCCCTCAGCCTGCACCCGTTGCGAGCACGAAGCGGCAGGCGAAGCGATCGGTCCTTAAAATACCCAGCCGAGCCGGGCTGTCTTTGCCCCTACCCGGCCATTCGCACGAGAAGGCAAACATCCAGCGCGCCCCAGCATGGGCGCCCACAACGCCGGCCCGATGTTGCCCCCAATGTCGCCTTTGCGTTTTCAGATGGCGTTAGCTCCGCACTCGCCAGCGGAGGATGAGGCGTGCCTGCGGGCGCGCCCTTTTTGTGTTCAGGGTGACGGGGCGATCGGGAAAGCCGTCGTCAGCTCACCCCAACCCTCAAAAATCGATCGCAATGCCTTTTTGCACCCAGTCGCCGTAGCGGGTGGGCGAAAGGCCGTCGGGCTCGGACTTTTCGTCCGTTGCGGGGGGCGCCGGTATCGGCGCTGGCTCGTTGGTCCAGTGAGCGGGCTTGTCGAACGCTTCGGGACGGGTGGTGGCGCGCTTGGTCATATCGGTCATGTGGTGCGACTGGCGCAAAATCGCAATCGTCGATAAGGGCCGCGCATGGATATTCCCGGCCTACCCGCGCGCCTTGCCGCGCTGAACCTTGTCGATGCCGTCTTGCGCCGGGGGGAGACCTTGGATCAGGCGGCAGGCGGGGCGCTGGCCCGCGTACGCGGCGATGCCGATCGCGCTCTGGCACGCGCCATCGCCGGTGAAACACTGCGGTGGAAGGAAGACCTGGATCTCCTGATCGATTCGGCCACTCGGCTGCGCTTGCCCGATGACGCCAAGCCGCGCGCCGTCCTGCGCCTGATGCTGGCCCAGGTGCTGCGCCTCGAAACCCCGCCACATGCCGTGATCGCTACGGGACTGCCGCTGCTGGCGGGTGGACCGCGACGCCTGGCACACGGTGTTTTCTCGACCCTGATGAAGGCGGGCGCGGCTTTGCCCGAAGCGCCCAGCCTTCCCGATGGCGTGATGCTGCGCTGGGGCGATCGCGCTATCGACATCGCCGCGGGTCTTGCTGAGCCTCCGCCGCTTGATCTTGCTCTTCGCGATCCTGCCGCCACGGGCGAGTGGGCCGAGCGTATGGGCGGCGTATCGCTGATGCCGGGGCACTTGCGTCTACCGCGCGGTGCGGCGATCGACACGCTCCCCGGCTTCCGCGACGGCGCCTGGTGGGTGCAGGATCTGGCGGCCAGCCTGCCCGCTCGTCTCCTCGGAGCGGGTGAGGGCAGGCGCGTGCTCGATCTGTGCGCGGCTCCCGGCGGCAAGACGATGCAGCTGGCCGCCCAAGGCTGGAAAGTGACGGCGCTTGATAACGCCAAGCGCCGGATGGAACGCCTGCGCGAAAATCTGGCGCGCACCGGTCTGGAGGCGAACGTCGTGTTGGCAGATGCGCTTGCCTGGACGCCGGACGAAAAGTTCGACGCCATCCTGCTCGACGCCCCCTGCACGGCGACCGGCACCGCGCGTCGCCACCCCGATGTGCTGCACCGCATCGGCCCGCGCCAGATCGCCGAGATGGCGGAATTGCAGGCGTCCTTGTTTGCGCGCGCCGCCGAATGGCTCAAGGCCGGTGGCGTTATCGTCTACGCCGTATGCTCGCTGGAGCGTGCGGAGGGCGAGGAGCACGCAGTGCCGAACGGACTGTCGCTGATTCCCGTTGATCAGTCGGACCTGCCGGCGGGGCTGTCGCCGACGCCCGAGGGCACGGTGCGGACAGATCCCGCCATGCTCGCCGAGGTGGGCGGGCTTGACGGGTTCTACATTTCAAGATGGCTCAAGGCGTAAGGCTTACGCCTTCACCTTGTCCTGAAAGCTCTTGCGCAGTTTCATCAGCTTGGGCGGAATGACAGCAAGGCAATAGGGGTTGCGCTGGCCTTCGCCGTCCCAGTATTCCTGGTGATAATCTTCCGCCGGATACCACTGCGCCTGCGGTTCGATCGTGGTCACGGCCTTTTCGCCGTGGTGTTCCTGATCCCAGCGGGCGATCGCCGCGGTCGCTTCCTCGGTCTGCGCGTCGTTTAACGGGAAGATCGCGGAACGGTACTGCGTGCCGACATCGTTGCCCTGACGGTTCAGTTGCGACGGGTCATGCGTGCCGAGAAAAACGTCCAGCACCTGGGCATACGAGATGACCTCCGGATCGAAGTCGAACCGGATGGCTTCGGCATGGCCGGTCGAACCCGCGCACACCTGCTTGTAGGTGGGATTATCGACGCTGCCACCGATATAGCCGCTTTCCACATTGCTGACGCCCACTACGTCCCGAAACACTGCCTCGGTGCACCAGAAGCACCCGCCAGCCACGATCGCCGTTTCCATCTCAACTATGTCCTCAATACGAATTAGTTGGCAGGTAGATAGGAACGCCGTGGCCGCTTGTCATTGCCTTGCGGCCAGCTAGTGTCGCCTATGTCTCGATCCATTCGGAGAAGCTTCATGCGCCGTGCCCTGCTGACCGTGTCCTCGCTCCTCGCCCTCATGGCTGCCCCGGCCATCGCCCAGACGGGTGCCAAGGCCCCGTCCAGCGAGGCATGCACCGGCTGCAAAGCACAGCTTGAAAAGGTCGCCGCCAATCCCTTGCGCAAGGACGATCGCGCGCGCGACGCGGCCCGTCATCCCGTCGAAACGCTGAACTTTTTCCGCGTCGGTCCGCAGATGAAGGTTGGCGAGTACGCGCCCGGCGGCGAATGGTATTCCCGCTTCCTTGGGCTGTACCTTGGACAGCAGGGCAAGCTGGTCGGCCTGTTCTTCGACCCGAAGAGCGGGGCGTTCGCGGCAGACCGTCAGGAGCCTATCCGCAAGGCCGCCGCCTCTTACCCTGCCGACGTGGCCAAGTTCACCGGCATGGATGCCTCGCGCTTTTCCGCCTACACGCTGGATGCCGTCCCCGCCCAGGAAAAGGGCACGTTCGACGTGATCATCGTCCCTCGCATGCTGCATAACATGCTGCGCTGGAACATTGCCGACAGCGAGATCAAGGCCCTTCGCGGTCTGCTTAAGCCGGGCGGGTTGGTCGGCATCGAACAGCACCGCGCTAAGGCGGATGCGCCCTATTCCTACACCGATGGCTCGAAAGGGTATCTGCGGCAGGCCGACGTCATCCGCTTCATGGAACTGAACGGCTTCGATCTGGTCGCCAAGTCGGAAATCAACGCCAATCCCAAGGATACCGCCAACTGGCCTGACGGGGTGTGGACGTTGCCGCCGATGCTCGCCTTGAAAGACAAGGACCGCGCCAAGTACCAGGCGATCGGCGAAAGCGACCGGATGACTCTTCTTTTCCGCAAGCGGGACTGATAGGGGCCGCGCCCATGTCTCAAGCCGAACGCCAGATCACCGTCGCCGCGCTGCAGCTCGCCCTCAATTCCGCCGATGAGGGCGAGAATATCGCCGCCGTTTCGGCGCTGGTGGAGCAGGCGGCGGGGCGGGGCGCGCAGATTGTGCTGCCGCCCGAACTGTTTTCCGGCCCCTATTTCTGCAAGGTGGAGGACGAAGCTCTCTTCGCCCTCGCCAGGCCAACGGCGGAGCATCCGTCGGTCATTGCGATGCAGGCGCTGGCGGCAAAGCTGAACGTGGCAATCCCGACCAGCTTCTTCGAGCGGGACGGGCATCACCACTACAACACGCTGGCGATGATCGACGCCGACGGGCAGATCATGGGCACTTACCGCAAGAGCCATATCCCGGACGGCCCGGGCTATGAGGAAAAATACTATTTCCGGCCCGGCAACGATGGTTTCAAGGTATGGGATCTCTTCGGCACCCGCGTCGGCGTAGGCGTCTGCTGGGACCAGTGGTATCCCGAATGCGCGCGAGTGATGGCGCTGATGGGTGCGGAATTGCTGTTCTACCCCACGGCAATCGGTTCGGAGCCCTATGACGCGACGCTCGACACCAGCCGCATGTGGCGCCGGGCGATGGTCGGCCATTCCGTTTCGAACTGCATGCCGGTGATCGCCGCCAATCGCATCGGCGCGGAAACCGAATGCGGCAGTGAACAGGCGTTCTACGGCCACTCCTTCATAACCGACGAGTGGGGCGATTATCTCGCCGAATTCGGCGCAGAGGAGACCGGTGTGTTGACCGCGACGCTCGATCTGGACCGCGCCGCGACACACCGCGCTGGCATGGGTTTCTTCCGCGATCGCCGTCCGCAACTCTACGGCAGGATCGCGCAGGACATCTGATCGGCAATGTCGTCGGCTGAGGATGATCCGGGCGAGCAACTGTACCTTGTCGGCATTGGTTCCAACATGCACCATGGACGGCTGGGCTCACCGCGCAAAGTCGTGATGGCGGCGCTTTCGGCGTTAGGCGTGGGCGACCTGACCCTTGTCGCCTCGTCCCGAATTATTGAAACCCCGCCAATGGGGCCATCGCTTCGCCGTTATGCCAACACGGTCGCGATCGTCAGCGCACATCTCGAACCACACCCGATGCTGCACCGATTGCAGGGCATCGAGCAAGAATTCGGGCGAATTCGCAAGGGCAAAGCCTGGGGCGCCCGCGTGTTGGACCTCGACATCGTCGCCTGGAGTGAAGGTGCCTATGCCGGGCACGACGGGGTCGCCGACCTTGTGATCCCGCATCCCGCGTTTCGAACCCGTCCGTTTGTGCTTGCTCCGGCGGCTAGGATCGCCGGCGAATGGCGGGACCCGTTGACCGGGCTGCGGATAAGTCATCTACACGCCCGCTTGACCAAGCCGCGTCAGGCCCCTAGGTGACCCCCACCTGACCGCAACGCGGCATTGGGGCCCTTAGCTCAGTCGGTAGAGCAACTGACTTTTAATCAGTAGGTCGCTGGTTCGAACCCAGCAGGGCTCACCATAAATTTCAATGACTTAGTTTAGTTTCAATTTGGCGGCTTTTCCTTCTGGCAACCACAAACGAGGGCATTCAGGGGGACCCCGCAGCATTTGATGATGTGATTACCCTGCTTAAATTCGATTGAATTGCGAGAGCCGATCCGGGCATTACGCCTGTTGTCTTGCCGATAGCGGCTTCTGTCGATCAAAGTTTCGCTAGCTCGCTCCGCTATTTTTGGCGGACGAGGAGAACCAGAGCGCTTCTTAGGTCGCTGTTCTTTGATAGTTGGCGGTGACGTCAAGACGCCCCACATTCTCCTTCACAAAAGAGTTTCATCATGGGCACCTTCTGGCGGCACAAAAGGTTTTTGCCTTTGGAGCAAGGGGCGCCTTCGTCGATTTTTTCAGAAGTTGTGCATCGGTCATTGTAGCCAATTCGGCTTTTTAGCTTGCGGTCTGACGGTGTTGGCGAGGCGGCCAGTTCCATCTGATTACTGAAGTCGTAACGTCGCTTCGTATTAAAAGGACCTCTTGGCGGCGGCTCTTTTTCCCACTTAGCCATAAGTAGCAATGCCAGCTTGAATGGCTTCATATCAGTTGATGGGCCGCCCTGATGATGGCGGTTTAGCAGATCTTTAATCAACTTGACTAGATGTTCGCACAGGGCATTTGAGCCAGCTTCTCATGATAGCTGTGCTACGAGGCTATAAGTTTTCTGCACAAAGCAATCACCTGCGTTTACCTTGGCGTACCTTCGTGTCGGTTCTAGTTCGCCGGCATCCATTTACAAACTATGAGCTGAGCAGCCTTTTCAAACAACTTTGCAGGTTGCCTAACCCCTTTTGCGGTTTCTTCATCTGAGGGGGGTTTTTTGCCTTGCCCATTAAAATGACGTCCCTGGGAAATAGAATTAGCAGTCGAGATCTCGAATATTAATTCATCAAAAAATTCGATAGTGATAGAACAATAGTAACCGCTAATAGCCTAATCAGAGGTACTCTTTGCAATGCACAATTCATGGACGAAAGCTTTTCAAAACTCGAAGAACGCAAGGTGCTGATCGATAGTGTTGAAAAACTCAGCCTTGCAGTAGTGGCAAAGTCCTGATTCACTGGGCCTGTCGTTGGGAGACAGGCTGATGATGGGTGCTCGAACGGTGATGCGAGAGGCGCTGTTTTACAGCTTCAGCCTAGAGGACCATGTGCCGCAAAGTCACCTGCTGCGGGCCGTAGAACGCTTTGTGGACCCGAACGGTATCCGGGAGAAACTGCGACCATTTTATAGCGAGACTGGCCGCCCTTCGATCGATCCCGACCTCATGGTCCGGATGCTGCTCATTGGCTATTGCCTTGGCATCCGGTCAGAGCGGCGCCTGTGCGAGGAAGTGCATCTTAATCTTGCCTATCGCTGGTTTTGCCGCCTCGGCCTTGACGGAGCGGTGCCGGATCATTCGACGTTCTCCAAGAACCGCCACGGCCGCTTTCGGGATAGCGATCTGTTGCGGAACCTGTTTGAGATGACGGTCACGCGCTGTATCGAGGAGGGATTGGTCGGTGGCGAGGGCTTTGCCGTCGACGCCAGCCTGATCAAGGCCGACGCGAACCGCCAGCGAGGTGTGCCCGGCGAGGAAGGCTTGCCCCCGGACATCGGCAACCATGCAGCCCGGGAGTATCTGGAGGTGCTCGATGCGGCAGCGTTCGGCGCGGCATCGCCCGTCACGCCCAAATATCTGTCACCTGCCGATCCTGCAGCGCGCTGGACAAGCGCTCATGGCGGACAAGCCTTCTTCGCTTACAGCACCAATTATCTCATCGATTTAGAAAACGCCGTAATTGTTGATGTTGAAGCCACCACCGCCATTCGCCCCGCCGAGGTGACGGCGCAGCGAACGATGATCGATAGGACGCAGGAGCGCTTTGGCATTTGGCCACGGCGCCTGGCCGCCGATACTGGTTATGGCGATGCCGCCAATATCGCCTGGCTTGTCCATGAGCGTGGCATCGAACCGCATATTCCCATTTTCGATCATGCGGGCCGCCGGACTGGAAGCTACCAACGCACTGAGTTCCGCTACGACCATCAAAATGATCTTTATGTATGTCCCGGCGGCAAAGAGTTGTTCCCGCGCCGCAAGAACTATGCGATCCCACCGCCTGACGTCGATCAGGACGGGTTCATCCGCTACCGCGCCAGTAAACATGACTGCGATGCCTGCGCTCTCAAGCTGCAATGCTGCCCAGGTCAGCCCAACCGAAAAGTGATCCGATCAATCCACGAGGGGGCACGGGATCTGGCAAGAGATTTGTCCAAAACCGACGCCTATGTCACCTCCCGCCGCGAACGGAAAAAGGTTGAGATGCTGTTCGCCCACCTCAAACGCATCCTCAAGCTCGATCGCTTGCGCCTGCGAGGACCAAATGGTGCAAAAGACGAGTTCCTCCTGGCAGCCACGGCACAAAACCTCCGTAAACTGGCAAAGCTCGTACCGATCTATCCAGCAACTAGTCCCGCATGAGGCGGGCGCCCAGCCTCACTTCAATATCAGCGAACGACAATCCCGGACTTTTTCAACGCTATCGATCAAACCCTGACGGTAGCATCATCGCTACATCACCGTTATAGCGCCTTGGTTTGTGGCTTCGGCTCGAGAAGAAGCGTCCCTAAAGCGAGATTTTTGAAGAAGCTGACGACTGGGAATCGTATTGATGTGAAGCCTTCGGCGGCTGCGTTTGGCGGCAAACGACAGGACCGTCCTAACGGTCAGCTATTTGATGTCGACGGTCACAAGACGCTCCGCATCTGTTTTGAGCGCCCTCGGTGCAAAACGTCTTTTGATCCGGCGCCTCGCGACCAATGTACGACCCCTCGTTGCGGGAGGGTCGCGTGGGGTGAAGTAGCGTAGTATTGTTCAGGCTTTGCGACTGAGGAGTTCCTTCAACGGAAAGGAACTCACCATGGATTCCATTACTTTCCCCCACCCCGAACAATTCCCTGCGCGAGCGACGTCCGATCATTTGCTGCATATCTCGGCCGGCCTGCTGATAGGGCGATGATCGGAGACCTCGGGAGTTTTAAGATCAATCAGCATGAACGCGCTTTTGGTCCGGCAACCATCAATGGGGCTGTATCCCCACTGCGTTTCCTGTTCGGGTATAACCCTCAAGCGCCGGGGATGGCGCTGGGCTTTTCGTCATGCATTACGTGCCCAAGTTGCGGGTGGTTTTGAGACAGCGCGGCTGCTCGACGCTGTGCAAGGCATAAAATACGAGGCCGTTTTCGGCGTGGCTTACGGCGCGGGACTGCACGTGTCCGAGGTCACCACCTCAAGGTCAGAGATGTCGACAGCGAGCGCATGATGATCCGCTTCGAGCAGGGCAAGGGACTCAAGGATCGCAACGCCATGCTCTCGCCACACCTGCTTGATTTGCTCCGTCATTGGTAGTGCGAAGGCAAGCGGCGCGGGTAATGTTGCTGCATGGCTGGCGTTTCTTCGGTCGCAATTGCACGGATCCGATCTCGGCCCGCCGGTTGCACCGCGTTGTGCTAGAAGCAGCCGAGCGTGCCGAAATTCATAAGCGGATTAGTCTACATATTCTGCGGCATTCGTTTGTCACTCACCTGCCCGAACAGGGTGTCGATATCCGCATCATCCAGTTCTTGCTGGCACCGATGCACATCAATACGGCCGGCATCTCTCCGCCCGGATATGGCGGCGATGGGCTTAATCCACTAACACCAATCGGTCCACTCGGTGCGGGCAGATCAAAAGTAGCCCACTAACTAGCTAATTAGAAAATAAATTAATTAATGCACATCTTGATCCCGTGTTCGCTGCATGGCACTTCTTACGGTGCCGACGACCGAACGAAGCGATGCCTGTCGCGCAGACGCCGGGTGCCCACCCTTGGACTAGCAGGACGGTACGAACATCCTTCGCTACGATCGCCCGAGACAAAAGGATCAACTGGAATGAAACGGTATCTTCTTATCGCAGTGGCAACGGCTGGCGCGGTGGCCGCATCTCCGTCGACGGCGCAGACCGCTGGAGCCTTCATGACCAACCCCGCATTTAAAGGGCCGAGGCCCGCGCGTTGCGTTTCAACCGTGGAAATGCAGCGCTGCGCCGCGGACGACCTGCGCATCGCCGATGCCAAGATGACCGAACGGTACAACGCGGTACGCGCACGCCCTCGACCGGCGGCAAAGCAGACCTTGCTGGCTGAACAACGCGCCTGGTTGAAGTCGCGCGATCGTGATTGTCTCGCCAAAGGTCGCGGCGGTGGATCCGCGGCGTCGTTGTACGTTGCGCAGTGCTGGGTCAATATGACGCAGGAACGCGCCACTGCGCTGAGAGCGAAATCACCTCAGGCTTCGAACGCAAGCGTCCTGCCGGCGTCAGCGTTCGTCGGCCGTTGGCGGGGTGGTGAAGGCACGTACATGAAGATTACACGCAAGGGGTCCGGCTTCATAATCGACAATCAATGGGGTCTCGACGAAGACATGCATGGCGTCTTTACCGGAAAGATCACACCCCAAGGTCTCCGATTTCATCGCAACGGAGTGACTGAGACCGTACTGCCGAGCGTCGGCGACAGGATCAACCGAAGTGCGCTCACCGGTAAGAAAGACTGGCTCATGGTTTCGAGGAACGAGGGGTACTGTCGCTATTGAGGAATAGCCATTTTCCAATACCCCGTAATGTCACGTGATGGTGCTGCAACGAACTTTTTGACCTCAGGCTGAGTCGATGACGTTGCCCCTGAAGGCCGTTGGTACGCCGCCCCGGGGCCGGGAGGAGTCACGGCCGCATGTCCGGCGTATATGCGCAACTGATGCGACTTCCTGGGACTCTGGCGCACATGGCGCAGTTCCAATCGATGTTTGCTGAGCGGCCGACCGCGATCTGATCGGTCGAGTGCGATCACCGTTCATTCCTGAGAACCGCAGCCATGCCATAGGCGGAAGTAAGGCATCTGCACTCAATTAGCGAGCCAGGGTTTGAGGCGACCAGACCGCCGCGATACTCGGCTGGATCCGCGTATCCCGAATGTCCGACCAAGCTTATCGGTGGGCATTTCTCACGACTTGCTGGCGATGATGACCAGAAATATTCTTCGGAGACAGCATGGCCTCGCTTTGTCTTCAATCGCTGATCCGTGCCGTATTTATTGCAATCGCCGCAGTGGCGATCAACGCGGGGCCCGATAGTGCAGCAAGAAAGCTTGACATCCGTAGCACTCGTCATGCGGAATTCACTCTCGTATGTCGACAGCGTCTTTGCTCTTAATCGAGATCGTCAGCTATTTGTGAATGTTACCGATGTCGATTCAGCTAAGGGAATGGATGTTGAGCGCTGCATTGATCCTGGTGAAGGGGGCGGATGGTTCGTTGATCGTCACCCGTTGATCCATGACGACCTACCCGCGCAGATAACCTATACGTCGGGCACGGAGGGAAAGCCGAAAGGCATCATCCTGACTTATGCCAATGTTGCAGATGCAGCGGAGCGTATGATCGATCAGATGGGTTTGACGTCTGACGTACGCGAGTATGTTGGCGTACCCGTCAGCTACAGTTTCGGCATTGGTCGTATCCGCGCCATCAGCGCGGTTGGCGGTCGGTCGTATCTGCCGCCGCGCGGCTTCGATCCGCTTGAGTTTTCGCGAATGCTGGCGGCAGATGAGGTCAACTCGCTGTCGGCCGTGCCGACGCTTTTGCGGATAGTTTTGAAGGCCCAAACCGTCATCGGCGATGCAGGCAAGAACCTACGGTGGCTCGAAATCGGTTCGCAATATATGAGCGGCGCGGAAAAGAGGGGGATACGCGCGCTTTTTCCCAATGCGCGTATCATTCAGCATTACGGTCTAACAGAAGCCTCGCGCAGCACTTTCCTCAATATCTCGGAAGCTCCGGACGAGCATCTGGAATCCGTCGGCATGCCGGTTGGCGCTACTGAAGTCGCCATATCGACGGAGGGACGTATTCGTATCCGTGGTCCGCACGTTGCGCGCCATTGTCTGATCAACAATGCGTTGTCGAATCTTGGTGGCGACGACGGGTGGCTTGAAACCAGCGACCTCGGCCACTTTGACGACGGATATCTCTACTACGATGGCAGAGCCGACGACCTGATCAACACGGGCGGAATAAAAATCAATCCGGACTTGCTCGAGACACGTATCGGCGTTTTGTTAGGGCAGGGCGGTCGGATCGCTGTGACCAAAGTGCCCGACCCGCTTCGTGGTGAAGGTATTCTGGTTGCGACCGAGCTGTTTGATCTGACAGTCGACCGGGTTCACTCCGCCGCCGTGGAAGCTTTGAAAGAATTCGGAGTAGTCGTGGGAGATGCGTTGCATGTCAGCATCGTTTCCGCGATTCCACGGACGGCCACCGGTAAAGCAAAACGCCGGCTGCTCACTCAGGAGTTTGTTGAGCAGAGCAGGGTTGTTCCCGTCGATCCCGTGGTGGATGATGCAGTCGCAACGAAGCCCCGAGACGTACAGGCTTTCTTTCAGGACTTCTTTTCTGGGCGGCGTATCCGTCCCACGGACAGCTTTGAAAGCATGGGAGGGGATTCCCTTAGCTACATTCAATTCTCGCTCGGCTACGAGGGGCGCTTTGGCGCTCTACCTGACAGGTGGGAATCTCTGACTATTGAACAATTAGAACAGAAAGCGAGAACTGTTGGAAAAGTCGGATGGCCCAGTTTGGACGTGGCCATATTGACACGCGCATTCTTCATGATTTGTATTGTCGCACTCCACTTCGATACGTTTGTTTACAGCAAAAATTGGGGTGCTGCCTATTTTCTGTATATGCTCTGCGGTTACAGCATCATGCGCTTCCAATGGCCGGAAATCAGCCGGACCGGGAAGGTCGGCACGATACTCGGCACTGCGCTGAGCGTGGCTATCCCGACGGTGATGGTGATTATCGTAATGCAGCTTTGGTCTAGAGCTTTCGAGTTAAAACCATTGCTGTTGATATCAAACTGGTTTGATTCACATCAATACCATGTCGCGTATTACTATTTCGCTGAAATATACATCCAGCTCATCCTGATCGTCGCCGCGATAATGTCCTTCTCGACGATGCGGAAGTTTCTGAAAAATAGCCCAATGACGTTTTGCACCATCCTGCTGGTGACTTCGATAATAGTCAGCTGGATATCCGAAAAAGTCTGGGATACGACCTTCATCTATCATCGTACGCCTATCTGGTATTTCTGGACGGTTGCTGCCGGCATGTTGATGGCAAGTGCCAGGGACTTTCAAAGCCGCGTGGTGGCGATGGTGATCGTCAGTGTTGCTGTGGTAGATCATCATGGATTGACGTCGGCAAGCGCTTATATATGCGCGGGAGCAGCGTTGCTGCTTTTTGCAACCTCCATCAAGGTCTCTTCGAATACAAAATTGATAGTGTCCGAGGTCGCGGGATCTTCGATGTTCATGTATCTCAGCCATGGCCAGGTCTGGTCCCTCGTCGTGCGAGTGTTCCACGGACCAAGGCCCTGGATTGCGCTTAATGTAGCAATCGGAGTGGGCATTGTCTTTGCACACTCATACCACTGGGTCGAACGCAGGGTGCGCGCTTTCCTAAACGCTCGCGGTGCAAGTTCCAGCGGTATCCTTCAGGACGCTCAGCTGTACGAACTCAGTATTGAATCGCGAGAGCTGCCAGTTGGCAAGCAAGCAGTTCACGCTATGAATTGACGATTATTCTGAGGTCGTGAACTACCGCCCAACCGCGGTGCATATCATAAAGATATTATTAATCATCTAGTTGCGACAAAGCTTTCACATCGTTCGCGTTACTGGACGCTGATTTCCCATCGCGCGGGTCAGTTAGAGGTGACACCCTTCGTTACTATCGTGCTTCTTTGGGCGGAAGGTCGAGCGAAAGACTGGCACTGATCGCTTTCAGGATCACGAGCGATTTTTGAAGCATTACGGGTGAATCGCCCCGCTCAATGCCAATGTCTTCCTTCACCTCGGCTGCGGTTTCAACAACATCAATAGCCTCGGCGACGCTGATGACCGAATGCGCGATCAGGCTATGGATGAGGCTCTCGATCAATAACAAGGCTGTTTGGCCGTACGCCGCTGCATCTTGTTCGAAAGCCCGACAGTCGACACCATTGTCGTTCGGGGTATCCCTATTCACGCACCGCACTCCGGTCAGGCAAGAGCTCTAGTCTCTCAGCCGCCGGTGCCTGATGACTGGGCCGACGATCACAGGATCATAGCAGAATCGGAAGCGGATTTCATCACTCATATCAACTTTGGATATTATAACAGGACAATGTAATAGTGTAGGGAGATGTGAGATACAGCCTTGTGGAAAATCGGTTTATTGAGAAGCTGCGCAGCTTTGGGCATTTAGATAGAAACGACATTGCTGCCTTGAAGGCCGCCACCGCCCGGCCGCGCAAATTCGCTGCGCGAAGAGACCTGATCCGCGAAGGCGATCGCCCTGGTCCGTCGTTCGTCTTTCTGGAAGGCTGGGCCTGTCGCTATAAAATATTGCCCAGCGGAACGCGCCAGATACTGGCATTTCTAATGCCCGGCGACTCGTGCGACCATCATGTTGGCTTGCTGGCCGAAATGGACCACGGTATTCAGACCATCTCCCCCGCCGTGGTGGCCACGATTGACAGGCCTGAGATGGACCGGCTCATGGACGAGCATCCCAACATCGCCAAGGCTATATATACGGCACAGCTTGTCGACGAAGGTACGATGCGTGCCTGGATTACCAGCATGGGCCGGCGTAGCAGCATCGAACGTGTCGGCCATCTCATGTGCGAGTTATATCTGCGCGCGCGCAACATCGGCCTGACCGATAAACCCGAACTGGATTTGCCTGTATCGCAGCTCTTGCTAGCGGACGCGCTTGGAATGACGCCGGTGCATTTGAACCGCGTTTTAAAGGAACTGCGGTTAGCCGGAGCAATGACGCTTCAGCGTGGCAGTCTGACGATTGTGGATCCCAATAAATTGATACAGATCGCCGGGTTCGACGAAAACTACCTGCATAGACGATTACGCCGCCCTGGTTGATTCAGTAGTTTGCTGAGCGCGCCGTCGCGTTTCGAGCTCGCGCCAGGCTAGGGGATACCACTTCAGCGTCTGGAAATCAGGCGATTAACTGGTCCTGCGGTCTAACCCCGCAATCACCGGCAGGAATTTTGCGTCGGGCGTTCAGAATGTGTCGTTCCACGACGCACGGCGCAATTGTCAGTATGAAAGCGATTTCCTTGATGGAATCTCCTCGAGCAGCGGGCACGATCACTTCCCTTTCACCCTGATCCATCTTGCTCTCCTCGCTTATTTGTTGATTTTCTCAAAACTTCCTTTTGTCGATCATGCATTTGCTTGTTGGGCGGGCCTGATCTTTTCGGACTTGCTGGAAATTTGCTCAGCCTGAAATCGAAGCAGCAGAAGCAGGGTGCCGGACGTGTCGGTAATCTCCATCGACCATTCTCCGTCATTCCAGATCTTATCTCCCGCATTGGTCAACAGATCGCCCGCGAACCGTACCGCTTCAATGCGCGCAGCAGCCAAATCCGGAAGAACTGTTCCCTGAAGGTCCGGATAGCTTTTGTGGTCTTTCACATGAAAGAAATACCGAGGCACAGTACCTCCGCTCCTTTTAAAAAGGCCTATAAAACGTCCTGCAGCAAGGATGACGCGAGCGTTGGCTGTTGTATCCTACGCTATAGTCTATCAGACGACCGCATGTGCACATTGATCAAGATCAAGTATTTTAAAATTAAATTTTATGTCATGGATGTCTAACGGCGAGATATAAATCGGGTCGCCGTCTGGCCTATTGAGTTTTCGGTCAGGTCATCGTGGCGTTATCGCATTGCTTGACGTGTTGGGCCGTATCCTGCGCTGACAGATGCCGAATGCGCCAATGCCTGCCATCAAGAGCGGGCGTCGCCACTCATTATAACCCGAAGATACGGCGCTAAATGAATAGCAGTGCATGTTTTCTCAAACTTAGACTTAGAAATTGCGATGGATGGTTGAATAGATCAACCTAGAAGTATAGTTAATGTTCGGGAAAAAATAATATATCAACGGGGTGAGAAAGGTTTTTATTATATGAGAATTCATTTAGGATTTGGACCGTGCGATTTTTTTGAACGCGTGGATCAGCGACGTAGAACTGTCATTTAAGGTCTCTATCGGCGCCCTCAGAACAATTTGTCGCACCTGTGGGGCCAATCATGAAAATAATGACTGCCAGCGCAATCGTTGCGCTGCAAATTTCTACGAGCACATTTGCTTTGGCCGCGGATGTCGTTTCGGCTGCCGACGGCCCGGATGTGGGTGATGCCATCATCGTAACGGGCACGCGTGACGCAAAGCGTACAAAGTTCGATGCGCTTGCACCGATTGACGTCCTGTCCTCCAAATCGGTCGACAGCAGCGTTTCGAACGATCTTTCAGATACGCTTGCTCAACTGCTCCCGTCCTTCAATGTTCAGCGTCTTCCGGCGGCAGACGGCCAAGCCTTCGTTCGTCCGGCCACGTTGCGCGGTTTGTCCGCAGACCAGACGCTCGTATTGGTCAATGGCAAGCGCTATCATCGGTCCGCGCTGCTGGGCACACGGGGTGCACAATCCGCCGACTTATCGACCATTCCCAATCTTGCCATCAAGCGGATCGAAGTGTTGCGCGACGGCGCGTCGGCACAATATGGTTCGGACGCCATTGCCGGTGTAGTCAATATCATCCTGGACGATCGGCCTGGCATGGAGGCCTATGGTCAGGTTTCGCAATATTATAAGGGCGACGGCACGAGTTATCAGACTGGTGGGCAAGGGGGGCTTTCGCTCGGCGATCGTGGTAGCCTTGTCCTCACTGGAGAATTTTCCAAGTCCGAAGCCACATCGCGTACGCGCCAGAGACCGGATGCAGCCGCTTTTCAGGCGGCCAATCCCAATCTTGCCGTTCCCAATCCAGTGCAGCGTTGGGGGCAGCCGGACCTCCGTACGGTTCGCGCGGGATTGAATGCGAACTATGATCGGTCTTAAAGCTTGGATGACAATCGGGATGGTCAGCACAGGAACGCGATGAATGTGTCGCGCTCGCCGCCATCTGTGCTCGCCAATTCGCGGCGCAGGCGATTTCGGAATTTGAACGATCGGTCAGCCAGGCGTCAGCAGGGGCGCCCGCTTGTAGAAATCGAGAGATTCCATCTCATACGTGGCCGGACTGTCAGGCGTGCTGCTGTCGTGCAATCTTTTCCAATGTGCGAACAGGCCCATGATATGCGGGGGGTCACCATGGATTTCCGTAAATCCGCCGTTGAGTGAACGGGTGTCGAAATAGGCGGCGTTAACCTCGTCAGCCCACAGCTCGGTGGCGAGGGGATAGCCCATGTCGATCCAGCGCTGCCGTTCTTCCGCGAAGTCGGAGGCGAGGTAGGCGACGTGATGAAATCCTTCCTCTCCATTGGCGAACATATCGCGATAGATCGAGGGTTTTTCGTCGTGCTGCTCGATGAACTGGATCATCATGTCGCCAAGATAGCCAAAAGCGTACGAGACATCCGCCTGCTCCGGTGTACCGCGATACGTGAACTCATCGCAATGATGATGACGCACCATGCAAAACGGTCCGGCGCCAAAGGCAGCGGACCACTTTTGTGCTGCCTCGTCGATGCTGTTTACATACCATGCCTGCTGAAACAACGCGCGCTTGTCCATCATCGCTCTCACTTCATTCTGCTGCCTGCTGAAGGGGCTGTTCCATGTAAGGCTGCAATATCTGATCGACCTTCAAGGCATCCGGCACGTTCATAGGACCAATGCGTCGATCGACTTCCTCGTGAAACCAGTAGATCCGGCGTTCCTGATAGTTGATCATCATGCCGGTAAACCCTCCCGATTCCAGGCTGCGCTGGATGGGTGCTAGATTCACCATATCTTCTTCAAGAACCGCGTCGAAGATCGGCAGGAACTTCTCCCAGAAGTCTGGTCGATCTCCATCGCCCCAGTCGGGCGCCACGTAGATCGCCTGCATGGTGCAGTGCCCCAGCCCATCAGGCCAGAACAACAGCACCGGAAATCCGGTTGGCTCAACCGGGGTAATCAGGTTCGGGAATGCCATATAGGCGACATTATTTAGGCGGTAGAAATCAGGCATGGAGACGATGTCCGGCGCACCTTCGAACTCGACAAAATTAAAACCCTGATTCATTTTCTTGCGGGTCGCCATACGCGAGTGGCCGCCTTCCATCAGCCCCATCGCCGACGCTTTGCTTTCAAGCATGATCCCTGCGTTGGTCGGATGGATGGTGTTGATGTGGTAAACCTCAAGGAACGCGTCCATGGCGACCTTCCAGTTGCAGGCTATGGAATACTCCTGGACGTGGATGGTCCGCAGTTTCTCCATGCCGACGCATTCGAGTTCGGCGATAATCGGCCCCAGGTATTCCTCAAGTGGCTGGGCCTGCTTATCAAGGTTGACGAAAACCCAGCCGCCCCAGGTGTCGCACGATACTTCCATTAGCCCTCTTTGGGACTTGTCCAGGCACGGAAAGTCACGTTCGTCAGGGACACCTTTAAGCTTCCCGTCGATGCCATAGGACCAACTGTGGTATTGGCAGCGCAGCAGGCGGGTGTTGCCTGATTCCTCGCGAACGACGGGTGCCCCGCGATGGCGACAGGTGTTGTAGAACGTGCGCAGTACCATGTCCTGCCCCCTGATCAGCAAAAGGGGCACGCCAAGCCGATCCCACAAGCGGTAGTCTCCGGGGTTCCGCAAATCCTCGTCGCGGCCCGCGCAGACCCAGCTTTTCAGAAGGACGTGTTCGCGTTCGAGGGCGAAAAACTCCGGGTTGGTGTAACGGCCGCCGGGTATTTCAGGCAGCGGCGGAAAGTCGGGGCGCGGTTCGAGCCTTGCTGACTCGAAAGCAATGACGTCCTCTACTTCGTCGTAGATGTTGCCTGGCATCGGATTATCCTCTCGCCATGACTCAAGTCGTATCGACGGGTATGCTCAAGTCATTGGAATTATTGTTATCGCGTCTTGTGCTCGAAGTGGGATGCAACCCTATCCGGCTGGCCAGCTCTACTATCCAAATGATTAGATGGGCCGTCATCGGGGGCAAGGACTGTGCAGTGGCCCGGTCCGTCAAACTACAACATAAGACAGTATCACCAGTTTTGGCCGGAGGTCATCCTCCGCCATAGTACAGATGGCAGCAGGAATAGAAATGGCTGCATCACGAGAGAGGGATGCTATGGAAGCCGGGCTTTTACAGGACAAAGTCGCGATCGTCACAGGGGCGGGCCGGGGCATCGGTCGCGCGATCGCGTTGGCCTACGGCGCTGCTGGAGCGAAGGTGGTTGTTGCTTCCCGCACACCCGAAACGGTGGACCGCGTCGCCAGGGAGATCGTCGATGCCGGCGGTACCGCCATCGGCGTCCCTTGCGATGTAGGCCATCGCGATGATGTGATGGCATGTGTGAACAAGGCGGTGGAGCAGTTCGGCTCGGTGCATATCCTGGTGAACAATGCGCAGGGTTTCGGCACCGAAGGAGATCCGCAGCCCTCCACCATTTTCGTAGCCTGTGAGGATACCGACGAGGATGAGTGGGAATACACCTTCCGAACCGGCGCTACAGCCACGCTCTGGTTCATGAAAGCCTGCTTCCCGCACATGAAAGCGGCTGGCGGGGGCAAGATCATCAACTTTGCTTCCAGCTCCGGTCAAATCGGTTTCGAAGGCAATACGTGTTATAACGCGACCAAGGAGGCGATCCGCGCGCTTTCGCGTACCGCCGCACGCGAATGGGGCCAGTACGGGATCAACGTAAACATCATCAATCCCGCACTGGAAACCCGGGCATTCGACAAATGGAAGGCCGCGCGGCCGGAGTTCGTCGAGGCGTTGAAGGATAAGATCCCGATGCGTCGCCTGGGCAATCCCGATCGCGATGCCGGGCCGCTGGCGGTGTTCCTTGCTGGCCCAGGGTCGGACTACATCACCGGGCAAACGATGATGCTCGAAGGCGGTATGCATACTTTGCCCTAAGCGTGTTGGAGGCGCGAGGGGGATCTGCGTTTTCGCTACGACATTGCGCGCAGACAACGCCATTCAGCAATGTTAGGAGATACGCGCAAAAGCAAAAAAACGGACTTGGGATGAAGAGCTTGGCTTGCGGGCTGATTTTGCCCAGCGCGACGGAATGCCCCCGCTTTAAAGGTAAGTGGATTGCGCCTGCCACGTTCAGCGACATTGCCGCGACCATTCAGCCTTATCGGCTGACGATGATCACGGCGTCGCCAGGCAGCGGAAAGACGCGACTGATGGCGCGCTTGCACAATCACTTCGAGGTAGCCCTGCATCTATGCTGCTGGCTGCGTCTCGCACCGGGGACTGCGGGATCGGGAACGGTTTCCCGCCAACTCGCAACCGTATTCAGCCGTTCGGTGCTGGGCGACAAAAGCTCCACCTCAGCGCTCCTCATGGCTCATGACGTGCACCCGGACGTGATCATCAGCGTTGCGCTTAATGAAGTGGGAGCGTTTGGTGGTGAGGTGGTGCTGTTTGTCGATGATGTCCATGCGGCCGATCCCGAGGCAGTGGAAGATTTGCAGCGCCTGATTGAAGGAGCGCCGCGCAATTTGCGGGTTGTCGTGGCTTCACGGATGCCGACGGGGTTGAGGCTGGCGCGGCTGCGCAACGAAGATGCATTGCTCGAGATTGACGATACAAAGCTGGCCGTCTCATTCAAGCAGATCGCGGAACTGGTTCAAGAAGCGGGCGTGCCACCGCTGACACTGGCTGAAACGCGGGCGCTGTGGGCGCGCACAGGAGGGCGGGTAGCGGCGGTGCGCCTGCTGGCCAGAAATCGCCTGCGCAAAGGTGGCGATGGTGCTGCCGGTGGCTTTGCGATTGGCCGCGACATCCTGGAATACTTCGAAGAGGAACTGTTCCGCGATCTTTCTGACGAAGCGCGGGGGGCGCTTGATGCCATGCTGGTCCCGCACCGGCTGGACCACGACTTAATGGTGGAACTGGCGGGGCATGCCGACGCTGAGGCATACATCCAGGAGTATCGGGCGCAAGGACTGCTTATGCGCCAGTCGAAGGGTGCCGGTAGTACGTACGAGGCTATTCCGCTGCTGGTCGATGTTTTGCGGGCGCAGAGCCTTTGCACCCCGGAGGAATTGGCCGCGCTGCACTTGCGCTGCTGTCACTGGTTCGAAGCGAAAGGCAAACCCGCGCTTGCGGCCTCCCACGCGATGGACGGGGGTGACGTTGCCCGAGCGATCGAACTCGTGGAGCGTTGCGGCGTTACGATGATCGCGCAGGGACATGTGCTGGAGTTGCAGTCCTGGCTCGAACGGTTCTCGCCGGAAGATTTGCACAAACGGCCAACCGCACTACTGGCGGTCGCCTGGGCGCTATCTCTGCTCTATCGGCTAGACGAGGCCGAGGCTCTTGTTGCGCCCCTTTCCGCGCAGTTGGCCTGCGATCCTTCGCCTGATGCGTCGCTGGCGGCAAATCTATCGGCGTTGCAGGTAATGCTGCTGTCTATGCGCGACGATTTCGCCCGCGCGAGTGCTGATGGCCGTCGGTGGCGTGCGCGCAATCCAGCCGCGAGCGACTGGTTTGGTAGAGTGGTCGACAATTCGATCGCCTTCTGCCTGGCACTCAGCGGGGACTTCGAGGAGGCGCGCCTCACGCTCGACAGTGCATATCTCCCCGCCGCTTATGAGAGCAGCCCCTACGCGACGATCTACTCTCGCTGCATTCTGGGCCTCATCGATTTGCGCGATGGACAGGTCCGCCATGCAGAGGCTCATTTCGCAAGCGCCCTGAAACGAGCGGAGGCCGACATGAGCCTGCAATCGACCGGCACCGTGATGGCGGCGGGATTGCTGGCCGGCGCGCTGTACGAACAAAACGAACTCGTCCGCATGGAACAGGTTATAGAGGGCTATGCGTGGTCGCTCCATGCCCATCTGTTCACCGACGCCCGCTTTCAGGCTTATCGGGCAAAAGCACGCATGCTTTCCAAGCGCGGGCAATATCGCGCTGCGATCACTGCGCTGGAGACGGTGCTCGATGCCGGCCCTGCCATCCGGCTGACGCGACTGCACGTCGATGTGCTGTCCGAAAAGGTCATTGTTGCGCTCGAATACCATGATACCCGCACTGCAGGCGCCTATGTTCGGGCATTGGTCGAACAACGCGATCGGCTTCCTGAGGACGACCCACTAGGGCCTTATATCAATGCAGCGATCCTGGGGTCGCAGGCGCACCTGGATATCGAATTGGCGTCACCCGAGCGTGCCCTCGAACCTCTACGCCAGGCAGTGAGGCTGGACCTTGCCACCGGGTGGAACCTGCGCGGTTTTCATTACGCCATACTGGGTGCCCGGGCACTCTGGAGAATGCAGAAGCGGGATCGCGCCTTGGCTATAATGCAGCGATTGCTGCGCCACGCTGCCCGTAATGGCATTCAACGGACGATCATCGACGGTGGCCGGGATGTTCGCGCGATGCTCGACGCCCTGACGGCAAGGGGCTGGCAGCCGCAGGACCATCGCCAGACCAAATTGATGCAGAACTTGCGCGAGGCCTTCGACCCCGGCTTGGTGCAGCGCGACACCGGCAAGCGCCAAGCGGGGGAACAGCCCGACAGTCTACTAACGGAGCGAGAGATCGAACTCGTGCGGTTCGTTCGCGCGGGACTTACCAATCGCCAGATTGCGGAGCGTATGCGCGTGAGCGAAAATACCATCAAGTGGCACCTCAAGAACGTGTTCGAGAAAGCCAGCATCACCCGCCGGTCGGAACTGGCGAACCTGGCGCTGATGTAGGCCGTCCACCCACCCTACCCAAGCGACAGGGTGGTTCCGCAGATCGTGCGCGAGCCTCATCTTGCTCGCCATTCCGATAGAGACAAGGCGCGCAGCGCCAAGGGAGAGCGAGAGCGATGACAGCGGCAGCCACATTCCGGGTCGACCCTTCGTGGTACTGGACCAGGGAACGCGCTGATCAGGAGTGGGAGCATATGTGGACGAAAGTCTGGCATATGGGACCACGCGCAGAAGAAATCCCCGAGGACGGGGACGTTTTCATCCACACCCTCGGCCGGGAAAGTCTTCTGTTCGTGCGGATGCCGGACGATAGCGTGCGCGGCTATTTCAACGTGTGCCGCCATCGCGGGAATCGCCTGCTTCTAGGGGAGGACGGCCCCGCATTCGCCCCGCAATTCACCTGCGCCTTCCACGGCTGGGTGTATGATCTGGATGGAAGGCTGATCCACGCGCCGTACAAGGAACGCTTCGATCCTGCCGTGATCAACGATCCGGCGTGTACGTCCCTACGGACGTTCCGCGTCGAGCAATTCGCTGGATGGTTATGGTTCACGCTTGACGAAGAAGCCCCGCCTTTGCGCGAATACCTCGGTCCGCTGGCCGAACGGCTCGATGCCTACAAAATGGAGCGCGCGACGATCGTTGATTACAAGACGTTCGAATTCGGCTGCAACTGGAAGACGACGTTCGACGCCTTCAACGAAAGCTATCACTTCCAGACGCTGCATTCGGAAATTCTGGCTTGGGGCAATGAAGATGCGCCGATCACGCTGCTTGGCATTCACAGCTACATGGTCAACGAATACGGCAAGCCAAGCTCGCTATACCCGGAACAGGAAAAACTGAACCCGCAGCTTGAAGTCCTGCTCAGTTCAAATGGCATCGACGTGGCGACCTTCGATGGAAAGGCGACCGATGTACGACGCGCGGTTCAGGAAGCGAAGAGGAGCCGGGAGGGCAAGGGCGTCTTCCCCTACGAGGGGCTGAGCGACAGCCAACTGAGCGACGCATACCATTACATGCTGTTCCCGACGACCCACTTCAACCTTTTCCCCGAGTTCTACGTTTCACTTCGCTACCGCCCGCATCCAAGCGGCGACCCGGAGAAGATGTATTTCGATTTCATCATGTGCGCGCCGATGGAGGAGGACGAGGTAGCGCCGCCCTATAGCCACCGCGTGGTGCGCGGCGGTGAAGAACCGGTCGAGGATGTGCTGAAGTGGGGCGTGCGTCAGCATCCGATCGTCAACGAGGTGCTTGGGCAGGATGTCGGCCTGGTTGAACATGTGCAGCGTGGGCAGCGATCGCAAAGTTTCGCGGATGCGATCCTCAGCAGCGACGAGCGGCGGATCACGCATTTCCATCAAAACATTGATGAACTGATCCGGGGCCGATCCATTCGGGAACTGATCGCCACCAATCCGGTCGAGCCCGACGCTCACCCCGGGGCCTGAGGAACACCAAAGGCATGGCGGCAAGACGCGTCCATCTGGTGTGCGGAGCGCCTACGCATGACACCAACTATGTCAGGCTGGAACTGCTCAAGGAATTGCAGTCGCACGACAATGCCTGGGTAACGGTGGCTGACGATTTCTCCGACCTCGACAAGATCGCGGAGGCCGATGCGATCGTCGCCTATACCTGCAATGTTTCGCCCGACGACATTCAGCTGGACGCGCTGGATGCCTTTCTGGATCGCGGGGGCCGGATGTTCGCCATGCATGCCACGAACGCATTGATCCGCTTCACCGACGGGCCACCGATCGTGGCGCAGGGTATCGAAATTCCGGGGCAGGTCGATACGACCGACACCAATCCACGGTTCACCCGCCTGCTGGGCAGCCGGTTCCTGGCGCATCTGTTGCTGGCGCCGATGCAGGTAGACATCGCTGCGCCGGACCATCCATTGCTGGCCGGCATCAGTCCGTTCGAGGTCGAGGATGAACCATACGTGCTGGAACTGACCGGACCTGCGCAAGTGCTGCTGACTGCACGCTTCACCGGCTCCAATCCGGGATACGTCCTGTCGGATTGGCCCAAGCCGGAGGACCGGGTACAGATGTATCTGCGCAGCCAGGGGGAGGGCGAAGTGCTGTACCTTGCGCTTGGCCACAGCAGCGGAAAGCACGATTTTTTGCCGTTGATGGAGGAAGGCCCGGTCACGCGCGGTCCGTGGGAAGCACCGGGCTTTCGTCAGGTTCTTGGCCGCGCGATCGCCTGGGCAATCGATGAACAACGATAACGGGAGGATTGATCTGTGAGCCGCCAGGAAAACATCGACCTGCTCAACCGCTACTTCACGCTGATGCGCGATGGTGAGTGGGAGGCGGTGGAAGATTTTTATCACGATGACATCGTCATCCACATGGCCGGGACAACCCCCGCGTCCGGGCGGCTAAGCGGCAAGGCGGCGGTGACCGACAAGCTCATCGCCGAACAGGTTCACGGGGCGATGGTGCCCGAAAGCATTCGCTTTGCCAGTCGGTGGAAGATCATGTGCGCCGACGAGGAGCGCGTTGTCGCAATCATGGAAGGGGGCGGCCCAACCACGGCGGGCGATCGCTACGACCAGACCTATTGCGAGATATTTCGCTTTCAGGACGGCAAGATTATCGAGATGCATGCTTTCTTCGACACCGCCCTTGCCGAGCGGGCGCTGTTCCACAACCCACTGACCCATCCACGTGAACAGGCCAGCGGGCAGATGGACTACTGAGGGGTCGGACCGCCCCCTTAGATCGTGCGTCCGCCGTCGATGGCAAGTTCGGTGCCGGTCATGTAGCGGCTGGCGCTGGAGGCAAGGAACACCACCCCGTCCGCAATATCGTCCGGACGAGCAAGGCGCCCCATCGGCACGTCCGCGTTCATGGCGGCCCGCAGATCTTCCACCGGTTGATTGGCGATCTGCGTATAGCGTTCAAGGATGCCGTCAATCATTGCGGAATCAACGGCACCCGGGTTCACCGTGTTTACCCGAATGCCATAGCTGCCCCTGGCGAATTCCAGCGCTGCAACTTTGCTCAGCATGACGACGGCAGCCTTGCTGGTGCAGTATAGCCCGCTCATCGGGGTAGGCAGGTTGGCGGCGCCAGAGGCGATGTTAATCACCGAGGCGCCACCTGGCCGATCGGTAGCCTTACGCAGCAGAGGCAGCGCGCTCTGCATTCCCAGCAATACCCCTTCGACGTTGATCGCCATGCAGCGGTGCCATTCGGCGAGATCGATTTCCTCCACCATGCCCATGGGCGCGATCCCGGCATTGTTCACCAGCACGTCGATACGCCCGTGCATATTGCGCACATCATCGATCACGCTGGACCAGCTTTCTGCAGCAGTGACGTCGTGCGGCAAGATGCTTCCGGTATCATCCCCCCGCAGGTCGGTGGCATGCACCGTGGCGCCGGCGTTAGCGAGCGCGGCACGGATCGCGCTGCCGATATTTCCAGCCGCGCCGGTCACGACGGCCACCAGGCCGTTAAGGTTCGTATCCACGTCATCTCTCCCGTTGCTGCGCCACCGCAGGCGAAGACCATAAGGGTAGGGGTGGCGGCAGGCACCTACCCATCCGGACAGGTGGTTCGCGGTCATTGGGGCTGCAGCTACCACCGATGCAGCAAAAGCTAAAAAAAGGGGAGAATGAGATGTCAGGGCTTTCGTCACGAACGAACCTGCTTGCCTCTGCCGCACTGGCTGCCTTGGCGCCGTCGATGGTTTGGGCGCAGGACGCAGCACCGCAGGCGCAGGAGGGAACGCCCTTGCAGCAGGCATCAGAGATCGTCGTGACGTCTGCCCGCCAGCGGGCAGAGCGCCTGATCGACGTGCCGGTAGCGGTTACTGCGCTGAGCCAGCAGGACGTGCAGCGCTATAACGCCAACAGTCTGAGCGACATTGCGCAGATGGCTCCGCAGGTCCGTATTGCGCAGCAAGCGAGCGGCGGCGGCTCGTCTTTCGTCATTCGTGGCATCGGATCGTCGACGCTGGATACCGGGTTCGACCAGTCAGTGGCGATCAACGTCGATGGCGTGCAGACCGGACGTGGCCGATCGCTGCAGCAAAGCTATTTCGACGTGCAGCAAGTCGAGATCCTGAAAGGGCCACAGGCGCTGTTCTTTGGCAAGAATAGCCCTGCCGGGGTCATCTCCATGCGCACCGCCGATCCAACCCCTGAACTGTCGGCGGGTCTTACAGCAGGATACGAATTTCGTGCTCGTGAATGGATGGGGACGGGCTACATTTCGGCACCGCTGACCGATACGCTCGGCATCCGCGTCGCCTTCCAGGCCCGCACCATGCGCGGGTGGATGGAAACGATACCCGCTGCCGTCATTCCCAATCATGAACCGGCCACCGGCCTTGACATGTTGGCGGCGGACAAGTGGGGGCCGAAGCAGCGCGAGTTGATCGGCCGCGTGACGCTGGTTTACAAGCCGACCCCTGATCTGGACTTCAATTTCAAGTTCACCACCGGCGTGTCCAAGGATAATGGAGAAGGCACCAACGGCGAAATCGTCTATTGCGGCGGCGGACCGGTAAACGGTCTGGTAGACCCTTACGAGGATTGCCGCAAAAATCGCAAGGTCGCAGGCGCCTATGCGCCACCGGAACTACTGGCGGGCTACATCGGCGGTCGCGATGGCCTGCCTTATTCCAGCTACAAGCCGATCCTTGCATCGCTGACCGCAAACTGGAAGTCGGACACGATCGCCCTGACGTCCGTCACCGGGTATTTCCGGTACAAGCTGGGCTACCTCCAGAACGGCTTCGAGAAATCGAGCTATGCTTACAATCTTGGCTCGCAAATCGAAAAGTATCACTCGTTCTCGCAGGAATTGCGTGCGCTGACGACGTTCGATGGACCTCTCAATGCGATGGTGGGCCTGTTCTATCAGGATACCTCGCTCGACAACGCGCAGTCTTTCCGCATCGCCGCGCTGCCGCAGGACCCGGCCACCGGGTACTACCAAAGCATTTCGAAGACAGGCACGCTGGATGGCAAGACATACTCCGCCTTCGGTCAGATGACGTACAAGATACTGCCCGAGTTGGAACTGGCGGGCGGGGTGCGCTGGACGCGGGAAGAAAAGGAAGTCGCCCAGCGCAATACCTATGTCCACCCGATCCTGGCGGCGGCCTTCCCGCTCAGGGAGTTCGCAGGCAAGTTCAAGGGCAACAACTGGTCACCCGAGGCCACGCTGACTTGGCATCCGACAGGCCAGACCACGATCTACGGGGCGTTCAAAACGGGATACAAATCGGGGGGGTTCGGCCTGCCCGCGATCCTGAGCACCGGTACCACCAATTCGGATTTCACGTTTGGTCCTGAGAAGGTCAAGGGCGGTGAGATCGGCTTCAAGGGTGAGTTCCTGGGCGGAGCGCTCAGTTTCAACAGTGCGATCTACCTTTACGATTTCAAGGGTTTGCAAGTCGACATCTTCGACGGCACCAAAGTGACGTACCAGGTATTCAATGCCGGTTCGGCTCGAACCAAAGGCGCGGAGTTTAATTTGCGCTACCGCGCCACCGAAGCTCTGACGATCCGCGCGGGGCTCGGTTATAACAAGGCGCGCTACCGCAACTTCCTGTCCGCATGTTATGCCGGACAGACGATCGCCGATGGATGTAACCTGGCGGCTGATGCAAACGGCGTTTTCACCCGGCAGGATTTGAGCGGTGCGCCGCTTGTGCGGGCGCCGGATTGGTCAGGCAATTTTGGCGCGACATATGATGCGCCGATCACTGAAAGCTTTAACCTGTCATTGTCCGGCGACGTAAATGGGACGTCCAAGTACTTCTTCAGCGAGACGGAAGGGCCCGGCACCCTGCAGAAGAGCTTCTTCAAAATCGACGCCGCCTTGCGCTTCTACCAGCCGGATGGTGGTTGGTCTTTTGCGCTTATCGGCAAGAACCTGACCGACAAGTATATCATCGCGGGAGGCAGCGATCGTCCCGGTACGGGAGCAGGCGCAGGCACCAGCGTGTCGACTGACGCCGATATCATCGGGTATATCGAACGCCCGCGTGAAGTTATGTTGCAGGTCGGGTACAAGTTCTGAAATGGGTCGCCTTCGCAAATGAACCATCGCTCGAACGAAGAAACGGTACGCGATTACTATCGCGCCATGGGGGAGGGGGATTTCGCGCATGTCGTCTCCCTCCACGATCCCGATGTCATCTGCTGGATGTCGGGGACCAGCCTTGTATCGGGCCGCTTCGAGCAGCGTGATGCCCTGTACGAGCATATGGGGGAGCATGTGCTTGGTCCGCTGCTGTTCGGGGCAGAGCCGTATGTGAAGGGATCACGCCTTCTGCTCACCGATGGCGACTATGCCGTCGGCCTGCTGCATGGTGGACTGCCCGCGAAGGATGGAGGGCGCTACGAACAGTATTACTTGCAGGTGTTCCGGTGTCAAAACGGCCTGATCAGCGAGATTGCCGAATTGTTCGACACCGTGATGGTGGAGACCGCGCTGATGAAGAATCGTCTTGCCCACCCTCGCGCAGCGCCAAGTCACCCTTTCGATCTGGACCCGCCCGAGCTTAGCTCGTCACTGGACCGACGCGGAATGCTGGACGTGACGGCGAGGTTTACGCGCAATCTTTCCGTGAAGGACTTCTCAAAAGCCCGCACCCGTCTGGTTGCGGGAGCCAAAATCCGGGTTATCGGATCGACGCCGCTTTCGGGCCGAAGCCTAGATGTGTCAGTGTTGGAGAGACTTTTTGCCGATGGTCTGGGTCAACATCGGATCGTCGCGGCAAGTGGCGATGTGGCAATCGTGCTGGCTCATGCGGGCGGTGCTTATCCGCAGCAATACGGCCTTGTGATAGAGGCGGATGGCGATGGTATCGGCTGTATTTCGGTATTCCTCGACACTGTAGCGGCCGAGGTGCACCAGTTCGGCAACCCGGTCGTCCCCGCGGCATCTCAAAGCATCAAGCCCCCGTTTGATGTCATGCAAGCGTTCGGTGCTCCATCATGACCGTTGTCGCGATCCCAAACAACGTTCCGAGCGTATCCCGGTTACACTTCGACCCGCTTTTGTACGGAAAGCTGCACGTATCTGCCTGGGAAAACATACGCGGCGCGGCGATCCTTTTGCGGGATATCGTGCGTACGTCCGCCGATCTGGATCTAGTCCTGAGCGACAGTATTGCTCGCTTCACGGCCATCCGTGATGCGGAGGGGGAAATCCTGCCGGTGGGACGCACGCCGCGTCGCTGGTATGATATGACGATATTGCTGCGGTCCCCATTCATCGCTGCCACGCGATTGAGTGCGGAACCTTTTTGGTGCAATGAGGCTGGCATCTGGGGGCACGCTGGCAAGCGCGTTATGCCGGAAGTCGATCTCTCTGATTTCATTGATCGAACCACAGTGCGCTGCGCGATCATCATCCCGGTGCATCTGCCTCTGGCGCAGATCGGGATGGCGTGCCTGATCCCTCGCGATCCCGGCTGCGACGATCTTGGCACCGAGTTCGAGGCGTGCAGTGACGTGCTTGCCCTATACGCGACGCGCTTCATCACGAGCTACGTCGAGACGACGAAAGCGGCTTCCCGGCTGGCACAGGCACTAACTCTGTCAATTCGCGAAGTAGAATGCCTGCGCTGGGCTTCGCGGGGCAAAACAAACGACGAAATCGGCGTCATCGTCGGCCTCAGCCAAGCGACCGTGCGCTTTCATATTCGCAACGCTGCCGTCAAACTGGATGCGGTCAATCGAGACCAAGCAATATTCAAGGCGTGCCAGTTGGGCTATCTCCCTCCCTCGACCTGAAACGGCAGACTGCCTTTTCCCGGGCGGTGCTGCTTTGCGTCTGGCAGTAGATGCAGGCCTGAAGGATTGATTACGGATGCGTTACTTGAACAAGGCCGCCACTCTGACATGACCGGTGGTCCCAAAATCCTGCTGACCCGGCGGTGGCCCAGCGAAGTCGAGACGCGGTTGCAGCATTCATATCACGTGACGGTGAATGAAGGCGATGTTCCTCTCAGCGAAGCACAACTCGCCGAGGCGATGCGCGAACATGATGCCGTTTGCCCCACCGTGACGGACCGCGTGACGCGCGCCGTCATCACCGTAGAGGGGAGGCGAGCGCGCATCATAGGCAATTATGGCGCAGGTTTCGAACATATCGATACGGCTGCTGCGAAAGAGCAGGGGATCGTCGTAACTAATACGCCCGATGTGCTTACCGAAGCGACCGCTGACATCGCGATGACGCTGCTTCTCATGGCCTCTCGTCGTGCGGGTGAGGGGGAGCGGGAGTTGCGTGCCGGGAATTGGGCTGGCTGGCGGCCTACGCATCTTGTCGGACAATCGCTTTCGGGGAAGTTGCTGGGCCTTGTCGGTTTCGGGCGGATTGCGCGGGCGGTTGCGAAAAGGGCCGAAGTGTTCGGCATGCGGATTGCCTATTACAGCCGCCGCCCCGCTGCCGACATGCCGGAAGGTGCCTACTTCGCGGACCTTGGCGAACTGGCTGCACGCGCTGATATGATGTCGCTTCATGCGCCCGGCGGCCCGGATACCAAGCGCATGGTCGATGCGACCCTCCTGGCCCGCATGCCCGCCCATGCCGTGCTGGTGAACACCGGGCGCGGATCACTGATCGATGAGGAGGCGCTGGTGGAGGCGTTGGCCGAGCGCCAGATCGCGGCGGCGGGGCTAGATGTATATGAAGCCGAACCGAACGTGCATCCTGGGCTCCTGACGCTTCCCAACGTGGTGCTTCTGCCTCATCTAGGCAGCGCGACGATTGAAGCTCGAACCGCCATGGGCATGAAAGTGGCCGACAATCTGGACCGTTTCTTCGCCGGGGAGCCGCTGCTTGATCCTGTCGGTTGAACCCGTCGCGTATGCCGTTCGCATTTGGCTGGAAGCTAAAGGTAGCGGTCCTTTGGTTCTCGGCCTGTGCGGTTCGCAAGGGTCCGGCAAATCGACGCTGGCAAATGCGCTGAAAAACAGCATGGAAGCGAAGGGGTACAAGGTCGCCATCCTGTCGCTGGATGATCTTTATCTGGACCGCGCGGAAAGGCAGCGACTGGCGCGAGACGTTCACCCACTTTTTGCGACGCGTGGTGTTCCGGGAACGCATGACGTGACAAGCGGCATCGCTCTGCTGGACGCGATACGAGCAGGGCAGTCGGTGGTTCTGCCTCGTTTCGACAAGGCGCGCGACGAACCCTCACCTCAGGGCTGCAGCCCGGCGGCTGACCTCGATCTGCTGATTTTCGAAGGGTGGTGCGTTGGCGCCATGGCACAGGATTTGGCTGCGCTTGCCGAGCCGGTCAATACGCTCGAACGGGAAGAGGATCCCAAGGCGGTCTGGCGTAGCGCCGTGAACGTGGCTCTATCAGGCCCCTACGCGCAAATGTTTGACCGGATTGATCGTTTGGTCCTGCTCGCCGCGCCAGGGTTCGAAGTGGTGAGGGGCTGGCGCGGGCAGCAGGAAGACGAATTGCGAGCGCGGGTCGATCAAGGGGAGGCGGAAGGTTCGCGGGTGATGGATGCTATCGCGCTGGACCGGTTCGTGCAGCATTACGAACGGCTCACGCGCCATATCCTGAACGAGATGCCGGGGCGTGCCGACCTCGTGATCCCGCTCGCCCCCGATCGTACCATCCGGCCAGCTACATCGTCAGATCTCGACCTGTGATCCCAATTCGACGACCCGGTTGGTCGGCAGGTTGAAGAATTCCATCGGCGTGGCCGCATTCCGGATCATCCAGGCAAACAGCTTCTCCCTCCAGATCGCCATGCCGGGTTTTTCAGATGCGATCAGCGTTTGCCGGCTGAGGAAGTAGCTGGTCCCCATCATCTCGATCGGAGGTCCGCATTCGGTCACCTTCTTCATCGAGGCCGGAATGTCGATCTCCTCCATGAAGCCATGTCGCAGATGGACGCGGAAGAAGTTCGATCCGTGATCGACAACTCTTACCGGATCGATATCCACCAGATGGGGGACATCTTCGGTAACCACGGTTAGCACGATGACTCGCTCATGGAGAACCTTGTTGTGCTTTACGTTGTGAAGCAGGGCCGGGGGTACGCCATCAGTGGTCGAGGTGAGGAAGATCGCTGTGCCTTTGACGCGTTTCAGCGATTGCGCCGTCGATCGGATAAACAGATCAAGATTGATGGCCCCCTCATCCAGGTAACGCCGCATGATCTCCCGCCCCTTGGACCAAGTCGTCAGTGCCAGGAATACAGTCGCGGCGACAACGAGCGGAAACCATCCACCATCCGGAATCTTGGTCGCGTTTGAGAGGAAATAGGCGCCGTCGATGATCAGGAACAGGCCCGTGACCCCACCGGCGGCAAGGGGATGCCAACGCCACACGCTGAACGTCAGGACGCCCAGCATGCAGGCGGTGATGACCATCGTTCCCGTCACCGCTATGCCGTATGCGGCCGCTAGACTGGTAGAATTGCGGAACATCAGCACGACCAGGATGACCAGCACCAGCAGCGCCCAGTTGACGATCGGCACATAGATCTGTCCTTCAGCCGATGCGCTTGTGTGCAGAATTCGCAGGCGCGGCAGAAAGCCAAGCTGAACGGCTTGCCGGGTAACCGAAAAGGCCCCGGATATGACGGCTTGGCTGGCGATGATTGTTGCCATGGTCGCCAGGATTACCAAGGGCAGCCGTGCCCATTCAGGGGCCAACAGAAAGAACGGGTTCGATGCCGCTTCAGGGTGATCGAGCAGAAGCGCACCCTGACCCATGTAATTCAGCATCAGGCATGGAAGCGCTGCATACAGCCACGCCACGCTGATCGCTTTGCGTCCAAAATGCCCCATGTCGGCATAAAGGGCCTCTGCGCCGGTCACAGACAGGACGATCGACCCCAGCGCAAGGAAGGCCAGCTTCGGATCGATGGTGAAGAACTTGACCGCCCATAACGGATTGATGATGCCCACGATTTCCGGGTGACGCATGATGTTGAGGACACCCAGCACAGCAAGCACAGCGAAATACACGACCATGATCGGGCCGAAGAACGTCCCTACGCGAGCGGTGCCGTGCTTCTGGATCAGGAATAGCCCTACCAGGATGACGATGGCGATGGGGAGCACCAGTTCGCCGAGCGAGCTTTCCACGACCGTCAAACCCTCAACGGCGGACAGCACCGAGATGGCCGGAGTGATGATGGCGTCGCCATAGAAAAGCGCGGTGGCCAGCACGCCCAGAATGGCGATGGCCGGGGTCCAGCGGGTTTCCCCCAAGGATCGTGAGATCAGCGCCAGCAGCGCCATGCTGCCGCCTTCGCCTTCGTTATCCGCGCGCATCACGATGAAGACGTATTTCACCGTGACGATCAGCGTCATCGTCCAGAATACCAGCGACAGCACACCATAGATGTGCGGCGCATCGACGGCCAGCGGGTGGTGGCCGACGAAGCTCTCCTTCAGGGCATAGAGCGGCGACGTCCCGATGTCCCCGAAAACGACGCCCAAAGCGCCGAGAGCAAGGGAGGGAAGTCGTGCGTTTCCTGCATGGGTGCCATGCCCATCCACGGCCATCTGTTTACTGGTCAAATCAGATCCTGAAGATTGCCCAGAACGCCTATGCCACAGGATGCCGCACGATCGCTATGTGGATCACGCCGGTTTTGCATATGAATCGCGTATGATTTGGCGCGCAGGCAGCTTTTCTCGTCGTGGGCGAGCCGTATGGCGCCGGAACTTAACTTAGGCTAATCAGTTGCGTGGGGTGTGGCGCTATGTTTCGATATGGGTACGGGATGAGGGGATGGCCAAGTGCCGGACATACAGTCTCAGTTCTGTCGAGATTGTATCCGCCGTGTCGGCCTGTCGGCAGCATGGGCACCCTGTTTTCGCCAGGTGGCGCAATGACGGATCAGCGCGACAAGAAGCTGTATTCGACCGGTCAGAGAAAGCTTCCTTGAATGTCAGATACGATGAAGTTTTGGCCGGAGTCTGCCGAAGAAACCATCCGGCTTTGCAATCTGCAGGACTTCGATCTCAACGGTCTGGATGATGACCCCGCGTTGAAGGCCATCACCGATTTCGCCGCGCGTCTATGCGACACGCCCATAGCGCTGGTTAGCTTCGTGGAACGGGAGCGCCAATGGTTCCCCGCCCGAACCGGTATCGACGCCCGAGAAACCCCCCGAGAAACGTCGTTTTGCGCACATACCATGCAGGGCGTCGATCTGATGATCGTACCTGATCCGATCCATGACGATCGATTTCGTGACAACGCTCTTGTCGTGGGCGAACCGGGCATACGCTTTTACGCCGGGGCGCCTCTGGTAACAAGCGATGGCGTCCAGATCGGCGCCCTATGCGTAATCGACCGGGCGCCGCGCGACGGTTTGACGGCGATCCAGCAGGAAGGCTTGCGCGTCCTTGCCTCCAGCATTGTCGCGCAACTCATGCAGCGCCGCGCACACATTCATCAGAGTGATGAGATCAGCGAGCAGGAATCGAAGTTCCGTATCCTGGCCGACACAATGCCGCAGATGGTTTGGGCGACCCGGCCGGACGGGTTCCACGATTACTACAACGCTCGCTGGTACGAATTCACGGGAATGCCGGCGGGGTCTACCGACGGTATCGGCTGGAACGGCATGTTTCACCCCGACGATCAGGAACGCGCCTGGGCGCAATGGCGCCACTCGCTGGAAACCGGTGAACCCTATGAAATCGAGTACCGCCTGCGGAGTGCGACTGGCGAATACCGCTGGACACTTGGCCGGGCACTCCCGATCCGAGACAAGGCAGGGGCGATTACCCGCTGGTTTGGCACATGCACCGACATCCACGATCACAAGACGATGCAGGCCCAACGTGAGATCATCGCGCAGGAACTGAGCCATCGGATCAAGAACATCTTCTCGGTGGTCAACGGCCTTATCAGCTTTTCCACCCGCCATCGCCCCGAACTCGCGGAAGTGGCCGATGATTTGCGCAATCGAATTCTCTCGCTTGGCAAGGCGCATGATTTCGTGCGCCCGCACAGCGCGGCATCACAGCCGGAAAAGCGGCCGAACAGCCTTTCCGGTATGCTGTCGGAATTGCTGGAGGCCTATACGGAGAGGGTAACGATCAGCGGAGAGGAGATGATCATCGACGACCATTCCGCGACGCCGTTGGCTTTGACGTTCCATGAACTGGCCACGAACTCGGCAAAATACGGGGCGCTCTCGGTGCCGGAAGGCATGGTGGCGATTTCGTGCCATGAAGATGACGGCCACGCCCGCATCGAATGGATCGAGCGTGGTGGTCCGTTGGTACAGGAGCCACTGGACTATGGCTTTGGCAACAAATTGATCGAACTGAGCGTCACCCGGCAGATGGGCGGATCGATTGAGAGGGTATGGTCGCCCGACGGCCTGCAGGTCGTGATCGAAACGAACAAGTCGGCTATGCTGCGCCCCCCGAAACCGCAGCCTGCGTAGCCAACTCAGGTTCGGCAGGACGAGCTTCATCTCGGTCGCCCGTGGCTACGGCAGCAGCCTCGAGAATCACGGCGTCGGTGAACGGTTTGGGGATGCACCTGACCATCGTGGCCGCCGGCTCATCGATCTGCCCTGGGTTCGCCGTGACATAAACGACCCGCACCCCGGAATTAGCCAGTTCTCGCGCGATATGCGGCCCAGTTGGACCGTCGCGAAGATTCAGGTCAACGAAAGCCATGTCTGCATCGCCACCAGACCGAAGGGCTTCCTGCTGATCGGCTGCAATCCCGATCACGCGATACCCCGCCTGTTCCAGAATGCGCTCGATTTCCATTGCGATGAAAATCTCGTCCTCAACGATCAACACCGACTTCAATGGTTTACCTTCCTGTCGCTCAATGGAAACAATGCGGCATGCGACACGTCGTTCCACTGCAATGCACAATAAGGTAGCCGTGAAAGATAACTTGAGCCCAATTCGGGTGGAAGCGCGTCCCCTTCCTTTACGCTTCCAGCGCCATGCACCCGAGTTTCGGGTCGTCGGTGAAGATGCCGTCCAGCCCTTCTGCCAGATAGCGGCGCATTTCTGTGATGCTGCCATTCGTATTACGCGTGTCGTCGCCCCCGTCGTCGCGAAAATTGGCAGCAAGAAAACGGTTTTCGGGACGGAACGTCCAAGTACCCGCCAGCAAGCCCGCGCGCTGAGCGGCGGCGGCAAGCCCGGTCGATGCGGCCAGCTTGCCCGATGCATCTAGCGGAATGTAGGCTCGGATGGGGGGCGCCAGCCAGTCCGCATATGTGGCGATTTCTGCAAGTCCGTTGGCTGACAGCATGTCGGCATAGGTCTGTTTTTTGCCCGCCGCCACGAGATCGTAGGGCGCTCGCTGAGGAGCATCGATTAACTGCATCAGTTGGACGTTCGCGAAACGGGAGATCTTCGATCGTAGCGCCTTGAGGTTGCCGACTTCGAACGACTGCAGGACGATGGGGGCTCGGCGCAGATAGCCGTCGCGCTCGAACATCGGGAGAAGGCGCGGTTCCAGCGCAAGGCCGATCCCGGTGAAATAGGTGCTGTGCTTCAGTTCGGGGATGAGCCCGATTGGCCGACCGCGCGCGGCAGCTTCGGCAGCGGTAAAATCGACGATTTCCTCGAAGGTGACGATCTGGAAGGCACCATCGTAGGATCGGCTTTCGGATCGCATCGTCTTAAGCCGCTCGCATGCTCGTAGCTGCTTCAGTTCGGCTAGCGTGAAATCCTCTGTGAACCAGCCGATCACCGGCAGGCCATCGATAACCTTGGTCTTGCGTCGGTCGCCAAAGCGCGATTGCGCCGCAACGTCGGTTGTCTCGGCAATGTTGTTTTCGTGGCGGGCGACCAGCACGCCGTCCTTCGTCGCCACCAGGTCGGGCTCGATAAAGTCCGCGCCATCCTCGATCGCCTTGGCATAAGCGCCAAGCGTATGCTCGGGCCGCAGCGCCGAAGCGCCGCGGTGACCGATTACCAGCGGGCGGGCAGGCCGTTTCGGCGCGGCCGTTGCCGGAAGGGCAGCGGCGCAGGCAAGCGCCGCGCCGCCGATCATCGTTGTCCGCCGGGAGAACATGGCGATCAATAAGCCGCCGAAAGCGTCAGGAACCACTGGCGCGGCGCGATCGGATAGGCCGAATAGCTGTTCGTGGCCGATCCGATCGAAAGGGTGGAGACGCCTTTCTTGTCGGTCAGGTTCGTGACGTTGAGCGCCAGTTCCACCTTGCTCAACGGCAGCGTTCCTTCAGGTACCCGCCCGGCGACGCGCAGCGACGTCAGGAAATACGATGATACGCTGGCGTCGTTGGTGAACGTGGCGAACCGACGGCCGACATAGTCGCCGATGGCCTGCACTTCGAAGGGGCCGACGTTCAGGGTCGCCACCGTCTTGTTCATCCACTTTGGGGTGCCGGGCAGCTGCTTGCCGCACGTCGGCACGATGCCTCCGGTGACGACGAAACCGCCGATGCAGCTGTCGGTTGCCGCTCCAATGCCAAGCGCGGTCGACGTATAGTCGTTCTGATACTTCGACAGGTTGTACGACACCGCGTTGTAAAGCGAAAACGTGTTGCCAAAGCGCACGGTGAGGGCGGCATCGACGCCGTCCGTTTTCACGTCACCGACGTTGACGAGCGTGGACGTGCCACCGGTGATGCCGCTGCCGGCAATGCCGCCCGGATTGGTCGGGATGGCGAGGAGGCGGTTGCTGAAATCGACGTGGTAGTAGTTGACCTGCGCCTGGATGGCGATGCCGTTGTCGAACGTGCGATTGGTGCGCAGTCCCGCTTCATAGGTCCAGCTGGTTTCCGGCTTGCCCTCGTCGGCGAAGGCATCGAACGCCGCCTGGCTTCCCGTGAACCAGGGGCCGCCGCCGCCCGCGAGATAGGCCTGATACTGCCGCAGGTTCTTCTGGACGTTGAAGTACACCTGTTCATGCCCGTTAAAATCATACGTCGCGCCGAATGCTGGCAGGAACCAGTTCCGGGTATTGATCTTGCCCTCGGGCAGCGCTGTCGTTCCGCCCAGCGAGCCGACTTTGGGCTGCACCGGGAAGCGCCCGCTTGCCCATTGCGCGCTGGGCTTGAAACCGCCCTGCACCAGCAACTGGTCGTTCACCTGCCAGGTGTCCTGGATATGCAGCTGCAACTGCTTGATCCGCGCTTCGCCCTGATACTGGGTGAACAGCGGATCCATGACTTCCCGCGGGCGCACGTATGGCGTGCTCAAGCCCGGGTTGGTCACAGGAACCGCGTACCAGCGGCGCCATTGGGTCGTGCTGTTGTGTTCGAACCAGCCGCCGAATTCGATGGTGTGGCGATCAAGTTCGATGGTTGCGGCAGAGATCACGCCCGCACGGTCGATGCGGTATTCGGTGGTGCGGGTAATCATCCCCGATCCGCCGCTTGCCGCCACCAGAGCTGCTCCGGACGCCGCTGCCTGTGCGCTTGTGAGAGTGGTGCATGCAGCGGGGCGGATGCCGTTGGCGTTCGCGGTAAAGCGGCAGTTGCTGGGAAGGGTGGCGTAATTGGGATCGAGGTATGCTTGCGCCGTCGTGATCGACTGGCCGAGCGGACCCGCGACGACGCCGACGCCGTTGTTGTGGTGGTAATAGCCGGTGGTCGACCAGGTGATCTTGTCCGACAGCCGCGCATCATAGCGGACGTAACCGAGGTAATCGGTACGCTGGGCGTCAGAGTAATAATTGCGATAGTTGCTGCCTTCGGCCGCCGGAGAGTTGCCGAGCGGGCTAAGGTAGCTGGTCCGGTACGTGTCGAAATCCGGGTAGAAGAAAGGCTTGGTATACGGGGTGAACAACTGAGCCGCAGTAGCCGTGCCGCCTGCCGAGGGCTTGAAGAACACGGTCGCGTCCTCGTTCGGCTGAGTCATGTCGTTGTAGTCGAAATAGAGCGTCAGCTTGCCGGCATCGTCGTCGTGGACGAACTTGGCGTTGGCCTGCCAGCCTTTCTGAATGCCGTTGAAATCCCAGGCCCGCGCCCTTTGGCGGACGCCGGAAATGTAGGCGGAATTGCCGCCACCGATGTCGCCACTATCGATACGCACATACGTTCTGGACGTATCATAGCTGCCCACGGTCTGCGCAGCCCGGATGCCGAATTCGGCCTGCGGATCGGATGAGAATGTTTCGACCGTGCCGCCAAGGTTGCTGTTGGAGGCGGTGGCGAGATCGCCCGCGCCGGTCGCCACGACGACGCGCGCAACGTTCTCGGAAATGACCGCGCGCTGCGGCGACAGGCCGTTGTAGTTGCCATAGCTTTGGTCGCCCAAGGGGATGCCATCCATCGTATAGCCAAGCTGGTTGCCGGCGAAACCGTGGACGAAGATCTGGGCGTTCTGCTCGTTGTTACCCCTGGGATCGGCGGTGATGTACAGCACGCCGGGCAGGGTCTGAATAGCTTTCAGGGGTGATACGCCGGGCAGGATCTTCTGAATCTCCGCTTCGGAAATGGCGGTGGCCGAACGGGTCGACTTCGCACCGGTGACGATGATCGAACCGGCATCGGCGGCGCTTTCCGCATCGGCTGCAGCAGTTGCGTCAGCCGCGTCGTCGCGCGCCATAGCCTGTGTCGCGGTGCACAGCGAAAGGGCGGATCCTGCGAGCATCGCCCAGCGCGCGGCGGCGGATGCCGATCGAATTGCCGTCATGGATTGTCTTTTCCCTAAACCTTTCCGGGCGGTGGAGTCGCCTTGGTGAACGGTCGGTTAGACAAGCATCGTGGCGGTTTGACTTACCTTTGGTGACGATACGACGGCAGTGTGCAAAAAGATGAACAAAACCTCTTGCTAGTGCGAGTGACTCTCAATATCAGCGCGTCAGTCACTTCCAAGGGGGAATACCATGCCTACTACGCCGTCCCATTCGGCTGCCCGCCGCACGTTCTTGGCCCTGTCCTGCATCGCGCCCGCCTTTGCGCCGGTTGCTTCTCTGGCGCAGGATGTTCCGGCCGAGCGTAGCCTTGGCGGGGTAACCGTTTCGGACACCGTATTGGAGGACGTTCCAGGTCGTCGGTTGGAATCCCCCAAGCGCACGCGTCCTGTCCGCGACACGCCGCAGACGATCACGGTTCTCAGCAACGAAGTGATCGAGCAGCAGAACCTGCTTACGCTGCGTGACGTGCTTTCAACCGTTCCCGGCATCACGTTCGGCGCGGGTGAGGGCGGCACTGGCCCTGGCGACAACATCACCTTCCGCGGATATAGCGCAGCCAACGACATCACCATCGATGGGGTTCGCGACAGCGCGCAGATCACGCGGACGGATTCGTTTAATCTCGATCAGATCGAAGTCACCAACGGGGCGAACTCGGTGATCTCGGGCGCCGGTTCGGTAGGCGGCAACATCAACATCGTCACCAAGCGGCCCAAGGCGGAAGATGCCTATGTCGCGACTGCCGGGATCGGCACCGACAACTATTATCGTGCTACGGTTGACCTGAACAAGCGGGTCAACGATCTGGTGGCGTTCCGTCTAAACGCCATGTGGCATCGAAATGACGTTCCGGGCCGTGATGTCGACAACTACAAGCGATGGGGTGTCGCGCCTTCGGTGACGATCGGCATCGACAGCCCCACGCGCCTGACGCTGCAATACTGGCATCAGGAAGATAACAATGTCCCGCAATACGGCGTGCCTTATTACGGCGGCAGCATTGTTCCCGGCGTCGATCGCAGCGACTACTTCGGCTACCGCAACGTCGACAAACAGCGGATCAACGTCGACCAGCTGACCGCCATCTTCGAGCATGAGTTCAGCGATACTGTATCCATCCGCAATCTCGCGCGCTGGCAGGATTCCCGCCAGTTGACGCGGGTCAGTCCGCCGCAGGGCACTTATTGCCTGGCCGATACCAATCGCACGCCCACCGGCGGAAGCTGCACGGTTGCAGCAGGTACGGTCCCGGCAGGATACTACCTGATCGGCGGGCCACGCGGGAACACACGGGACACCCGCAACCAACTGATGTTCGATCAGCTCGATATCAAAGCGGTTTTCAACACCGGCACCATCGAACACACGCTCAATATCGGTGGTGCGGCGACCTGGGAAAAGTATGACCTGTTCACCGGCAACTCGCTTCGCGCCGCGAACGGAGCGGTTGTTTACAACCCTTACCCGCTGGTCAACATTGGCAACCCAAGCGATGTCGTCGTGGGGCCACCAAGCGCTTCGTTCACGTACGGCAGCAACATCTATGTCGGACCGGTGAACTTCATCCGCGCGGGCCACACCATCGGAGAGCAGACCAACGTCGCGGGTTACCTGTTCGACACGATGAAGCTCGGCAAGTTCGAGCTAAGCGGTGGTGCCCGCATCGAGCGTAACGTCGGCACCAGCCGCGCTGATACCATCTGCACCACCGTGGGTGGATGCACGGTCAACGGAAGCCCGGTTGGTCTGGGCAGCGTCACGGCTGCCGGAACCGAGGCGCGCAACGCTGACACGCTGTTTTCCTACCGCGTCGGTCTGAACTACAAGCCGGTGGAGGCGGTGAGCTTTTATGCCGCCTATGGCAATTCGCGCACGCCGTCGAAGAACTCGGTCAACGGATCGTGCACGGCCGACACGCCCGGCGTCCCCAACACAACCTGCAACATCAACCCGGAATCCGCGAAGAACTACGAGATCGGCGCTAAGGCCGAACTGTTCGACGGTGGCCTGCTGTTGACCGCAGCCGCTTTCCGCAACGAGCGTGACAAGTACGCCGTCGTTTCCGGTGACCCGACGGTGCCGAACCAGCAACTCGACGGGAAGTCCCGCGTGGATGGCATCGCCCTTGGCGCGTCGGGCACCATCACTCCGGCCTGGACAGTCACGGCAAACTACACGTACCTGAAGGCCAAGCTGTTGCAGTCAGTTTCGGACAATTGCCTTGCCAATCCCGGCACCGGCGCCTGCACCAATACGCCCGCCAACCCCAACCCAGGCGCCGGGCAGTACCTCCCGCAGACCCCCAAGCACTCCGCCAGCCTATTCACCACCTATCGCCTGCCGTTCGGGCTGACGATCGGCTATGGCTTTACCTATCAGGGCAGCTTCCTGCTGACCGCCGCCACGCCGACTGCAGCAGCGGTTCGTTCCGATGACTTTCTGATTCATCAGGGCTATCTGGCGTACGACTTCTCTCCAAATCTGTCGGCGCAACTGAACGTCAAGAACATCGGCGACAAGCTGTACTTCACCCGCATCCGCAACAACGGATGGGCAACGCCCGGTGACGCGCGTTCTGCGGTGCTGACGCTGACCGCCAAGATGTAAGCGGAAGAGGGCGTCGTCAGGTGACGGCGGCATCAAAATGACAGGGCGCAATCACCAACGTAGCTCAGGTGGTTCGACAATTCGTTGCCGCCGTTGCGATACCACAGAGAAAGTCGGACGCGCCTATGTCGAATTATTAGGCAGCACACCCGCAGCGGATCTGGAATGAAGCTAAATGTATAGAAACGATCTTTAATTAAGCGGGAAATCCAAAGAAATACTCCGTTGAGCTACATCTGCTTTCAGCTTGCCCCGTTCTTCAAACAAAAGGTCTGGTTGGTTGCAACTGGAATGGGTCGGCAAGCGCTTGTGACGTGTAAGGCAGAGCGCATCTGCCGTTCACAGGAGAGTTTGCATGAATAAGCTTGCGATCGCCGTCGCCTTGTCGGTTGGCATGATTCCGGTTGCTTCGATGGCTCAAACCACGGGCACCACGACTACCACAACCAACCCCGGGACTGGGACCAACCCCGGAACCAGCAACAACCCGATGGGCAATGGGCCCACAGCGCAAGGCTCCACGATGGATCCTGCTCCGTCCACAGGGACAACGACCACAACCCGCAAGAACGATCGGACCAAACATAGTGGTCGTCATGGCGGCAAGACTGCGCCATCTGGGACCGCTACCGGTTCGACATCTGACACCGAAGGAACCATGTCCGGGTCTGACGGATCGACCGACACCATGGGCGGCACGACTGGGACCACAACCGGCAGTATGGGAACCGGCACCACCTCGGGCACCTCTACCTCGGGCGGTATGGGTCAGTAATCCTTTAATCAGGTATGAGGAAAAGGGGGCTTTACGCTCCCTTTTTCTTGTCGTGAGTTAAGGGCTGTTCACCAGCATGTCGCGTATTGCATCTATGGGGACATGGCGGCAGGGAGCGATGATGCGGATTGCTCTTTTCGAACCTGAGATCGCCGGAAATGTCGGCGCCATATTGCGCCTGGGAGCGTGCATGGGCGTGGAAGTCGATCTGATCGAGCCGATGGGATTTACTTGGGAAGACAGAAGGGTGCGCCGGGCCGCGATGGACTACATTGATCACGTCACGGTCGAGCGTCATGTCAGTTTCGAAGCTTTCAGGGAAAAGATCGGTGCGCGCAGGCTGATATTGTTCACTACCAAAGGCTCCGGATCTGCCTTTGATTTTCGGTTCGAGGTCGACGATGTGCTGCTATTCGGAAAAGAGAGTGCAGGGGTTCCGGCATTCGTGTCAGACGTATGCGATGCACGGGTACGCCTGCCCATGCGCCCGCAGGTTCGTTCGATGAACCTGGCGATGTCCGCTGCTATCGCACTTGGTGAAGCGCTACGTCAGTCTGGCAGCCTACCCGCCTGACGCCGCCCTAAGCTTGTCCGGCGTAGCCATCATTTTTTACGGAACGGTTCGCTGATCGACTGGTTGGCTCCTTGAACAGGGAGCCTTTTGAATGCCCATCACGCCTACCGCTGATAACTACGGAAACGATGCAGACCGACCGACAGTTATTCCCGCCGCCGGGTGGAAGCAGATCGCAATCCGTAGCTGGAAGGAAGCCAGCGAAGACAATCTGGGGCTGATTGCGTCTGGCGTGGCGTTCTGCGCTGTGCTTGCTTTGGTACCCACATTGGGTGCCATTGTGTTGACTTATGGGTTGATCGCCACGCCGGAAACCGTGTCGGCCAACATCGGGTCCCTGACCGCGATGATGCCGGAAGACGCGGCGCGGCTGATCGGAGAGCAGCTTGCCAATGTGGTCAACTCGTCGGACGGCAAGAAAGGGATCGGCCTGATCGTGGCTCTGGCCATCGCATTATATGGTGTGATGAAAGGGGCGTCTGCGCTGATTACGGCCCTGAACATTGCTTATGATGAAAGCGAGACACGCAGCTTCGTGCGCCTTAATTTGCTGACGCTCGGCATCGCGACGGGGAGCATTGTGGTAGCGATCCTGGCCATGATGGCGATCGCGGCGATGGCCAGCCTGAACAGCCTGTTCCCCGCCGCACCGTCAAATGTAACGACTATCGGCACGCTGATCTCCTATCTGCTGGTGGGAGCGGTAGGTGTCGGGCTGGCAGCTGTGGTGTACCGCTACGGGCCGGACCGGGAGCATGCCAAATGGAAGTGGCTTAGCCCCGGGTCCATCTTCGCATCGGTGTCATGGATGCTGATCACCTTCGGGTTTGGCATGTATGTCGCCAACTTCGGCAACTACGATGCGACCTATGGGTCGCTTGGTGCGGCGATGGTCTTGCTCACATGGCTGTATCTGTCCGCTTACGCGCTCTTGCTTGGTGCGGAATTCAACTGTGAGATAGAGCGGCAGACGGAGAAGGATACAACCACCGGCCACGACCGCCCCATGGGTTCACGCGGCGCTTATGCGGCCGATACAATGGTTGACCCGGCGGTGCCGTCCCAATCTGGTTGAGCCTTGATGTCTGCCGTCGCAAAAGATCTGACACTACGCCTTTTGCATTCGCGACGAGACGGCGCGACTGTGTGTCCCAGCGAGGTGGCGCGGGCGCTTGTCGCACAAGGCCCTGATCAGCAGGCAAGGGAATGGCGGAGCGTGATGCCGGAAGTTCACGAGGCAGTTGATGAACTGCTGGTTGAAGGACTGATCGATCTCAGCTGGAAAGGCAGTCGGCTTGATCGCCGATCCGGGCCATATCGGATCGGTCGCAACAGAAAGTGACTTATCTGCGCAGGATGACGGGTTGATCTTTTGACGTTCGGAGTGCCTAGTGGATGGTATGAATCCACATACTCGCGCCATAATTGCCGCTTCCGCCTTCAGTTTCGTCACCGGCAAGAAAGTCGCGGGCGTTTACGACCACTCAGCCGGACAGGACCGGCGGATAGCGTCGGAGGTAAGGGGCGACCGTATTCGGGGCTTCGATGAAAGCCGGGGCGCTAAATTCGGTGGTACGTTGCCAGAGTTGTTCGACGAGCGTGATAAGGCATATTTTTCGTGCGAAGTGGCAGGCAACACCGCGAAAGGATATGATCGCCTCTCTTCGCATTTCTATGAAGCCAATGTAGCCGATGGGATGGTTCAGGTGTATGATCACGGCGAAAGCGCGTGGTTCTCTTACGACATCCAGGATGCCAACGCCGCTGAAAGCTATTATCGCACTGGGGCGACAGGGGACTGATCTGCGCTAAGGCATTTGATGGCGCGACCGTGTATACGACCGAGCCATCAAATGGTGTATCAGCGTTAGTCTGCCGATCAGGACGCAGCCGTGCTGCGATGTTGTGCGGCGATGGTATTCAGGTGTATTGTCGGCTACTTTATGGACCCTACCAATGCCTGAAGATCCATCAATCCTCGGCCCATTGAAAGGCCCTGTGGTCCCGCGATGAAGCGCGGCTCCCACATCGGCGAGAACTTGTCCTTGTAAGCGCGAAGTCCTTCAAAGCCATAGAACGCCTCGCCATGCTTGTAGAGCAATGAACCGAGTTTGGACCAGAGCGGTGCCAGACGCCTCGCCTCAAGGCCTGCGAGCGGCGCCATGCCGATGTTGAACCGACCGTAGCCCTCGCTTTTTCCCCACAGGATCAGGTGAAGAAACAGGTAATCCATCGTGCCATAAGGCATCTCGTCGTCATGGCGCATAAGGTCAGTGGAAAGCTCTGTTTTGTTCGCGGTTTTCCAGATGTTGGCAAAAGCTACGATCCGTCCACCGACTTTGACAACGGCGCAGTCGAATCTGCTCACGTAATCTTGTTCGAAACGACCGATGCTGAACCCTTTTTCCCGATTGCCTTTTGATCGAAGCCAGCGTGTGGATATCGCTTCCAACTCTTCCATTATCTCAGGCAACCGCGCTGCGGGAATAATCTCGAAGATGGCTCCATCGCGGACCGCGCGGCGATCGGCATATCGCAACTGTTTTGCCGCCGGGCCCTCCAGAGTGAAGCTGTGGAGATCGATCAGTGCCTCTTCGCCGTACTTTACGATCTGAAGGCCAAGATCGATGGCGATCGGCAACACATCGAGGCTGATCTGGTACAGAATCAGACGGCCTTGCGCGGCATCGGCTTGCTCGCGCAATTGGCATAGAAGATCGTCCCATTCAGCCTTGATGCCGACAGGATCGCCCATGACGATCCAGCTATGTCCCTGGATCGCGTACATCACGAAGCATTGACCCGAAGCGGACACCAGGAATTGCTTGTCGCCTGTGTAGGCCAGATTGGCGTCGGTACGATCCGCAAGCGCGAGCATCTCGGTGCCGGGCATCTCTGAAGTGCTGCCTGCGGCGGGCCGTGCCGACGCCGGTCTGAGCAGGCGCCAGAACGCCACCGCAACCAGAAATACGGCCACACTGAAGCTGGCCCGCAGAAATTTGGATGGGTCGTCTTTCTGGGCGACGTGCCACCACAGGTCATTATTATAAGCGACGTGCTTGTACGCGAAAAAGCCAATCCAGATGGAAAGGCCGATAGCAATGGCCACGGTTGCCAACCATCCGGGCGTGAGGGCATCGGCGGTGAACTTTGTGCGGCGGTAGAATGCCGGCCGGGTCCATTGCAGAAGTCCGGCGATGACCAGCATCACCGTCGCTTCCTCGTAATCCAGACCCTTGGACAGCGAGAACACAGCGCCCGCAAGCGACACGAGCCGCGTCAACCAAAACGCGCCGTCCAGTCGCTTGTATAGGCCCGGAGCAAGCACCAGCAATGCGGCCCCTGCCAGGCTTGCTGCCATATGCGACGCTTCCATGAACGGAAGAGGGAGCAGTTCGACCAGAGTCTTTGTGCGCGACTGCAGGGCTGGAAGCGACCCCGAGACGAGCAGCACCATCCCGCCCAGAAAGACCAGCACCGAGATCATGGTGGGAGCAAGCCCGGAGGCGAAGGCTTGTGCGCCGCGGAAGGTCGCCGCGAAAGGATGCCACCATCACCGCCTCGAACACGCCAATGCCGCCCGGAACATGCGTCACCAGAACGATGATGATCGCCAGCGTATAGCCTACGAAGAATACCGGCCAGTCGGACAGGTGCACTTTAGGAACCAACAGGAACAGTGCGCCGCTTGCAGCCGCAAGGTCTGTGACGACGACGGCGATCTGCGTCAGCGCGAGATCGAAGCCCGGAATGGGCAGCGACCACTTGCTTAGGGAAAGAGTTCTGCCTTTCGGTCCGGACCCACCAACAGTGTCGCGATCGCGATCAGCATCACGACCCCGATCTTCAGGTGCTGCGGATCAATTTGCGTTATCGTTGAATAAATGTCCGCCCCATCGCGGGTACGTAAACCTGACCCTGCCATCGCCCTTGTCCTGTAGTCTTGACCCCGCCCTCGCGGCACGGACATCAGTGTGCTCGCAAATGCGATCGCGGCTATGATGATGAGCGTAAGAGCCAGCCCGACCAAGCGGCGTGCGGAGCACCCCCTACGTCCGCTGGGATCAAAGAAAATCGGCGTCATGTCCCGCACCCTCTGAAACAGGCGCATGTACATTGCGCCACACGATCGTAGATCGCATCAGACGGCATAGAAGGACGCGTATAAAGCGATGCTATTCGCTGTATTAAGTTTTGGTCATGAAAATGGCCGGCCGAATGCGCAAAAGTCTGGCAGGACAGGGCGCTCAATCTCTTTACGAGCGCCCTTTTAGAAACTGCCTGTCAATCGCGCCGAAGCTTAGTCTTTAAAGCATCTATACGTTTTGATGCTTCTGCCTTGTCGAGGTCTGAGGAAGGAAGTTCCTCTCCCGCTTCCTCACAAAGAGTGGTTAGATAGGAAGCCTGCGCTCCGGTCATCGGATCGTGACCAGACACCCAATTGTCCGGCGATTTTTCGGTATTAGAACCGGGATGTTCATCCATTTTGGGGTTGTGGGGCTGATCAGTCATGTCATCACCTTAGTTCTCTTTTTGTTCTAGCGTAACATAGTTGGTGCTGAAAAGGTTCCCTTCATCGACCTTGTTGCAACCGTAAGGGGCAAACCCGCGTTGGCGGTACCGGGGCAGATAAAGCTGCAGGAACAACAAGGAGAGATAGCATGAAACTCTACTATGCACCTGGGGCATGCAGCCTTGCCGACCATATAGCCTTGGTCGAAAGCGGACTGTCGTTTGAAATTGAAAAAGTAGACCTGAAGGCGCAGAAAACCGAAAGCGGTGCTGATTTCAAATCCATCAATTCCAAAGGCTATGTGCCGGCGCTAGAGCTGGAGGACGGTTGTATACTCACTGAAAACATAGCAATACTGAGCTATATCGCGGATCGGTCAGGCAAGCTGGTCCCTGCCGATAGCATGCAGCGATTTCGTATTCTTGAAGCGCTCGCCTACATCTCGACTGAGTTGCACAAGAATTTCAAGCCGTTTTTCAAGCCTGATGCAACGGCCGCTGAAAAGGAAGCCGCTCGCGAGGTACTAACCAAGCGGTTCGCATTCTTCGAACCGGCATTGCAAGACGACGGCTACCTGCTCGGCGACTTCAGTTTAGCTGATTGTTATCTGTTTGTGATGATCTTCTGGGCAACGAAAAAGGTCAAAATGGATATCTCCCCTGCACTACAAGCTTATTTCGATCGCGTATCCGGTCGTGAAGCGGTCAAGACGGCGTTGGGCAGTGAAGGTATCGGCTGACTGGACTGATTAACTGACCGAAAATATGTACTAAGAGCGCCGGATTTCCCTAGCGCTCTTAGTTTTATTCCCGTTTTCAATATAGCGGCAAGCCACTCCGGCTGGCTCATTTCTTGTGCAGTGCCTCAGGTTTATGAGCAGCTCGCTTGCCTTCATCGGTCTTCACCAGATATTCTGGATCATCTTTGGAAGCAGCTACCTTATGTCCTTTTATCGTGGTCGGCTTGGTCAGCTTCTTCACGACTTCGCCATGCGCTTCTCCGCCGTGGCTTTTCCAGCTAACCGCGTCGCCTGCTTTTAATGACTTTGCCATCGCATGTGTCTCCTTCATTTGGAGAACACCCGTCGGCATAAAGAGTTTTCAGAGCCTTTAGCACTTTGTCCCAAATCAGAGGTAATCCGTTTTATTTAGCGCGCATGTCATCGACAAAGTCGCGGCGTGGCGAAATGCATTGTCGTAAACCTCTAGCATTATTAACTAGCCCATAGCAGAGCACTGCGGTGACGCGGCAGACCCCGCGAACCGCAAAATCAGATATAAGAGGAGACGCAGATGCCGCATACCTTGGAAATCAATGACCGGGATGCAGCATATGCAGGTTCCCTTGAACAGTCTGATGCGTTCTGGCTTGACCAGGCATCGCGGCTGGAGTGGTTGACAGCGCCGACGGAGGCGGGCGATAGCTCGTTTGCCGAGGATGACTTTCGCATTCGCTGGTTTGCGGACGGGGTGCTCAACGTCTCGGCCAACTGCATCGACCGGCATCTGGCCGAACGGGACGAGCAGACTGCGATCCTGTGGGAGCCGGACGAGCCGGGCGAGGCATCGCGTAGCTTCACGTATCGCCAGGTGCACGAACAGGTCTGCCGCTTTGCAAATGTGCTGAAGGGGCTGGGCGTCGCCAAAGGCGACCGCGTCACGATCTACATGCCGATGATCCCGGAAGCGGCGTTCGCGCTGCTCGCCTGCGCGCGGATCGGCGCGGTGCACTCGGTGATCTTCGGCGGTTTCTCGCCCGAAGCGCTGGCCGGGCGGATCGAGGATTGCGAGAGCCGGATCGTCATCACCGCCGACGAGGGTCGGCGAGGGGGCAAGCGGGTGCCCCTCAAGGCCTACGTCGATGAAGCGGCGCAGATCACCAAACACATCGAGACGGTGCTGGTGGTGCAGGCGACCGGCGCGGATGTCGCGATCCAGGACGGGCGCGATCATTTCTATGCGCCGCTGGCGGCAAAGGCGGAGCCGGATTGCGATCCCGAGCCGATGGCGGCCGAGGATCCGTTGTTCATCCTCTACACCTCCGGCTCCACCGGCAAGCCCAAGGGCGTGGTCCATACAACCGGCGGCTATCTGCTGTGGGCGGCGATGACCCATGCCACGGTGTTTGACTATCGCGCTCCCGAAGTGTTCTGGTGCACTGCTGATATCGGCTGGATCACCGGGCACAGCTATATCGTCTACGGTCCGCTCGCCAACGGCGGGACCACGCTGATGTTCGAAGGCGTGCCGAACTGGCCGACGCCCAGCCGCATCTGGGAAGTCGTCGATCGCCATCAGGTCGCGACGATCTACACTGCGCCCACGGCTCTGCGCTCGCTGATGAAGGAAGGTGACGGCTTCGTGACCGCAACCAGCCGCGCGTCGCTGCGCCTGCTGGGCACGGTGGGCGAGCCGATCAACCCGGAAGCGTGGCGCTGGTACCATGATGTCGTGGGCGATGGGCGCTGCCCGGTCATCGACACATGGTGGCAGACCGAAACCGGCGGGCACATGATCACGCCGCTGCCGGACACTCCGCTCAAGCCCGGATCGGCGACACTGCCGTTCTTCGGCGTCGAACTGGCGCTGCTCGACAACGACGGGCGTGAACTGGACGGCGCGGTGGAGGGCAACCTTGTCATCAAGCGCAGCTGGCCCGGGCAGATGCGCGGGGTGTGGGGCGACGACAAGCGCTTCTTCGAGACGTATTTCCGCGCCTTCCCAAATGTCTACACCACCGGCGACGGAGCCCGGCGGGACGAGGACGGTTATTATTGGATCACAGGCCGCGTCGATGACGTGATCAATGTGTCAGGTCACCGGATGGGCACCGCCGAGGTGGAGTCCGCGCTCGTGCTTCACGATCAGGTGGCGGAGGCGGCCGTTGTCGGCTTCCCGCATGATGTGAAGGGGCAGGGCATCTACGCCTATGTCACGCTCAACGCCGGGATCGAAGGCGACGATGCGCTGCGCCGCACCTTGCGCGACTGGGTCCGCCGCGAAATCGGCCCGATCGCCACGCCCGACGCCATCCAGTTCGCTCCCGGCCTGCCCAAGACCCGCTCCGGCAAGATCATGCGCCGCATCCTGCGCAAGATCGCCGAAAACGAAACCGGTGCCCTAGGCGATGTATCAACCCTCGCCGATCCCGCCGTGGTCGATGACCTCGTCGCCAATCGTCAGGTTCAGGGCGAGCCGAAGCCAGCGGCCTGATCAGATCGGGCGGTCATTCTTCACGGAATGGGTCGGGCGTCCATCGTTGGCGCAGAAATTCCAGAAGTGCGGCCGCTCCGGAGGATAACCGTCCGCGCGGATGGACGGCATAGATACCCGCGCGGTCCGATCCACGCACGTCTGGCAGCACCCTGACCAGATCGCCACTGGCGAGCTCTTCGCTCACGTCCCACAACGACCTCAGGGCTATTCCCGATCCAGCCACGGTCAGTTCACGTATCAATTCGCTGCTGTTGGTTCTGACGCGACTTTTGACATCAAGGCTTAGTCGCCCATCCGGGCCAATCAGCTGCCATGGACTTTGGCCATCGGCAGCCAGGAAATTATGTTTCCCGAGATCTGACATCGATGCGGGGGTGCCGTGGGATTTCAGATATCCAGGTGAAGCGCAGAGAACCCGGCTATTCTCTGCCAGGCGGTGTGCGACCAATGACGGCGACGGAACTGACGTGATGCGGATCGCCAGATCGAAGTTGTCGCGCAAAATGTCGGTGAACCCATCAGACAGCTCGACCCACAGATCGACACCGGGGAACAATTGAAGGAAGGGTTCGATGCAGGGGGCAAGGTGGAGACGACCGAAAGAAGTCGGGGCGGTTATCCTCAACGGACCTTCCGGCACGGCGGTGCCATCCGTGGCTCGCGCTTCAGCTTTGGAAATAGTTTCGAGTATCTGGACGAGATCTTCGAAAAAGCGCCTTCCGCGTGCCGTGGCGTCCAGCGTTCGTGTCGTACGATCAAGCAAGCGCACGCCAAGCCGGGATTCTAGACGCGCCACGCGTTTTGACACCATCGCCGGCGATATACCGAGGTTTCTAGCAGCGGCACTCATGCTGCCAGCTTCCATCACTCGCACAAATAAAGTTAGATCAGGGTCCACATCTTTTCTCTGGAAGAAAAACTGAAATTACGTGATTTCTTCCGATGATCAAGGCAATCCGGGGGCAATCGAGCTATACCGAAGTTCGAAATATAACAGGAGCGACATGATGGACCGGATGGTGACACGTGCAGGCCTTAAAGTTGATCAAGACCTGGCTGCCTTCATTGAAGAGCAAGCCCTCTCGGGTACGGGCTTGGATACCGCCGAGTTTTGGTCAGGCGCCGCCAACCTTTTTGAGCGTTTTGCTCCCCGAAATCGTGATCTGCTTTTCAAGCGGGATGCGCTGCAGTCGCAAATCGATGCGTGGCATCATGAACGCGCTAGCGGGGTGATCGATGCGGACGAATATCAATCGTTTCTCCGTCAGATCGGCTATTTAACCGACGAACCCGCACCCTTCCAGATCGCCCCAGGATCATTGGATCCAGAGATCGCCAGCACGGCAGGTCCGCAGCTCGTAGTTCCTATCCTCAACAGCCGCTTCCTGCTGAACGCGGCCAATGCCCGTTGGGGCAGTTTGTATGACTCGCTTTATGGTACGGATGCACTGGAGGCACCAAGTTCCGCAAAGGGTTACGATGCCGAGCGCGGTGCAAAGGTCATCGCATGGGCCAAAACATTCCTCGATGAAGCCGTGCCCCTCGCCACCGGCGGATGGGCCACGCTTACCGGACCTGAAGCGATGACGCTGAAGAAGCCGGAGCAACTGATCGGGACGTCGGCAAACGGCTATTTGTTCCGCAACAATGGCCTTCACATCGAAGTGGTGTTCGATCGCGACCATCCGATCGGCAAGAATGATCCGGCGGGCATTTCGGACGTAATCCTGGAATCAGCGCTTACGACGATCTGCGATCTGGAAGACTCCGTCGCCGCAGTCGATGCTGAAGAAAAGATTGCCGGGTATGCCAACTGGCTGGGGTTGATGCGAGGAAATCTGGAAGCGACATTTGCCAAAGGCGAGGGCTTCATGACTCGCCGCATGAATGCTGACCGTCAATACAAGGCGGTTGATGGCGCGGAGATTACTCTTGCTGGGCGCAGTCTGCTTCTGGTTCGCAACGTCGGGCACCTGATGACCACGCCTGCGGTACTCCTGTCGGATGGTGGCGAAGCACCCGAAGGGATCCTCGACGGCATCGTCACCAGCCTTATCGCGATGCACGATCTCAACGGCTCGGGCGAGTGTGGAAATAGCCGCAGCGGTTCCGTCTATATCGTGAAGCCCAAGATGCATGGGCCGGAAGAAGCGGCGTTCACCAACGATCTTTTCGATGCGATCGAAGACTTGCTGGGGCTTGCCCGTCACACTCTCAAAGTCGGTGTCATGGATGAGGAACGGCGTACGTCGGCCAACTTGGCTGCGTGCATCGCCGCGGTGAAAAACCGCATATTCTTCATCAACACCGGCTTCCTCGATCGCACTGGTGACGAGATGCACACCTCGATGCACGCAGGCCCGATGATCCGCAAAGGTGAGATGAAAAGCAGCTCTTGGCTGACCAGCTATGAAGACCGAAATGTCCAGATCGGGCTGGCTGCTGGATTTTCCGGCAAGGCGCAGATCGGCAAGGGGATGTGGGCAGCCCCGGATCGGATGGCTGATATGCTGGAACAGAAGATCGGTCATCCGAAATCGGGCGCAAGTACGGCCTGGGTGCCATCGCCAACTGCTGCGGTCCTGCATGCCACTCACTACCATAAGGTCGATGTTTTTGCCCGGCAGGCGCAACGTGCTGATGAACCGGTGGCGTCCCTGTCTGATCTTCTTACGATACCGGTGGCAAGTGGCCGCAACTGGTCGTCAGAGGAGATCGAGCAGGAACTGGAAAACAACGCTCAGGGAATTTTGGGCTATGTCGTGCGTTGGATCGACCAGGGAATCGGATGTTCCAAGGTTCCGGACATTCATGACGTTGGTCTGATGGAAGACCGTGCGACCTTGCGCATATCTTCCCAGCATATTGCCAACTGGCTCCTGCACGGCATCGCAACCGAGGAGCAAGTCGATGCCGCGTTTCAAAAGATGGCGGCCAAGGTCGACGAGCAGAATGCGGGCGACCCGAATTATGTCCCGATGTCCGGAAATGAGGCGAACAGCGTGGCTTATCAAGCGGCGAGGGACTTGGTGTTCAAGGGGACATCGCAGCCCAATGGTTACACGGAGCCTCTGCTTCATGCCTTTCGGCTCAAAGCAAAAGATCAGAACGGGATCGCGTTGCCGGCGTAAGTCCAACCGGCCTCAGAAACAGTGAGACACATTCGGTTGTCACAAACGACATGAAAGTGTCATCAAAAAGTCATACGCCGCGCTTCGACAGATTCGGAGTGACGCGGGATGAAGCAGAGAGTTGCATCGGTAGCAGGCGTGATCGTCAGTCTTCTGGCGGTCGCGCCCGCCTGCGCATCTGAGGATGAACAGGCTTGGGTAGGCGGTACGGCCACCATCAAGCTCAGTGACAAATGGCGCTTTTCTCAAGAGGTGGTGTCGCGTTTCAGCAATGACCGCAACGGGCTGTACGAAGTGGAGATGAACTCCATGATCGGGTTGAAAGTGGCGGACAAAGTAACGGTTTGGGTGGGATATACGCATGATCCCAACTATGAAGCGGGTCATTTCACGGTGATGGAGCATCGTGCACGCCAGCAGGTCACGTTCGACAATTTTCTAAAAATCGGGCCAGGCAAGCTCAGCGCCAGACTACGGACCGAGGAGCGTTGGCGCGAGGGCATTGATGGTACAGCGTACCGAGTTCGCCCCTACGTCAAATATGTCGTGCCCTTCCACCCGGGCGGAAAGACCGCGCTGGTGCTCAGCCATGAGAGCTTCATTGACTTAAATAAGACCAATTTCCAGCGTGTTCAGGGCGAAGAGCGAATGCGCAATCAGGTTTCGGTAACCTCCGCCCTGACCAAGAAGATGAGCTTGGAAGTAGGCTATCTTCATCAGCATGGCTTTCGGCCGGATGCGGACGACAGCAATGACAATGTCGCAACCGCGTCTCTCAGTTTGAGTTTCTGACCGTCTGAGAATGCAAAAAACAGCCCGGGCAGTTGACCGCATCGCTTAAAAGCGTGAAGTCCCCCTTGGAGTATCGCGAGCGAGGCTGCTCAGCGTTTGGGGGGCGGATGTCGTACAGATTCAAAGTGATGCTTCAGCATCTGTTGCCCAAGCGTCACTTGACGACCTTTGCCGGCCGTGTAGCTCGCGCTCAGGCCGACAGATTAACGACCGGCCTCATCTCGTGGTTTGTCGGCAAGTACAAGGTCGACATGACCGAGGCGGCGGAACCTGAACTACGCCATTACAAGAGCTTCAACGACTTTTTCACTCGTGCTCTGAAACCGGGGGTCCGACCGCAGGCGGACGCTGACTTTGTGTGCCCCGTGGATGGAGCGATCAGCCAGTTTGGCGCAGTGGACGACCACCATATCCTCCAGGCAAAGGGGCATCGGTTCACCGTCACCGAACTGGTGGGTGGCGACCAAACCCTGGCGGTCCCGTTTAGGCACGGCAGCTTCGCGAACTTGTACCTGTCGCCAAAGGATTACCACCGGTTGCACATGCCGTGCGCTGGCAGGTTGAGGCGGATGATCTATGTTCCGGGGTCGCTGTACTCAGTCAATCCCGCCACCGCTCAGGGTGTACCCAAGCTTTTCGCCCGTAATGAGCGGGTCGTCTGCGTGTTTGATTCCGCCGATGTCGGGCCTTTCGTTATGGTGCTTGTGGGCGCCACGATTGTTGGAAGCATCGCGACGGTATGGCATGGGGTCGTCAATCCGAAGCGTACCGGCACCATGGCGGAATGGACCTATTCCGATCAGGAAATCGTTCTCGCAAAGGGCGAGGAGATGGGCCGGTTCTTGCTGGGGTCGACGATCGTAATGCTGTTCCCGTCCGACACAATCACGTTTAATCCGCAGTGGGCGCCAGAACGAAATGTCCGTCTCGGTGAGTACATGGGCAACCGTCCTGAACGATAGATATCCTTACCGCGCTAAGAGACGAGTGCTCTAAAAAGGTTACTCTAGACATCTTGCCAATCTTGCAATGAAACGCTAGCCGCAGCTGCCCGCAACTTCTTTGAGCTGCGGGCAAGATCGCGTTGGTGCTTCGCAAGGAGCTTAAAAGGGAACGCGGTGAGAAGGGTTTTCCCTTCGATGCCGAGGCTGTCCCTGCAACTGTAAGCGGTGAGTGCGATGCATATTCGCGGCAGGCCAAGGTGCCCTGTCGCAGCCACTGGGCCGGACGCTAACTCCTGCGAGGCCTGGGAAGGCCGTGCATCGTGCGATGACCCGCAAGCCAGGAGACCTGCCAGCGTCCGGTCGCTCTTGCCTGGGTCCAGGGGATGGCCAAGGCACGGTGTACTCCGTCTGAGCGACGACCGCGCGGCAAGGGGCCGCAGCGCCGGGGGGATCCGGCGGGTGTTGTTGCGCCCGCGCTCCCGCGTTGCAACTGTTTCGGTACGTTGCCGAAACGCCTCCCCTACCGTTCGTAACTTGCAGCTACGCCGCCTGCTTCTGCAGGATTTCGGCGTCCATGAACGGGGGAATGAACTTTGACTAATATCCAATTGCCCGCCCATCGTAAGTTGGCGGCGGGCGCATCCGTCTTCGCGCTGCTTCTAGGCTTGCCGGCTCGTGCGGAGGAAGCCGACAGCACATCCGCAGACAGCATTGTCGTAACGGGCCTGCGCGCTCAGGACCAGCTGGACACAGCAAGCAGCGCTAGCCGTCTTGGCATCACGGTGTTCGAGACGCCCGCCAGTATCGAGGTCCTCGACGGCGATGCGATCAGGGCGCGGGGGGATTTTTCCATCCAGGAAGCCGTCAGCCGCGCTACTGGCCTTACGTTTCAGGGCTCCCCTGGCAATGGTAACACGGCAATGGCTGCGCGCGGGTTTTCGGGCCAAGGGTCGGTCCAACTTCTGGTGGACGGGACCCGCCTGTTCGTGGCGTCCGGCACCTTAACTTTTCCCGTCGATCCCTGGACGGTGGACCGCATCGACGTGTTGCGGGGTCCAAGCTCTGTCATATCCGGCGAGGGTGCCATCGGCGGTGCCATCAACGTGATCATGAAAAAGCCTGTGACCGATCGCAACGTGATGCAGGCTCGTGTGGCCTACGGTTCGGACAATACGATGCAGATCGCGGCGGATGCGGGTGGGCCCGTGGGTGGCGGTCTTTCCTATCGCTTGGCCGCCAGCATCAGCAGATCCGATGGATGGTTGGATCGCAACAGCGACAACCAAAATATCGCCATTTCCGGCGCCCTACGCTGGGATGCGACGTCAACGCTCAATTTCACGCTGGCGTCCGATTATGGGGACGTAGAAATCCTGCCGTACTTCGGAACACCATTGAATGCTGGCCGGTTCGACAAGCGCTTGCGTTTCATCAACTTCAACATCGCGAACAACCAGGATCACTTCCGTGACAGTTGGACACGTCTGTCTGCTGAGTGGCACGCATCCGACGCGCTAACACTGCGTAACGTGGCTTATTACCTCAGTTCGAATCGCGATTATCTGAATGCCGAAAGCTATCGGTTTTCTCCAGCGACCGGACTGGTCACCCGAGGCGACTATCTCAACATCATCCATCGGCAGGATCAGATCGGCGATCGCGGCGATGTAACGGTAACGACACCGTTGGGAAGAGACGTGGAAAACCGGTTACTGGTCGGCTTTGACGTCAATCGGATCAAGTTTCGCCATATCAATAATTCGCCTTATGGCGGCAGCACGGTGGTCGATCCGTTCAATTTCGAGCCGGGTGGTTTCATCACACCTGTGCCTACTTCTCTTGGCTTCCGCACGGTGACCACCCAATATTCTGCGTTCATGGAAGACCAGCTTAAACTTGGCGAAATGCTTTCGCTGGTGGCGGGATTTCGGCAGGATTGGTACGACCTCGAACGCATTGATGCGCGCACGCCGGCAAACGGCTTTAAGCGCAAGTATCACAGCAGCTCGGGTCGGGTTGGGGTAGTGGTGAACCCGACAGCCGACACCGCCCTCTATGGTTCGTTCACGGTTGGCACCGATCCCATCAGCGCGTTGATAACTACCTCGAACGCGCAGAAGGACTTCGGCCTTTCGCCTGCTCGCCAGTTCGAATTGGGCGTCAAGCAGCGTTTCCTTGACGGACGCGGATCGGCCTCCGTTGCCTTGTTCGACATAGAAAAGCGCCGCCTCCTGACACCTGATCCGGAGAACCGCCTGATAACGCAGCAGGTCGGCAGGCGCACGTCGAGGGGCATAGAGGCGACGCTTGCGGTGCAGGTCACAGACGCGTTCGGGATCGAAGCCAATGGCACTGTGCTCAAGGCTCGCTTCAAGGAGTTCGGGGAGGTTGTAAACGGGGTGGTCATCGACCGTGCCGGCAAAACGCCGCCGGGTATTCCGACCAAAACGGCAAATATTTCGGCGAACTGGCGTTTCGTTGAGCCATTGCAGGCGCGGGTGTCCGCCCGTTTCGTCGCGCCGCGTTTCACCGACAACGCCAACACGCTACGGGTGCCCGGCTATGAAGTGATTGACCTGGGCCTGCGCTGGACCATCAGCGATAAGTTGGCGATCGATGGACGGGTCAGCAATGTTTTCGACAAGATCTATTCCATCGGCAGCAGTTCGTCGCAATGGCTGCTGGGAGCCCCCCGGCGATTTGACGTTCGCCTCGACATGAGCATGTAGTCCGATGGCCCGCCCGGCTTTCATCAAGGCTGGCTTGCGGTGGCTCTATTGGGTCCACCGCTGGCTGGGCATCGCAGCCTGCGTGTTGATCCTGCTTTGGTTCGTGTCCGGGCTGGTCATGATGTACGTGCCTTATCCATCGCTGACGGATGCTGAGCGATTGAGCAGGCTGACGCCAATTGATTGGAGCCGGATACGGATAGGGTCTGATGAGGCGCTGCGCCGCGCCAAGTTATCGGAATTCCCTGATGACCTGCGGCTGGACATGGCTGCTGGTGAGCCGGTTTGGCACATCAAAACCAAAGCAGGCCGACTGGCGCTGTCTGCCGTCGACGGCCGCGCGTTGGTTGCTGCTGACGCTGCGTCCGCTGCCGCAGTGGCGCGTCGGTTCTCGCATTCGGGGGCGATAAGGGCTGTAGAGCGGATCCACGACGATCAGTGGACAGTAGCGCAGGGCTTCAAGTGGGCTCGCCCGTTATGGAAAGTTTCGCTTGCTGATGGGGAGGGCACGCAGATCTATGTGTCCTTCACCACTGCCGAGCCGGTACAGATCACTACCGCCCACGAGCGCGCATGGAATTGGGCTGGCGCAGTGCCGCACTGGCTCTACCTGACCGCGATCAGGCGTGATGGCTCGATCTGGCGACAAGTCGTCATGTGGACCTCGGGCGCAGCCCTCATCGTGAGCATCAGCGGCTTATGGATAGGCATTTTGCGTCTGAGGATGCGAAAGCGATACAAGAGCGGCGCCGTCACACCGTATGTTGGCTGGATGAAATGGCATCATCTGACGGGACTGGTCGGGGGTCTGTTCGCCATCACATGGATGTTCAGCGGCTGGCTGTCGGTCAATCCGTTCGACTTGTTCGTGCGTGAAGGGCGGTCTGATGCGGTTGCTCTCTACGTCGCGCATGCTGGAGCAGACTTTCCGGCGATAGACAAAAACGCCTTGGCCGCGATCGCCCCGCGAGCAAGGGAGGCGAAATTTTCCTGGATCGGCGGGCGTGCCGTTGTGACACTTGTGGAAGGGGAGGGACGATCCACAGTCGGTCAACCCGACGGCAGGATACTGCAGTTCACCACGCAGGAACTCGTCGCGAATGCGCGGCGTACGATGCCCGGTATTGCAATTCGTCAGATCATAACGCTGCGAGAACCCGATCTCTATTGGTACTCCCATGGGCAAACGAAGATCTTGCCGGTGATCCGCGTTATCTTCGGTGACTCGCAACAGACATGGGCCACCATCGACCCACATAGCGGCAAGCTGCTGAGCCAACAGAATGCAAGCGGTCGAGGCTATCGATGGCTTTTCAACGCTCTCCACGACTTCGATTTGCCATTCCTGCTCGCCAACCGTTTCCTGCGCGATCCTTTGATGTGGCTATTGTCTGGACTGGGAGTCGTGATGTCTGTTTCGGGTATTGTTATTGGATGGGTACGATTGGTTAGATGGACCCGCGCACGCATTCTGCGGGGCGGATCCCGATCACCCACCCATCAAATCAGCTAATACCGATTTGGTTGAACGACAGGCTATCCGAACTGCTCGAAGGGTAGCTGCCGAGTTTGTCACCAATCGATGCATCGAAATGCTCCTCCATCGCAGTCGATGCAGCGATCGGATCACACTCGGCTATGGCGTGCGCGATGCGACGGTGGAGCGAAAGGATGGCCATCTTTTCTTCAACCGTCTGACGGGTTTCCCACGCCTTAGGCACGGCGATCTCCATCTGCGGGCCGAAGGAACGGACAATCTGAGCGAACAGCATGTTCCCGGTCGATGCCGCGATCACCTGATGAAACTCTGTATCGTGCGCTGTAACGCTGTGCATGTCTCCTTCCGCCTTCGCCTTCGCCATCGCTTCCGCGAGTGCGAGAATCTGCTGCGCCTGTGCGTCGGTGCGCCGTGCTGCTGCCAAGGCGGCAATGCGGACCTCCAGCGTTCGTCGCACGTCCCAGACATCTGCGACACTGACCTGTGAGGTGGCAACCGCGTGCTCAAGGGAAGTGCCGATAACCGAGCCATCGATCGCCCCCACCCGGGCTCTGCGGCCGTTACCGACATCCAGTAACCGCAAGGCGGCCAGTGCGCCGAACGCTTCGCGCATCACGGCGCGGCTGACGCCCAGTTGGCTCGCAAAATGACCTTCCCCTGGAAGACTGTCACCGACTTTCAAATCATGGTCACGGATATGACCACGGATGGCTTGGACGGCTTGATCGACCAGCGATCCGCCATGCTCCAACAGGCGCGTGCTCATGCAGCCACCTTTCTCGCTCGATATTGCGTAGGCGCTTCACCGAAATGCCGAGCGAAAGCCCGGGTGAAGCTTGCATTGTTCAGGTATCCACAGCGATAACCTATCGATGATATCGGCAGGTCGGTCGCCAGGAGCATCTGGCCGGCTTCCCGCAGCCTTTGACTGGATATGGCATCTGCCACAGTACAGTTGAACATCTCCCGAAAGCCGCGAGTGAGCTTGCGCCGATTGAGACCCGAAGCCCGGGCTATTCCGTCAAGGGTTAGCTTTTCAGCCCATCGTTCATCTATTACCTGCCGAGCTGCCATCAGCCGCTGCGTGTCCGCGCGTGACAGTATGCCCTCCGGACTTACCGGGATTAGGATGTTCCCACGCTGGGCCAGCAGGAGATCGCAAAGCAGCTCAATACTCTTGGCCAGCCGATAGGGCGTCCGCGCGGCGTCCGGCAAGTCACAGTCCCTGATGGCAATTGCAATGGCGCGCAGCTCAGCGGGGAGGTGATGCAGTCCTTCATCCGTCAACATCACGGGGCCACCGGCGATCCGCTCGCATGCATCGCGCGAAACCAGCAGAATGAGGCGCGTGCTGGTGTCGGCATCGAGCGCGGAACTGGTGGGATTTGCCAGGTACTGCACAGTTGCTGCCACGCCTGGGCCGCCGAAGGTAAGGATGAACGCGACGGCGCTTGGGGGCGCTGTGACGGCACCCACTCGGCCTGGACCGACCAGGCTCAGCATTTCCGGAGAGACCTGGATTGCAGCTATTTGGCCTTGCATGACGCCCCCTAAAACCTGTCCCTCTCCAATAACCTATCTGATAGCTTTTTACAAGAGGTATCAGATAGGTTCGAGAGTGGCGGAGAAGGGGGCATGGCGCATTGCCTGGACGAACGCGGCGACTGAGATGAGGCTTACGATCACGCCGACGATCGCCAGTCCTTGGCCAAGGTGTGCCTCTCCTCCCAAGAGATCACTGGCCAAGGCGACCAAAGACGGGGCAACGCCGAAGCCGACCAATCCCGCAAGCGCGATGAAGGCGCCTATGCACAACCCTCGCAATTCGTTGGGTATCAAAACCGTTAGCGCCACCGACGTCACCAGGCCCGTGATGGTGCCGCAAAACATCAACAGGCCGATCGCGGCCCCAAACAACGGCACGCTTGGAGCGACCGGGAACAATGCGGCGGGCACACCGACCGATGCTGCGACGATCGCTCCTAACAGCAGACCGCCGCGTCGTCCGCTACGTTGACCAAGATCGGCAGCGAACCCGCCCATGATGGAGCCCGCAAGCCCGGTCGCGAAGATCAATGCTCCCATCCATCCTGCGAAATCCTCTGGGGGCACGCCATAGCTGCGCGACAACACGGGCGATGCCCAAATGCTTGCGGCAGCATCGGCCATGACCACACTGACCTGGCCGATGAACAAGGGAAAAAGAAACGCACGGCGTGCCCAAAGCTCACCAACGACCACGCGGAAGGGGGCGTGGGTGCTGGCGACAACTTCCTTTCGGGACGGTTCGCGCAGCGTGACAAGTGGTAGCGTGAGACAGAGGCTGATGAGCGCAAGCAGCAGATGCACGCCGCGCCACGGCGCCAGCGCTCCCAACCCTGGCAGTGACAGGTGAATAAGCAGCCCGAGCAATCCGCCCGCCAAGGCGAAGGCTCCAGCTTGTCCAAGGCATTTTCCGACAGTGACGATCAGCATCGCCCGACCGCGCTGCTCCGGGATGCACAGGTCAGCCGTCAGCGACAGAGCGGCGGTGAGGGCGCCGGTCGTGCCGATGCCCGCCATCATTCGTGCTGCGAACAGGATCGGCACGGATTGCGCGAACGCCGTCAACAGAGTCCCCGCCGTCCAGATCAGGCTCAGAGCGATCAGCAACCGCACTCTGCTGGTGCGATCGACGAGAATGCCGATCGGGATCGAAAACAGGACCAGCGGAACCGCAGTGGCAACGCCCTGAACCAACCCGAGGGTGTGGTCACTGAGGTGCATTTCTGCCTTCGCGCCTTCCTGCACCATGCTGAACGAGCCCATCATGGTGAAACCCGATGCCATGGCGATCGCAAGAATGACTAGCGGCGCAAGCCTGTGGCGGAAAACAGAGGAGGCAGGAGCGGCAATCGTCGCCATCGGCTTGGACCTTTCAGGGCACGCGCAGGAGCCTTCCGGCCATCATGCCGGTCCGCCTTCTGGATTGGGTTTTGAAGCGAAGATCAGGCCGTGAGCGCGAAAATCTTGCCTGGATTGAACAGATCGTCGGGATCAATCGCCTTTTTGATGAGGCGCATCATTTCCACCGCCGCGCCAAGTTCTTCGACCAACCAGTCCTGCTTACCCAACCCGATGCCGTGTTCGCCGGTACACGTTCCATCCATTGCCAAGGCGCGACGCACAAGACGATCGTTGATCGCTTCAACTTCGACCATTTCGGCGGGGGCATTCGGATCAATGGAAAAGACGACATGGAAATTTCCATCGCCCACATGGCCGAGGATAGTCCCCGGTACACTGGACTTCTCAAGATCGAGCTTCGTTTCCGTAATACATTCAGCCAAGCGGCTGATGGGGACGCACACGTCGGTCGCCCAGCCAATCGCACCGGGCCTCAGATTGACGGCGGCGTAGTACGCCTCGTGACGGGCCTTCCAAAGTTTTGTGCGTTCTTCGGGTCTGTTCGACCAAAGGAACTCACCGCCACCGTTCATTCCGGCGATTTCTTCCACTGTCCGAACCTGTTCTTCGACATACGTCGGTGAGCCATGGAATTCGAAGAACAGCGTCGTCAGTTCCGGATAATCGAGCTTCGCCCATCGATTGACTGCGCGCATCTGCATGTCATCAAGGATTTCCACCCGTGCCAGTGGCACGCCGATCTGGATCGACTGGACCACAGTATCGACCGCACCTGATAGTGTCTCAAAGCTGCATACAGCTGCAGAGATCGCCTCAGGAATGCCATGAAGCCGCAGCGTCACTTCGGTGATGATTCCCAGGGTGCCTTCGCTGCCGATCATCAGGCGGGTCAGATCATAACCAGCTGCCGACTTCCTCGCCCGGCGGCTCGTACGAATGTCACGACCGTCGGGAGTAACCACTCGAAGCGATAGCACGGCTTCGCGCATCGTACCGTAGCGGACGGCATTGGTGCCAGAGGCGCGGGTTGCTGCCATTCCCCCGATGGTCGCATTGGCGCCAGGGTCGATGGGAAAAAACAAACCAACGTCGCGCAAATGCTCGTTCAGTTGTTCCCGCCGCACACCTGCCTGAACCGTGCAGTCAAAGTCTTCGGCATTCACCTCTAAAATTGCGTTCATTTCGCTGAGGTCGATGGTGACGCCCCCACGGATAGGGATGGTGTTGCCTTCTATCGACGTTCCAGCGCCAAACGGGATGACCGGTATTTTCGCTTTCGCGCACAACTTCACGAGATCGACCACTTCTTCGGTCGATCGCGGATATACTACCGCGTCAGGTAGGCTTGGTGTGAAGTGCGTTTCGCTGCTGCCGTGCTGCAGGCGAATTGCCTCTGCCATTTGCAGGCGTTCACCGAACAGCTCATGCAGAGCGGCCAGGAAATCGTCAGGCAGCGGAATGCGCGTTTGAGGTGTGTAGTGTGCTGACATGATGACCCTCAGAAACGGAAGCTGGCGCGGACGCCATAGCGGCGCAAGTCACCGATGATGCCGAGGTCCGACGCCGGCAGTCCCGCAAGGACGAGTGTCGTCTTTTCGATGTAGCTGTCGAAGTACTTTTTATTGAACAGGTTATTGCCGAAGATCGCGAGTTCGATCCCGCCGGTGCGATACGTGATGGATCCGTTGGCCAGCACGTAACTTTTGAGGATGGTGGGCGTGGTCTCGTTGAGGCTGGCTGCAGCGCGGCTGCCCTTGCCGTTGACGCTCGCGCTGAAGGTCAGGCTATCTTCGCCGAATGGCACGACGTAGTCGCTCGACACATTGAACATCCAGTCCGGCTGGAAGGTCAGTCTATCAGTGGCGAGCTGGCGACCTGTCACTGCGGTATAGGGGGCGGTATTTGTAAAGCGCGCGTGCATGTACGTGGCGCCGCCCGACAATGTCCATTGCTCAACTGGCTTGAAAGTGACTTCCAGTTCGGCACCGTAGCTTTCTACGTCGCCCGAATTGAGGTCAACTGTCACAAGACCTCCCGTAGAGGCGGGAGCAATCGAGTTTAGCCCGATGTAATCTCTATAGTCATTATAGAACAGCGCGCCCGCGACGGTCACCCGCCGATCGAGTGACGAGAACTTGGTCCCTAATTCATAGGTCCAAGCGGAGTCACCTTTGTACTTTCGGATCGGTGCGGTGACGGCATTAAAGCCACCCCCACGATAGCCGCGCGCTACCGATGCGTACGTCATCAGCTCTTTGTTCCAGTGCCGGGTCACCGAGAGACGTGGTTCGACCTGGTTGGATTTTAGGCCGACTGTGGTGGTCGCTCCGCCATTGACGGAACCGGACGATGATCGATCCTCATGGTCGTACCGCATGCCCAGTGCGACTTCCCAGTCTGCATTCGGTTTCCAGAACGCGGTGCCGAACACGGCATAGGTGTCTGCCTTGGTGCTGTTTTGCGCACGGTTGTTGATGCTAAGGCCGATCAGTGGAATGGCAATGTTCGTCAGCTGATTGGCTCGGGTCGTTTCGCGGCTGTAGAACAGGCCCACCAAGGTGGACAACTGGTCGCTCAGCTCGGTATCGAAGCGAAGTTCTACGGTTTTGGTGCGCAGGTTGTCGGTGCCGCTTTGGCGCACTGCGGGAATGGGAAGCGCCGGGTTGCTGGGTCCGAAATCGCCATCCGTGTCCGGCGAACTGGTGTTCCGCAGGTCATACGCGGCCAGAAGCGAGACTTTGGTATTTATGGAGTCGATCGGCGTTTCGATACGAGCATTTACGCCGCGATACTTATACGTGGTGGTACCGAGCGTGTCGAACTGGTTGTTGCGCGAATAGTCGGTCGGTCCGGCTACGCGAGCGTATGGAACGTTCACGCCCTTCACCCAGTCATAGTAACCATTCACTACAATAGTCAGGTTCTCGGTCGGGGTGGCCCTGATCGTCGTGCTGATCGAATCAGTGTTCAGGCGATTGGCTTTGCCGCCAATATTCGTGTTGTTGAGGAAGCCTTCCTGCTGGCGATGCGATGCACCAACCCGGATCGCCAGCTTGTCCTGCACGATGGGAGCAGAGACCGAACCTGACACCAACCAGGCATTGTCTGGCCCTGCATAGCTTGCCTGACCACGCGCCTCGAACTCGTTACCCGGCTGGCGGGTGATGACGTTGATCGCGCCACCCAGGGTGTTCTTGCCATAAAGCGTTCCTTGCGGTCCGCGCAGAACCTCGATGCGCTCGACATCGAGCAGTGGGTTGTTGAGGTAGGCGGTGTTGGGACGATAAATACCGTCCACGAACAAACCCACGCCCGGCTGCACGGACTGCACCAGCGTCACGCCTACGCCGCGGATTGAAACGAAAGCTCGGCCAGCGCCGTCGCTGCTGATGTTGAGGCCCGGCGTGAGGACTGCGGCCTCGCGGACGGAATTGATGTTGCGACGAGCCAACGCGTCCCCGCTCACCGCTGTAACGGCGACCGGCACATCAAGCAGAGTTTCCGCACGCTTGCGAGCGGTGACGACGATTTCGGGATCAGCGGCAACGGTGTCGACTGGTGCTGTGTCTTGAGCCAGTGCTGGCACGGAACCGGCTGCGGCGAACGATACACTAGCGAGAAGCCAAAACTTTTTCATTGTTCTCTCCCGAGGCCGCCACCCAATCCTTCGCGGGGTGATTCGGCTTATTACCTGTAAGATAGGTCTAACCTATCTGAAAGGTGGGGCAGAGTCCGTCGAGTATGCCGTTCGGGGCGAACCTTTGATTTATCGGGGCAGTCGCCAGATCACCAGCAGGTATAGCCGCCATCGGCTAGGACGATGCTTCCCGTCATCAAGCTGGCGGCGTCGGATGCCAGGAATGCAACGACCGACGCGACTTCCTCAGCTTCGCCAAGACGCGCCATAGGCGTCGAATCAATCCACCTGTGGTACATCTCACCCTGCTTGTCCGCGAACTCATTCAGCGGAGTTCGGATGTAGGTGGGGGCGACAGCATTTACTCGCACGCCCCGGTCGGCCCATTCGGCCCCAAGGCTGCGGGTAAGTTGATGCACCGCGGCCTTGGAAGCGTTGTAGTAGCTTTGCCCCTGCGGACGGTTCACGATGAAACCGCTCATCGATCCGACGTTGACGATGCTGCCGCGACCAGCCTGGAGCATGTGTCCGCCGAAGGCACGTGCGCACCAGAATGTGCCGTTTAGGTTGACGTCGATGACGTTGAGCCAATGCTCGTCGGCTACCGTCTCCGCAGCAGTTTCGCTGCGCGCGATTCCGGCATTGTTGACGAGGATATCGATGGCGCCAAGCTCATCCGCGACTTCGGTTACCCGGGCCGAATTGGTGACGTCCATGACGACCCCTTTACAGGCGTGACCCTTGGCCGCCATCGTCGCCTGTGCAGCTTGGATCACGCTGTCGTTGAGATCGGCGATAGTGACCGCAGCACCCAATTCAGCCATCGCTTCCACACAAGCCAAGCCGATGCCACTCGCTCCGCCGGTAACCAGCGCCTGGCGGCCGTGCAACTTCAGTCGTTCAAGATACATGGCATGTCCTTCAGGGGAGAAACGGGGCGATGGGGAAGGGCGCTTCTTCGATCGCTTCACCACGTTCCAATTGATAGACCTGTCGGTCGCCCCTAGTGAATTCAGGCCAGGACAGGGTGCCGTCGCGTGCAAAGTTGACCCAGATCCTGTGGATTCGCGCCGCCAATTCCTGGGGAGGCGCCTCACCACAAAGTCCATCAGGCCCAGTGGTCGTTGCTAGTGTGTCGAATACAAATGGCGCTTCCATCGCATGCGCCGCACCCAGCCCGTCCGATGCAGGCGTCCCGAACAATGGCGACTGCCAATCGAATTCGTACATATGCGTGCGGCCACGATGTTCTTCCGCGAACCGGCGCGCGGGCCAACGGAACACGAGGTCGTGCGCTGCATCGGTAAACGCGTGGCCAGGCTTCACGCCCTTTCGGCCCATGCCATACGCCTTGAGCAGCTTGCGAGCCTTGGGGTGATTTCGGTGAAAGATATACGTCGCCAGCAGTCGGCCGATCTTCTCGCGCACCCCGGTCGGAACGAAGTAGAGATTCATCTCCTGCGCGTTGGTCCCGATCAACAGATCGACATCCGATCCCGCTCCCGCCTTCAACGCATCCAAAGGCTTCATCGGCAGAACATCATCGCCGTGGACCGGTACGAACCTGCTGATGCCGAAAACAGGCTCGTACCCATCGGCGTCACGCAGATCGAGACGGGTCGTGGGCAGGCTGACCTTCTCTACTGCATCTAGCAAACGGTCACCCGCTTCCACACTCCTGAAGCCAGCCTCGTCGGCGGAGATGTTCAGGATTTTCGCCAGTTTGCGCACCAGTTTCTGCGCTACGCCGATGTCACGTGTCATGGCGCCATGGCCGCTTTGCACGATAGCACGCTTGAACAGCCCTTTGGCCAGCGGTGATGCGATGAGATTGGCGATTGCCATTGCACCCGCCGATTCCCCAAAGACCGTCACATTCGCTGCGTCACCGCCAAAAGCCGCAATGTTACCCTTAATCCACTCCAGCGCCGCAATCATATCCCGCAGCCCCAGGTTGGTCGGGATGCCCGGGATCGGCAAGAAACCATCGACCCCCATGCGATAGTTGATGGCCACGCATAGCACGCCATCTCGCGCAAAGCCGGTACCGTCCTGCACCGGCGCATCCTTGCTGCCGATCACGAACCCGCCGCCATGGATGAACACCATCACGGGCAGCGCTGCACCCGGCTCCGCAGGCGACCAGATGTTGAGCGTCAGATAGTCTTCGCCTGGTTCCCACCCCTTGCCAACCAAGGGCATCACGTCCAGGCCGGGGATCGCCTTAACTCGTTGCGGCGCGTTGGGACCTGGGGTCAAAGCATCGCGTACACCCGCCCATTGAACCGGCGTTTGAGGATTGGCAAACCGCCGCCCGTTCGAAGGCGGGGCAGCATAAGGCACGCCCAAGAACCGGGCGATCGCCCCCTCGACAGATCCGCGGACCTTCCCTGCGGTGGTCTGTACGATCACTTCATCCATTCCCATGACTCCGTTGGCTGCTACCAGCATAGCCCGCGAGGTGGGATTGGTGTTTGGTTTTTGGCTGTGCTGAGCGGGGCTAATTGGTTGCCCGTTGGCACATTTTGCGAGCGATCCAGTGAGGGTGACGCCGTGGATCGTTGCACGGTTTGAAGTTGGGGCGGGCCTTTCGCGACCCGCTCGTTCACTTCACCAGGTCGATGCTTCGATCTTGATTTTCCCATCGAGGACACCGATCGGATCGGCTGCGATCTGGGGGTAGTGCACTTTCAGCATTGCATGCCAGTCATCGGGAAGGTCGGCGAAGCGGCTTACCTTCCCTCCATTTCCGAACAGGGCGAGCGATCCGGGGCGGTCGTCCATTTTAAGCCACGCCGGCCAACTCCGTACGTCGTTGGACTGAACGCGTGAATTGATCGTCTTAGTTTTCGGGTCGAGCACAAGATCTCGGGCGCCGGAAATCGTGCTGACTTCGTTTAGAAAAGATACCGAACCATCGGGTGCTGTGACGCGTGCATGGGAACGGTCGCGCATGGCCAGTTCCGAACGGCCGAGCGGGAAGAAGCTGACCGGCACATGCTGATGATCGTATTTCGGCTGACCCGGGACTTCGGGAATGACGAACTCGTTGTCAGCAGACACTTTGAGGTGGGTGGGAATAGGCCCGCGGCCACCGACTTTCACGGTTTCGCCGGTTACAGGGTTGCGTAGTGTCTTCAATCGCTCGCCAGTTTCCACATCGACGCGAAAACTCACTTCCAAGTCGATGAGATCGAACCCGCCATCGGCGTTTTGCGTCACTCGCTGGATGGACCCCAGGTTAAGCGCATACATGGGAATGAGATTGCCCCCTGTCGCCGCCATATAAGGGCCTTTGATCCACGAGAAAATCAGCCCGTCGTCGGTGCGATAGCGGAGTTTGCGATAGATCAAGCGGGCGTCTGCCGAGTTCGCAGGGTCGAGCGGTCTTGTGGCGGCCCGAATTGACGTCGAGGGAAATACCGCCGCCGAGGCAGCGATCCCCAATCCTAGCTTCAGGGCATCGCGCCGTGCCGGACGGATCTCATCGAACATGCTCGTCATAACGTCCCCTCTTCATTGAGGGCGCAGTGTCAACCAACGATAGTAAATCGCTATCGCCTGTGTGCGATTGTCCGCTGTTCGGCGACTTTATCTCGGAACGGGACGACAGCGCTCATGCAATGAAGTCATAGAGCAGCAGGATACGCCCCCTCGACAAGACCTGGAACCGCTCCAACCGACGGGCACCCTCGCGTATGATGCGACGCCGGACCTGCAGGTCTATGCAAAGTATGCGACCGGCTTTTGCGCGGGCGGCGCCAGTTCGCCTACCGAGAACTACTAAGCGTTCCATTCTGACGATGCCGCCGAGCACAGCTCATGATCAAGCCCGGCCAAGGACACTAGCCGCCCCACACCGGATTTCTTGTACCAATTTCAACAGCACTACGAAAGAGGGCGAGTGCAAGATCGCACAATTCGCTGCGCTTCATCGGTACGTTGGTGACCGACGTCCAGACTGACGTCTCCGAAACTATAACTCGAGATATGCTGAAGCTGGTCACAACGTGAGAAAAAGATCGCCTCAACCATTATCCGGTTCAACGTATATCATTTGGTAAACGATAACTGATCAAAAATAATTTTGATATATTAATTGAAACAATGATTGCTTCCAGTGCCTGCTGGGCGCTCTACATCGTTTCGGGGAAGCGCGTCGCGGCAGTAAGTGGGTGGCGATGCGGCAGCTTGGGGCCTATTGATTGCGACGCTTGGTTTTTGGCCTGGAGGCATCGTTCAAGCTGGCTCATCGCTGCTCGCGGCGAATATTGTCGGCGGCATGATTATTGTGGCGCTTCTGTCCAGCGCGTTGCCATATTCGCTCGAAATAAAAGCAATGCGGCGCTTGCCATGCGGGTCATTTGCTCTGATCAGCAGCCCGGCGTCGTCTATCTTCTATTGGCCGAGCGGCTGACCAGCATGCAGTGGAGCGGCATGTTGTGCATTGTTATTGCATCGCCAGGCGGACCCTCGCAGCGTCCACTTTCGGCCAGCGCGGTGGTGACACCAGCGGCTGAAACGCCTTAGAGCAAAAAGGATACCGTCAGCAATCGACACCCGTGGCATGTCACCAAACGCCTGTTATTGTAGGCTTGAGCTTTGGTCTCATCACCAGTCAGCTTAAAATTCGCAGTGGATTTGAATGCTGGAGAGAGAAGCCTATTTCCCCTGACACAAAGCGGCAAGATCTTGGATCTGCAGCGGTCCGCGTCTAGATTATTGGGCTATGGCCATACGGTACCATCAGTTACTGCATTTTTTCATTGAAGCATGTGACCTCTAAAATAGCCATGTCGATCGGCGTCCCATCATGACGGGTTACGAACACCTGCGTGCGCTCCCCGGCGGCCAGATCGAAATGGTTGTCGTCAAAACGGAGATGAGGATCGTCAGACCGGATACGCACGGCAAGGGCGTAGCTATCGGCGGCGATCGTCAGGCGAAAGCCGTTCTCCATGATGGCATGCTCCACTCTCAGGCCCGGTTCCGGATTGAGCGCCAACTCCTTCACCGCAGCCAGCAGCAGTCGGTTAGCAGGAAATAGGCCCGCTGTGCTGCGAACGGTGAGGATCCGGTCCGTTGCGGCGAATAGGGGGGCACGCCAAACGCAATCGCTACTGTTAGGTGGGACGTCAAAGAGGACCTTCACCTGCCAGTCATGCCCGTTCTCCAGCTTGGCCAGGGTAACGTCCGCATTACCACCAACAGCGGAGAGCGTGTCGTTGGTGATCCACAACTCAACCTCGTCACCGGCCTGACGAAATGAGGCGAGAACGGGCGCAAAGGCGCGCTTCGTGGCATACCAGCTCGCTTTGGCAACACCGTCGTAATCGATCAGGCTCCAACTGATACCCGGCCAGCAATCATTGTGCTGCCAGATGAGAGCGCCAGAGCAATGCGGCTTGCGGCGGCGGTAATGTTCGATACCGAACTTAAGTCCCTCGGCCTGTGAGAGCATGGAGAAGTCGACAAACTGCTCGATCGTCTGCGGTGCCCCCGTGATTGGCAGCATCATGGGAGCGGCCTTATCCACCGTGTCCTTAGTTCTATCTAAAAAGCCCTCGCTGCCCAGTTTCAGGTCCTCGGGCGCCATCCAGCGCCTGAGCGTACCAATATCCGGTGCTCCCTGAAGCCCGAACTCACTGACGAACCGGGCCATGTCCTCTTGGTAGCGAGTGTAGGCGACGCCCTCTGGCGAAGTTTCGAACTCGCCAACCACATCGGCGTCGGGAACGTGCGGGGTGCCATGCCATACGGTCCAATTGTGTGAATCGCCGCCACGCATGCTGTTTGGCGATGGTCCGCCCCATGGGCTGCTGGGCCAATACGGACGGTGGGGATCGAGCGTCCCGAGCAACTCTGGCAGCACATCATCGTAGATCGGCAGGCCGACGATCGGTTCCGTCGTGCCGTTGACGTGATCCACGAAATGCTGGATCGATTGATTCTCGTTGTTGCCGCACCAGATCGCAAGGCATGCGCGATGGCGCAGTCGCTTGATCTGGTCGATGGCCTCGGCACGGACATTCTCCAGAAATGCCCCTGTTTCTGGGTAGGGCGCGCAGGCAAACATGAAGTCTTGCCAAACCAACAGGCCCAGCCGATCGCATTCGTCGTAGAAGATGTCTGATCCATAGATGCCGCCACCCCAGACGCGCATCATGTTCATATTGGCTTCGACCGCACGGGTGAGCAGGTCGCGGTAGCGCTCTGACTCGATCTCGCCGACGAACGAGCTGGCCGGGACCCAGTTCGCGCCTTTGGCGAATATCGGAACGTCGTTGATTACGAAGCGGAAGAAGGTGGTGCCGGGCTCATCCGGGTCTGGCGATTGATCTATGAGCACCGTGCGAATGCCGACTTGTTGACGGTGTTCCGCAGCGCCGGTTGCGCGCGTCACCAGCGTATAAAGCGGCTGATCGCCGAGATCGGCGGTCCACCATAGCTGCGCGTTCGGCACAGTCAGGTCAATCTTTCCAGGTCCCTGTCTGAAGCCATTTGCTACGAGCTTGCCTGCTGGACACAGCAATTCGACTTTAATATCGCCAACCCCATCACCCGCCAGGTCGACGTCCACTTCGACAGATGCTGTTGAACCGACGATCTCGCGGGTAGTGAAGTTGACTGAGCGGATCTTGGAGTCACAGCCTCGCTGGATCGACACTGGCCCCCAAATGCCGACGGTAGGCAAGTCGGGACCCCAATCCCAACCCCATGCGAACTGTGCCTTGCGTATCAGCGTGCGGCGTGAATAGCTGACACGACTAGTGAACGCTTTGAATAACGGCAGAGGTTGGTCGGCGACCTTATCAAAGCTGGGGTGAAAGCAGATGGCGAGGTCGTGCGAGCCGGCTGTAGTGGATGGCAGCTCGAACCGCCAGCTGCGGAACATATTGTCGGCGCTGCCTATCAGCATACCGTCGAGATAGATGTCGGCAAAGGTGTCGAGGCCATCAAGCACCAGCTCTATGTGCTCGCCAGGAGGAAGAGCGGGCACGGTGACCGTGCTGTGCCACCACCACTCACGGTGGCGGACCCAAGCAGCGGCGGCTTCGTTCCGCTCTCGATAGGGATGTGCCAGCCGACCGGCTTTGATCAGTGCCAGGTAGATATCGCCAGGCGCGGACACGTCGATCCATCCATCGCCACTGCCCGCAATGGCATTTTCACCCAGCCCCTTGCCAGGATCGAAATCGCGTGCGCGCCAAGTACCGATCATGCTTTCGTTGGTTGCCCGCGACATGCTGCCTCTCCAGTCAGGCGGCATATTTGACTACCGCTATGGACACCCCAATAATTTCATTTACTAATAAATCAAGATGTACAAATTAGGACTGATTGGTCTCGCCGCAATGGGCGAGTTCGAACGGCTGGAGAGGACATAACATGCCGACGGTAAGACATGACGGCGCAAATCTGCATTGGGACTCAAAGGGTGAAGGCTCACCGGTGTTACTGATCATGGGGCACGTTTACAGTTCGGCGCTCTGGTATCCGCTGCTGCCTGCGCTAACCCGTAACCATCGTGCAATATGGTTCGACAACCGCGGTACAGGGCTCAGCGATACCACCTCGCCGACCACGATTGAACAGTATGCCGCTGACGCGTTGGCGGTCATGAAGGCGGCGGGCGTACAAAAGGCACATGTCTATGGTGTTTCCATGGGTGGCGGCATCGCAGCCGAGTTTGCGATGGCCTATCCCGAACATACCCTCTCCGCGACGCTTGGCTGTACGATGATCAAGACCGAGAAGACCAAACGCAGCGGCGCGGGTTCGCTGGTTTACCGTATGCCGCTCTTCGTCGCGAAGTGGCTTATGAAGCGCGGCTCCTCACCGGACAAATATGGTCCAACAGTCCCGCGCGAGGTAGCGTTGCGCGACATTGAACTGCTCACCAACGATCGCTTCACGATGCGTGGTGTTCGTGCGCAGTCAAAGGCGATTGCCAACTATTCTACGACGAAGCAGCGTGCGGTCGAGCGACTGACGATGCCGGTGCTTATCCTGCATGGGGATGAAGATGATGCAGTCCCGGTCGAGCAGGGCCGTCGCTCACATGAGATGATCCCGGGCAGCGAATATGTCGAGTTCAAAGGCGCTGGCCACAACTATCTGATTGCAGCTAACGAGGCATCGACCAAAGCGTATCTGGAATTCGTCGCGCGCGTTGATGCAATAGACGGTGGGGTACGCGTCACGGAGCAAGAACGATCCCGTCCGCCGACCTAGCAAGGATTTAGGACGCGATTGTCGAATAGGAAATCTGACCCAAACGTGACCTGGAGAGTTCACAAACAGGTCCAACATCATGATTTTAGATAAAAATCGATCCCGTGGCCAGCCGGTTGACTATCATGATGCCCACATCAGTGATTACGAATCTTAGAAGCAGCCAGTCTTAGCCTAGGCCATCTCATTGTTTCTGCAAAAACCAGTCATAACACGCCAGAATCGGATTCTCGCTTGAATCCTCCACCCAGCATGTCGCTGAAAAACCCCAATTTGTTTTGTCCGGGTGTTTTTCCAAATCGCGTCCTACTGAGGCGAATCGAAAGTGACTGAGAATGACCCAGCGGAACCGTGAACTACTCATTTGGCAGGATCCACCTGCACCGGCACAATCGCGTCATGGCTTGGATACCGGCCTACCAGTACGACCCGCCCGTTCAGCTTCTGTGCCGATCGGTTGGCAGGCTGACGCTGCTAGTGATTTCGCGACGGATGCGGGTGTAGCAGAGACTTTGAACCGTTCTTAGCCTAGGGCAGTGGGTAGTGGGTTGATGAACTAATAACATTCATCATAGATTCAGCGTCGGCTCAACGGCAGCTTCGGAAAATGCAAAAACGACGAAAAGCCTTATTAACCTGTGAGTTTTCGTCATTTGTACGCATTCATAAGCGACCACTGAAATGCGGCCGCTGTGGGAGACTCCGGGATGCAAAAATCATTGTTGTAGCGGCACAATTGTGCAAATTATTTCCTCTGCCATAAGTTTAGACATAACTACTGGGGTGGCAGCAGGCGTATCACGGCGATCGATAGCGAACATGATCGATAATGGCCCGATCCCCAATGTAAGCAAGTCCGATGTGGCTGATCTAGGCGTTGTCGTTGGCCACAAAGAACATTCTGAAGCGCTGGCTTACAGGCTGGCCATATTGCAAGATGATACAAGGTACTGGTGTAACGGTTTCGCGTTCGCTAGAGAAGTGGCCGCAAATCGGCGGTTCGCTGTATGATGTAGGCAAGCGTGTGTCGCAGCCATTTGTGCCCATCGTCATCATTCGAGCGCGCGTGCCAGAACTGACGCACTGTGATCGTGGGTAATGCGATCGGATGCGGATGGATCGTCAATCCAGCAACACTTCTCATGATATGCGCCAGCACGTCTGGCACAGTCGCAAGCATGTCGCTTTTTGCAACGACGAATGCCAGGGGCAAGAATCCTGGCACCAAGGCGCCTATTGCACGATCACCGGCTGTCCGTTCGATCATGTCAAGCACCACGTCATGTCCCGAACCATTTGCGTGCGCAACAGCGTGGCGGCTACTGACGAACCTAGCGGCATCAATTTGGTCCGTGCTTCGCGAGATACAAACGTATCGGCATTCGAATAGCTTCTGTTGAATGACAGTTTTGGCAACGTCGGGGGCGAACCCTACTCCCAGATCGAGATTTCCCGATTGAAGAGCTTTCGATAGTTCGACGTCGGGCACAGGATGGACACGGAAGGACACGTCTGGAGCGATCTCGCGGCAGTGCTCGAGCAGAGGCGGAAGGATGACTGCTTCCGCGATGTCAGACATGGCGACGTCGAAGGCTCGCGTACTGAGAAGTGGATCGAAACCGCGAGGGATCGAAAGGGCGTCGTCCAAGCTTCCGAGACCATTCTCGACAAACGGAGCTATTCGAGAAGCGACATCTGTCGGAACCAACGTACCGCCGGCAGAAACGAACAGTCGGTCGCCAAGTATGTCGCGCATCCTTCGAAGCGCCTTGCTGACGGTCGGTTGAGCGACGTCTAGTGCGATCGCTGCTTTGGATACGGATCTCAAACGATAGATCATCGCAAAGATCCGCAAAAGATTCAGATCAAAATCATTATTCTCCATGGGCATACTGTTTATGCCTCCGGATATCTTTTTGTAAAGGTCGTGCGTCGTTAGTAATGGTGAATGACCAAAACAAAACTTGCAAAGCACCCGTCGATCGATCCGGGCATGAACATCCAGTATCCAGAGGGTAGTGGACCATTTCCCGCGGTAATCCTGCTGCCGGCAATCAGCGGGTTGAATGATTATGTCGACCGGGTCGCAGGCCGCTTAGTATCAGCGGGCTACGCGACTTTTGTTCTCGACTACTACACTGCCGACGGAAGGGCACCTGACACTTCCACTCCGCAAGCGATTAGCGTGGCTGTAGCCAACCTTAGTGATACTGCGGTTGTCGGTGGTATCAAGACCGCGCTGGACCTGCTGACACAGGATTCACGCGTGGATGCAGATCGCATTGGTGCGGTTGGTCTGTGTATCGGCGGAAGCTTTGCCATCCTCGCGGGTGCCGAAGAAAAGCGCCTGAAAGCAGCCGTCGTCTACTATGGTGGCCTGCGCTACGACGACATCACTGACAACAAGCCTGCCGCGCCGCTGGACCGGGCAGGCGACCTGGGCTGTCCGCTGATCGCCCATTACGGCACGTTCGATCGACTGGTGTCCGCAGAAGATATCGCAACGCTGGAGGGCAACCTTCAGAAGGCTGCTCGCCCATACGAACTCTACCTTTATCACGGGGCGCCGCACGCCTTCGACGAAGACCATCGGGCCGTGGTCTATCGGCCCGCCGCATCGGCCTTAGCATGGACCCGGTCACTGGCGTTCCTCAACTGGCATTTGCGCGGCCTGCCTGGTCGCTAAAACCTACCTCAACAAATTGTCGAAGGAGAGAAATTTTGACCGACAATCCAGCAAAAGAAGACATCCATCGGGACGCAATAGATGCTGTTGCCCACGATCCAGCACAGAGCGGTGTGCCGCTCGATGAACCCGGACAGGACATCATTCCGACCGATCAGACGCCGTGGGCGAAAATGATGACCGACGACGAATATTATCCGTTTCTGGTCAAGAAGAACCTCCGCCCGGCGATGTGGCGGTGGCGTGATCTCGTGCCGAAGTTGGAAGAGGTGCGCAAGGATCCGCTTCGCCGTGCCGATCGCCGGTTCCTGTCGTTAGTCAGCGAAGACACGGGCGAGGCGGGCGGCGTCCTGCCATCGCTGTTCCTGGGCATTCAAGTCATCAACCCAGGCGAACATATCGTCCCACACCGCCATAATAGCTACGCGCTGTATCATATCATCGAGGGATCGGGCTTCTCGATCGTGGGCGGCCACAAGTTCCTTTGGGAGCGTGGCGATACGTTCGCTTGCTCACCAATGGCGAGCCATGAACACTACAACAACGGCGACGAGCCGGCGATCCAGTACGTTATCCAGGACATGCCAGCCCGAGCGATGGAGCGGAACCTAATCTGGGAAGAGCCCGTGGGACGTACGTTCCATATGGTCGAGGGCAGCTTGCCCCACTCCGACTAATAAACACGGCGGTGTGACCGGCCGCAGGCGGCCGGTCAGCTGGCGGCGATCCCTCATCCCGATCTTCATAGCGGCTGCGCCGCCGAAAGCCCTGTGCCCATGATACTCCATGACTTTGCTTATTCTTCCGCCAGCTACAGGGTGCGCATTGCGCTCAACCTGAAAGGCCTGAAATACGAAAGCCGGATATACGTGCTGCGTGAGGGCGAGCAGCGTTCTAGGGAGTATCTGGCGATCAATCCAGCCGGGCTTGTCCCTACGCTTGAGGATAACGGGGTCCGCATCTCGCAGAGCCTCGCAATCATCGAGTATCTTGACCAGCAATATCCTGAGACGCGACTGATACCCGAGAGCGGGCTGGATCGGGTTCGAGCCATGGAACTCGCGCTTGTTATTGCCTGCGACATTCACCCGCTGAACAATCTTCGAGTGCTCAAGCAGCTCGAAGAGCGCGCAGGAATGTCCCAGGATGGGCTGGATGACTGGTATCGCCATTGGGTGGGTGTGGGCTTTGCCACGCTAGAGGCAATGCTGCCGGATGGCACCTTCGCTGGAGGCGACAAGCCTAACATAGCAGATGTCTTTCTGGTCCCGCAGATATTCAATGCGCGGCGGTACAACCTCGATCTCACTTCGTATCCGCGTCTGGTTGCTATTGGTGACAGAGCGGCGGCGCTGCCAGCCTTCCAGGCCGCAGCGCCGCCCCCCCGCTAATCGATCTGATCAAGAGGACGTGTGCCAGGAGGGCGCTGAGAAATTCAACATGCACAGCGGTCCTCAGACGATGGCGTGCACGGAGGGGTGAAATGACAAACATAGATATTTCAAAGCTTATCGACGAACGGAGTATGAGCGGGCTGCAGTGGCGGGCGATCGGCCTGTGCGCGGTTGTTGCCATGCTGGATGGTTACGACACCCAATCAATCGCGTTCGCGGCGCCAGCGATCGCGTCGGACTGGAAGATCGCCATATCGTCTTTTGGTCCCGGCTTTGCAGCAGGCTTGGCAGGTCTGACCGTCGCAGCGCTTACGTTGAGCGCGCTGGGCGACCGGATCGGTCGCAAGCGCGTCATCCTACTGTCTCTTTTGGTAATGGGCGTGTTCTCGCTCGCGACAGCCGCTACCCAGACCCTTCCACAACTTGTAGCCGCTCGATTTCTGGTCGGTCTGGGGCTGGGTGGCGCGATGCCGAATACCATTGCGCTGACGGCCGAATATTCGCCTGCTCGGCTACGCTCCCGCCTTATCACCGGAATGTTCATCGGTTTTCCAATCGGCGCCGTCGTCGGTGGCGTATTCGCCGCGAAACTCATTGCCGCATTTGGGTGGCAATCCCTTTTCGTGATCGGCGGGATATTGCCCCTTCTGCTCATCCCGATCGTGATGATCGCGATGCCGGAATCGGTGCGCTTCCTTGCTGGAGCAGAGCGGTCACAGGCCAAGGCCAATGCCATTGCCAGACAAATCGCTCCCGACCTCGCCGCCGACATCCACGTGGTGCGTAGCGATCCCCACGGCACGAAGCCTGGTTCTATAGCCGAGCTTTTCACTCAAGGCCGGACACGCACGACGCTTACCTTATGGGCCATCTGCTTTTGCACCCTGCTTGTAATGTACCTCCTTATCAATTGGCTGCCTGTCGTGCTTTCGGCGACCGGCATGCCTCGTGAAAAGGCCATCCTTGGCACAGTCCTGTTCAATCTCGGCGGCGCGATCGGTGGGCTTACCATCGCCCGAAGCCTCGATCTCGGACATGGCCGACGAGCGCTGCAAACAGCTTATATCTGCGGGGCCATGCTCACAGGCCTGATTGGCTTTGCCACCAATGACATGCGCTTGGCGCTAGCTCTTGTTTTTGCCGCTGGCTTCTGCGTCGTCGGTGCACAGCTTGGAATGAACGCATTTGCCGCAACCTTCTACGAAACCCGCATCCGATCAACTGGTGTGGGCTGGGCACTTGGAATTGGACGTATCGGGTCAATCGTTGGGCCAGTCATCGGCGGCAACCTGATCGGGCTCGGAGCTGACACGCGAACGATGTTCCTGGTCGCTGCTGCGCCGGTCGTCATCTGCTTCCTGGGCATGATCCTCCTCTCTAAGAGCGGCCAGCGTGCCGCCGACCATCAACCCGTGCAATTCACAGGAGCGCACTGATGACGAACTACACCCATGAACCTATGCCGATCGCAGCCGCGCGCGTGGACGGTACGGACGAACTCTTCCCCGTTCGTCGGATATTCTGTGTCGGACGAAACTATGCTGCGCATGCACGCGAAATGGGTCGTGATCCCGACCGCGAACCGCCCTTCTTCTTTACCAAATTCGCTGAGACGGTCGTCGAAAGCGGCGCCGAGATCGCTTATCCCCCGAACACATCCAATTACCATTATGAAATGGAGCTGGTCGTCGCGCTGTCAGGACCGCTCTTCAATGCCACCGTCGATGACGTCCGGGAAGCGATTTTTGGCTATTGCACTGGTCTCGACATGACCCGTCGCGATCGTCAACTCGAGGCGAGAGAGACCGGACGCCCCTGGGATCTTGGCAAGAATTTCGCCGAATCAGCAATTCTTGGTCCAATTGTGCCAATGAACGGAACCGTTTTTTCCGAGGGCGAGATTACGCTCGAGGTAGATGGTCACACGCGTCAAAAGAGCGACATTGCCAAGCTGATCTGGTCGGTCGACGAGATCCTCGTCGAGCTTTCTAAATCCTATCAGCTCGCTGCAGGCGATCTCATATTCACCGGCACGCCGGAAGGCGTCGGAGCCGTGAATCCAGGACAGAAGCTTCGCGGCGAGATCGCTGGCCTACCGCCGGTCGAACTCAAGATTGCGACCGCCTGAGCATAAATTCCAAGCGGTTCAAATAGAAAACTAATAGTGGAGGGGATAATGAAAAAAGCTGTGATCGCTCTGGGGGCGTTGTCGTTCTGCGCTCTTTCCCTGGCTCAGGCGGCGAACGCCTCGGAGGGTGGTGGCAACGCCTACCCTTTGGGCGCTGAGACAGTGAATCCCGGGATATTGCCACCTAAGCCGGGGCTGTATTGGCAACACTACACATTGCTGAACCATGCCGGGCAGGCGAACGGGTCAGACGGAGAGCCTCGCCCGGTAACCAACTTCGATTTGCGTGTAATAGGGAATGCGGAGCGTTTCATCTACGTCACCGACATGAAGCTCGCAGGCGGACAGGTCGTGTTCCAGACGATCGTCCCGCATGGAGATATCCGGTTTCGCGCCGGAGCAGCACGCCGTCATGCTTATCAGCTCGGTGACATCAGCGGCGGTGCTTTTCTGTCATGGCACAGCCCGAAGCTGCATGGCTGGATCGGTCCGAACATTTACCTTCCGACCGGCGGCTATGACCGCAACGCGCCAGCTAACATCGGCCGCAATGTCATGACCTACAGCCTTCAGGGAGGTGTAACGTACCTTCCCACGCCGAAGATCGAACTTGGCCTTAAAGGCTATGCGGCATTTACCAGCAAAAACAACGCGACGCAGTATCAATCTGGTGAAGAAGCCGCGATCGAATATTTGATTGCTTACCGGACAAAAAGCAAAATGAGATTTGGTATCCAGGGCTATTACTTCGACCAAATCACAGACGACAAGATCAGGGGAATGCGCGTGCCTGGCGGAAACCAAGGCAAAGCGTTCTCAGTTGGGCCGATGATCACGTTCCAAGTCGGTAAAGCTTTAATCGGCTTCAAGTATCAAGGTGAGGTCATGGCGCGTAACAGGGCGCAAAATGATCGTTTCTGGCTTCAGACGCAGATTCCTCTCTGATCGTTGTACTTGGATCGATTGATTAGCCGTCTGTGAAGGCATGTTAGGCATACCCATCTTGGATCATGAAGCCGCTATCGGCTACTACATGAAATCTGTTATCGAGCCAGCTATGAGACCAAAGACTGTTATAACTGATGTGGAGTAGGCGAACATCCTCGATACTTGCCAGTTTCAACTTCGCTCTGCGTGTTTGATTGCTTCCGGCGGGATTAGCTTAAAGCTGGATCAGCGCCGCTTGGCGGGCCGGTGCTCTTCTAGGTTGGTTGCGTGTTTAAGGGCGATGCGTCGAGCAACAACAACATCCGCTCCGGTCCAGATGCCAGCGGTATGGAGTTCAGCAAAATGTGGGTAGTGGCCCGTTGTGCGAATTCGCAGTAATTTTTTGCGAGCGGAGGCATCTCTTGCGATATATTAATTACGGGTCATCCCGAGCATTCGGACGGTCAGGCTCGCTTGCAGCGCCTGAAAAATAGAGAGTCAGCCGGATATGGCACACTGAATGGGTGTCGGCTGCTGGCTGATCGATACGAAGCTGCTTTCAACGCGCGATTGAGCGAGCAAAATCGCAAATAGCATCACCGACATGGACGCGGCATCGATCCTTTCCGTGTTAACATGATTCCATGAGGATATCGGAGGGTACCAGCCTAACGTGCCGTGACCGGGGCCGATCGTACTGGGGGAATGGAAATTGCCTGCTAGGAAGTTGGAAGGGTCTCGCATTGGTTTACTCACAGGTATAAGTGCCTGATTGGCTGCCGCCCTTCGTAGACTTGCGAGAGGTGCTATGATGGGGTTTACGATGAACTGGCGCTTGTTATTCGCGAAAGACCTGGGGGTGGCATGCTGGCCGTATTACGAATGCTTTTTCTAGCTTTTGCATTAGTGAGCCTTACCGCCTGCGCCACTGCATTGCCTTATCGAGAGCTTTCTTGTTCAAATGCAAGCGCACCCTTTTGGCACACAAGTGAAGGTGGCAGGAAGTCTACCACACTGTCTGTGCTTACCTACAATATAGAGGGCTTGGGGTTTCCAGCCCGCCGTGGTCGAGCGACATACCTGCGTGAAATAGGCCAACGGTTGGCCAAGTTACGAACCGGAGGTAGTGCGCCCGACGTTATTCTATTCCAGGAAATGTTCAGCGGCGCGGCGAAGCGTGCGGTTGCCGGTAGTGGTTATCCTGCGATTGTTGCGGGTCCCCATCGGACGTCAGCTGCCGGCAAATCCACCCAAGAGCGTTTGCCGGGTCGATCTCATATCACGCGAGGAGAAATAGGCATCCATCTGTCCGGCAGCGGGCTCGCCGTGGCTTCTCGATATCCGATCACCCAAGTGCACAAGCAGGCGTACGGGCGCCGCTCCTGCGCAGGGTTGGATTGTCTGGCCAACAAGGGGATCATGCAGGCGCAGATTTCGATTCCAGGTGTTCCGACCCCCATCGATATCTACGACACGCACATGAATTCACGCGCGGCATCGAAGACTCCAGCCGAACGAAACCTTGAAGCCCATAAACGTCAGGTGCAAGAGGCTTCGCAATTCATCAACGCCACGCACGACGACGCCTTTCCGTTGATATTTGGCGGCGATTTCAACATGCGACATTCGGAGCCACGCTGGGAAGGTTTCTCGATTTATCAGGAGTTGAGCCTGGTCCACCGTGTTTGTGCGGATCCGCAGTCTGACTGTGATGTTCGTATGTCATGGGATGGTGACGAACCATGGATGGATACGCAGGATTTGCAGTTTTTTTGGCACGGCGATGCTGTGTCTATAAGACCCATTCGAGTTGAAGCGATGTTCGATGGAGGGCCAAGCGGCCCGAGGCTATCTGACCATGACGGCTTTCTCGTCACGTATGAACTTTCGTGGCAGGACGACCTAAAGGCCAGCAAAAGTGGCTGCTGAATACCGCACTCCCTCATCAATGCGTTCGAACATTTAATTTTGCGAAGCCCCTTGCCAATCGACACAGATCCACGCGTCCTTGCATCGCGGAGCCTTTTCCCGCGCCTTCGCAAGCGTCACATCGAGGACCGAGCCTAGCCCCAGCTCGATTCGCTTGCCGTGCAGTTTGCCAATGTAAAACCACGATCGGCCGGAAGTACGAACGCGCAGGTACAATCCGCCGCCATCGGAATAGACCTTCGGCTCGGTGAGCGTGGCCACCTGCCGAGCCGTGAGCTTGTTACGCGCGCGTGAGGGCACGATCCGTCCTCTTAAAATAGCCTACGCGGGCAGATCAAGCCATAACCCTAGCCATAACTCCGGCGCTGGCTCGCCGCGTTTTTCCACGAGCGTCGGCGAACGCCAAAACCACGAAAAGCCTCAGAAACCTGAGGCTTTCCATAGTTCGCAAATGTTCGCAGAAGACCGCTGAAATGCGGCCGCTGGCGGAGACGCCGGGATTCGAACCCGGGGTGCCCCCTTAAGGGCACGACGGTTTAGCAAACCGCTGGTTTCAGCCACTCACCCACGTCTCCGGATGCGGCTCAGGGCGGTGCCTATAACGAGAGGTATTGCGGGCGGCAAGGGGCGATCTTCCTCCCACTGTCAATTTAGTTGAAAGCGCAAAATCGATAGGCAATCGGCACGATCCGTCGCAAAACGGAGTCAAGTTGTCGCCCGTTCATTGCGAGGTCAGGCGTGGTGGATTCTTTTAAGAGTGTACCAGTTCTGCACGCGCACGGGGCGCGGGGTGGGGATAGTCCGGCACATGCTGGAACAAGGCGTATGCCATGAAAGGGGTCATTCAATGCCGAACCGCGAAAAAGCCATGGAGCGTTTGCCGGCCGGACTCGTCGCGATGAAAGCGGGAACGTTGAGAACTGTCCTTAGCGCGATGGCGGCGATGCTGCTCACTGCGGTCACGCCGCTGGCGTCGGCTTCAGCGCAGGTCACCACGGTGGACCCCGACGCGGCTATTGATGGCGACCTCAATCAAGGGACAACTCGCTCACAGAATACGTCATCTTCATCTGCTCCTGGAAACGGGATGCCGGTGGACGCTCCCCCGGCGACCGACTGGACGCCTCAGCCTTCCCCCACTGAACCTGCCCCCACTGTGACGCCACCGCCCGCAGTCGCCACCGGCGATACCAGCGCGACATACCGTGAGGATGATCTGATCGGAGCAGCCGAGGGCGTATTCGGCAAAGGGGCCAAAGGTCTGGCCGACGTCATCCGCGATCTGTTGGCCAAACAGGGCGAACCGAACGCTTACATTGTCGGGCGAGAGGCCGGTGGCGCAATCGCAGTTGGTCTGCGGTATGGTTCGGGCACGTTGCACCATAAGATAGAGGGTGAGCGGCCGGTCTATTGGACTGGCCCTTCCATCGGTTTCGACGCCGGTGCGAACGCGTCCAGCGCGTTTGTGCTAGTTTACAACCTGTATGATACGCAGGAACTGTATCACCGTTTCGGCGCAGGCGAGGGGCAGGCTTACCTGATTGGTGGTTTCACGGTCAGCTATCTGCGTCGGGGCAATACCGTGCTCATTCCGGTAAGGGCGGGAGCAGGCCTGCGGTTGGGGGCCAATATCGGTTACATGAAGTTTTCGGAAAAGCAGCGCTGGCTGCCATTTTGAAATCTTGCCCCCGCATTGGCATGCAGACAGTCGTTTAGTTCATCTTACGCACAGTCGGGGCGACTCCCTGGTTGCACTGGTGGACGCGGGCGGTTAATGGCCGCCCGCCATGCTAAACGATCTCAAGCAACAGCCCGCTGACGCGCTTCTCGCGCTGATCAAGCTCCACAACTCCGATCCGCGTATCGATAAGATCGACCTGGGGGTCGGCGTCTATCGTACCGGACAGGGCGAAACCCCTGTGTTCGGCGCCATCAAGGCGGCGGAGCGCAAGCTCGTCGCGGAGCAGGATTCCAAAGCCTATCTCGGGCCGGAAGGCGATATGGGCTTCGTCGAAGCACTGATGCCTTACATCTTCGGCAAGGGCAGCCCGGACATGGGTGGCCGAATTGAAGGAATGCAGACGCCTGGCGGCACTGGTTCGCTGCGCCTGGCTCTCGCGATGGTCAAGCGCGCTGGCTACACCCGCGTGATTGTGGGCAAGCCCAGCTGGCCAAACCACAACCAGATCTGCGCCGACCTTGGCCTGGACGTTCTGGAGTTCAGCCATGCCGCAGCTGACGGCACAACGGACATGGATGTCTTGCGAAGCGCGCTTAGCGGCGCGACTGAGGGTGACGCCATCCTGCTCCACGGTTGCTGCCACAATCCCACCGGGATCGATTACTCGCGCACCGAATGGGATGAAATCGCCGGGCTTCTGTCGGACAGCAAAGTTCTCCCCGTTCTCGATCTCGCTTATCAGGGTCTTGGCCAGGGCATGGAAGAGGACGCCTACGGTGTCCGTCGCGTGCTCGTGGCGGTTCCGGAGGCACTCGTCTGCTATTCATGTGATAAGAACTTCGGGCTTTATCGCGATCGCGTGGGCGCGCTCTACGCGATGGTTGCCGATCCGGCCGACCTGACGCGCGTGATGTCGAACGGGCACTCGCTGGCTCGCGCCAACTGGTCGCAGCCACCAGATCACGGAGCCGCCGCAGTCCGGGTGATCCTTGAAGACGAAGCCTTGACGGCGCAGTGGCTCGACGAGCTTGATCAAATGCGCGACCGCATGCGTCAGGTGCGCGCTCGCCTTGCCGCGGCGGGTGAGACGGGCGGGGTCGATCTGGCGCCGGTTGGCGGCCAGAACGGGCTGTTCTCCATCATTCCGTTCACGCCCGAACAGGTTCAGGAAATGCGATCGAAGCATGGCATCTATTTCGCGGCATCGGGGCGCATCAATGTCGCAGGTCTGACTACCAGCAACATCGATCAGTTCATTGCAGCAGTGGCTGACGTAACGGGTTGAGAATGTTTTTCGGCCGGTGCTCGATGAGGACCGGCCGACTTCAAAAGTACTGCCGCTGGTTTCACGGCCGCATCAGCACTCGCCCGAACGGATGCTGTTCGGCAACAAAGCGATGCGCTTCCACCGCATCGGCGAGGGCAAACTCCCGTTCGATGGGCATGGCCAAGGTTCCGTCTTGGGCCTTATGAAACAGGCTGGTCAGCAAGTCATGAACGCGCGGCGTATGCATATCGCGGCCAAATGAAATGCCCGTGACCTGCATAGCCTTGCGGATCAGTTCGAAGAACCCGAAGCTGGGCAGGGTGCCCTCTGCGGCGCCGACGACGGCATACCTGCCATGGCCTCGCAGCGCATCGACCAGCGCATCCTTGCCCTTGCCGCCTGCTAAATCCAGAACGAGATCGACACCGCGACCGCCGGTTATTGCTTTGCAGCGTTCGGCTATGTCGTTCTCGAGGTAATTGATGCCGTGGGTCATTCCGTAAGGACTGATGCGCGCTAGCCTTTCGTCACTGGACGCAGTGCCGATAACCATTGCGCCGGCTTGTGCCGCCAACTGCACCGCCGCCAGTCCGACACCGCCAGCAGCGCCCTGAACAAGCACCGTTTCTCCTGCGGTTAGGCCGCCATATGTGAACAGCGCATCGTACGCGGTGCCAAATGCGATGGGAACGACTGCGGCAAGCGCGATGTCCAGTTGGTCTGGTAGGGGGTAGGTATGGTGCTCTTCAACGACGAACAGTTCCGCGTGGCTGCCGTTCCAATGGAAGCCGACCACACGGTCTCCCTCTTTGAAACGGGTCACCGCCGCACCGACAGACGCGACCGTGCCCGCTGCTTGATAGCCTGGCACAAAAGGCGTGCGGGAGGGCGGCGTGTGGATTCGGTTCAACAGGTCTCCGCCTTCTATCGCGATTACCTCCACCTTGATCAGAACCGAATGAGGTCCGACTGCCGGCTCTGGCACCTCGCCGAACTGCATCACCTCGGGTCCGCCATTCTCGCTGTACCAGACCGCTTTCATCGCCATTCTCCAAAAGCCGGCAATTCGCCGTCATCGGTAGTAGCAAATGCCAGCTTCGTGTGCGCCTGCGTAGCTGGTCAATCCCACAGCTAGTGAAGACTGGGTGTCAGATGATCGCAGATTGTCTAGGGCGTCACTCGCACGTAGGCGACGATCCGTGATCCATAGTCGCGATCGTAATAGGGCGCAGCGGAGTTCACTTCGCTGCGTCCAATTGAAGTCCCCGAATAGCGAAGTCCGGCAGCCAGATTTGCACTGTTTCTCTCGATGCCGATATGATGGTCCGCGTAGTCGCCGCCCGGACGCAATCGCGCCGAGCGTGGATCATTGCGCGACGATCCGGACGTATGCCCGTAGCCACCGTAAATCGTGAACGGCGTACCCGGGACGCTGACTGATGCGGCTGCATCAAGATAGAGGTTCGACCCGCCGATAGCATCTTGCGAGGGCGCGAAAGCAGCCCCGATGGTCACCTGAGCGGGGCCTATAGTGCGACTGACATCGCCCATCAGCTCATAGTAACTCATGCCGGATTTCCCTACGAAGACGTTCGCACGCGCGGCTGTACTGAAATCCCAACCGGCGCTCGATAGGGTATACCTTGGCGTGATCGTCAACGCTCCGTCCGCGCCGCCATGTCGCGCGCTGTTTCGTAGAGTGGAAGCTTCAACTGCGACCGAGATATTATAAGCAGGGTTCAGATCCGCGCTAATGGACAGAGCGGGTTTGCCATTGCTCCAGCTTATGCCGCGCTCTCTAAGATCAGTCTGGGCTTCGACCGAGATGGTCGAAGGGGCGGATTGGGCATGGGCGGTATACGAACAAAGGCCGCCGCACACGGCGGCGGCCGTAGCCAACAAACGATAGTGCATCGGGTTAATGGGTCTCTTCAATTTGCCGCGAGATGATGAGCGGCGTCGATCGCCGCTATCGCATTATGCCGATCTGCAGCAGCAAGTTCCACCATATGTGAACCGATCGCTGCCGATTTATCTGCGACCAGATCGTTCGCCTGGCCTTGTCGTCCCTTGCAGTCACCTGGAAGATGACGGGTAAACTCTTTTTCCGCAGGGAGCATCGATGTCAATTCCTGTGGGGACTGCGGGCTCACGATAACGCGCTGCACCGAGATCGTTGCGGTGATGATGCAGCGCTGGGTGGACGTACGGGTGGGAGGTGCGATACCGATCGTGCGCCAATTGGTTTCGACCATAGGACGGTAATCCACCCGATAGGTTCCCCCATGATGCTCGATCTGGACGGAATGGTCAGCAACGGAGGGCACGCCCGTGCTTGCGACCATCGCTGCGGCCAAAATCGTCACCACGCTCATATTCCCTCCTGGCTGCGCAAAAAGCAGGCATCTATGCCCAATCCTTAAGCATTGCTAAAGTCAGATTGCTTCTGCTCTGTGTCGCAAGTGTATGGAACTTAGCGCAGTTGCGGTGCCAACCTGATGGATGCAGTGCCCTCAGCCCAGACTGGTAAAAACAGTCCACGCCCCGCGGCCCGGATCTGTCCCGTCCGGGTCTTTGTCACTTCCGCGCTGATGATCAGATCGCCTTCGCGCTTGTCTTCGAGGGCCCGGTCAATCTTGCCGAGAAGCTTGCGATAGTCATTTTCGAAGTTCTGGGCGAGAGAAGCCGCAATCGTGGCATCCAAACCAGGGGCGTTGGCCATCCTGAGAATAAGGTCGCCACCCTTCATATCGGTCGTGCCGCTGACCTCAAACTGGTCAAATCCGATCCTGCGTGAATTCGTATTGTTAGTAGGAATGCCGGTCATCCAAACGGTGCCGTGAGTGGGCCCCACCCGGTTCGCAGCATCTCGTGCGATGAAATTGACACCAACGGCGATCCGCCCACCAGTAGTTCCATAGATCGTTGCCTTGCGAAATTCTGCATTGACAGACCCTACGCCCGGAACCTCGAAAGGCCTGGCGGATCGCTTGCGCAACGCTTTCATCAGGACCGGTTCGAGTTCACGATAGTCTGCTACGACGGGTATGAAGAAAGACAGCCATCCGGCCTGTGTTTCCAAAGTTTTGAGTAGCGGGAGTGGCGAGGGCGCCGGATCTGGCGGCCGCTTCCCGACGAATGTCTCGGTAATGGCTTTCAATCCGAGACGCAGGACGAGGTTCTTGCCGTCAATTTCATAGCCGCCGTACTGAACCTCCTTGGGGCTGATCCGCATCCAAACCGGCGGATTGTCTCGGTTCAAAGAGAGGGTGGTGAAGGCGGACGCCCACGCTTTTTGCACTTGTTCTCGAACCTCGAGTCGTCCCAACTGCCCAGGGAGTTGTTTCTCCAGCCGAGCAACGACCGGTTCCAGCTGGCGTTCGGCTTGCTCGGTAAGGTCGATCCTCTGACCCAGAAACTCGACATGAGGATTGTTTGTCCAGTCGTAGCTGATGCGGACCGTTCCGCGCGGTGTCCAGTCAGAGGCCAATTTCACGGAAATCACCGCATGCGCCGTGGCATCGGCTGTTGCGGTTTCCTGCTTCAGGATACCGGCGATGTCACGAGCGTGAATGACGGCATGGATCGGCATCGCCAACCGGATCTGCTCGCCCTTGCCCGCAAACCGTAATGGCCCTCGCGTTACCGCTCCAACGATACGACACTTGATGGTTGGCGTTTTGATCTTGGCGATGCCGATATCGACTTTGCGGGATGGGGCACATGTCTGGTCGGGCTTGTCTATCCTCCAGAGCGTGGTCGGTATTTCGCGATCCAGCGCCTTGGCTAGGCGGTCTAAGTCAGCACGGACAGGTACTGTGATAAGAGATGCCTGAGGTTCGATCTTGACTGTATCATGGGCACGAGGTGGCGCCCCCCCACCGCGATCGCGGTTGCATCCCGATACTACCAGTAGTGTCGCAACGGCTAATAGCCCCGCGCATTTCTTATAGAAGTTCCGCAACATCGATCGTGAAACGCCCCGTGAAACACTAGGCGAAGAATAGCCAGAAGGGCATTTCGGTTCCGTATCTGGCTACCCAAACGGAAAAGGCCAGCGCCGCTCACGCAGCGCTGGCCTTTGATTAAAGCCGCTGATCAGGAAGATCAGATATGTATGGGCTTGCCCGTCACCGCCATCGCCGCTTCCTTGATCGCTTCGGAATGCGTTGGGTGAGCGTGGCAGGTGTAAGCGATATCCTCACTGGTTGCGCCGAACTCCATAGCCTGCGCAGCCTGAGCGATCATCGTTCCGGCCACCGTTGCGATACACCAGACCCCTAACACGCGATCGGTTTCGGCATCGGCGATTATCTTGACGAACCCGTCCGGCTCATGATTTGTCTTGGCGCGGGAATTGGCCAACATCGGGAATTTCCCGACCTTTACCGCTCCCAGTTCTTTTGCCTGTTCTTCGGTAAGGCCAACCCCGGCGAATTCAGGGACCGTGTACACGACGCCTGGAATGATGGCGTGGTTCACGATGCCCGTCAGGCCAGCAATATTTTCGGCGACCGCGATGCCTTCGTCTTCTGCCTTGTGGGCAAGCATGGGGCCGGGGATGACGTCCCCGATGGCCCAGACGCCATCGACCTTGGTGGCGAAGTCGTGGTCCGTTTCGATCTGAGCGCGCTGGTTCAATTCGATACCGATATTGCCCAACCCGAGGCCCTCGGTGTTCGGACGACGGCCGATCGAAACGAGAACAACGTCCGCCTCGATCACTTCCGCATCGCCGCCCTTGGCTGGTTCGATGGTAACCTTCGCCGCTTTGTCCTCAACCGAAACACCGGTGACCTTGGTGCCCAGCTTCAGGTTCATTCCCTGCTTCTTGAAGATCTTGCCGGCTTCCTTGCGGACTTCATTATCCATGCCAGGCAAAAGCTGATCGAGGAATTCGACCACCGTGACTTCAGCGCCCAGACGGCGCCATACGGATCCCAGCTCCAGGCCGATCACGCCCCCGCCGATGACGACCATCTTCTTGGGTACGGAGGTTAGTTCGAGAGCACCGGTAGAATCGACGACCACGCCCCCCGCGTTGTCGATCTCGACTCCAGGAAGCGGTGTCACCGACGATCCAGTGGCGATGACGATGTTCTTGGCGGTGACGGTCTTGCCCGCTACCTCGACGCTGTGCGCATCCTTGAACTGAGCGTAACCCTTCAACCAGTCGACCTTGTTCTTCTTGAACAGGAATTCGATGCCGCCGGTCAGGCCCTTCACCGCGTCCTTGCGCTGCCCGTGCATGGTGTCGAGGTCGAGCTCTGGATTGACCTTGATACCCATGGCCGCCATCGCGCCGTTCTTTGCCGCGTCGAAGTACTCCGATGCGTGCAGCAGAGCCTTTGACGGAATACAACCAACATTGAGGCAGGTGCCGCCCAAAGTCTCGCGACCTTCGGCGCAGGCGGTCTTCAAGCCAAGTTGCGCTGCACGAATGGCCGCAACATACCCGCCAGGGCCGGCACCGATCACAAGAACGTCGTAGTCGTATTCAGCCATGTTGAGGCCTCCGTTCCAGCGTAATGCACCTAACCGGTCATACGCGGGTCTTGGTATTCAAAAAATGGTCCCGCCAGCCGAAACAGGCCAGCAGAACACCGGCATCAAAGATCGATCAGCAGCCTTGTGGGATCCTCAATCGCTTCCTTGATGGTCTTGAGTGCAGTGACCGCCTCACGCCCGTCAATGATGCGATGATCATAGGACAGGGCAATGTACATCATCGGACGGATGACTATTTCGCCATTGCGCACCACGGCTCGGTCTTCGATGCGGTGCAGACCCAGAACTGCTGATTGCGGGGGGTTGATGATCGGGGTCGACATCAGGCCGCCGAACACGCCGCCGTTGGAAATCGTGAAGGTGCCGCCCTTCATGTCTTCCATGGTAAGCTTGCCATCCTTGGCCTTCTTGCCGAAATCCGCGATGGCTTTTTCGATGCCGGCAAAACCAAGCTTGTCACAGTCCTTGACGACAGGGACCACAAGACCGGTTGGCGCCGAAACCGCGATCGAGATGTCGACGTAATCGTGATAGATGATCTCGTCGCCGTCGATCTGGGCATTGACTGCAGGAATATCCTTCAGCGCCAGAACCGATGCCTTGGCGAAGAAGGACATGAAGCCAAGTTTGATGCCGTGCTTCTTCTGGAAGACATCCTTGTACTTTTCGCGCGCCTCGATAACAGCGGACATGTCCACGTCGTTAAAGGTGGTGAGAAGGGCGGCGTTATCTTGCGCGGATTTCAGACGCTTGGCGATCGTCTGGCGCAGGCGGGTCATCTTAACGCGCTCTTCGTTGCGAGCGGCTGCCGGCACCGACGCGGCAGAAGATGCACTGGCTGCAGGCGACGCGGCAGCGGGCTTGTTCTTGGCCGCCTCGACTACATCATCCTTGGTGATGCGGCCGTCTTTGCCGGTTCCCTTGATGGTGGCAGGGTCGATGCCGTGCTCCAGGATCGCGCGGCGCACGGCGGGCGACAGCACGGAAGCGCCGCCGGACGCTTCATCGGCGGACGGCGCGGATGCAGCAGGTGCTGGTGAGGGCGTTGAAGCAGGCGCACTGGCTGGTGCAGCCGCGGGGGCCGACGCGGGCTTGGCGGCCGGAGCGCCTGAACCTTCCTCGATCGTTGCGATCAGCGCATCGACGGTGACCGTGTCGCCCTCCTTGGCCAACTGCTGACCCATTACGCCTGCGTGGGGGGACATGACATCGATCGCGACCTTGTCGGTTTCGAGGCTGGCAATGGGCTCGTCAGCGGCAACGGCTTCACCGGGCTGCTTGAGCCATTGGCCGATGGTGGCCTCGGAGACGGACTCGCCGAGCGTGGGGACCTTGACTTCAGTGGACATGATTTATCTCAAGCCTTCTGCTTGCGACGGAGTTCGGAACGGACGGATAGATTTAGCGCATCGGCAACGAGCGCCGCCTGTTCGGCAGCATGGCGCTTGGCAAGACCTGTAGCGGGCGATGCCGAAGCGGAACGACCGGCATAACGCGGACGAGGCGCCGATACGCCGGCTTCCTTGGCCGCATCCTCTACGAAGGGCTCGATGAAAAACCAGGAACCATTGTTCTTGGGTTCTTCCTGGCACCAGACGATTTCTTCGAGGTTCGGCATTCGAGCTAGTCGGTTAGTCAACGGCTCGCCTGGGAAGGGGTAGAGCTGTTCAACGCGGACGATCTGCGTATCCGTGATTTCGGCAGCATCGCGCGCTTCAAGAAGGTCATAGAACACTTTGCCCGAGCAAAGGATAACCTTTTTGGTGGCTTCGTCCGCCGAGCCGTTCGGATCCGACAGCAGGCGCTTGAAATCGCCTGCCAGGAAATCCTTGGCGCTTGATTTGGCAAGCGGATGACGCAGCAATGACTTGGGAGTCATGATGATCAGCGGCTTGCGGAATGGGCGGTGCATCTGCCGACGCAGGACGTGGAAATAATTCGCCGGGCTGGTGATGTTGCAGACCTGGATATTGTCCTGCGCACAAAGCTGGAGGTAGCGCTCCAGTCGGGCGGAGGAGTGCTCCGGACCTTGTCCTTCGTAGCCGTGGGGCAGCAGCATCACGAGACCGTTTGCGCGTAGCCACTTCGATTCGGCGGATGCGACATACTGGTCGATGATGATCTGCGCGCCGTTGGCGAAGTCACCGAATTGCGCTTCCCACAAAACGAGCGTCTTGGGGTCAGCGCTGGCGTAACCGTACTCGAAGCCAAGCACGCCGTATTCGGACAGCGTGGAGTCCAGCACTTCGAAGCTGCCATGGGGCAGGGTGGTCAGCGGCACGTACTTGTGCTCGTCTGCCTGGTCGGTCCAGACCGCATGACGCTGGGAAAACGTGCCGCGCCCACAGTCCTGGCCAGAAAGGCGCACGCCATAACCTTCGGTCACGAGGCTGCCGAAAGCGAGCGCTTCCGCCGTCGCCCAGTCGAAGCCGTCGCCCGACTTGAACATTTCTTCTTTAGCGGCCAGCACGCGGGCGAGCGTCTTGTGGACGGTCAGACCTTCCGGGACGTTCGTGAGGGTCCGGCCTAGGCTGTCGAACAGCTTCTGCTCGATCCGTGTATCGACGTTGCGCCGCGCGGTTTCAGGGTCGGCAGGTTTGTGGAATCCGCTCCACTGCCCCGCGAACCAGTCAGCCTGGTTGGCCTTGTAGGTTTTGGCAGCCTCGAACTGTTCCTCGAGATGAGCGGTAAACGCACCCTCGGTCTGCGACAGGAAGCTGTCGTCAATCACGCCTTCGCCCTTCAGACGATCAGCGTAGATTTTACTCACCGGAGGGTGCTGCCGAATCTTGGCGTACATCAGCGGTTGGGTGAAACCAGGCTCATCGCCTTCGTTATGACCGAAGCGGCGATAGCACCACATGTCGATAACGATGTCACGACCGAAAGTCTGGCGGTAGTCGATGGCCAGTTTGCAGGCGAACGTAACCGCTGCCGGATCATCGCCGTTGACGTGCAGGATCGGCGCCTGAACGCCCTTCGCCACGTCGGAAGGATACGGCGAGTTGCGTGCGAATTGCGGGCTGGTGGTGAAGCCGATCTGGTTGTTGATCACGAAGTGAATACAACCGCCGGTGTTGTACCCCTTGACTCCGGACAGGCCGAAGCATTCCCAGACGATACCCTGGCCGGCGAACGCGGCGTCGCCGTGGATCAGAACGGGGAGCACCTGCTTGTGTTTCGCATCCGGGCCGATGTCGTCGCCGATATCATCCGCGATGACCTGATAAGCGCGGACTTTGCCCAGAACGATCGGATCGACGGTCTCGAGGTGAGAGGGGTTGGGCATCAGGCTCATGTGAACCTTGATGCCATCGAACTCACGATCGGCCGACGTGCCGAGGTGATACTTGACGTCGCCAGAGCCGCCGACGTCTTCCGGATTGGCAGTGCCGCCCGAAAATTCGTGGAAGATGACCTTGTACGGCTTGGCAAGAACGTTGGCGAGGACGTTCAGTCGGCCACGGTGAGCCATGCCATAGACGATTTCCTTCACGCCAAGCTGGCCGCCGTACTTGATGACGGCTTCCAGCGCGGGAATCATGGACTCGCCACCATCCAAGCCGAAGCGCTTGGTGCCGACGTACTTCTTGCCGAGGAACTTTTCGTACTGCTCGCCGCGAACGACCGCAGCCAGAATTGCTTTTTTGCCCTCTGGCGTGAATTCGATTTCCTTGTTCGCGCCTTCCATTCGTTCCTGCAGGAACCGACGTTCTTCAGTATCCGCGATGTGCATGTATTCAAGGCCGACTTTGCCGCAGTAATTGGCGCGCAGAATCTGGACGATTTCACGGACGGTCGCCCACTCCAAACCAAGCGTGCCACCGACGTAGACCTTTCGATCCTGTGCGGCGCCAACAAAGCCGTGAAATTCAGGCGTGAGGTCGGCGGGTAGCTTGCGCTGGTTCAGGCCCAAAGGATCAAGATCGGCGGCAAGGTGGCCTCGCACGCGATAGGTACGGATCAGCGTCATGGCGCGGAAGGCATCCGCAGCAGCCTGATCGATGCTGGCCTGATCTACTTTGCCGCCACCCTTGGCTGCGGACTTTTCGATCTGCGCCTTTAGAACCGTAGGGTCGAGGCCCTGAGTCCAGTCGTCCTCGGCATCACCGCCGACCAGCGGCCAATTGCCGCGCTGCCAGCTTGGGCCCGCCTGCGGTTCTTCAAGTCCCATGTCGGGAGTGAAATCGAAACTCTCGTCGCCCATAGGAATCACCTATCGCCACACCGGACGCAATTGCCCAAGCGTTTTACTGTGTTTGCGGTTCGGACGGTTCCCGGGGAGGAGGGACCGAATTTCCGCTCGGAAGTGCGCAGGTTCGCCACGGGCGGTGCGCTACATGGTAAGTGCCCGGCGATGGCGCGGTTCCAAAGAACCACGCCGATCGCCAGAGGTATCGGATCAGGCGAGTTCCTTGAGGACTTCCACAAGGGTTTCACCAAGCAGTGACGGGCTGGACGAAACCTTGATGCCGGCTTCTTCCATCGCTGCAATCTTGTCTTCTGCGCCGCCCTGGCCGCCAGAGACGATGGCTCCAGCGTGGCCCATGCGACGGCCCGGAGGCGCCGTGCGGCCGGCGATGAAGCCCGCCATTGGTTTCTTGCGACCGCGCTTGGCTTCGTCCTTGAGGAACTGCGCAGCTTCTTCCTCGGCGCTGCCACCAATTTCACCGATCATGATGATCGACTTGGTTTCGTCGTCCGCCAGGAACAATTCCAGCACGTCGATGAAGTTGGTGCCGTTGACCGGATCGCCGCCGATGCCGACAGCCGTGGTCTGGCCGAGGCCAGCGTTGGTGGTCTGGAACACCGCTTCATACGTCAGCGTGCCCGAGCGCGAGACGACGCCGACCGAACCCTTGGAAAAGATCGAACCGGGCATGATGCCGATCTTGCACTCGCCGGGGGTGAGAACGCCGGGGCAGTTCGGGCCGATCAGGCGTGACTTCGAACCCGAAAGGGCGCGCTTCACGCGAACCATGTCCAGCACGGGAATGCCCTCGGTGATGCAGACGATCAGTTCCATCTCGGCGTCGATCGCCTCGAGGATCGAGTCGGCGGCGAATGGCGGCGGCACATAGATGCACGATGCGGTCGCGCCCGTTGCAGCCTTCGCTTCCGCGACAGTGTTGAAGTTGGGCAGACCGATGTGGGTCGTGCCGCCCTTGCCCGGAGTAACGCCGCCGACCATCTGGGTGCCGTACGCCAGCGCCTGCTCCGTGTGGAACGTGCCGGTCGCGCCGGTCATGCCTTGCGTGATGACCTTGGTATTCTTGTCGATGAGAATGGACATGGAGTATTCCTGTTCCTGGTCATGGGATCAGCCGGGAAGGGCCGGGAAGATCCCAAGAAACTTTCTGGTCCGCGCGATACTGGCCATTGGTTAAGGCCGTACCGCGCGACACCGTGTGCCTTCAGGCGAGCGTGCTGTCGATGCCTTTGCAAGCAACCAGCAGTTCCTTGACCGCATCGACTGAAACCTGGAGGTTGGTCTTTGCTTCTGCATCCAGGTCGATCTCAACGATCTGCTCGATGCCGCCGGCACCGATCACGGCGGGGACACCGACGTACAGTCCTTCAACGCCATACTGCCCATCGACGTAAGCGGCGACCGGCAGAATGCGCTTCTGGTCATCGAGGTAGGCTTCGGCCATGGCGATGCCCGACGCTGCCGGAGCGTAGAAAGCGGAGCCGGTCTTGAGCAGGCCGACGATTTCGCCGCCGCCCGAACGGGTGCGCTGCACGATCGCGTCGATCTTTTCCTGCGTGGTGCGGCCCATCTTAATGAGATCGGGAACCGGGATGCCGTTTACCGTCGAATACTGCACGACGGGAACCATCGTATCGCCGTGGCCGCCGAGCACGAAAGTGTTCACGTCACGGATGGATACGTCGAATTCCCAGGCGAGGAAGGTGGAGAAGCGAGCCGAATCAAGCACACCGGCCATGCCAACAACTTTGTTGTGTGGAAGACCGGAGAATTCGCGCAGTGCCCAGACCATCGCGTCGAGCGGATTGGTGATGCAGATCACGAAAGCATTTGGCGCGTTCGCAGCGATGCCTTCACCGACAGCCTTCATGACCTTGAGGTTGATGCCGAGAAGGTCATCACGGCTCATGCCGGGCTTGCGAGCGACACCGGCGGTGACGATGATGACGTCAGCCCCGGCAATGTCAGCGTAATCGTTGGTGCCGGTGATCTTGGCATCGAAACCTTCGACCGGGCCGCACTGCGATAGGTCGAGGGCCTTACCCTGCGGCAAACCTTCAGCGACGTCGAACAGGACGATATCGCCCAATTCCTTTTGCGCCGCGAGGTGCGCCAGCGTGCCGCCGATATTGCCAGCGCCAATAAGGGCAATCTTCTTACGAGCCATGATCCGTGCTTGTCCTTCCCAATGGCGGGATTCAACGGACTTCAAGACGGCCTGCTTTCAATCCCGCAGAAAGACAGGCGCCGGGTTTCAGGTGGCGCCCTACGCCCCTGAGTTCCACATTGCAACCGCCAAACGGCAATCAGAGCACCCGCTGCAACACTTTTCAGTGATAATAGTTCGCAATTGCATTAGTAGTCGTATAACTGTATTTGTTCCTTGTTTTCCGCCATGCAAACTTCAAGTTGCTAGGAGTTTCCGGCACTGGTCACATAGCAGTTAAGCTTGAATTCGCCGTGCGGTAGCGGCAGCCATACGCCGATCAAGTTGATGGCAGATGCCGAGCCAGTGAGCGCTCCGGTGCTTGTCACCAGCCGCATGGGCAGCTTCGGCTTCCTTTTGCGCTCTGGCTGCTGCCGACAGGCCGTGTCTTGCGAAATGCATCAGCGCGGCGGCCAAGATGGCTTCGTCCTCCTCCAGAGTAGGCTGATAGGCCTGCTTGATCGCATGGAGGCGAATGCGTGGCATAGGATGATTGTCGTTCATCGCCCCCAAGGGTGCGCCACGGCAGACGGACCGAGCGATAGCCGGATTTGTCCCCCCCAGCGCGGCGGCAAATCGGATGGTCATGAACGGGGGCCTCTCGTTACTCTTCGGTACGAGCACCTTTTACTGCAAAGGCGCTAATCCATCGTGAGAGGAAATGGTTGCTTAAATATTGACCATGCCCCTTAGGGAGATTCCCCAAGGTAAGTAGTTGCGATCGATTGATTTTATGTCCCCACGTCAATCGTGGGGCGGGGCGATCCAGCGGCCGGAGTTAGCATATTCAGCCTTGATCCCTTGTGATGAAGGCAGGTTTTGTGCGCGATACAGCGCATCGCCACCGCGCTGCTCGACTTGCGACGAGTAGACGGGAGCAGATGCCGGCGCGATCTGCTGATCGGCGATGGGCCTTGCGGGCTCGGCCAGCCCAAACGCGCGCTGCAATGCGACAGGATCCAGCGCGGCGGCAGCGGCGGCGGCGCTGGAGGAAGCGCTGCGGGGATGGGGTGCGGCGATTGGCTCCCCGCCGAAATAGGCGAAGCGGAACGTCGCCGGATTGCCTGCCGCGCCCTTGAAGCTGTAAAATCGGTGCGCGCCTATCGTACCCAGATAATTCAAGCTCGGCGCCCAGTACGGGCTTACCTGAACCGTATGGTAGTGGGTTGCCAAGCCAACCGGCGAATAGACATAGCCAGCCAACGCGGCACGCGCGACGTTCTCGGCCCGATCCCAGAACAGGTGTTGCGGGCGCCGGGCGAGCGACCCATCGCAGGTGAACGAAAACTGGCACCCGGTCGGTCTTTCAGACCCTTCGTAGACCACCCCGCACACGGTCTTTGGATAGGCCGGATGAGCCACGCGATTGAGCACGACTTGTGCCACGGCACGTTGCCCGGCGTCGGGTTCGCTTGCCGCTTCATAGTATATCGCCGCGGTCATGCATTGCACGGCGCGGGAGCGATCCACGCCCGAATTGTCGATCCGAAGAGCACGAGCTGCGGGACCGGAGCCCAGTGTTGGGCCGGACGGAATGTCGTCAGCGTCCGATCGGATTCCTTCGCCCACCCGCAGAGGAGCCAGGCTATTGTCGAGGTAATAGAAAGCTGATCCGGGGAAGCTTGCGCCTGCCTGTTCGAAAGGCATTGCAGTGCCCGGGCCGTCTGGCGAACCGGCGTCAGCTATCGAGAAGCGATCCCATCCGTCACCCCACCCCCCCGGTGCCGCGAAGGCGGGGAGTGCAATGGCCGCTAGAGCAGTGACGCCCAGGGTCCAGCGTCGACGCAACTTGATCGGGCGTTCCCGCACCCCGTATGTGCGGCGCGCAAATCGGCCGTTAAAGTCGCGCGGACGTTCGAAACGGTCTGGTAGATTGGCCGCGCAACTCCGCAAGACCGCGTGAGCAGCCATCTTGTCAGTAGGGGAGAGGGCTGCGGACACACGCTTCCTTCGATGGGCGCATATTTGGAGATTGACGACCTAGTCGGCTGCGCTGGCAATTGCACCTGACCATTGATCGTCGTCCCGTTGCGGCACAGGGACTGCTCTAACCACTAACTCTTAAGAAGTTGCATGAATGGCCGTGTCGCTTGCCTTAGTCGGGGGCAGGCAGTATCGGCGCGGCTTCGTCATGGGTGCCTGCGATGCCAGGCCTAAGAGGGAAGCCGGCTGGGATTGTCGGCGCTGCCCCCGCAACTGTGACCGGAGAGCGCGCCTCCATTGCGCCACTGGACGGCCCCGTTGCGGGCCCGACCGGGAAGGCGGGGGCGGGCCATGATCCGGAAGCCAGGAGACCTGCCCATGGTCGTCGTTCCGCAGCCGAGCGGGGAAGTTCGGCATGCAGCGAGCAAGCGAGCCTTGAGGACGGCGCGCCTGCCTCCGCCATGAACGGCAATACGTTCAAAGGTTTGGAGGAATTGCTGTGAAGTATCTGTTTTTGCTTGGCTGTGCCATGGTGACGAGCACCCCTGCGGTTGCAGAGGACGCCGATGGTTGCGCCGATTGCCGCCCGTTGTCCCCCGCGATCGTGGTAACCGCAAATCGTGAGCCGACGCCGATCACTCAGGTCGGCCAGTCGATCAGCGTCATCACCCGCGATGATATCGAGCGTGTCCAGGCGACCACTGCCACTGATGTCCTGGCCCGCGTACCGGGTGTATCGGTGGTCCAGTCAGGCGGTTTTGGTCAGCCTTCCAGCGTCTTCATTCGTGGCGCTGAGAACGCACAGAGCCTGGTGCTGATCGACGGAGTGCGCATCAACGATCCGGGCGACGTTGGCGGCGGCTTTGACTTCGGGGCGCTTACCATCGGACAGTTCGACCGGGTTGAAGTGCTGCGCGGGTCCTCCGGCGTGCTGTGGGGCAGCCGGGCGATCGGCGGCGTCATCAACTTCATCACCGAGCGGCCAACCGAGGAATGGACCGCCCGCGCTCAGGCTGAATATGGCTGGCGAGATCGCCGGCAGGTCGCTGCATCGGTTGCCGGCCTGATCGGGCCAATCGGTCTGACTCTGGGCGGAAGCTGGATGAAAGGTGACGGCTTCTCGGCGTTCAATGAACGCCGTGGCGGCACGGAAAAGGATGGGTTCGAAAGCCGGAGCGCGAACGCGCGGGCGCAAGTTGAACTGGCGCAAGGGCTGTCCGTCGATGCCGGTGGATTTTATACCAAGGCGAATTACGACTATGACAACACGGGCGCGGATGCGCTCAATGTCGGGCGTAAGCGGGACACGCTGGGCTATGCCAACGTGCGCTACAAGGGACTGGACGATCGCCTTTCAGCGCGGATCGGGTTCGGCCTTAACGATACGCACCGTGTTTCGGACGATGCTGTTTTCGGTCCCTACACGACCGATGGGCGGACCGAACGATTTGAGGGGCAGTTGCTGGTTTCGCCGGTGGACATGGCGAGCGTGCAGCTTGGCGCCGAAACCGAAAAGCAGAAGTTCGCCGACAACTTCGGGTCGAGGGACTCGACGTCGATGGACAGTTTCTACGGCAATCTTACGTTGCGCCCTTTGACGGGACTAACTCTCAACGGGGGTGTCCGCTACGATGACCATCGGGATTTCGGCCACAAGACGACTTTGGCGGCCAATGGTGCCTGGCTTCTCGGCGAGGGTGTGGATGCTCCGGTTCTAAGGGCGAGCTATGGCGAAGGGTTCAAGGCGCCTTCGCTCTATCAACTTTATTCGAACGGTGGCTTCAGAGCTCTGGATGCCGAGACATCCACGGGCTGGGATGCCGGGATCGAACAGCCTTTTGCCGAAGGAACGGGGCGTTTCACGCTGACCTATTTCGATCGCAAGACCAAAAACCTCATCGACTATGATCTCACGCAGTTCAACTACTACAACGTGGGTCGCGCCCGCGCAAAAGGCGTGGAACTGGGAATGCAGGTTGTCGACTGGGAAGGGTTCGACGTGAATGTTGCGGCCACTTACCTCGATGCCACAAACGCTCTCACTGGCACCCGTTTGGCACGCAGGCCGCGCACGAACCTGTACGCAAGCATCGACAAGGCGTGGGAAGTCGGCCTCAGGCTGGGTATGGACCTTCGCGTCGGCGGCGGCCGGTATGACAACACGCTCAACACCCAGTATGTTGGCGGTCACGCGGTGGTCGGATTGCGCGGGGCGTTTGCTGTGAGCCCCAAGATCGAAGTTTACGGCCGTGTCGAAAATCTCTTCGATGAGCACTACGAGGTCGTTCGAACTTATGGCACGCCGGGTAGGTCAGCCTATGCCGGCGTTCGTCTGAAGATGTAAAACGACAGCGGCGGTACCTCATTTGGGTGCCGCCGCCATTTCAATGGGCTTTAGCTCGTCACGAAGTGGCCTTTGGACCAGACCCACATCTGGCTGTTATGCTGCTCTTTCTCGCGCTGATGTTCTTCGCGCTGCCTGTCGAAGATCAGCGACCCGGTTGCGCGGGCAAAGCGGCTGCGACGGAAGGGGATTTCAGCTCCGATGCTCATGATCTCTCTCCTCTTTCAACAAGAACGCTCCTGTAAGCAGGCCGGTTCCTTGATGTCAGCCTACCGGTTTCCGACCCCTCGAGCGAACTGCTGTTGCAGGCTGCCCAGCGCATACGGAGAAATCGGCGCCAATCCAGCTGCTGGACGCCCTTTGCGCAAGGCTGCGCGATCGTTGTTGGATGGGTCGACCACGCGAACCCGCACGGCCGCTTTCCCCTTTTCGCGCACGCCCAGTAATTCGGCCGCGCCTTTAGACAGATCAATGATCCTTGCGCTCTCTCCGAACGGGCCGCGATCGTTTACTCGTACGATGATCCGCCGCCCCGTATCGAGTGACGTCACTTCGACATAGGATGGTAGGGGCAAGGTTTTATGGGCTGCCGTGGGCCAGTCGGGTCTGAATCGTTCACCATTGGCGACCTGGTTGCCGCTTTCGTTGCCATACCACGTGGCATATCCAAGCATGTCATAGTCGGGCTGAGCTTGAGGGACGAATGTTTGCCCGCGAACCTGGTACGGTGGACCAATACGGATCGGAAGGTCGCTCACCGGTCGGTATTTCGTACCGCCTCCGCAAGCTGCAAGCGCGAACGTAACGGCGCAGATCAGAATGTTACGGCAGGGGCGTAACATCAACCAGATGCTAGAGCCGACAGGTCGACCCTCCAACCGGGGCCTGTTTGCTTTCCACAAACTATGGCCTCGTCGTCATTTAGTCGCAGCGGTCGTAATATCCCGCGCGACAGGCCGAGGCATCTTCACGCCATTCCTGCATGGCACGATCATAGTCATTCCGCTGCCTCTCATAATCCTGACGCTGCCGGGCATAGTCGGCTCGCGCCAGGTCATAATTTTGTAGGTCTGTACGGTAACCCTTGTCATCCAGCTTTGGACGGGAGCGGGTGGAATTATAATCCGACCAGCCTTGCGCATATCCCGCATCCCGGTTGCGCACGTAGTCGAGCTGATCCTGGTTCATCCGGCGAATTGTCGCTGTGTCCCGCGCTATTTCGTCGGGCGTCAGGTCGGGATCATAGGGATCATCCGCGATCGCAATCGAACTGATGCTGAGCGCAATGACCACCGCCAGACAACGACCAACCGTGTACCCCATCGAAGCACCCCTTCCACCTCAAGCTTACTGTATGCCAGCGGGATGGAAGCGATGCAAAGCGGTTGCGACAGGCGGTTGGTCGTTCTGGTCGCGGCAGAGCCGGGATCAACCCCCGACTGCACCGGGTCCGGCATCGTCCGCAGGGCACCGGATCGCATCACCTTTCCAGCATGCCGGGTTGCTACGTTCCCAGTCCTTGCGTTCAGCCCGATACTCCTGAACGGCGGCTTCGTTGTTCTGCAACGCCTGCTGATAGGCCGCTTCATTGCGCTCGGTGCGCACTTCGGTAGCTGCCATCTCCGCGGCCGCTGCATTTTCGCGCGCGATGTTTTCATCGACCTGGCGCTGTGCGGCCTGTGCCTGTTGTTCGTTGAGCGCCTGACGCTCCGCTACCGGATCACCGGGTTCGGGAATGGTCGACAGATCGGCGTGCGAGGTTTGCGAGTTGCTGGCGAGCGCAGCGCCGGGGACGGCCATAGCCGAAAGCGCAATCAGGGACACCGGAGCGATCATCCGGGCGATGGGGCGCATGATAGAGCGCATGGGGCATTCTCCTGTCTTCATGTCTTCCCTTCCGGTCATTAACGCACAAACCAGGCATGGTTTCCCTGTGCCTTGGCAGACAGGCGACATCGTCGGCCAATGACCCTCCCTGGTCCTTGCCATGTCGCGTTCGTGTCCCATTTAGGAAAGCACGCCGAGCCTGCCGCTTGATCCACGCGAACAAATCTGGAACATACCGCCTCCATGAGTCTCACCCACATCACCGTGCGCGGCGCGCGCGAGCATAATCTCAAAGGCTTCGACATCGCGCTCCCGCGTGAGAAGCTGATCGTGATCACCGGCCTTTCGGGGTCGGGGAAATCCAGCCTCGCGTTCGATACGATCTATGCGGAGGGCCAGCGTCGTTACGTGGAAAGCCTGTCGGCCTATGCCCGGCAGTTTCTCGAAATGATGCAGAAGCCGGACGTCGAGCATATCGACGGGCTGTCTCCGGCGATCTCGATCGAGCAGAAGACGACGAGCCGCAATCCCCGGTCGACCGTTGCGACCGTGACCGAAATCTGGGATTATATGCGTCTGCTGTGGGCGCGGGTGGGCATTCCCTATTCGCCCGCGACCGGCCTGCCGATCGAGGCGCAGACGGTATCCAACATGGTTGATCGCGTCATGGCGCTGCCGGACGGCACGCGGCTCTATCTGCTCGCCCCAGTAGTTCGTGGGCGCAAGGGCGAGTATCGCAAGGAACTCGCCGAATGGCAGCGGGCCGGTTACACCCGCGTCCGTATCGATGGCGAATTCTACGAGATCGAGGATGCCCCGGCGCTCGACAAGAAGTTCAAGCATGACATCGAGGTCGTGGTCGATCGCATCGCCGTGAAGGAAGGCATTCAGACGCGTCTGGCGGACAGTTTCGAGCAGGCGCTGAAGCTGTCCGACGGCCTTGTCTATGCCGACATGGCGGACGGCACTGTCCCGGGTCGCGAGGATGAAGATGCGGGCGGAGCGATGAAAGGCGCGGGGCTTCCTGCCAATCGTATCGTTTTTTCCGAGAAGTTCGCCTGCCCGGTAAGTGGTTTCACGATCGAGGAGATCGAGCCTCGCCTGTTTTCGTTCAATGCGCCGCAGGGCGCATGTCCGGCATGCGATGGCTTGGGTGAAAAACTGCTGTTCGATCCGCAACTGGTCGTACCGAACGAGCATCTTACGCTGAAGCAGGGCGCCATCGTCCCTTGGGCAAAATCGAACCCGCCGTCGCCTTACTACATGCAGGTGCTGTCCAGCCTCGCCAAACATTTCGGTTTCGACCTGACGACCGCATGGGACTCGCTGTCACCTGAGGTGAAAGTCGTGATCCTCCACGGTACGGCAGGCAAGGCGGTGCCGCTGACGTTCAAGGACGGACGCAAAGAATATACCGTTAACAAACCGTTCGAGGGCGTCATCGGCAACCTGAATCGCCGTATGATCCAGACCGATAGTGCTTGGATGCGAGAGGAGCTCTCCAAGTTCCAGACCGCCCAGCCGTGCGAAACCTGCCATGGCAAGCGGCTCAAGCCTGAGGCGTTGAGCGTGAAGATCGCCGGCAATGACATTGCGGACGCCGCCCGGTTTTCCGTTTCAGATGGTTTTGCGTGGTTCGGTGCGCTTGAAGAGAAACTGACGGAACAGCAAAAGCAGATCGCCAAGGCGATCTTGAAGGAGATCAACGAGCGGTTGGGTTTCCTCAACAACGTCGGCCTTGATTACCTGAATTTGGATCGTACCAGCGGGACTTTGTCTGGCGGTGAAAGCCAGCGTATTCGCCTTGCCAGCCAGATCGGATCGGGCCTGTCCGGCGTGCTGTACGTGCTGGACGAGCCGAGCATCGGTCTGCACCAGCGCGATAACGACATGTTGCTTGAAACGCTCAAGCGGCTGCGCGACCTAGGCAATACGGTCATCGTCGTCGAGCATGACGAAGATGCGATCCGCACTGCAGATTACATCGTGGACCTTGGCCCCGGAGCCGGTGTGCACGGCGGGCAGGTTGTGGCCGAAGGCACGCTGAAACAAGTGCTGAAAAGCAAGCAAAGCCTCACCGCTGCATATCTCAACGGCACTCGCGCGATCGACGTGCCCAAGAAACGGCGCAAGGGGAACGGCTCTTTTATCACGGTGGAAAATGCCCGCGCTAACAACCTGACCGGCGTAACGGCCAAGTTCCCGCTCGGCACGTTCTGCTGTGTGACGGGGGTGTCGGGATCGGGAAAGTCGTCGCTGACCATCGACACCTTGCAGGCAGGCGCCAGCCGTCAGCTGAATGGCGCGCGCGTGATTGCCGGCGCGCACGACCGGATTAAGGGTCTGGAAAAGTGCGATAAGGTGATCGAAATCGATCAGTCCCCGATCGGGCGTACGCCGCGATCCAACCCAGCGACCTATACCGGAGCATTCACCCAGATTCGCGATTGGTTTGCGGGCCTGCCCGAGAGCCTTGAACGCGGCTACAAGCCTGGCCGCTTCAGCTTCAACGTCAAGGGAGGGCGATGTGAGGCGTGCCAGGGCGATGGTCTGATCAAGATCGAGATGCACTTCCTGCCGGACGTCTACGTCACGTGCGAGGAATGCCATGGCAAGCGCTACAACCGCGAAACGCTGGAAGTGAAGTTCAAGGGCCTGTCGATTGCCGACGTCCTCGACATGACGATTGAGGATGCGGAAGAGTTCTTCAAGGCGGTCCCGTCGATACGCGACAAGATGCACATGCTGAACGAAGTCGGGTTGGGCTATGTGAAGGTCGGACAGCAGGCGACGACGCTTTCAGGCGGGGAGGCGCAACGTGTGAAGCTGGCGAAGGAACTAGCGCGCCGGTCAACGGGGCAAACGCTGTACATCCTCGATGAGCCGACCACCGGTCTTCACTTCGAAGATGTGCGCAAGCTGCTGGAGGTGCTGCATCGCCTGGTCGATCAGGGCAATTCTGTCATCGTCATCGAGCACAATCTCGACGTGATCAAGACCGCCGACTGGATCATCGACATGGGGCCTGAGGGCGGGGTCCGTGGCGGAGAGATTGTCGCCACGGGAACGCCGGAACAGGTCGTCAAGGAGCCGCGGAGCTTTACCGGGCACTATCTGAAGCCGTTGCTCGTTAACTAAGGCTGCTGCGCGCGATCATATTTTGTGATGTTATGATCGCGCACAATTCATAGACCCTAGAGCGATTCAGCCGTGGCAAAATTGAAGGTGCAGCGCAAATGAGTGCGGAACGGCGGAAATTTGCCGGAGTTGATCATCCCGCAATCCGGCGGATAAGGTTGGCTGGGGCGGCAGGATTCGAACCTGCGAATGCCGGTACCAAAAACCGGTGCCTTACCACTTGGCGACGCCCCATCAGGTAGGCAGACTGCAAGCCGCCCCCGAGGAGAGGCGCGCTTAGCGAGTTATTTCGATGCTGAAAAGGCCCCTTTGAGGTTTTCAGTCGCGGGCGGCTCAACTTTTGCCGTCGAGCACCTTGTTGATGTCTGCAGTGCTGTGGCGTTCAAGAACAAAGCCATCGCCCTTTCGATTGACGATCCGGCCACGGCGAACAGCGTCGCGCGCGCCGATTTCCTCCCCCCAGCGCATCAGGTTGGTGAAGCTCGCGACATCGAGGAACGTCGCGGCATCGCCATAAGCGTCCCCCCGAATGAAGCCGCCGAACCAGCCATAAGCGGCGATATCGGCAATGGTGTACTCGTCACCAGCCAGAAAGCGTTTCTCGGCAAGGCGTTTGTCGGCGACATCCATGATCCGCTTCGCTTCCATGGCGTACCGGTTGATCGGGTATTCAAACTTTTCCGGCGCATAGGCATAGAAATGGCCGAACCCGCCGCCAAGCAATGGCGCAGTTCCCATCTGCCACATCAGCCAGGACATACATTCGGATCGTGCCGGGCCGTGCTGCGGAAAGAATGCGCCGAACTTTTCAGCCAGATGGAAAAGGATGGCTCCCGATTCGAACACGCGCACCGGGTCGGGACTGGAATAATCGAGGAGGGCAGGAATCTTCGAGTTCGGATTGACCGAGACGAAGCCTGAAGAAAACTGATCGCCCTCGCTGATATCAATCAGCCACGCATCGTATTCAGCCCCGGCATGACCTGCCGCGATCAGTTCTTCGAGAAGGATCGTGACCTTTTGACCATTCGGCGTGCCGAGGGAATAGAGTTGCAGCGGGTGATCCCCGCGCGGGAGTTCCTTGTCGTGGGTGGCGCCGGACACCGGTCGATTGATGCTGGCAAACTGCCCACCATTTGCTTTGTCCCAAGTCCAGACCTTGGGCGGGGTATAGGTGGGATCGGCCATAACGGGCTCCTGACATGGTAAGATGCCAGCCCAGTTAGGTTTACGCACCTGCGTCTACAAGTGCGCGTTTTTGATCCCACGCCATATTCCGATCCTGACACGAGGCGGTGTCGTCAGGCTCCATACTATTGTGACCTGACGATTGACTTTCAGGCGACCTTGTGGATCCAGTCATGGGTATCGGCGACGTCGCCGCGCTGAATATCGACAAGGCGGCTCTTCAATCTACCCGTCAACTGCCCGGGGCCGCCAGACCCGATGGTGAACTCGCCGTCGCGACCGGTTACCTTGCCAACCGGCGTCACGACGGCGGCGGTGCCACAAGCGAACACTTCGATTAGTTGCCCTGACGCGGCGTCATCACGCCATTGATCAAGGCTGTATCGCTCTTCCTTGACTGTCAGACCTTCCTCACGCGCAAGCGTGAGCAAGCTGTCCCGAGTGATGCCCGGCAGAATGGTGCCGGTGAGAGGAGGAGTAATCAACGTTCCGTCGGCGAACACGAAGTAGAGGTTCATGCCTCCAAGTTCTTCGATCCATTTATGCTCGGCGGCGTCAAGAAACACGACTTGGTCATGCCCGCGCGCGATCGCTTCCGCCTGCGGAACCAGACTGGCCGCGTAATTGCCGCCGCACTTGGCAGCACCCGTGCCGCCTGGAGCCGCTCGGGTGTAGTCGCTCACCCAGATCGATACTGCAGGAGCACCGGATTTGAAGTAGTTTCCGGCGGGGCTGGCAATGACGATGAACTTGTACTGCTTGGCCGGGCGCACACCAAGGAACGCCTCAGTGGCGATCATGAAAGGCCGCAGATAGAGGGCGCTTCCATCGCCATCGGGAATCCAGCTCTTATCGGCGCGGACTAGCCGTTCAATCGACTCGATGAACAGGCTCTCCGGCAACTCTGGCATCGCAAGGCGTTTCGCCGATTGATTGAACCGAGCGGCGTTCGCTTCCGGGCGGAACAGGGCGATCGAGCCATCTGCGTGCTTGTACGCCTTCAGACCCTCGAAGATTTCCTGAGCGTAGTGAAGGACGGCTGCCGCAGGATCGAGCGCGATCGGCTGGCGCGGACCAATGACCGCATCGTGCCAGCCATCGGCTTCGGACCACTCAATCGTCACCATGTGATCCGTGAAGTGAGTCCCAAACCCAGGATTCTCCAGAACGTGCGCTCGCGCGTCGTCACCGGCCAACGCAGGGTGTGAAACCGTCGAGAACGACAATCCGACTTCGGCGACGCTCGCCATGACAAACTTCCTCTAGCTAAACTTCGCTGAGTGCTTTGTACTATTATTTCGCGCTTTGCAATCGTTGAGCAACAATAATTCTTACGATTATCGTCGAATTTTAGGAGTGTGAGTGTGCCAGGGGCATTATGCGGGACGAATTAGCGCGCTATCCGGCTTTGATAGGCGTGATTGTATCTGCTTTTGGAAAGTTGTCAAAAAGAGCGCCAGCGAGTTTCGTCGCTATGAAGCTGTCGCTCCATTTGTCATCGCCTTCGCGGGTCGCGATGGTGGCGTAACCTTCCCAAAGCACCTTGCCCGTCGCCTTGTCGACGATTTGGGCGTCAAGCCGAGTAGCAACCAAAGCCGATCTGGGTTTTGTCAGGTCCACATTGATACCTAGCCCATATGATTGCCCGTAAGTGCCGACCTCCATCGCAGCGGTGCCGCTCACGGGATTTCGCTTCTCTTCGGCGGAGGCGAGGACCTGTTTGGAAATCTTGAGTTTTGCAATCTGGGGCTGGGGGACATCCGGGTGCAACGTGTCATAACCGGCCCCGACCAGCGCATCGATGATAGCGGCCTCGTACGTTCGTCTCGTGCTGGGCTGTACCCACGGTCCATCACCCGCTTCGGATTCGACAGATACCGGGCCTTTGCCCAATTCCGTAGCGATTGGATCGGATGTGACGAACCGGGTCACGTCCACCCTGCCTTCGCGCGAATCGCTTGTGCGTGAATTTGTGCGCGGCGAATCGAGCATCGTGCCGCGACCTAGCCCAGTCCATCCCGATCGCCACCCCGGGCCCCATTGCGCATGAGCAGCAGGCGCCATCAGCACGGCTGTCACCAGGGTGACGATGGCGACCGATCTTCTGAGCTTTTCCATCTTAGAATGCCATTCTTTGTTCGAATGTGGTGGGGTCGCGCCGCGCAATCTGTTATGCGCGCGGTAACTTGCCAGCGGATGAACACTACAGATGGGCATCCCTGGTAGATGCGCAATGGTCGGGAAATGGAGCAGGCTGCTTGACTTCGCGGCATGCTACCACTAACGGCGCCACTTCGAATTTCCGGCGGTCGGTAACCGCCAAGACGACACGGACGAGATTGACCCATGAAGATTCGTAACAGCCTCAAGTCGCTCAAGGACCGTCACCGGGACAACCGCGTGATCCGCCGTCGCGGCCGCACGTACGTCATCAACAAGACCAATCGCCGCTTCAAAGCCCGCCAGGGCTGATTCTATTCGCCAGCGCCCGTCGATCGTGACGGGCGACTTCGGCGGATGGTTTCGCGTGTGAACATGAGGCCCCCGTCGATTGCGGGGGTCTTGTCGTGTCTATAGTACATGCTGCAAAGCAGGTGAAAGCCGTCGTCTTCGATGTGGGCCGGGTGCTGGTCCAATGGGATATGCGCCATCTATTCGCGAAGCTGATTGACGACGCAGATCGGCTCGAATGGTTCCTGGCGAATGTCGTGACTGAAGAATGGCATTTCCAGCATGACGCCGGTCGCGACCTTGCCGAAATGGTCGCCGCTCGAAAGATCGAGTTTCCGGGCCACGATGCGCTGATCGATGCTTACGCGTCCCGCTTCATCGAGACGATACCGGGCAACGTGCCGGGAAGTCACGATTTGGTTCGTTCGCTCGCCGAGCGGGGGATGCCACTGTTTGCAATCACAAATTTCGCCAGCCCTTTTTGGCGCGAGTATCGTGGCGGCGAACCTTTGTTTGACTTGTTTCAGGACATCGTTGTCTCGGGCGACGAGAAGATTGCCAAACCCGATGCCCGCATTTTTCGGCTGGCTGCCGAGCGGTTCGGGTATGCGCCATCGGACATGCTGTTCATCGATGACAACGCAGCCAACATCGCAGCAGCACAGGCGCGAGGCTGGCAGGTCCACCTTTTCCAGGATGCGGTGGGCCTTCGAAGCGATTTGCTTGTTAGAGGTCTTATCGACTGAAGTTTCGCCAGTCCTTTTGAGCTTATGACAGAGGGCAAATTCGACTTCAGGATATTTATCTTCGCACTTGCAGCGAGAATGCTTGGCAAGTCTCAAAACGTGTTGCATCATTTGCGGAACAGGGAGTCCCGATGTCCGCAAAGAGCGTTACGAATTTCGACGAAATGCTCAACTCGGACGGCTCTGTTCGTCCGGCATACTCCGAATTCCGCCAATGGTTCGATGGGCAGGACAACGAATGGCTCAAGCGGCAGGACGCGGAAGCCGAAAGGTTCTTCCGTCGCATTGGCATTACATTTAATGTCTATGGTGATGATGCCGCCGAAGAACGGCTGATCCCGTTCGACATGATCCCGCGGATCATTACGGCCCGGGAATGGCGCAAATTGACCCGCGGTATCGAACAGCGGGTGAGGGCGCTGAATGCGTTTCTCCACGATCTGTACCATCGGCAGGAAATCATCCGGTCGGGCCGTCTGCCGATTGCGGCTTTACGCACGAATGAAGCGTTTCTGACGCAGATGGTCGGCTTCACACCGCCGGGCGGAGTGTACACCCACATCGTCGGCATCGATCTGGTTCGCACTGGCCCCGACGATTTCATGGTTCTTGAGGACAATGCCAGAACACCTTCGGGCGTCTCGTATATGCTTGAGAACCGCGAAACCATGATGGCGATGTTCCCGGAGCTTTTCACGAAGATCCCGGTGCGCCCGGTGTCGGATTATCCCCGCCGTCTCGCCCGCTCGCTAAGAGCATGCGCGCCGCCCGCATATCACGCTGCCAAGGGGAAAAGCGGGCGCCGGCCGGTAGTGGCAGTCCTCACACCGGGAATCTACAACTCGGCCTATTTCGAGCACGCTTTCCTAGCCGACCAGATGGGCGCGGAACTGGTGGAGGGGAATGATTGCCGCGTTGTCGATGGCCGTGTCTGCATGCGGACCACCACGGGATACAAAGCGATCGACGTGCTCTATCGCCGGGTGGACGATGACTATCTCGATCCCCTGAGCTTCAATCCCAATTCGCATTTGGGCATCGCTGGGATTTTTGACGTTTATCGTTCTGGCGGAATCACCATTGCCAACGCGCCGGGCACGGGCATTGCCGATGACAAGGCGATTTACAGCTACATGCCAGAGATCGTCGAGTTTTATACGGGCGAAAAGCCCATCTTGCAAAACGTCCCTACCTGGCGTTGCGCAGAGGCTGACTCGCTTGGCTATGTGCTCGACAATCTCAAGGACCTTGTGGTCAAGGAAGTTCATGGGTCGGGCGGATACGGGATGCTTATCGGGCCGACATCGTCCAAGCAGGAGATAGCGGATTTCGAAGTGAAGCTTCGCGCTCGGCCTGGCAACTATATCGCCCAGCCGACCCTGTCGCTTTCCACGGTACCCATTTTCGTGAAAGAGGGGCTCGCGCCGCGGCACGTCGATCTGCGGCCCTTCGTCCTCGTATCACCTGACGGCATCGACATAACCCCGGGTGGGCTGACGCGTGTAGCGTTGAAAGAAGGGTCGTTGGTCGTGAACTCTTCGCAAGGCGGCGGTACCAAGGACAGTTGGGTGCTGGACGAGTGAAGGGGGGCACGAACTGATGCTGGGACGTGCCGCCAATGGCGTCTTCTGGATGTCTCGCTATCTGGAGCGGGCCGAGAATACTGCGCGCCTGATCGATGTGGGCTTTCATCTCGCACTCACGCGAGGCAACCGGCAATCGCAGGACGAGGAATGGAAGTCCGTCCTGACGACGACCGGCCTGCTGGAAGAGTACAGGGCCAAGTATCCGGACTTTAGCGGATCGCAGGTGTTCAACTTTCTGCTGCGCGATCGAGATAATCCCGGTTCGGTTCTGTCGATGGTCGAGAATGCCCGTACGAATGCGCGGGTGGTGCGAACCAGCCTCACCAACTCGGTGTGGGAAGCCACCAACGAAGGTTGGATGACCTTGCGGGATCTGCTTTCCCGACCAGTGCGCGAGACCAACCTTGGCGAAGTGCTGACCGCCATCCGCCGGTCCGGGACGTTGGTCAGGGGTGCGCTGGAAGGCACTATGCTCCGCAACGAAGTCTTCAACTTCGCGCGGATCGGGACTTTCATCGAACGTGCTGACAACACCGCCCGCATTCTCGACGTGAAATATTACGTCTTGCTGCCGTCGGCTGCATGGGTGGGATCAAGCCTGGACAACGTGCAGTGGGATACCTTGCTTCGCTCGGTGGCGGGCAACCGCGCTTATTCCTGGCTAAATGCTGGTTCCATGGATCCGCGTGGCATTGCCCGCTTTCTGATCCTGGACGGTCAATTTCCGCGCAGTTTAGTCTTTTGCTATGAGAAGTTGCTTAGCAACATGGCCGGTCTTGCGAAGGAGTACGGCCAAGAAGTGTCAGCCCACCATCTGGTTCGCAACACCGCCGCTGCGCTAAACCGAACCAGCATCGACGATGTTTTTGAAGCAGGCCTGCACGAATTCCTGCAGGGGTTCATCGCCAAGACAATCGACATTGGCAGCGCCATTGCCGCCGATTATCGTTTCAGCGAGTAGGAGAGCGTCGTGCTCCTCACTGTCAAGCACACAACCCGCTACACCTTCGCCGGTCAGGTGACGCACGGCCTTCAGCGGTTGCGATTGAAGCCCAAATCGACGCATGGGCAGGAAGTCGTCGAATGGAAAATGGACTTCACGGGGGCGAAACGAGAAGCCGCTTACGACGACCAGCATTTCAACCATATCGATCTGATTTCGATTGCCGCCAGCGCCCCGGAGGTCATCGTGACATGTGAAGGCACGGTACGGACCATCGATAACAATGGCGTCACGGGGGCGCATACGGGGCTCATGCCGCTCTGGTGTTTTCTGCGGCCGACACCGCTGACGCGGCCCGGCCCTAAAGTGCGCCAGCTGCTGGCGGCGATCGAGGCTGATCGATCGGACACGCTTGGGTATCTTCATGTCCTTTCGAATGCCATTGCCGAGCAAGTCGAGTACGTCGGCGGCACGACAGACGCGTCGACGACGGCCGAGCAGGCTCTCGCGGCCGGGAAGGGCGTGTGCCAGGATCATGCCCATATCTTCATCGCCGCTGGCCGCATGCTGGACGTGCCGATGCGCTATGTCGGCGGCTATCTCCATATGGACGGTCAGACCGAGCAGGAAGCTGGACATGGCTGGGCGGAAGCGCACGTGCCGGGCCTCGGTTGGGTCGGGTTTGACGTGTCGAACGCGATCTGTCCGGATGAACGCTATATCCGAGTGGCGACGGGTTGCGACTATGCCGAAGCTGCGCCGGTGACCGGCATAGCGACCGGGGCGGGTGAAACCCGGTTGGACGTTCATCTATCGGTAGGCCAATCGGGGCTACAAGCTCAGGCGCAGCAGTCTGCATCTGGCGGACAGCAGCAAGTGCAGGGCGGCTGACCCGCTCTTTCCTTGACTGCCTCCGGATCGGAAGCAAGGAGGCTAGCAGTGCCGGAAAAGGTTTGCAGGGACACTGATTGAATGACGTATTGCGTGGGTATGATGCTGGACCGCGGGCTTGTCATGATGAGCGATACCCGCACCAACTCCGGGGTCGACAACATCTCCACCTTTCGGAAGATGTATCATTGGGAGGTTCCGGGCGAGCGTATCATCACGGTGATGACGGCGGGAAATCTGGCTACGACGCAGGCCGTTGTCAGCAAGCTGGAGGAACGCAACAAGGCGCCTTCCGAGCGACACAACTCTCTGCTTGAAGCACCTACCATGTTCCAGGTCGCCTCGATCGTTGGCCACCTCCTTCAGGATATCATCGCCGGGCGGGCAGCCGACAACGGGCAAAAAGCAGCTGGTACCTTCAGCGCATCCATGATCGTCGCTGGTCAGATCAAAGGCATGGAACCACGCCTCTTCCTGATCTACCCGGAAGGCAATTTTATCGAGGCCAGCTTCGATACGCCCTTTTTCCAGATTGGCGAGACGAAGTATGGTCGGCCCATCCTGATCCGTGGGTACGATCGGGGGATGAGCTTCGAAAGTGCGGTGAAGCTGCTGACGGTTTCATTCGACTCGACGCTCAAGGCCAACTTGTCGGTCGGATTACCACTGGACTTGCTGGTGATAGAGCGCGACCGCTTTACGCCGCTGCATCAACGACGGGTCGATGCATCCGATGCCTATTTTCGATCGGTGTCGATGAGTTGGAGCGAAGCATTGCGCAGCGCGTTGGATGGATTGCCGGACTATCGGTTCGACACCAGTCCGGAACATATCCTGGGCTGAGCAATAAGGCGGCGCACTTCGTCAGTTACGATAGAAGAGCGTGATTGATGCAACGTGGTTCATGCGAAGGTTGCCGCCAGCCCGATTGATGGTTTGGTTCAGGTAACCCAGTTCCAAGGTTGACGGGCCTTTCAGTCCCACTTCGGCGCCGACGAAGCTGCGCAGTTGATCGAAGCCCGCTCTAGCGCCCCAATCGGTATCATTCAACGCAACGAAGCCCTCGGCATAGACGAGGGCATTCACCGCGTCGCTTCCCGGCTTGAGGGGGTGTTCGTACCGCAGCATTTCGCGCAGGCGCCAGCCCATATCGTTGCCGTCTGATCGCCAGCGCTGTTCCAGCCGCGTTCGCGACGAGAGTTCCCCGCCGAAAGGCTTGCCCAGCGCGAGATTGAGCTGCTGAAAGCTACGCTCCTCATTAATGTCGCGACCACCCTCGATGGGGGAAATGATGTGCGCGTACCCTTGATAGAGCGTTACGGCAGGAGCGAATTTCCAGCCGACCGCCCCGCGCAGCAGCAAGGCATCGAGCCGGGAAAGGCCATCGCCCGTCCGAGGCTGGAATTCGGCAAAATACACTGCTTGGCGCGACACCGAACCCATGGCTGTAAGATTCACCCACACTTGCTCGTCGTGTACGGTTTCCGCCGTCGAGGCAGCAGGCGCCAAAAGAAGGGCGGAAGCAATGGCTATGGCTGCGAGGGCTGGGGCGCGCATATCGTCCTGTCATTTTGGGGAAGCCGACCAACTATGGCTCATGTGTTGCTGGAAGCTTGCCGGACTAACAGCTGTTCTTTCCCGTCAAAGGCAGCCTTTAGCGAAGGCGCTCAGGGACAGTGTTAGCCTCTTCGATTATCGCGGTTTCGGAAGCGAGGGATTCCCAAGGGAAAACGAACCAGCGCTTATCGGTATTCCGGTCTATGTGCTCCGCCCAAAGATCGACGTCGGCGCGCGAACGAGTGTTGTTGAGCAGAACCCCGAAACGGACGTTGCTCAACGCGGCATAGTGTTCGTTCAACAGCGCCTTGATGTATTCGATAGTGCCGCCACTATCGTTGATATCATCGACGAACAGGATCTGTATGCCGGATGCGCTCATTGCCGCGAGCTTGACTAAAAGCTCGTCTGCGAACCCTGGCATTTTCGATGAGTGATCGACGGACAGCATCGGCACGTTCAGCCGATGGGAAAGATAGACCGCTGGAACCAGCCCGCCACGCCCAATTCCTACGACGAAACCGGGCTGCCAGTCGTTTTCGGCAATCTTCCGTGCAAGGCCGTCAACAAGGAGTAGAAAGTGCTCCGAGTGGTCCAGGTAATACAGATCAGGTTCGGGGCTGGCAGTCATTCGCTGCATATTTCCATTGCGCAGGCCCGTCGATTACAGCGCGCCAATTGCGAGGAAGCGATCTTCGCGCTGGCGTACTATGTCCGCCGGACTTTGTGCCGATAGCGCATCAAGCTGCATCCCGATCGCGTTTGCCAGTGCGCGGGCGGTAGCCGCCGGATCTCGTTGAGCCCCGCCTGCCGGTTCAGGAACGATCGCATCGATTACCTTGAGCGCGAGCAGATCCTGCGCTGTCACCTTCATTGCCGTGGCCGCATCCGATGCCTTATCTGAAGTGCGCCACAGGATCGACGATGCCCCTTCCGGTGAGATGACGGAGTAGATCGCGTGCTCCAGCATCAGGACCTTATTGGCACTGGCGATGGCGACTGCACCGCCGGATCCACCTTCACCGACGATAGCGGCCACCATCGGCACTCCGAGCGCCAAGCACGCTTCGGTGGAGCGGGCGATCGCTTCGGCCTGACCGCGTTCTTCCGCCTCGATGCCCGGGAATGCTCCAGCGGTATCGACTAGCGTCACTACTGGCAGCCCGAATTTGCCGGCCAGTTGCATAAGCCTGATCGCCTTGCGGTAGCCTTCCGGCTTCGCAGAGCCGAAATTGTGCTTGATACGGCTCGGCGTGTCATGACCCTTTTCGTGACCGATCACGACGACTTTGCGCCCATCCAGCCGAGCAAGCCCGCCAACGATCGCTTCATCCTCGCCGTAAACCCGGTCACCTGCCAAAGGCACGAAATCCGCGAATATCAGGCGGATATAATCAAGGAAGTGCGGCCGCTGCGGATGGCGAGCCACCTGCGTCTTCTGCCAGGGCGTCAGCTTCGCATACGTCGCGGTCAGCATGCCCGCGCTCTTTTTTTCCAGCTTGGCAATCTCGCTCTCGATATCGAGGTCGCTGCCACTTGCGGTTGCGCGCAGTTCCGCGATCCGTGCTTCCAGTTCGGCTATCGGCTTTTCGAAGTCCAGAAACGAAATCATGCTCATCCAGTCCGTGTCGTCGGCATATGGCCGATAGCACAATGCGTCAGTCCTTAGGGCCGCTTTGACGTTGATCGCGCCGACCCATATCAATTTAGTTTGCGGAGCGCTTGGCGAGCCAATCTTCCAACCACTTGATAGTGTAGTCCCCCGACTGGAATTCAGGATCGTCCAGTAGCGCCTGATGGAGGGGGATGGACGTCTTCACGCCATCGATGACCATTTCTTCCAGCGCCCGCTTCAGTCGCATGATCGCACCATTGCGGCTACGACCCGAAACGATCAGCTTGCCGATCATCGAGTCGTAATAAGGCGGAATGCGGTATCCGGCATACAACCCGCTGTCGACGCGCACATTCATGCCGCCCGCAGCGTGATAGTTGTTCACCAGCCCGGGCGAAGGCGCGAAGTTCCACGGATCTTCCGCGTTGATGCGGCATTCGATGGCATGGCCTTTGAACTCGATCTGGTCCTGCGTGAAGGCCAGCGGCTGGCCGTCCGCAATCCGGATCTGTTCGCGCACCAAATCGACGCCGGTGATCGCTTCGGTAACCGGGTGTTCCACTTGCAGGCGGGTGTTCATCTCGATGAAGTAGAACTCGCCGTTTTCCCACAGGAATTCGATGGTGCCCGCGCCGCGATAGCCCATGTCGGCCATGGCCTTCGAGACGATGCCACCCATGCGATCACGCTCTTCGGACGTGATGACGGGCGAGGGCGCTTCCTCCAAGACCTTCTGGTGACGACGCTGCAAAGAACAGTCGCGCTCGCCGAGATGCACTGCAGCACCGTTTCCATCGCCGAAGACCTGGAATTCGATGTGGCGTGGGTTTCCGAGGTACTTTTCCATATAGACGGTGGCATCGCCGAAAGCCGCCTTAGCCTCGGACCGAGCCTGACCCATCTGGCTTTCGAGTTCTTCGGCGTTGGTCACGACTTTCATGCCTCGTCCGCCGCCGCCCGAAGCCGCCTTGATGATGACCGGGTAGCCGATCTGTTCTGCAAGGGCGCGTGCTTCGTCGAAATCCTCGATTGCGCCGTCAGAGCCGGGGACCAGCGGCAGGCCCAAAGCACCCGCGGTGCGCTTGGCTTCCACCTTGTCACCCATGGTGCGGATGTGCTCAGGCTTGGGCCCGACCCACTTTAAGCCGTGCGCCTCCACGATCTCGGCAAACCGGGCGTTTTCGGACAGGAAGCCATAGCCAGGGTGGATCGCGTCGGCCTGAGTGATCTCGGCCGCGGAAATGATGGCCGCGACGTTGAGGTAGCTGTCCTTCGCCGCCGGTGGTCCGATGCAAACCGCATGGTCCGCCAGTCTCACGTGCATTGCGTCGGCGTCGGCAGTGGAGTGCACGGCGACAGTCTCGATGCCCATCTCGCGGGCGGCGCGATGGATGCGCAGCGCGATTTCGCCGCGATTGGCAATCAGGAGGCGCTTGATGGCCATGTCAGTTCCGCTCTCAGTCGATCACGACGAGCGGCTGGTCGTACTCGACCGGCTGCTGGTTGGAGACGAGAATGGCTGTGACCGTCCCCGATTTGGGCGCAGTGATCTGGTTCATCACCTTCATGGCCTCTACGATCAGCAGCACATCGCCTTGTTTGACGGATTTGCCAACCGAGATGAAGTCAGGCGCCCCGGGTTCGGCGGCGAGGTAGACGGTGCCGACCATCGGGGACTTGACCGCATCGATCGGAGCGGCAGCAGGAGCGATTTCTGCCGGCGCGGCAGCGGCAGCGGCAGGGGCGGCGGCTGGCGCAGTCGGCGCGAACGCAGGAGCGGACGCCATTGGCTGGATCAGCTGGCGCGAAACACGGATCTTGCGTTCACCGTCCTCCACCTCGATCTCCGAAAGGCCGGTCTCCGCCAGCAATTCGGCAAGCTCGCGAACCAGGGCGCTATCGATATTCACGCGACTTCCTTTCGTGCAAGGTATTCAAGCAGCATCACCAGCGTGCCTTTGAGGTCCTTGCGATGGACCACCATGTCCACCATGCCGTGGGCATGGAGGTACTCGGCGCGCTGAAAGCCGTCGGGTAGTTTTTCTCTGATGGTATCCTGGATGACCCGCTGGCCGGCAAACCCGATAAGGGCACCCGGCTCAGCGATTTGTACATCGCCCAGCATGGCATAGCTGGCCGTGACGCCGCCGGTAGTCGGGTCAGTCAGAACGACGATATAAGGCAGGCCCGCAGCAGCAAGACGACGTGTCGCCACTGTGGTCTTCGGCATTTGCATGAGCGACAGGATGCCTTCCTGCATGCGCGCTCCGCCCGCTGCGGTGCAGATGACGTAGGCGCAGTTCTCGGCGATTGCCTTGTTTACACCGGCAACGAATGCTTCACCCACCGCCATGCCCATGGAGCCGCCCATGAACGCAAAGTCCTGCACGCCCAGCACCGCTTTCGATCCTCCGATGGCGCCGAAAGCGTTAGTCAGCGCATCAGGAAAGGGATTGGCGGCGCGAGCAGCTTTCAGCCGGTCAGGATACTTCTTTGTGTCGCGGAAATTGAGAGGATTTTCAGGCACTTTTGGCGTCGCCAGTACCGTATATCCCTCGTCCAGAATCTGATCGAAACGCGCCCTTGAACCGATCCGCCCGTGATGCTCACAATTTGGGCACACCGAAAGATTGGCTTCGAAGTCCTTTGCATACAGCATTTCGCCGCAGCTCGGGCATTTCATCCAGAGCGTATCCGCCGTGTCGCTTTTCGCCAACCCGGATAGGGAATTACGTACTTTGCTGAGCCAACTCATGTCGTACCGATCTTGCCCATGGTGAGCAGAGAGCCTTCCGTGTCGCCCCTGCGAGCATTGTTTAAAAACGCTTTCGACAGCCGATCAGCGGCATAACATCGCCGAAATCAACAGTCGAAGGTGCGCCATTAGAGGAATCGCCGGGGCCGTCGCAAGCCAATTTGGGTGATCCTGTGGGCAACTGCTTGCGATCGGGTTCGTGCAACGGCCTCCGCGACCTCGCTCCATGACCGCTAGGCTGTAAATTTATTCAATGAAATCAGTGAATAGGAGCATCTAGGCGTTGGCTATCCATGCTGAAAGGCGGAGGGCGTCAAGTCAGAATGGCCGCGCACGAACGATCTTTACAACGACGATTTCTCAGGCGGCCAAGCGATGTGGACGATGAGATTTTCCACGAAAGCCTCATGTTCGACCCGGGTATAAACGTAAGGGCTAGTCAGGATTTCAGACCTGTACCCCAAGACCGCCGGGACTATGAACTGCGTAAGACGCCTCGCATCGTCTCCATCGAAGCTGGTCGAGAGAAATTCGATTATGCGGGCGCGCATTTTCAATGGGCCGCGCTGATAGAACAACTGCCGGATTTCGGGAAAGCGTGCGCCTTCACTCGTGACGAGACGGTATAGCAGGATCGATCTGTCATCCAGCAGTCGCTCGATGAATCGCAGGCAAATGCTTTTCATGTTCGCTTGGGAAAATGCCTGCCCAACCAACACCCGATCGACGTCTTTGGAAAATACCTCGACATGCAGGTCAATCACTGCAGCAAAGACATCCTCCTTTGATGGGAAGTGCGTCCACAAAGTCGTCTTTGAGCCGCCCAGCTTGTCAGCGATAGCCGACATGCTGGTTGCACCGTAGCCATGATTTAGAAACAAATCACTGGCAACGCGAACGATCTCGCCGCGTTTGCGCTCTTTGTTCAGTTCACGCTTTCCAACCAGTATTGTCATAACCGTACTGAATGGTACACTTTCTATTGACAGGCGCAATGATGATCTCGATAAAAGTGTACTGATGGGTACACATATATTCTCGCGAGTCGCAGCGGCAGGCCTGATGTCGTCGGTGTTGGTTCTCGCCGCCTGCGCGGCGCCCGACCTCGGTCCTCGCCCACGGTTGGCGACGACGCAGGAGCTCGCTTCGTCTCGCTCCTTGGCAAGTGTGACATCGGTCGGTGATTGGCCTCGCCAGGAATGGTGGACCGCATATGGCGATCCGCAACTGGACGCCCTGGTAGCAGAGGCGCTGGCTGGCTCGCCAAGCGTCGCTGCCGCGCAGGCTCGCATTCGTCAGGCGAGGGGGGCGGCCGGCATAGCTGGTGCAGCGCTGCTTCCGACCATTGCGGGACAGGGGTCTGCAGGCGTAACCAAGCAAAGTTATAATAATGGAATCCCAGCGGAATTCGTCCCCAAAGGTTGGAACAGCACGGGCACGCTTGCGCTGTCCGGCGACTTTGACCTCGATCTCTGGGGTGCCAATCGCAAGGCCTTGGCGGCCGCCACTTCCGAAGCCGAGGCGGCAGAGGCGGATGCACGCCAGGCCGAGTTGATGCTCTCAAGCAATGTTGTATCGTCCTATTTCGATCTTGCCCGTTTGATCGAGCGGGGCCAAGCGCTGGGCACAGCCGTGCAGTCACGTCAGGACTTTGCGGACCTCACGGGGCGACGCGCGCGCCAGGGCATTGATAACCAATCCCCCATGCGCCGTGCCGAAGCCGCTCTCGCGACAGCACGAGCGCAATTTTCGGCAAATCAGGAGCAGATTCTTCTTCGACGTCATGCGCTCGCAGCGTTGCTTGGCAAGGGCCCGGATCGCGGCTTGGCGATTGCTCCGCCAGCCATCGTCAGCGTCCCTGCCGCCGGTATTCCAGACGACGCCGGAATAGCTCTCGTCGGACGTCGCCCGGATATAGTGGCTGCTCGCCTTCGGACTCAGGCGGCCGGCGCTCGGATCGACCAGGCGAAGGCGGCGTACATGCCCAATATTTCGCTTCGGGGCTTGATCGGGCTGACCTCCTTGGGATTGTCGAACTTGATCGATAGCGGATCGACGTACGGCAATGCTGGGGGGGCGCTGAGCCTGCCGATCTTCCAGGGGGGGCGGCTGAAAGGCCAGTTCATTCAGGCACGCGGGGGCTACGACGCGGCAGTCGCCAATTATAACGAAACCGTCATTGGCGCTTTCCAGGAGGTCGCCGACGCAATCGCGAGCCGTGATGCGGCGGCGGGCCAAGAGCAGGACGCGACTGAAGCGGCGAGCAAATCGCAGGTGGGATACGACCTGGCGATGCAACGCTTCCGTGGCGGACTATCGAATTATCTTGAAGCGTTGACGGCACAGAATGATGCCCTGCAGGCACGTGAAGCCGCCGTTGATGCCCATTTCCGTACACTTGCCACCGAAGTAGCGCTGCAACGCGCGCTTGGCGGTGGATTTGCAGCCCCTACAATTGCAAAGGCTTCCGACGATGAGTGATGACGTGCAGGATCGGCCTGCGGATCCGGCAACGGACGAAGCCGGGAGCGTGATCGAAAAGAAGAATCGCAAGCCTTTGCTGATCGGGCTTGCGATTGGCGTTGCCGTGCTGGTCGCCCTGTATTTCTTGTACGACGTTTTCATCGCCAGCCGGTCTGTCTCCACTGACAACGCTTACGTTGGAGGCGAAACCGCTGAAGTCACGCCGCTGACCGCAGGCCAGATCGCCGAAGTGCTGGTCACCGATACGCAGCCCGTCCGCAAGGGGCAGATTCTGTTCCGTCTGGACGACAAGGACCAGCGCATAGCACTGGCTCAAGCCGAAGCGCAGGTCGAATATGCGACGCGTCGGTATGGGCAGTCGCTTGCCAACAACAACGCCCTCGGCGCAGCGGCCGACGCAAGTGCGACGCAGATCAACTCTGCGATTGCGAAGCAAGCGTCGGCTCAGGCAAGCCTCGTCCGCGCGCAGGAAGAGTTTCGGCGGCGCAATGCCCTTGCTAGCGGCGGCGCTGTTTCCGCTGAGGAAGTGACGGCCGCACGCCAGGCGCTGGCATCGGCACAAGCCAGCGCGCGGGAAGCTTCCGCAGCCGTTGCGCAGGCCCGCGCCAGCACGGAAAACGCCCGCCGCCAGGAGGAGGCCGCCCGTGCCCTGACGAAAGGCACAAGTTCACAAACGGCACCGGAGGTTTTGCTGGCCAAGACACAACTCGCGACTGCTAAACTGGCGATGGCGCGAACCGTGATCCGTGCTCCGATCGACGGCGTCGTGGCGCGCCGGACCATTCAGGTCGGCCAACGGATAGAGACCGGCACCGTTGCCATGATGATCGTTCCGGTTGGCGCGCTTTACGTGGATGCCAACTTTAAGGAGGACCAGCTTGGCAAAGTCCGGTCCGGCCAGACCGCGACGCTGACGTCCGACTTCTATGGCGATGATGTGGAATTTCGCGGGAAGGTTGTCGGCTTTGCGGGTGGTACGGGTGCCGCGTTCTCTTTGATCCCTGCCCAGAATGCGACTGGCAACTGGATCAAGGTGGTGCAGCGTTTGCCGGTACGGATCGAGCTGGATCCCAATCAATTGAAGGAGCATCCGCTGCGCATCGGCTTGTCGATGGAAGCCAAGATCGATCTGACGAGTAAGGACTGATGGCTGGCGCCGCAGCAGCAACGGGTTCCGGCAGTCCATCGCAGCCGTTGACCGGGGCGAAACTCGTCCTGGCGGGCCTGGTCCTGGCGATGGCGAACTTCATCGTGGTCCTCGATACCACGATCGCAAACGTCTCCGTCCCGCACATCGCTGGCGGCCTGGCTGTCTCCGTTTCCAGCGGCACATGGGTCATCACCTCGTATGCGGTAGCGGAGGCAATCTGCGTCCCCCTGACCGGCTGGCTGTCCAATCGTTTCGGCACGCTGCGCGTCTTCATGTTGTCGCTGATCGGGTTTGGTCTGTTCTCGACGCTTTGCGGCCTATCCAGTTCGCTGTCGATGCTGGTGGTCTTCCGGCTTGGACAGGGCTTTTGCGGCGGGCCGCTGATGCCGCTGACCCAGACGCTGCTTCTGCGCATCTTTCCCAAGGAATTGCACCCCAAGGCAATGGCCATGTGGGCAATGACCGTCGTGACTGCGCCAATCGCCGGGCCGATCCTGGGCGGATACATTTCCGACAACTGGTCCTGGGAGTGGATATTCTTCATCAACGTACCGATCGTGGCGTTGATCTTCTTCGGGGTGTTCACTCTGCTTCGTGGCGCTGAAACCCCGACGCAGAAATTGCCGATCGACAAGATTGGTCTGCTGCTGCTGATCATCTGGGTCGGTGCATTCCAGATGATGCTTGACCTTGGCCGGGAAGAGGATTGGTTCTCATCCGGCAAGATCGTCATGCTGGCCTGCATCGCGGCCGTGTTCTTCGTGGTGTTCCTTATTTGGGAATTGACCGAGGAACACCCGATCGTTGACATCAGCGTATTTCGACATCGAGGATTTTCCGCAGCCACCCTGTCGCTTACGATCGCCTTTGGCACGTATTTCGCGTCGATCGTCATCATCCCCCAGTGGTTGCAGACATCCATGGGGTACACGGCCACAGACGCAGGGTATGCCATGGCCTTCAGCGGGGTTCTTGCAGTCGTCGCATCGCCTTTCGTGCCCAAACTGATGCAACGTTTCGATCCGCGGCTCATCGTATTCGTCGGGATTTCGTGGATCGGCATCTGTGCTGCGATGCGTATGATCTGGTCGACGGAAATCACGTTCTGGACCATCGCCACGCCGCAATTGCTGCAGGGGATAGGGGTGTCGTTCATGATCGTGCCTTTGACGACCATCAGTCTAAGTTCCGTGCTGCCAAGAGAAACCGCTTCGGCAGCGGGCATCGCAAATTTCGGCCGAACGTTGGCCGGCGCAGTAGCCACCGCCATCATCACTACCGTCTGGAGCGATATGTCGCGTGAACGGTCAGCTGAGATTGCAGGGACCCTGAACGGCGCGGCCGAGACATCCCGAATGTTGCAGCAGCAGGGCCTATCGGCTGAGCAGGCGCGAGGGACTATCGCTCGGCTTGTCGAAAATCAGGGTACGGCGGTGGCCACGGGGCATCTATTCGGCATCGCGGCGGTCGCATTGTTCCTGGCGGCGCTGACTATCTGGTTCGCACCGCGTCCGCCCAAATCGGCCAAGCCTGCAGCCGGACACTGATCATCTGTTTCAGGTCACGAATGTCCGGCGGGTAAGTGCTGGAAGGATCATCGCTTGCCCGATTGCGCGGGCGAGGAGAAATCCGATAAAAGCGATCCATAGGCCGGTATTGCCAAGGGGGCGAAGGCCGATCAGTAGCGCGACATAAAGCAGCATCGCCGCCGCCATTGTCCCGAGCATGGCTCGTGTCCAGCCAGCGCCGACGAATACGCCGTCCAGGACGAACGACGCCGCCCCTACTGCGGGCAATAGCGACAGCCAAAGGGCATACTGCGCAGTTGCCTGCACCACTTCCGGGTCGAGGCTGAATGCGGCAGCCACCCGGGCCCCCACGAGCACGTAGATAGCGGACAGTGCCAGCCCCGAAATGCCGCCCCAAAGCACGGCGCTTCGGACGAAGAGGGCAAACCTTTCCTTCGCGCCCGCGCCGCGCGCCTCGCCGCATAGGACCTGAGCAGCGCTCTCAAATCCGTCCAACAACAGCGTGGCGAGCATGAACAACTGAAAAAGGATGCCATTGGCCGCCAGCGTTACGGGTCCAGCCTGAGCGCCGCTTCGTGCAAAAATCAGCATGGCCGCTGTCAGCAGCAACGTGCGGAGAAACAAGTCACGATTGAGTGCGAACAGCTTCAGCACGTCATGGCGTCGCCAAGTCGATTTGCGCCGTATCGATGCGATGGCCTGCTGCGCCACGCCCGTGCGGACAACCACACTTGCGAGAAGGACGAGCTTTAGCATTTCGGAGCTTACGGTTGCGACCGCGACACCGGCGACGCCCCATTTTATGACAAGCACTAGCACAAGGTCCAAAGCGATGTGTGCGATGTTGGCCACGATCTCCACGCCAAGAACGAAGCGAATGCGACGACGACCGATGAGCCATCCCACCAACACGCAGTTCGCCAACCATATAGGGCCTGCCCAATATCGGATACCAATATACGTGGCGCTGTCGGCCCGCAACGGTCCATCAGCCTGCAACAGATCCAGACCTAGCGACATCGCCCACGGTCTTACAATCAGTAGCAATGCACCGATGCCGAGAGCCACGGACATGGCGCGGGCAAGAGTTGCCCCCTGAAGGTCCGTATCCCGGCGGCCTGCGCTTTGCGCAGTTAGCGCAATGGTGCTGGTTCGCAGGAAGTTGAACACATTGAGGAGGCCAAACATGTACTTTGCGCCCAACTCCACCGCGCCTTGGGCCGGAGCATCGCCGAGCGTGCCGATCGCCCACATATCCGCCAAGCCGAACAGGGCGGTGGCGATGTTGGTCAGCATTGCGGGAAGGGCGATCGACCATAACTGCGAACTTGGACCGTTATCTGCCGCCATCACTGCCTGATCGCCCCCCGAGTGGCTCGCTCCCGTCGTGAGAATCTCTCCGGAACGCAAACACCTTATTGGGCATCATCAACGCGAATCACCAAGGTCCGATTTTCCCCGATCACGGGTCGATCAACATCGTGTTGCACCGCAAAAAAGATTTCCGAAACCAATCCCTGGCAGGGAGTAAACAATGCTTGCTTTGCTAGTGAATTGGGGAGATGATCTGGCCGTTGGGTCTGCGAATGGTAATGCTGCGCTGCATTAAAATCGGCGCGCCGGGTCGAAATAAATCGTCCCCGGCGCGCTCTCTCCCAACTTCGGTAAGGTTGCAGGAACCTTTCAAGAAGTAGTCTGCATTAGAATTTCCGGCTGGCCAAGCTGGAAACTACGTATGCCGTTAGAATTCGTATTTTTTATGGTCTGATCAGGCCGCACGAGAGGCTGCGGCTGCGATGCTGGTTGGCGGTTCCGCTCGTCCAAAGAGGTAACCCTGACCTTGGGTACACCCTTCCTCACGCAGGTAATCGCGTTCAGCCTCACGTTCGATTCCTTCCGCCGCCACGGTTAGGCCAAGGCTGCGGCCCAGACCGATCACGGCACGAATGACAGCGCGCGAGCTTGCTTCTTCTTGAAGGTTAAGGATGAACGCTTTGTCGATCTTGATCTTGGTGAATGGGTAATTGAGCAGGTAGCTCAAGGATGAATAGCCGGTGCCGAAATCATCCAGCGATATGCCGATCCCGAACGATCGCAGGTTGCGGATAATGGCCGCTGGGCGCGGGCCTTTTTCCATTAGGACCGCCTCGGTGATTTCCAGTTCGAGGCGCTCTGCGGACAGACCGGACGTGGACAGAGCGTTGATGACCGTGCTGAGCAGGTTGCCGTTGCGGAACTGTAGGGGCGATACATTCACCGACACGCGAACGTTCTCGGGCCAGCGGATAGCTTCGGAGCATGCGCAATTGAGGACATACCGCCCGATCTGGTCGATCAACCCCATTTCTTCGGCAAGCGGGACGAACACATCCGGAGGCACCGATCCCCGTTCCGGGTGGTGCCAGCGCAATAATGCCTCATAGCATTCGATCGCTCCCGTCTGGAGATCGACTATCGGCTGGTAATAGACATCCAAGGTCCGTTCTCGAACCGCCTGACGCAGATCCTTTTCCAGCCGGTTTTTTTCCTGCGCGGCGGCGTCCATGGCGACTTCGAAGCCGCGACAGGTGCCGCGCCGTTCGCCTTTCGCGGCGTACAAAGCCAAGTCGGCATAGCGCATCAGTGTCTCGGCATCCCGGCTATCGAACGGCGCAGACGCAAGCCCGATCGTTGCGCCGATATGGATCATATGACCTTGGACGAAGAACGGCTCCGAAAGTGTAGTGATTATCGATTTCGAAACGAGCTCGGCTTGCGTCTGGCTCGATCGGCGGAAGATGACGGCGAACTCATCTCCTCCGATACGACACAGCAGCGCATTGGCGGGGATAAGCTCACGCATCCGCGCGGCCGCTTCGGTCAGGACGATGTCGCCGAACTGATGGCCATATGTATCGTTGACAGGCTTGAAGTGATCGAGGTCGACCAGCGCAAGGGTGACGGTTTCGGCGCTACCCGCGCCTTCGAGCAGATCGCGTAGATGCTTGCGGCAACTTGCGCGATTTGCCAAGCCCGTCAGCTCATCGTGCCGGGCCATATGGGCCATGCGCTGTTCGATCTGCCGACGTTCGGTAACGTCAAAGATCGACACGATCGTTCCGGCATAGTCCTCCATTTCGGACAGCCGTGTCGAGATAACGGCATGTACGTAGGTCCCGTCTTTACGAAGCATCTGCCAACCATCACTTGTATCCGAATGGTCGGCTCTCAGGAGTTCGGAAGCGCCTTCCCAATCGTTCGGGACAAACAGATCGCGGGCAGCCATTCCTTCCATCGAGCCCGGTTCATATCCAAGCAGATTGCAGGTCGCTTCGTTCGCGGCGCGGATCAAGCCGGTTTCAAGGTCGTAAACCAGCATTGAAAGCGGATTACGTTCGAATAGCACCCGGAAGGTATCTTCTTTCTGCTTAAGATCGGTAATGTCGACACGGATGCCGATCGTTCCGCTGCCTTCGATCTTGCGTTCTTCGATCAGGATACAACGTCCATTGGACAGACGTTGTTCATGCCGCTGACCCGGTGCCTTGAGCTGCTCCAGACGCGCCGCTAGCCATTCGTCTTCGCGACCCTCGGCTTCCGGGTAGTCGCCACGAGCCATGCCGATGCGCAGCACATCCACCAGCTTGACGCCGGGTTGAAGAAGGTCTGCTGACCTTTCGTATATTTGCGCGTATTTCTCGTTCCAGAGGACATAGCGGTCTTCCTCATCGAGGAAGACGATGCCCTGCGGCATGGCTTCGATCACCTCGCGCAGACGCGTTTCGGCAATAGACGCAGCTTGAAGTGCCTTATCGAGCGAAGGCTTCGATTCACTGCCTTCCACCGCTCCGCCTTCGTACTCGTCTAGACCCAGGTGCACGGCTATCCCCAAATGCTTATGGCATGTTTTATGACCGTGACGGTTAACATCTCACCAATGATGTCGGGGGTCATCGGGCGGTGCGCAATACAATATCAAAAGGAAATTGGAATTCGCCGCCAACCGTGCGGTAATCAGCCATGCATGGTTTTGGAAATTTCAAGACTTGGCGCTGGTGAGGGGCGGCCGAAATAGAACCCCTGAGCTTCATCACAGCCCTCGGCTTCAAGGACACGAAGCTGGCTTTCGGTCTCTACCCCTTCCGCCAAAACCGGGATGCTCAGGCTTTTCCCCAGCGCCAGCACTGCGCGGATGATCGCGCGCGCCTGAGCGTTACCTTCCGATTTGAGCAGAAACGATTTGTCGATCTTGATCTTGTCGAAAGGGAAGGACTGGAGCGTGTCGAGCGAGGAGTACCCCGTCCCAAAGTCGTCTATAGCAACGCTGGTGCCCATTGCCTTTATCTGCCGCAGGCAGTGCAGGGCGCGGAGTTTGTCGTGGATAATTGCGGTTTCCGTGATCTCCAGTTCCAACCGCCAAGCCGGCAGTCTGGTCTCCATCAGCACGGAGCGTACCATCGACACCAGATCGCGCTGCAAGAACTGCACGGGCGAAAGGTTTACGGCAACTTTCTCCTCGCCGGGCCAGGCACATGCTTCCGCGCAGGCCTGCCGCAAGACCCATTCACCCAGCTGGATGATGTCCCCGTTCTCTTCCGCTATGGGGATGAATTCAGCCGGAGAGATCGAACCACGCAGGGGATGTGTCCAGCGGAGCAGCGCTTCGTATCCGATGACCGCACCGGTGTGCAGCGAATGTTGCGGCTGGTACAGCACGCTCAATTCGTCACGACCGATGGCTTGCTTCAAATCTGCTGCAAGTAATCGGCGATATCGAGCGGTCTCGTCCATGCCGGCTTCAAAGAAGCATACGCTCTCGCCAACGTTACCCTTGGCTCGATACATAGCAAGGTCAGCATTGTTCAGCAGTGTTTCACGCGATTGGGCGTCATGTGGATAGACAGCGATGCCGAGGCTGGCTCCGACCGTCAGAGGATGACCCTCATCTGACACCGGCGATGCGATACACGCCTGGATGCGGGCGATGAATTCGTTCAACTCGCTCTTTCGAGTGAACGATATTGTCGCGGCGAATTCATCTCCGCCCAGACGCGCGATCGCCTCGCCCTCGCGACGACAGGCCATGAAGCGTTCGGCCAATACGCGCAGCACATGATCCCCCGACGCGTGACCGAACGTGTCGTTGATTTCCTTGAATCGATCGAGGTCGATGGCCACCACGGCGATGTGGTCGGTTGGCTCTGCCTTCTCGATCATGAGGTCAAGGCGGTGATAGAACTGAGTACGGTTGGGTAATCCGGTCAGCGCATCATGCATCGCCATGTGCGCTATTCTAGCTTCGATCCGACGCTGACCGGTGATGTCTTCGCAAGTGACGATCCATCCGCCGTCCGGAACCGGGCGCTCTGAAACGGCGAGGATAAGATCGTCCCTCAAAGTCATGACTCGGGCCTGGTTGCCACCGGTGGCATGCGCCTGACGAACGGAACGTCGAATACGGTCGAGTGTCTCGGCAGGGGGGTGGCCGACGCTGAAATAACCGGCGTCAACAAATTCTGATAATGAAATGCCTGGACGGCGATGTTCGGGGCGTATCGACCACACTTTGTAGAACGCTGCGTTGGCGAGCAACAACTGTTCGTCTCGGTCGAACATGCACAAGCCTTGATGCATATTCTCAATGGCAGTATCGAGTTGTCCGGTCGTTATCGCCAGCGCGTCTTGCGCTTGCCTGATTTCCGACACGTCACGGGTGATGATCGAGAAGCCGATGTGCTGCCCGTTATCGTCGCACAGTTTTTCCACGGTCCCGTGGGCCCAGAACTCCGACCCGTTTTTGCGTTTGCAGGCCCATTCTCCTTTGGCGATCCCATCCTGCAATGCCTCGAGGAGGGCATTTTGCGGACGCCCCGCCTGGCGATCCGCCTCATTGAAAAAGCTGCAGAAGGGAAGGCCGGTGGCTTCTTCGGCATCGTATCCGATCAGCGCATGGGCACCGGCGTTCCATAACGCGACGACTCCCTGCCGATCCAGCATGCATATGGCGTAGTCCGAGGTTCCGCCGATAAGTTTGGCGAACTGCAAATCTTTGAGCTGGCGAGTGGCATGAACGGTTTGTCGGCGCTTATGGACATGACCGCTGATCGCCAGCGTGGCCAGCGAGAACACGCAGATCCACGCGGCCAGGACATTCTGCTGGACGGTAGCGCCATCATTGGCCTGCTTCGATGGGATGAACGACAGCGCCTCCGTGCCGATGTTGTGCATCATGCTGACGGCAACGCACATTATGGCGATTGCGGCGGCGATGTCCCACCTCTGGCGCGCTTTCGTGACGATAATCAGCGCCGGACATATCATCAGAAGGGGTACGATGATCGAAACCGCAACGAGAAGCCAATCCCACTTCAGCGTTGCCGGCACGCGAAGCGCGGAAGTTGCAATATAATGCATGGCGGCCAGGCCCATCGCTAGCAGCGACCCAGCAACCAATCGGCCCAGCAACGTGTTGGCATGCAGCAGGATGTAAAGTGCCATCTGAGCGCTGCAGATGCCGACGACCAGCGATGCCGTCGTCAATGCTGCGGAGTACCCGGCGATGTAGGTATTTCCGTACCCCAGAACCGTCAGGAAATGTCCTGACCAGGAGCCGAACCCGAGGATCAGCCCGGCAAGCAACGCAGAATCACGGCGTTGCGCCCCCTGAATACGCTTCGACTGGGCTACGATGGACAAGGCGATGGCATTGGCGAAGGCACTGGCGATCGTCGCCAGGATTATCATCTCCGGGCGATCGCTGTTGTGCATCGAGGCGATCACCTCCTGAACCTGGACTGTTGCCGTTCCACTCATGCAATTGGAGTTATACGGGCAATGCTTAAGGCGACTTAAAGCAATTTACGGCAACAAGGACCGCTCCGGCAGTATTCGATACTGCAGTCTGCAAAAGCAAATGGCCCGCCACCGAGAAAGGTGACGGGCCAAGCTTTTCCTCCCCAGGAAAAACTCTGTCCTAGCGGCGAACTGCGCTGCCGAGACGGTGATAGAGATTGGAATACTTGGACGATATGGGATCGTCTTCGTGTGCCTTCAGGTAGAACAGCACCGCTTCCTGCAGCAGCTTGAAATCCTCGTTGGAGAGCACCGCGCGGGCGCGGGTCGGTTCGGCGGTCATGGTCGTCATGCTCATTCCTTTCCTTGCTTGCGGGTACTCAGGCTGCGAACTGGTTCATGGTATTGTGCGCGCCGCCTGCCTTGAGGGCGGCTTCACCGGCGAAGTATTCCTTGTGATCGTCGCCGATGTCGGATCCGGCCATGTTCTGGTGACGGACGCACGCGATTCCCTGGCGGATTTCCTGACGTTGCACGCCTTTGACGTAGCCGAGCATACCCGCCTCGCCGAAGTATTCCTTGGCCAGATTGTCGGTTGACAAGGCAGCCGTGTGATACGTGGGCAACGTGATCAGGTGATGGAAGATACCTGCCTCGCGCGCCGCGTCTCGCTGGAACGTGCGGATGCGCTCGTCGGCTTCGTCGCCAAGTTCGGTGCCATCGTAGTCCACACTCATTAGACGGGCACGGTCGAACGCGGAGACGTCCTTGCCAGCGGCTTCCCATGCATCGTACACCTGCTGGCGGAAGTTGAGCGTCCAGTTGAAGCTGGGCGAGTTGTTGTAGACCAGCTTGGCATTGGGGATCACTTCGCGGATGCGGCTGACCATTCCGCCGATCTGACCGATGTGGGGCTTTTCGGTTTCGATCCAGAGCAGGTCCGCGCCATTTTCCAGTGCATGGATGCAGTCCAGAACGCAGCGGTCCTCCCCGGTGCCCGGGCGGAACTGGTACAGGTTGCTGGGCAGGCGCTTTGGCTTCAGCAGCTTGCCATCGCGGCTGATAAGCACGTCTCCATGGCCAAGGTTCGCGCCGTCAATTTCATCACAGTCGAGGAATGCATTGTACTGGTCGGCGATGTCACCAGGCTCGCGAGTGAAGGCGATCTGCTTGGTGAGGCCCGCCCCCAGCGAGTCCGTGCGGGCGACGATCAGGCCTTCGTCAACGCCCAGTTCCATGAAGGCGTAGCGAACGGCGCGGATCTTGGCGATGAAGTCCTCATGCGGGACCGTAACCTTGCCGTCCTGATGGCCGCACTGCTTTTCGTCGGACACCTGGTTTTCGATCTGGATGCAGCAGGCGCCTGCTTCGATGAACTTCTTGGCGAGGAGATAGGTGGCTTCCGCGTTGCCGAATCCGGCGTCGATGTCGGCGACGATCGGAACGACATGCGTTTCATACGTATCGATCGCGTGCTCAAGGCGCTTCGCTTCCATCTCGTCACCAGCGTCGCGAGCCTTGTCGAGATCGCGGAACATCATGCCGAGTTCGCGGGCATCGGCCTGGCGAAGGAAGGTGTACAGTTCCTCGATCAAGGCAGGGACCGACGTCTTCTCATGCATCGACTGATCGGGGAGGGGGCCGAACTCACTGCGAAGCGCGGCGACCATCCAGCCTGACAGGTAAAGATAACGGCCCTTGGTGGTGCCGAAGTGCTTCTTGATCGAGATCATCTTCTGCTGGCCGATGAAACCGTGCCAGCAGCCGAGCGACTGTGTGTAGTTGGCCGGGTCCTGATCGTAGGCGGCCATGTCCTGACGCATGATGTTTGCCGTGTAGCGTGCAACGTCGAGGCCGGTCTGGAAGCGGTTTTGCAGGCGCATACGGGCGACCGATTCCGCTTCGATCCCATGCCAGCGGGTTTCGGTGCTGATGGTGTTGCCGGCTTCAGTGATCTTGGTCTGGTACGTCACGTTCAGTGTCCTCTGTGCAGAGACGATGCGTCTGTTGCGATCGAGGTATGCTCATTTGATCGGCCCGGAAATCGCCTGCGACGTGCGTTTGTAAAACTTTACATATTTTCCTTGTAAAGTTGTGCGGTCCTTACAATGGTGGCGATCATGGCTGATAACAGACCTCTCTACATGGGCCCGCGCCTGCGACGGCTGCGGCGCGAATTGGGGCTTACCCAGCTGGCGATGGCTGACGATCTGGAGATTTCGCCCAGCTACATCGCTCTGCTCGAGCGTAACCAGCGTCCGGTGACAGCCGACATGCTGGTGCGGCTCGCCCGGACCTATCGGCTGGACGTGGCCGATCTGGCGGGGGATGACAGTCAGGAATACGCCCGGCGGCTGGCGGACGTGCTGCGCGATCCCATCTTCGCGGACATAGATTTGCCTCCGCTGGAAGTGGCCGACCTTGCCACCAGTTTTCCCGGCGTGTCCGAAGCCCTGCTGCGGCTCCATCAGGCCTATGTGACGGAGGCACAGGCGCTGGCCGAGCAACGGGCGGCGGGCCCCGGCGCGGACGAAAACGAACCCGTTCGCGAGGCACAGCGGTTTCTGGCGACCTCTCGCAACTACTTCCATACGATCGATAGCAAAGCCGAGGAATTGGCGGCCGAGATCGACAAGGGTGGCGGCGCGAGTGCGTGGCTTGCGCAGCAGGGTGTGCGCGTCCGCTTCCTTCCTCCCGATGTGATGATGGAATCGTTGCGTCGTTTTGATCGCCATAATCAGCAGTTGCTGATTGCCGATACTCTCGACGCGGCCAGCCGCGCTTTCCAGATCGCGACGCACATCGCCCATTCCGCTTTGCGCAGCGAGATAAAGCAGGCGATCAGGGCCGAAAGTTTCTCCAGCCGTACGACCGCGACCTTGCTGCTTCGGGCGCTTGCGGGATACGCGGCGGCGGCTATCGTGATGCCCTACGGCAAGTTTGCCCGCGCGGCTGAACAGCGGGGATACGACATCGATGCTCTGTGCGCGCTGTTCGGCGTCAGCTTCGAACAGGTCGCGCACCGCCTAACCACCCTGCAGCGCCCAGGTGATGAGCGCGTGGGCTTTTTCTTCATTCGGGTCGACGAAGCGGGCAACGTTTCCAAGCGGCTGGACGGCGCGGGCTTTCCCTTCGCCGCGCATGGGGGAGGATGCCCCTTGTGGAATGTCCATCAGGTATTTCGGCGCCCCGGCGAAATCGCAACGCAGTGGCTTGAACTGCCAAGCGGAGAGCGCTTCTTTTCCATTGCACGAACGGTGATCGGCGGCGGTGCTGGTCACGCCGGGCAGGCGCGTGGATCACGGGTCATCCGGGCCGTAGCGCTTGGCTGCGAAGCGGGACAGGCGAGTCGTCTGGTTTACGCCGCAGATACGCTGCCCGCCAATGCTCCGGTCACCCCGATCGGAGTGACGTGCCGCCTGTGTCAGCGTGCCGAGTGCACGGCGCGATCGGTGCCCCCGATCGGCCGGGAGGTGCTGTCCGATGACTATCGCCGTGCCGCGCAGCCCTACACTTTCGCCGAAAGCTGAGCCCGGTCCTCGATCATCAGTTTGGCACCTCGCAGGCCAAGCGCCATCGCCGGAGCATTGGTGTTGCCGGTGACATGCCCTGGCATGACAGAGCAATCCGCGACACGGACACCTTGAACCCCGTTCACACGTAAGCGGGGATCAACCACCGCATCCGCGTCCCCGCCCATGCGGCAGGACCGGATCGCGTGAAGTCCGCAACTTGATAGACGGCGGAACATTGCGAGTATTTCCTCGTCGCTCCGCACGTCGTCGCCGGGGACCAGTTCCTTGCCGACCATCCGGTCCAGCGGGGCAGCGCGGACATACTCCCGCATCCGCCGCACCAGCGCGATGGCGGATCGCCGGTCGTGGTCGGTGCTGAGGAAATTGTGGTGAATATCGGCAGGGTCCGCGCTGGCAGGGCCGGTGGCGCGCACGCTGCTCTCGCTGGTTAGGCGGAGGAGCTGACCGTAGATGGTGACGCCGGGCAGGGGATCGATCCTGTCGAGCGGGACCGGGTCCTTGTCGTCCCCGACCTTGAACGTGTAGCCGCCAAGGTAGAACTGCGTATCGGTGCGACCATCCGGGTGGGCAACGTTGCAGAACGCGCCGACTTCGAACGGCCCGGTCGCCAGCACGCCGTCACCCTTGATGAGATAGCGCAGCATGGCGAGCGCCGCGCCAAGTCCGAAAAAGCTTTTGTTGGTGCCTTTGCCTTGATCGAGCCGGAACGGCATCGAGAGCGACAGGTGCTCGATCATCTTCTCGCCCACGTCGGGTGAGTGCGCGACCAGCGGGATGCCCGCCGCCGCCAGCCGGTCACGATGACCAATGCCGGATCGCTGGAGCAGCAGCGGGCTTTCCATCGCGCCTGCGCTCACCACGATTTCGCCGGAGCAGTCCAGCCGCTGCGGGCGACCGTTCACGGTAACGTCCAGGCCTGTCGCGCGAGTGCCGTCGAAAACGATGCGTTCGGCCATCACGCCGGTTATCACCGTGACGTTTGGCCGCTTTCGGGCTTTCGCTAGGTACGTGCGTGCCGCCGAATCGCGCTTACCCTTGCGGATGTTGTGGCTGTAATAGCCAACGCGCGGACCCGCCGTGCCGTTCAGATCGTCCACGCGCTTCAGGCCCACCGTCTCGCCCGCCTCGATCATGCGCTCTGCAAGGGGGTATTTGAAGCAAGCCGGATCCACGCGCACGAGACCGCCCGATCCGCGCATGGGGCCGGGCCCGGCCTTGTGGTCTTCCAATTCGAGAAACGCCTGTGTCATGCTGGCGCCGTTCCAGCCGGTGGCTCCGGCATCGGCTTCCCATGCGTCGTAGTCGGCGGGCTCGCCCCGGCTCCAGATCATGCCGTTGATCGAGGATGACCCGCCGAGGCCCTTGCCGCGAATCCATACCTCGCCGCCCGGGCTGTTGCTGCCCGGATCGCGAGGCTGCGCGACGTTATAGGCCCACATATGCTCGGGCTTCTTGACGAGCTTGGCGACGCCCTTGGGCAGGGTGACCCAGAAACTGTCGTTCTCTCCGCCCGCTTCCAGCACGAGGACTTGCGATTTGCCGTCCGCGCTGAGCCGCTCGGCCATGACGCAGCCAGCGGACCCTGCCCCGACGATAATGTAATCCCACGCTTTCGACATGCTTGATCTCTCCCGGCGCAGAGACGTGGCACGAACTAGCGCAATGACTACCCTAGCGTTTTGATGAGTCACAATGCCGGGGCGGGCAGGCTTAAACGGGGACATGACCGGAAGTGAAAAGCCGGAACGGGTCGAACGGTGGGATGGGAGTGCAATGAAAGCGATCGCGAAAGGCCTGTTCACCGATGAAGCGCAGCCGCGCCTGATCGGTGGCAAGGACCGGCAGAGTGGCCGGATCGTCTTTCCATGCCCCGATGCACCCACCCATGAACCCGTGCCGCTATCGTCAGAGGGCAAGTTGTGGTCCTGGACCGTCCAGCGCTATCGACCCAAGACGCCTCCCTATGCCGGACCTGATGCGTTCCGGCCGTGGGTGGTCGCCTACGTCGAGCTTCCCGGCGAAGTGATCGTCGAGGCCCGCTTGAACGACGTCGCATTCGAAGACGTGAAGATCGGCATGCCGGTCAGGTTCTCTCCCGCGCCGTTGAACCCCGACGATGCCGACAGCGTGCTGATCCCCGCCTTCGTGCCAGCAGGAGAAGCCTTGTGAGCGACGTGTGCATTATCGGCGTGGGTATCCATCCGTTCGGCCGCACCGATGGCCTGTCCGGCGTCGATCAGGGTGTGTTCGCCGTTCGGCAGGCCTTGGCGGACGTCGGTATTGAATGGCCCGACCTTCAGTTTGCTTACGGAAGTTCCGACGCTGCGGGCAATCCCGATACGATGGTCGATCGTCTGGGCCTGACGGGCATGCAGTTCATCAACGTGCGCAATGGCTGCGCGGCGGGTGGCTCTGCGCTGTTTTCCGCGCAGATGGCGATCAAGTCCGGCGAGTTCGACATCGGCCTGGCTGTCGGTTTCGACAAGCATCCGCGCGGCGCTTTCAACGCCCTTCCCGCGGAATACAACCTGCCCGACTGGTATGGCGAGGTCGGCCAGATGGTCACCACCCAGTTCTTCGCTGCGAAGATCATGCGGTACATGAGCATGTTCGGCATCTCGCAGGAGAGCCTTGCGAGAGTCGCGGAGAAGGCGTTTCGAAACGCCGTGCACGCCCCGCATGCCTGGCGCCGCCAGCCGGTGTCGATGGAGGATATCCTGCAGGCACCGCTGGTCAGTGATCCTTATACGAAATACATGTTCTGCTCTCCTGCGGAGGGCGGTGTCGCACTGATCCTGGCGAGCGAGAAAAAGGCGCGCGAACTGGGCAAGCCGCTGATCCGCCTGAAGGCTGCGACGATGCGTACCCGGCCGCCGCACAGCTTCGAAGTGTTCGCGCCCTCCGTCGATGTGGTGGAGGACGATACCAAGCCACGCGGTACCGCTTCGCGCATCGCCTCTGCCGACGCCTATCGTCTGGCCGGGATCGGGCCGGGAGACATCGACGTCGCGCAGCTTCAGGATACCGAAGCCGGGGCCGAAATCATGCACATGGCCGAAAATGGCTTCTGTGCGGATGGCGATCAGGAGAAGTGGTTGGCCGAAGGCCATACCGAAATCGGCGGTGCGCTGCCGGTCAACACCGATGGAGGCTGCCTTGCGTGCGGGGAGCCGATCGGAGCGTCGGGCCTGCGGCAGGTCTACGAAAACGTCGTGCAATTGCGCGGAGATGGCGGTGGCCGCCAGGTGCCTGGCAATCCCAAGACTGCTTACAGCCACGTCTATGGCGCCCCGGGCGTCTCCGCCGTCACCATTCTGGAACGCTGATGGATATCGAACTTTCCCCCGCAGACGCCGCATTTCGCGAAGATGTGCGCGCGTTCCTCCGCGATAATCTGCCTTCGGACGTGAAAGCGGGCGCGGCCGCAACTCCTTCGGTCTTCGTGGAACCGGACATCGGGCAAGTTTGGAACGCGGTTCTGCACAAGAAGGGCTGGCTTGGCTATCAATGGCCTGCCGAACATGGCGGAACCGGCTGGACCCCGCTGCAACGATATCTTTTCGAAAAGGAATGCGCCGCCGCCGGGGCGCCCAACCTGACGGTGCTGGGCCTGAAGCTGCTGGCGCCGGTGATCTATAATTTCGGGACCGAAGCGCAGAAGGCGGAAGTCCTGCCGCGCATCCTCTCGGGTGAGGATTACTGGTGTCAGGGCTTTTCAGAACCGGGTTCGGGCTCCGACCTTGCCAGCCTGAAGACCCGCGCCGTTCGCGAGGGCGATCACTACCGGGTCACGGGTTCGAAGATCTGGACCACGCACGCTCATCATGCCAACCGCATGTTCACGCTGGTGCGCACAAACACCGAAGTGAAAAAGCAGGCGGGCATCTCCTTCCTGCTGATCGATCTGGCCAGTCCCGGCGTTTCGGTCCGCCCGATCCTCACGAACGCGGGCGATCACGAAGTAAACCAGGTGTTTCTTGAGGACGTGATGGTCCCGGCCGACAATCTCGTTGGCGAGGAAGGACAGGGCTGGACGATTGCCAAGTTCCTGCTGGAAAACGAACGCGGCGGATCGTGTCACGCGCCCAAGCTCGGCTATGATCTCGACCAGATCGAGAGCGCATCGAAAGAGGAAGGCGATGGCCGGGGGGGGCGGTTGTTCGATCAAACCGACTTCCGCCGTCGTCTGGCCAAGACGCGTTTGTCCGTCAACGCGCTGGAAATGATCGAACTGAAAATCATCTCCGAAATCGCGAAGGGTCGCCCCGCCGGCCCGCAAACCTCGCTGACCAAGCTGCTGGCGTCCAATCTGCGGCAGGATATCGACCTTCTGGCGGTAGACCTTTACGGGCCTGCCGGTCTGCAGCTTGAAACGGCGCGTCCGCTTTATGGTGACAATGCCCCACAAGGCATTCATTCCAAGGAGGCGCAAGTCGCGTCTGCCCGCTATCTCAACAGTCGCGCCTGGACCATCTTTGGTGGCACCAACGAAGTCCAGAGCACGATCATCGCCAAGTCCGTGCTGGGCCTGTAATGGCCCTTCACGATAATAACGAGAGGAACCCGACATGCAGCTGAACCGCGAGGCGCTGACCCGCGCCTATCGGCAGATGAAGCTGATCCGCGAATTCGAGGAACGGCTCCATGAAGAGATCCAGACCGGCGAAATCGCGGGCTTCACGCACCTTTACTGCGGCCAGGAAGCCGTCGCAGTCGGCGTCTGCGAGCATCTGACCGAACGGGACAAGATCGTTTCTACCCACCGCGGCCACGGCCATTGCCTTGCCAAGGGCTGCGACGTGGAGGGCATGATGAAGGAGATCTGGGGTAGCCAGGAAGGCCTTTGCAACGGCAAGGGCGGATCCATGCACATCGCCGATATCGACAAGGGCATGCTCGGGGCGAACGGCATCGTCGGCGCCGGAGCACCGATTGCGGTCGGCGCGGCCATTTCCAACAAGATCGACGGACCGGACGAGAACGGCAAGCTCGCCGTCGCGATCGCGTTTTCGGGCGACGGCGCCTGCAACCAAGGCACCACGTTTGAGGCGATGAACCTCGCCGTGGTCACCAAGGCACCCGCAATCTTCGTCTTTGAAAACAATCACTACTCCGAACATACGGGTGTGGACTACGCGGTCGGCACCGTGCGCGACATCGCCAGCCGCGCCGAAGCGTTCGGCATGAAAGTATGGCGCGCAGACGGGACCGACTTCTTCGCCGTCTACGACGCGTTCCGCGAAGTGCTGGAGTATGTCCGCGTCCCCGGCAACGGTCCGGCTGCGGTGGAATTCGACACCGAGCGTTTCTTCGGCCACTTCGAAGGCGATCCGCAGCGGTATCGCGGCGATGGCGAACTCGATCGGCTGCGTGCCGAGCGCGATTGCCTCAAGATTTTCCGCAAGAGCGTGACGGGGGCCGCGCTGCTCGATCACGGGGACCTCGACACGATCGACACGGACGCTCTCAAGGCAATCGAGGATGCGGTCACCGCCTCTCGCGCGGCGGCTCGTCCGCAGCCCGAGAATGTCCTCGACAACGTCTACATCAGCTACTGACGGCAGGAGCGAGAACCATGGCAAAAATGTTGTATCGCGATGCCATCCGCAACACGATCTTCCAGGAAATGCAGCGTGACGAACGCGTCGTCGTACTGGGCGAAGACGTCGTCGGCGGTATGGGTACGGCCGGCGGACCAGAAGCGATCGGGGGCATCTGGTCTACATCGACGGGTCTATACGAGGCGTTCGGACCGGACCGCGTCATCGACACCCCTATCAGCGAAAGCGCGATCATGGGCGCAGCGGGCGGTCTCGCTCTCGCCGGCAAGCGCCCGGTCGCGGAGATCATGTTCGCTGACTTTATCGGTGTCTGCATGGACCAGCTCTGGAACCAGATCGCCAAGTTCCGCTACATGTTCGGTGGCAAGTCGATCTGCCCGGCGGTGATCCGCATGCCGGTTGGTGCAGGCTACAACGCCGCCGCGCAGCACAGCCAGATGATTAGCCAGTTCGTGACCAACATGCCCGGCATCAAGGTTGTCATGCCGGCAACGCCGGAAGACGCCTGCGGCCTGCTGCGTCAGGCGATCCGTGACGATGACCCGGTGGTCTTCCTGGAGCACAAGTTCCTCTACGCGATGAGTGGGGAAGTGAACGACGACCCGGATTTCTGCATCCCCTTCGGCCACGCCCGGCTCGCCCGTGCAGGTCAGGATGCGACGATCATCGCCAGCGGCATGATGGTGCGGTATGCCGAGACGGCAGCAGACGATCTGGCGCAGGACGGCATCGGCTGCGACGTTATCGACATTCGCACCACGTCTCCGCTGGATGAGGAAGCGATCCTCGATTCCGTCGAGGTTACCGGCCGCGCGGTCATCGTCGACGAAGCGCCTCCGCGCTGCTCGCTCGCGACCGACATTTCCTCGCTGATCGCCCAGAAGGCCTTCGCCAGCCTCAAGGCCCCGGTGGAGATGGTGACCCCGCCGCATACGCCCGTTCCGTTCGCCCGCGAACTCGAAAGCGCCTATCTGCCCAGCCCTGCGAAGATCGCGGCGGCCGTGCGCAAGACGCTCGACTACCGTTGAAGGGGGCGCAGACATGAGCCGCATACGCGCATTCACGATGCCGAAATGGGGCATCGAAATGACCGAGGGCACGATCGCCGACTGGATGGTGAAGGAAGGTGACACCTTCAAGCGGGGCCAGACGCTGTGCCTGATCGAAACCGCCAAGATCACTAACGAGGTCGAAGCCGAGTACGACGCCACCGTTCGCCGCATTGTGGTTGGCGGCGGTACCGACGCAGAACCTGTGGGCGCCTTGCTGGCGGTCTTCGATGAAGGGAGGCACTCGGACGAGGAGATCGATGCATTCGTCTCCAACTTCAAGCCGGCCGAGGGCGGTATCGCCAAGGGTGCGGAAAAGTCCAAGGAGCCCGAACCGAAACCCGCCGCCGCTATTGATCCCGAGCCTGAAAAGCACCGCGTCAAGATCGACACGAACCGTCCGATCAGCCCCGAAGCTCTGCGTCTGGCAGAAGATGAAGGCGTGGATATCGCCGGGATCGAAGGGTCCGGACGTGGCGGTCGCATCACGCATCAGGACGTGGTGAAGGCACTGCGTGGTCCGGCGCAAATGGCACCTAAAGGTACATTGGATGTACCTGCCGACGACATCAAGGTCCTGGCCTCTCCCCTGGCCCGCCGGATCGCGGCATTGCACGGGCTTTCCCTGTTGGGTCTTACCGGAACCGGCCCTCGTGGCCGCATTTCGAAAGCGGACGTGCTCGCCCTCGTCCCCGCGCCCAAGGCGTCGGCCGGTGCGATCGGTACGCCGGAATTCGTGGCTGGTGAAAACCGCCCCGAAGTCGTGCCTTTCGATCGCGTTCGCAAAGTGGTGGCGCAGCGGCTGACCAAGGCCAAGCAGGAGTTGCCGCACTTCTACCTGCGGATGTCCGCCAGCGCCGATGCGCTGATGGAGATGCGCAAGACCGCCAACGTCGTGTTGGGGTGCAAGGCATCGGTCAACGACTGGATCGTCAAGGCCTGCGCCATGGCGCTTGCCCGTCATCCCGATGTCAACGTCCAGGTCCATGGGCAGGAAATCCATCGCTTTCCGCACGCCGACGTGTCGATCGCCGTGGCCAGCCCCAAGGGCCTCGTCACTCCGGTCGTTCGCCAGGCCAATCTCATGCGCATAGACCAGATCGCAGCGGAAACCCGCCGCCTTATCGACAAGGCGCAGGCCGGCAAGCTCAGCATGGACGACATGGAGGGGGGCACTTTCTCCGTCTCCAACCTCGGGATGTTCGGGATCGAGAACTTCGATGCCATCATCAATCCACCGCAGGGCGCGATCCTTGCCGTAGGTGCAGCGCTGCGCCAGCCGATAGAGACACCGTCCGGCGACATCGCCTTCGAAACGCGCATCTCGGTCACGTTGTCGGTCGATCACCGGGCGATCGACGGGGCGGCGGGGGCGCAGTTCCTGCAGACGTTGAAGGGCCTGATCGAACAGCCAGAGGGCATCTTCGCCTGAAAGGAAATGCAATGACCGGAGCGGCAACCACTCCCATCAAGCCCGGACCGCTCAAGCGGCTGGGCGATGTGATCCAGCTCGCTTATTTCCCGACCGATTTCGATGCCACGATGAAGTACTGGATCGAGACGGTCGGCGTCGGCCCGTTCTTCGTGCTCAACGACGTGCGGCTTGATGACATGAAGTACAAGGGCCAGCCTACCGACGCCACGTTCTCCATGGCGATAGGCTACTGGGGCGATATCCAGATCGAGCTGATCAAGACCGACAGCGATGCCCCCTCGCTCTATTCAGGCGAATATGCCGTGCGCGACCGGCTGCATCATGTCTGCATCTTCGTCGAATCCATCGCCGAAGCGCGGGCCGCCTGCGCGGAAGCAGGGGCGGAAGTGATCGTCGAAGGCAAAGTGGGCGCCGATGGCGAAGTGATCTACGTCGATCCCGGCCAGGGCCCCGGCCATGTAATCGAATACCTTCAGCCGCTTACCGGCACCGAAGGTCTGTTCCAGATGATGAAGGATGCCGCCCGCGACTGGGATGGTTCCGATCCGATCCGGGTGCTTCAATAATGACCGACATTTCCCAGCACGCGCAGTACCTGGCCGACAAGGTCGAGGCATTCGTGCGCGAAAAGATCATCCCTTACGAGAAGGATCCGCGCCGCGATCATCACGGTGCGCCGACAGACGAACTGGTGATGGAAATGCGCATGCTGGCGCGTGAGGAGGGTGTGCTCACCCCGCACATCAATCAGGACGGATCGCATCTGACGCAGCGCGAGACGGCGGTTGTCCTGATCAGATCAGGGCTGTCCCCGCTTGGTCCGCTGGCCTGCAACACCAACGCACCGGATGAGGGTAACATGTACCTCATCGGCCATGTCGGTTCGCCGGAACTGAAGGATCGGTTTCTCAAGCCGCTGGTCGAAGGAAAGGGCCGTTCGGCTTTCTTCATGACCGAACCGGCCGACTGGGGCGGCGCCGGTTCCGACCCGTCGATGATGAAGACCACCTGCCGCAAGGACGGCAACCATTGGGTGGTCAATGGGCGCAAGACTTTCATCACCGGCGCTCAGGGTGCGATGGTGGGCATCGTCATGGCCGCGTCGGAAGAGGAAGACACCAAGGGCGGCGCCTGCATGTTCCTGGTCGAACTGCCGGATGACGGCATTCGCATAGACGAGGTGCCCAATACCATCGACACGTCCATGCCGGGCGGCCACGCCACGCTGACGATCGATAACTTGCGGGTGCCGGCGGAACAGATGCTCGGCAATCCGGGCGAGGGCTTCAAATACGCGCAGATCCGCCTCAGCCCGGCCCGCCTGTCTCACTGCATGCGGTGGCTGGGAGCGTGCATGCGCGCGCACGAGATCGCCAGCGATTACGCCTGCCGCCGCATGGCCTTCGGCAAGCAGCTGATCGAGCACGAAGGCGTGGGCTTCATGCTCGCGGAGAACCAGATTCTCATCAAGCAGTGCGAACTGATGATCGACTGGTGCGCCAGCGTTCTCGATTCGGGGTCGCTCGGCACCATCGAGAGCTCGATGGCCAAGGTTTCGGTGTCCGAAGCGCTGATGAAGATCGCCGACAACTGCGTGCAGGTGCTGGGCGGCATCGGCGTGACCGAGCGCACCATCGTGGAGCAGGTGTTCCGCGAGATACGGGCGTTCCGCATCTACGACGGCCCTACCGAGGTCCACAAATGGAGCCTTGCGAAGAAGATCCGCCGTGACTGGCGCAAGGCGCAGGAGGCTGCGGCGCAATGAGCGACGTCGCGCCCGATCTGTCTGAGGCCAACTCCGGCACCACCGCCGTTCGCGAAGGCTACGCTTTCGACGAGGCGGCGCTGACGGCGTGGATGGAGTCCAATGTCGAGGATTTTGCCGGTCCGCTAAGCGTCGAGCAATTCAAGGGCGGTCAGTCAAACCCGACATACAAGCTGGTGACGCCGGGGCGGTCCTACGTACTGCGGCGCAAGCCTCCCGGTCAGTTGCTGAAAGGTGCACACGCCGTCGAGCGCGAGGCGAAGGTCCTATCCGCCTTGCACGGCGCGGGTTTTCCTGCGGCGCGAGTCTATGGCTTGTGCACCGACGACGCCGTGCTCGGCACCTGGTTCTACGTCATGGAGATGGTGGAAGGCCGCATCTTCTGGGACGCGAGTGTTCCCGGCGTTTCAAACGAAGAATGCGCCGCGATCTTCGATGCCATGAACGCGACGATTGCGCAGCTTCATTCCTACGACCCGGACGCCATTGGCCTGGGTGACTATGGCAAGCCCGGCAATTACTTCGCACGTCAGGTAGGTCGATGGTCTAAACAGTATGTCGAAGACGAGGCCGCCGGCCGTAACGACGACATGGATGCGGTGATCGCCTGGCTCGAAGCGAACATGCCGGCGGACGATGGCGCCTCCAGCGTGATCCACGGCGATTTCCGCATCGACAACATGATCTTCCATCCCACCGAGCCGCGCGTGCTGGCGGTGCTGGATTGGGAACTGTCGACGCTGGGCCATCCCCTGGCAGACTTCGCCTACCACGCCATGATGTATCACATGCCGCCGCATATCGTCGCCGGACTCGGCGGCGTGGACATAGCCGCGCTGGGCATCCCGAGCGAGGAGGACTATGTCGCCGCCTATTGCCGCCGAACGGGCCGGGAAGGGCTGGCCGACTATCGTTATTACATGGCGTTCAACTTCTTCCGCCTCGCTGCGATCTTTCACGGCATCAAAGGCCGAGTGATACGGGGCACGGCGTCCAACGCACAGGCCAGGGACCGGGCCGAAGCATTTCCGGAACTGGCCCGACTGGCGTGGGGGTTCGCGGAAGGGTAGGGGCTCCTTAGCGATCGCCTGCCCCGATATCCTTGACTTTGCCGATGTCGGGGACTATCTGCCGGCCTTTCCGAACCTTTCAGATTCTTTCCGGGAGTGCCCATGGCGCGCGTAACTGTCGAAGACTGCGTCGACAAGATCCCCAACCGCTTCGATCTCGTCCTGCTCGCCGCTCAGCGTGCGCGTGAGATTTCGGGCGGCGCGGAACTCACTATCGATCGCGATCGCGACAAGAACCCGGTCGTCGCCCTGCGCGAAATCGCCGAGCAGACCGTCACGCCGTCGATCCTCAAGGAAACGCTCGTCACATCGATGCAGCGCGTCCTGCCTGACGATGATGACGAAATGGACGATGTCGGCTCTCTCAGCCAGTCGGCAGAGGCTCTGCGTATCACGGCATCGGCTCCGACCCGCAATACGTCGCTCGGCGGCGATTACGACGGTTGATGTGTTTTCGTTGACTGTCGATGTTTGACAGGCAACGATCGGTGCAGTGTCCGCGAAATCGAAACTGCCTCGCATCATCGGATTTTCCGGGGGACCGCCCAAAAGGGCTGGTCCCCTTGATGCGTCTGTGAAAGACGCTTCCGCCTTGCCTGAACGCGGTGCGACCATCGCGGTGTACAGCGTGAAAGGCGGGGTGGGCAAAACGACCTTCGCAGCTAATCTCGCGTGGTGCTCGGCAACCGGATCGCGGCGCACGCTCCTGTGGGATCTCGACGCGGCGGGCGGTTCCGGCTTCCTGTATGGCGTCGAACCAACCGGCTCCCGCCTCGCGGAAGAGGTCTTTGCACGCGATCGCCCGGCATCCCGGCTCATCCAGCGGACCGCCTTCGATGGCCTGGACATCCTGCCCGCCGACGAATCCATCCGCAGCCTCGATGCGCAGTTATCCCGCATCGGGAAGCGTAAGAGATTGGCGAAGCTGACCGAGGAACTGGCGGGCGACTACGCGCGCATCATCCTCGATTGCCCGCCGGTGATGAACGAACTGTCTGCACAGATCGTGCGAGCGGCCGATCTCGTGATCGTGCCGCTGCCGCCGTCACCGCTCTCGGCGCGGGCGTTCGACCTCGTCGTCCAGGAAATTGCGGGCAACACCAAGCGCCACCCGCCGATCCTGCCGGTTCTGTCGATGCTCGACATGCGGCGGGGCCTGCACAAGCAGGCGCAGGAAACCAACCCTAGCTGGCCGTCGATCCCTTATGCCAGCGTGGTCGAACAATGCGCCGTGCAGCGCCAACCGGTCGGCGTGTTGGCCCCGCAAAGCCCCGCGTCGCAGTCATTTGCCCGGCTGTGGGGCGCGATCGATGCCAAGCTCGCTCAGCGCAAAAGCTGACAAGCGTTAGACCACAGCCTCGCTCACCAGGCGGCACGGCCCATGTTCTTCGGTTTCCACCTGGATGGTGGGATGGCCGATGCCGAACTCATGTTCCAGATCATGGGCAAGATCGTGCAGGAAATCATCGCCCGGCTGCCCACCCGGCATCACCAGATGGGCGGTGAGGGCAGTCTCCGTCGTGCTCATCGGCCAGATGTGAAGGTCGTGCACGCGCGTCACGCCCGGCCGTCGTTCCAGAAATGCCCTTACTTTGCCTCCGTCGATACCGGCCGGAACGCCCAGCATCCCCATGTGCACCCCGTCCCGTAGCAGGCCCCAACTCGACCACCCGATGACGGCAGTGATCACCAGTGAGGTGATCGGGTCCACCAGCGCCCACCCGGTCATGGCAATGACAATACCCGCGATCACTACGCCGACCGATACCAGCGCGTCGGCCATCAGGTGAACGAACGCCGCACGAAGGTTGAGGTCCGATTTCGCTCCTTTGGCAAACAGCAGCGCGGACAGGGCGTTCACCGCGATTCCCAATGCCGCCACGATGATCATCATCGTCCCGGCCACCGGCTCCGGCTCGGCGATGCGGCGAATCGTCTCGACCAAAATCGCGCCAATCGCGATCCACAGCAGTGCCGCGTTTGCGATCGCCGCGAGGATAGATGAGCTTTTCAAGCCATAGGTAAAGCGCTCCGATGGCGGGCGGGCCGAAAGGATCGCCGCCGCCCATGCCAGTACCAGTGACAGTACGTCGCTAAGGTTATGGCCGGCGTCGGCCAGCAGCGCCATCGATCCGCTGAGGAAGCCAGCCACCACTTCGGCGACTACGAAAACGAGGTTGAGCGAAACCGCGATTGCGAATGCCCGGTTCGAACTACCAGGCGCAGGGGGCGTGGCGTGGACATGCCCGTGACCATGATGGCCATGATGCTCGTGCCCGTGATGATGGTGTCCAGCGCTCATAATTGGGTGCTTTGCACGGGTCATGGCTGTCATCAAGCGATGACGTAACATCACGTGTGAGGGGCAAAACATCGCATGCTGCACAGAGCCTCATCGCAGTTGCAGCATGAGGGGCAACAGGGCGTGATATTTTTACCTCAGATCATTAGTCGTCATAATTAGTAAATATTTGAAACATTTAGAAATTATATGGTGAATTTTACCAACGTGATTTTTCTGTCACAAAATTTCGCGTGAGTGTTTCTAAATGATTCCCAAATGTCAGAAAGTTGTCATATGCGCCTGCTCTTAGCAGCCGCAGCAACATGTGGCGCACGCGTTTCGTCGCACATTGTGAACACTCCAGTCTGACAAGCTCAGGGGCATATCATGAACTCGCTCTCCCTCCTCAAGATCGCAACCAGCACACTTGCTGTCAGCGCCGCCGCTCTTTCCCTCCCCGCGTTCGCGCAGTCCACCGGTTCGGCTGAATTCGAAGGCGATTCGATCATCGTGACCGGCGCCCGCGTCGGCGAAGTCGCCGGCATCAGGGTTCCGGATTCGCCGAAGGCAAAGGTCCAGATCGGCCGCGAGATTATCGACGCGCAGCGCGCCGGCCAGTCGGTAAACGAAATCATCAACCTGGTTCCGGGCGTCAGCTTTACCAATAACGATCCCTGGGGTTCGTCGGGCGGCTCGTTCACCATCCGCGGCTTCGATTCCAGCCGTATCGCCCAGACGTTTGACGGCATTCCGCTCAACGATTCGGGCAACTACGCGATCTACTCCAACCAGCAGGTTGATGCCGAGATCATCGAGACCGTAAACGTCAACCTGGGTTCGACCGACGTCGATAGCCCGACGGCGGCGGCGGTTGGCGGCACCGTCAACATCAACACCAAGGTGCCGGACGATCAGTTCGGCCTGATGACCAGCTTCTCCTACGGCGATATCGCCGCTTCGGGTTCGGGTGGTGAAGACCGCGCGTTCCAGCGCTACTTCGCCAAGGTAGAGACTGGCGAGTTCACTTCCGCCGGTACCAAAGCCTACCTCACGGGCTCGTTCGCGCGCAACGGCGCAACCTTCGCCAATTATGGCAAGGTGCAGAAGAAGCAGCTGAACGCCAAGATTTACCAGCCGATCGGCAGCGGCAACGACTTCATCTCGCTCGCCGCGCACTACAACGAAAACCGCAACAACTTCGGTGGTTCGGCGCTGCGCGCATCGGCATTCACCGGCAACAAGTCAGAGCGTTTCTACGACATTGCTAACGGTTATCCGTGCACGGTCTCCACGAACAGCGCGCCTAACGGATGCGGCACCGATTTCGAGCGTCGTTACAACCCGTCCAACACTGGCAACGTACGCCTTGCTTCGCTCTTCACGTTGGCCGATCGACTGACCCTGTCGGTTGACGCTGCATATCAGTATGTGAAGGCAAACGGCGGCGGCACGTCAAACGCGTTCGAAAGCTTCTTCACGTCGGGCGGACAGCAGTTCACCGGTAACTACGGCGGACAGTTCTATTTCGGGCGCGACCTGAACGGCGACGGGCTGATTGGCCGAGTGACCGTCGTGCAGCCCAGCCAGACCAAGACGAACCGCTACGTGGCGATCGCCAACCTGGCTTACGAACTGAACGACACCAACCGCGTGCGTCTGTCGTACTCGTTCGATCGCGCCCACCACCGCCAGACCGGCGCGGCTGGTTTGCTGAAGCCCAATGGCGAGCCGTTCGACGTGTTCCCGGTGAACGATCCGCTGACGGATGCCGCCGGAAACGTGCTGCAGAAGCGTGACCGCGACTCCTACGCCACGCTGCACAAGGTCGCTGCTGAATATCGCGGCAGCTTCATGGACGATCAGCTGACCGTCCTGCTCGGCGTCGCCGCGCCGTTCTTCACGCGTGATCTGACACAGAACTGCTTCACCACGAGCACCGGCGGCGCGTCGGGCGCATTCGTGAACTGCGTGCCGGCCGATCAGGCAGCTGCATATGCCGCCGCCAACCCGTACTCGTTCAACCCGGCCACGGGTCGCGCGACCGGTGCCGCTGGCCCACAGTCACGCAAGCTGAAGTACGACAAGGTTCTGCCGAACGTCGGCGCTACGTTCCGCTTTACCCCGGAAATCAGCATCGCCGCGAGCTACGCAAAGAACCTCTCGGTTCCCAGCACGGACACATTGTATAATGCGTTCTTCTTCCCGGTCGGCGATGATTCATCGTACCGTACTCCGGAAACGTCGGACAGCTTCGACCTCAGCTTGCGCTACCAGTCCTCGGTCGTTCAGGCGGCCCTCGTCGGCTGGTACTCGGGCTACAACAATCGCCTCGTCACGGCGTATGACATCGATGGCAACGCCACCGATACCAACCTCGGCAAGGTGAAGAAGTACGGCATCGATGCCAGCGTCTCGGTCCGCCCGGTCCCGCCACTGTCGCTCTACGTGTTCGGATCGTGGATCAAGTCTGAAATCCAGGACGACGTGGTGACCGGTAGCTGTGCCGCCACCAGCGACATCGCTCGCGCGAACCTTTGCTACACCCAGAACGGCGTTTCCTACCTCCGCACGGCGGGCAAGCGTGAACGCGCTGCTCCCGAATGGCTGGTGGGTGGTCGCGCACAGGTCGATGTGGGTGACCTGCAGGTTGGCGCGCAGGCCAAGTACACCGGCTCGCGGTTCCTGAACGACATCAACGGCGAAATTCAGACGGTGAATGTTGGCGGCGTGCCGACGCGCATCTTCCCGGGCGCCAAGTTCAAGGGCTATACCGTCGTTGACCTCAACGTCAGCTACAAGCTTGAAAAGCTGGGGCTGGACAAGAGCGAGATCCAGCTGAACGTATCGAACCTGTTCGATAAATACTACGTCGGTTCGTTCTCGGGTGGTCTGGACACGCTTTCGAATTCGACAAACGCGTTCGTGAACTTCGGTTCGCCGCGCGCGATCAGCGCTACGTTTATCATGGGCTTCTGATCGACCTCTATCTGCATCGGCAAAAGAAAGGGGAGGAACCACGAGGTTTCTCCCCTTTTTCGTTCCGGATTGAGAAGCACCGAGCCTGGTTGTTCATCTGGTTGCAAGGATCGTTGCTAGGCCTCGTCCATGCTGCTAACGGCGCAAACCTTGCCGCAGTGGCGAATGCGCTTCTGCGAGTCCATGACAGGACGCTTGAATGAGTGATGGAACTGCGGGTACGTCTGACGGACCGGTGGCGTTGGAACCAGGGACGGTGGCGAAGGCTAACGGATCCGGGCATGGACACGGATCAGGCAATATCACCAAGCTGGCGCTGGGTGCCGTGGGCGTCGTTTTCGGCGACATCGGCACCAGCCCGATCTACGCTTTTCGCGAAACCTTCGTTGGCCCGCATCCGCTGGCAATCGATGAGTTGCACGTCCTTGGCGTCGTCAGCCTGATTTTCTGGTCGATGACACTCGTCGTCTCGGTCCAGTACGTCTCGATTCTCATGCGCGCGGACAACAAGGGGCAGGGCGGCAGCCTGGCGCTCGTTGCCTTGATATCCGGCGCATTCAAGAAATCCAGCTACCGCTATCTCGTCGTGCTGCTTGGCGTTTTTGCGACGTCGCTGTTCTATGGCGACTCGATGATCACCCCAGCGGTTTCCGTGCTCTCGGCGGTGGAAGGGTTGACGGTGGTTCAGTCGGACCTGTCGCCTTTCGTGCTGCCAATCGCGCTGGTTCTATTGGTGGGGCTGTTCGTCATCCAGAAAAGCGGTACGGCCAAAGTCGGCGCGCTGTTTGCCCCGGTCATGGTGACCTATTTCATCGTGCTGGCGGTGCTGGGTATCTACCACTTGGTGCAGATGCCTGAGGTGCTGAAGGCGCTGAACCCGTGGTTCGCGGTGCAGTTCTTTCTCACCGACAAGGTGCTGGCCTTCCTGGCGCTCGGCTCGGTCGTGCTGGCGGTGACGGGGGCGGAAGCGCTTTATTCGGACATGGGGCACTTCGGACGCGGACCGATGCGGCTGTCGTGGTTCGGGTTCGTGATGCCCTGCCTGCTGATCAACTATTTCGGGCAGGCGGCGATGATCCTGGGGCTGGACGATGCGCAGGCGGCAGTCGCGATGGAGAACCCGTTCTTCAACCTTGCCCCTGAATCGCTGCGCCTGCCGCTGGTGATCCTAGCGAGCTGCGCGGCGTTCATCGCCAGTCAGGCGGTCATTTCCGGGGCCTTTTCGATCACGCATCAGGCCATGCAGCTGGGCTTTATCCCGCGTCTGTCCACCCGGCACACCAGTGAGCATGAAGTGGGGCAGATCTACATCCCCTTCGTGAACTGGGCGCTGATGGCGGGTGTGATCGTACTGGTGCTGGTATTCCAGAACTCGTCCAACCTGGCGTCGGCCTATGGCATCGCGGTGACCGGGGCGATGCTGATCGATACCTGCCTGATGGCGGTGCTGTTGATAGTACTGTGGCGCTGGAAGCTGTGGCTGGCGATCCCGGTGATCGTGACGTTCTTCGTAGTGGACGGCGCCTATTTCGCCGCGAATGCGACCAAGGTGCCGGACGGCGGCTGGTTCCCGCTGCTGATCGGGGCCATCGCCTTCACCTTGCTGACGACGTGGAACAAGGGTCGCCGCCTGATGCGCGACCGGATGACCGAGGCGGCGCTGCCACTGAACGTCTTTGCCAAGAGCGCGCACGGCAGCGCTACACGCGTGCCCGGCACGGCGATCTTCATGGCCTCCACCCACATGGGCGTGCCATCGGCGCTGTTGCACAACATCAAGCACAACAAGGTGCTGCACGAACGCGTGGTGGTGCTGACCGTCGAAGTGCAGGACATGCCGTATGTCGAGCCTGACGACCGTTTTTCCGTGCAGGAACTGGGGCAGGGCTTCTATCGCATGAAGCTGCGCTACGGCTTTATGGAGGAGACGGACATCCCCGCCGCGCTGGCCCATGCGCCGATGTGCGGGGGTCCGTTCGAGATGATGAAGACCAGCTTCTTCCTCTCCCGCCAGACCCTGGTGCCGTCGGAGAAGCCGGGCATGATGATCTGGCGTGAAAAGCTGTTCGCGTGGATGATGCGCAACGCCGCCAGCGCGATGGAATTCTTCCGACTGCCGACGAACCGGGTGGTCGAACTGGGCAGCCAGCTGGAGATTTGATTGGCGCGAGGGCTTCGGTCCCGCGCCATCATCAGTCGTGCGGCGGGTTTTCCGCCAGCTTCTCCGTCGCATCTTCGCCCATGCCGTGCCTCAGCACCATGGGCAGCTGCGAAAACGTGAACAGGAACGAAAGCACGGTGAAGCCCCACAGCTTGGCCTGCATCCAGGTGTCGAAGCTGACGGTGTAGACAAGAGCGGTGTTCAGAACCGCCAGCACCAGGAAGAACCAGGCCCAGTTGCGCGACAGCTTCATCCAGCCTGCCTCGTCCAGCCCTTCGAACGCCGATTGCAGCAGGTACTTGAGCATCGGCTTGCCTCGGAACAGACCCACGAACAGCACCACAGAGAACAGCAGGTAGACGGCGGTGGGCTTGATCTGGACGTAGAACGGATCGCGCAGGATCACCGTGACCGAGCCGAAGCCCAGGATCAGGATCGTCGTCAGCCATAGCATCGGCGAGACGTGGCCGAGCCGCCACTTCGACACGGCCAGAGCGATGACTGTCGCCACCATGAACGCGACCGTGCCCTTGATGACGGCGGCGACAGTGCCGACCATGTTGTTTTCATCCGCCGGCGCGAAATGGCGATAGGCAAGGAAGAAAATCAGCAGCGGCCCGAAATCGACGAGCAGGTTGACCCACGAGCTTTTCGGTTTGGGTTTGGCAACGGTGGTCATCAGGCAATTCCCGCTATCACCCGCGCGAGCAGGTCGGGGTTGAAAGGGCGCAAGTCGTCGATCTTTTCACCAACGCCGATGGCGTGGATCGGCAGTCCATACTGCTCGGCCGCCGCGACGAGGATGCCGCCGCGCGCGGTGCCGTCCAGCTTGGTCATGATCAGGCCGGTGACGTTGGCCACCTGCTTGAAAACGTCGATCTGCGAGAGCGCGTTCTGGCCGTTGGTGGCATCCAGCACCAGCACCACGTCATGCGGCGCGGCGGCGTTGAGACGGCCGAGCACGCGGCGCACTTTCGCCAGTTCGTCCATCAGTTCGCGCTTGTTCTGCAGGCGTCCGGCGGTGTCCACGATCAGCGCGTCGATCCCGGTGTCGGTGGCCGCTTTCAAGGCGTCGAACACCACCGATGCGGGGTCTCCACCTTCGGGCCCGGTGACGATCGGGATCGACAGGCGATCGGCCCAGACCCGCAATTGGCCGATCGCGGCGGCGCGGAAGGTGTCCCCTGCGGCCAGCATGACGGAATAGTCCTGTTCCTGGAACAGGTGCGCCAGCTTGGCGATGGTGGTGGTCTTGCCCGATCCATTGACGCCGATCACCAGGATCACCTGCGGGCGCGGGAAGGCGACGATGTCCAGCGGCTTGGCGACCGGGCGCAGAATTTCTGCGATCTCGCGGGCGACGACTTCCATGATCGCGCGTTCATCCGCATCGCGATCGAAGCGTTCGTCGGCCAGGCGCGCGCGGATGCGGGCGGCGGCGCGCGGGCCAAGGTCCGACATGATCAGCGCGTCTTCCAGATCGTCAAGCTGCGCCGGGGTAAGCCGTGATCCGCCGACGATGCCGGACAAGTTGCCAGCCAGCCGTTCGGACGTCTTGCGGAAGCCGCCGAAAAGACGGTTCGACCACTCGGCCCCGCCTTGTCCCTGGCCCGCGCCGTCGACCGCAGCGTCCTGGCCGGGCTGGTCCTCGATACTCATGCTTCCAGTATTCCTTCGACTACCCGAGTGGGGACAACGCTGACCAGGGTGCCGGGTGGCGTTTGTTCAGGCACGCGGACGGGGGCGAAATCGGGTGCATGGCCAGTCCCGCCCCGTTCAGCCAGCACCCATAGCGGTTTGCCCAGATGGGCGGCAAGCCACGATGCCCGGACCTGCGACACCGCTTCGCGCAGCTCCGCCGCTCGCTGGCGGATGGTGGGCACGTTCACTGGCGGCATGCGCGCGGCGGGAGTGCCCGGGCGGGGCGAATAGGGGAAGACGTGACCGTGCACGACCTCCAGTTCGCGGATGATCGAGAGGTTTGCGGCGTGGGCGGCGTCGTCCTCGGTCGGGAAGCCGGCGATGAGATCGGCGCCGATGGCGATGTCAGGGCGGCGGGCGCGCAGACCCTGCACCAGTGCGGCGGCGTCGGCGCGGCTATGCCGGCGCTTCATGCGCTTGAGGATCAGGTCGTCCCCATGCTGGAGCGACAGATGGACGTGCGGCATGACCCGCGTTTCACCGGCGATGAGTTCGAACAGCGCATCGTCCACTTCCGCCCCGTCGATCGAGGAGAGGCGCAGGCGGGAGAGGGCGGGGAAGCGGGTCAGGATCGCCTCGCACAACGCGCCGAGGCGGAGCGATTGCGGCAGATCGCCGCCCCACGAGGTCAGGTCCACACCGGTCAGGATGATCTCACCGGCACCAGCGTCGAGGTGGGCGGCAACGTCTACCAGCACGTCCGCCACGCTGCGCGATCGGCTGGGGCCGCGCCCCTGGGGAATGACGCAGAACGTGCAAGCGTGGTCGCACCCGTTCTGTACTTGGACGAACCCGCGTGTATAGCCGCGCCGCGCCAGCGCGGGGGGCGTGGCGGGGACATTCCAGGCGCGGGGGTCCAGCTTGGCGGTATTGGCGACAAGGCCGTCCACTTCCGGCATGGCGGTGAGCATGTCCCGCTCTACTTCGGCGGCGCATCCGGTGACGAGCAGGCGCGCGTCGGGCCGGGCGCGACGGGCACGGCGGATGGCCTGCCGGGTTTGCCGCACAGCCTCGGCGGTGACGGCGCAGGAGTTGACGACGACAAGGTCCTGCTCCTCACCCAGCATGGCGCGCAGGCTTTCGCTTTCGGCCAGGTTCAGCCGGCAGCCGAGCGAATGAACTTCGAGCGTCAAACGATGATCCCGAAGTCCGCCGGATCGAAGCTGCCGCGAAAAGCCTCGGCCGCAGCGCCGGTCATGATGATCTCGCCATCGTCACGCCATTCGATCCGCAGCGGGCCGCCGGGAAGCGTCACCGTGACGCGGCGCTCCACCAGCCCGCGCTTCATCGCGCCGATCGCAGTGGCGCAGGCACCCGTGCCGCACGCCCGGGTCAGCCCCGCGCCGCGTTCCCAGACGCGCAGCGTCATCGCATCGGGAGCAGTGACAGCGGCGACGTTGACGTTGATCCGATCGGGAAAAAGCGTGTCGTTCTCGATCATCGGGCCAAGCCGCGCCATGTCGATGGCGTAGGGGTCTGCAACGAAGAAGATGACGTGCGGATTACCGACGTTGACGGCGATGGGGTTGACCAGCTCCTCCCATGCCACCGGCAGGGAATGCGTGTCCATCGCATACGCCAGCGGGATCAGGTTCCAGTCGAACCGGGGCTTGCCCATTTCTACGCTGATCCCGCCGTCAGCCGGACTGGCGCTGATGAGGCCGCCCAGAGTCTCTATCTGCGCGGCGCGTCCGTGCAGCAGGCCGACCGCTCGGGTGGCATTGCCGCATGCCTCAACCTCGCTGCCATCAGCATTGAAGATGCGCATGCAAAAATCGGCGATTTTGGACGGTTCGAGCACGACCAACTGGTCACAGCCGATGCCGGTGTGACGGTCGGCCAGCGCCGCCGCGATTTCCGTATCGACGGCGGGCAAAGGCCGCTCGCGCGCGTCCAGCACGATGAAATCGTTGCCGAGGCCGTGCATCTTGGTGAATTCGATCCGCATCGCGCGCGATCTAGGTGTTGCGAGGCGCAAGGTCCAGTGCTGTCGATGCCCCGGAGTCGAGTAAATCAGCCGTGCTGCGCCTGCGGTGGTTCCGGGGTTTCTCTGGGCGCGGTGGCCGTGTCGAGCCATTCGGCCAGTTCGCGGGCGGGGCGGGGGCGGCCATAGAGATAGCCCTGGCCAGTGATGTCGCCGTACTGCCGCAGATGGTCGAGCACGTCCTGCGTCTCGATACCCTCGGCGGTGACAGGCAGTTCCAGCCCTTCGCCAAGCGTCGCGACCGCGCGGACGATGGCGGCGCTGTCCTTGTCGTCGATCAGGCTGGATACGAAGCTGCGGTCGATCTTGATCCGGTCGAACGGCAGCGTCCGCAGCTGGCCGATCGAGCTGTAGCCGGTGCCAAAATCGTCAAGGCTGATGCGGATGCCCTGATTCTTCAGGCTGGTGATCAGCGCGCTGACCTGCGGCAGGTTCTCATGGAGTGAACTTTCGGTGATCTCCACTTCCAACCGCTGCGGGGGAAAGTTTGCCTCGATCAGCATCCTCAGAAGTTTTTGCGCGAACCATGGGTCCTGCAGCTGCACCGGGGAAATATTGACCGCGAGGGATAAGCGCTGATCCCACTCCTGCGCATCCCGCAAGGCCTGCGCGATGATGCTTTCGGAGAGTTCGGCAATCACGCCGATCTCCTCCGCCACGGGGATGAACACGTCCGGGGCGACGATGCCGAATTGCGGCGAATCCCAACGCGCCAGCATTTCGAAGCCGCTGAGTTCGCCCGTCCGCAGATCAACCTGGCGTTCGTAGAAAGGCACGAACTCCCCGCGCGCCACGCCTTCGCGAATGCCGCGTTCCAATTCGGCGCGGAAGCGCTTCTCCTCAGCCATGTGCGGCGCGAACCAGCAATAGGCATTCCGGCCCCGGCGCTTGGAATGGTACATGGCGATGTCGGCCATTTCGAGCAGGGCGCCTGCCGAAATCACGACAGCAGGGTCGGTGAGATCGGATCGGGCGACGCCGACAGAGGCCGTCACCTCCACCGAAATCCTATCGATCCGCGCGCTTTCTGCGATGGCATCGACCATGAAAGCGGCGATACGGTCCAGCCGCTCCACGCGGTCTCGGTCGAAGGGGACGGCGATGGCGAATTCATCACCGCCGATGCGTCCGACCAACGCGGCTTCCGGCAAGGCAGCCTTGATGCGACGTGCGCACTCGACCAGCAGCAGATCGCCGGCGGCGTGCCCGTTGTGATCATTCACCTGCTTGAAGTTGTCGAGGTCGATCATCATCAGCCCGACCGCGCCGTCAGGCTGAGAGGCCCGCGCAAGCATCGCGTCGAGGCAGACATTGAAGCTGCGCCGATTGAAAAACCCCGTCAGAGGATCGGTATCGGCCATACGCCTGGCTTCGCGCTCGGCATGCTTGCGCTCGGCGATTTCCTGGCAAAGCTGGCGATAGCGGCTCATGCCAAAGATGATGATGGCGATGTTCAGCAGGAACGCGTTCAGCAGGAAGCTGTCGGGCCCCGGGCCCCGACCGATCAGCGAGCGGACGATGCTGGGGCCGATGGAGCAGCCTGTGGCGACGAACAGCAGGATGGCGGCCGCGGACGATGCCCAGGCCGATCACGTCAACATGACGGTCCTCCTGAACGGCGCCGCTTTCGCTGCCTGGCCTGTACATCTCCGCCGCGTGCAACCGTAATCCCCCAGATGCTGCTCTGGAGGATCGATTAACGGCAATGGTCTGAAATATACGTTAAAGTGTGAGGGATCAGGCTTTGAGACCGATCTCTCGCAGGCGCTCCTGCAGATAGTCGTCGGCGGTGATGACGTCAGGATAGCGATCCGGGTTCGCGTCGGTAACGCATTCCGGCAGGGTGACGAACGGGAAGTCGCTGCGCAGATGCAGGAAGAACGGCATCGAGTAGCGGCTGTGCGATGCCCGATCCCCGGCCGGGTTGCGTACCCGATGCGTGGTGGACGGCAGTACATGGTTGGTCAACCGCTGCAGCATGTCGCCGATGTTGACGACCAGAGCGCCTTCGGGCGGTGCGACCGATAGCCAGCGACCGTCCTTGGACAGCAGTTCAAGCCCCGCCTCCTGCGCGCCGAGCAGCAGAGTGATGAGGTTGATATCCTCATGCGCGCCAGCACGGATCGCGCCGCCCGCGGCTTCGCCAACCGGGGGATAATGCAGCAGGCGCAGAACTGAATTGCCCTGATCGATCGCCGGATCGAACCAGTGCTCGTCCAGACCGAGGTCGATGGCGATGGCCGACAGCACTTTCGCGCCAGCCTCATCGAACTGGGCGTAGAGTTCTTCGAACGTCTCGCGAAAGCCGGGCACTTCGGTGGGCCATACATTGGGCGGCATGGAGGCGGCCAGCGGCGAGTCGCGCGGCACGTCACGGCCGACGTGCCAGAATTCCTTGAGGTCTTTCTCGGTCGCACCCTTGGCGACTTCGGTGCGGAACGGGGTGTAGCCGCGCGCGCCACCTTGTCCGGCGAGGAAGTATTTGCGCTTCGTCTCCTCCGGCAGCGCGAAGAACGCCTCGGTCAGTTTCCATGCCTGATCAATCAGGCCAAGGTCGATGCCATGGTCGCGAATCATCGCGAATCCGAAAGTGCGAAAGCTTTCCCCCAGGCGGGCCGGAAGGTCGGCGCGATCCGCGTCCAGGCTGAGGACGGGTATTTCGGCAAGGTCCATGTAGTGCATTCCGTAATGAATCGGTATGCGGCCCCTTTAAAGGCTTGCGGGCCTCAGGCGAAATGGAAAGGCGATCGATGGCGAAAAGCTACTGGCTGATGAAATCCGAACCGGACGCTTACAGCTGGGACGATCTGGTGGAGGAAGGTGAGGGGACGTGGGACGGCGTGCGCAATCACCGCGCCGCCAATAACCTGCGCGCCATGAAAGTGGGGGACGAGGCGTTCTTCTACCACTCCAACATCGGCAAGGAGATCGTCGGGATAGCGACGATCAGCAAGTCCGGCATTGCCGACCCCAGCGACCCGGAAGGCAAGTGGGCGGCGGTGAAAGTAAAGCCGGTTCGCAAGCTGAAACGGCCCGTGACTCTGAAGGAGATCAAGGCCGATCCCGAACTGGCCGAGATGGAGCTGGTCAAGCTGTCGCGCCTGTCGGTCGCCACCGTTACTGCAGAGGAATGGAAGTATATCCTGAAGCTGTCTGCGACAATTAAAGACATTGCTGGCGGTGCTGCTGACGCCGTTTCCCGCAACCTTTTGGGCGGAGAGGGCGTTTAGTGTTCGAAAGCTGGCGAATGGTATCGCCGCTCAAACACATAAGGAGATCTCGCCATGGGTAAGCTCACCGATACGGTCAAGGGTCTTGGAAACGAAGTCGCCGGCAAGGCAAAGCAGGCTATGGGCGATGCCCGCAACGATCCCGCGCAGAAGGCCGAAGGCGTCGCGCAGGAACGCAAGGGCGAAGTCCAGCAGGGCGTTGGCAAGGTGAAGGGCGCACTCGGCGACCGAGTGTAATCTCGCTAAGGATCGTGGGGTCCTGAAACAGGCCTTGCGGTTTTGAAGAGAGGGCTGCCTTCGGGTGGCCCTTTTCTTTTGTGCATGCAGCCTCGGTAACTGCGGTTCTACCAGTCGTGCCGTTTCGGGAAGGGTCTGAACGGCGCTTTGCTGGCTGGTAAACAAACCGTTAACCCGCGCTTTATGCGCAGCATGACACGTCGCTCACTCGTCCTCACGCAGGAATCCGCCGGACACTGGTTCCGCCGCTCGCTGCCGCCCCATGTCTTCACCGATCCGCTGGAAGATGATCCGGTCGACCGGGAAAATGCAGAGGCGGCCCGCCGCTGGATGATCAGCGGTGGCGACTGGAAAGGGTTCCTCAGCGCCTATTGCGCAAGCTTCGTCGCGATCATCATGTTCATCGCTTGATTATAAGCGTTAGAGCATTCAGGAGGCCGTAAGCGCCGCCCGTTCCGCCCGGAACAGCAGATGGCCCAGCCAGGCCGAAGCGCCGCACCCCAGCGAGACGACCAGCAACTGCTGCGCGACCGCGATGCCCATAAATGTCATCGCCCCGGTCGCCAGCGAACCCACGACCATCGCCCCTGAATTGACGATGTTGTTGGCCGCGATGGTCCGCGCGGTATGCGCCTTTTCCACGAACGTCGTCAGAAACGCATAGAGCGGCACCACGAACATCCCGCCACATACGGAAATGCCCAGCAGCGTCAGCATCAGCGGTGCGGCCAGCGGCTGAACGACGAACGTGGCGACATCCATTAGCTCGGTCGATCCGCCGTGCGGCGGCCAGATCCGGCACACCTGCTGGAATGCGACGAGGAACGCTCCCATGCCGATCACCGAGATGGGCGACCAGCGGGCGGACACGGTGCCCTTGAGCAGTGCGTTGATCGTCACCGATCCGATTGCGACGCCCACGGAGAAGATGACCAGAAACAGGCTGGCCACTTCCTTGCTGGCCTTCAGCATGTTCTTGGCCAGCGGCGGGAACTGGATGAACAGAACGGTGCCGATCGCCCAGAAAAAGCTGATCGCGCAGATCGCCAGGAACACCCGGCGATCGCGCATCGTCGTGCGCACCAGATTAATGGAAGCGCGAACGAAGTGGTAGTCGAGCGGCTCCAGCTCTCCCTGAGCCGGGGCGGGGGGAACCTGGCGACCGGCGATGTAGCCGATGCACGCGACAAGAATGACGCCGATGGCGGCCATGTCCACGCTGATCCAGCCGGCGACGATCGTGCCCGCCAGCACTGCGATGTACGTTCCCGCCTCCACCAGCCCGGTACCGGAAAGCACTTCGCCTTCCCGCAGATGCTGCGGCAGGATCGCGTACTTGATCGGGCCGAAGAATGTGGAGTGCACTCCCATCGCAAACAGCGCGAGGAGCATCAGCGGGATCGCGATGGTATCAAGCGACACCCCGCCCTGCCACGCCAGCGCCAGTCCAGCGCCACCGACGAGCATGATCCCAATTTCACAGGCCTTGATCACGCGAATCAGCTTGGCCTTGTCACGCATGTCGGCCAATTGCCCGGCCAGCGCCGACAGCAGGAAGAACGGGATGATGAAAATACCCGAGGCAAGCGCGCTGAACCGCGCTTCCTGCGCCTCGGAATTGTATACCTCGTAGACCACGAAAAGGATCATGGCGTTCTTGAACAGGTTGTCGTTGAACGCGCCGAGGAGCTGGGTGATGAAGAGGGGAAGGAACCGCCTTGCCCGGATGAGTTGGGTCGTCGTGGTCATGATCTAAACGTGCCGCCGGCCTTGCTCATTGGTCGCGGGGACACTTAATGCGGTGGGGCGGAGGCACAACCCCCGTTCAGCACTTTATTACCGCGGCAATTGCGCGCTATGGCGCTGTTACAATGCTGACACTTCCGAACATCCTCACCCTGTCGCGCATCTTCACGGTGCCGTTCCTGGCTTTCCTGCTGTGGTGGCCGACGTGGCAGTTCGGCTACGCGCTGGCTTTCGTGCTCTATTGCCTGATGGGCATCACCGATTATTTCGACGGTTATCTCGCGCGGTCGAGCGGGACGGTATCCAAGCTGGGCGTGTTCCTCGATCCGATCGCGGACAAGATCATGGTCGCGGCGGTGATTCTTGTTCTGACGGCGCAGGGTATTCTGCGCGGGCCATATGTCGGCGATGCGCATGTGATCGCCGGTCTGGTGATCCTGATTCGCGAGATTGCCGTGTCTGGCCTGCGGGAGTTTCTGGGCGGACTGCAGGTATCGATGCCGGTCAGCCGCCTGGCCAAATGGAAGACGACGTTCCAGCTGGTCTGCCTGGGCGCGCTGATTCTGGGCAAGGCAATGCCGTGGTGGACGCTCTGGCTGGGCGACATGGAAATAAACGTGCCGCATACGGTCGGGCTGACCACGCTGTGGGCCGCCGCCGTGCTGACGCTCGTTACCGGATGGGACTATTTGCGGGTCGGCATCAAGCACATGGATTGACTCGCGGCCGGGTATTCACCCCGCGCGCAGTTCGTCCGCTAGCATTTTGAATTCTTCCGCACGCGGGGAATTGCGCCGCCACACCAGCGCGATTTCGCGGTTGGCGTTGGGGGAGCGCAGCGGACGCGCCACCACGTTGGTGCCGTTGAGAATCCCGGCGTCCAGAGCCATTTCCGGCAGCATCGTGAGCCCTAGTCCGTTGTCCACCATTTGCACCAGCGTGTGCAGGCTGGTGCCGATCATCGTCGCGCTGGCGCGCAGTTCGGGACGATTGCACGCGGCGAGGGCATGGTCCTTCAGGCAGTGGCCGTCTTCCAGCAGCAACAGGCGATGTTCGTCGATGATGTCCGGCCCCACCTCATCCGGCGGACTGCGCGGATAATCGCTGGGGAAGGCCACGAAGAACGCATCAAGCTCGATCGTCTCCTTCTCCACCTCGCCGGTAGCGTACGGGAGGGCGAGGAGCACGCAATCGGCGCGGCCATGGTGGAGCGATTCGATCGCCGCCTGGCTGGGTTCTTCGCGCAGGAACAGCTTGAGGTTGGGGCGTTCGCGGCGCAGGCGCGGGAGCATACGCGGCAACAGGAACGGGGCAATCGTGGGGATCACGCTCATCCGCAGTTCGCCCGACAGCGGCTTTCCGCTGGACTGGACGAGATCGGACAGTTCCTCCGTTTCTCGCAGGATGCGGTGCGCCTTGGCGACGACGGTGTTGCCGAGGGGGGTAAAGCGGACGGCGCGCTTGGTCCGTTCCACTAGTGTCACCCCCAGCAATGTCTCCAGATCGCGCAGTCCGGCCGAAAGCGTGGATTGGGATACGAAACTGGCATCAGCGGCACGCCCGAAGTGGCCGTGCTCGTGGAGCGAGACGAGATATTGGAGCTGTTTGAGCGTGGGCTGATAAACGGTCACGCCGGGGCTATCGCATGAACAGGCGAACTTCGCCAAGCGCTGACTGCTATTCAGGCAATATCGGCCATATACTGGTTTTTACCCATACCACCGGCAAAAAGACGTTTGTTATAAGCGATTTATGATTTCCATTGTGTCGCTCGTAAATCAGTTCCGTCGCTTGTCGCGATCGCTGTCCCGGAAAATCTGTCCTCACGGGGACGCTAGATGCTCTTTCAGGGAACCGTGCGTCACGTGCTGGTCGGACAGTTTTCCCTAAGCGTCCGAATCCTGACCCTCCACGACCGAGGCGTCGTCTACGTGCGTCATCTTGAGCTTGCCGTTCTCCACCGCGAAGGCGAGCTTGCCTTCGACCAGATCGAGCGCTTCCCTGCCGAACACGTCGTAGCGCCATCCCTGCAGAAGACTGAGGTTCTTGCGAACGCCAGCGGCGAGCAGTTCCAGTTCTTCGTTACGGGCGAGCAGCCTTGCCGCCGCGTCGATTTCGCGAGCGCGAATCTTCAGCAGCAGCTTCAGCAGGTCGGCGACCAGAGCGCCTTCCTTGCCCAATGGCGCGCCGCGCGGCGCACGGGGCGGAAGTTCGTCTTCCGATAGCGGTTCCGAACTGGCCAGCACGCTCATCAGGCGGCGGCCGATCTCGTTATCCTTCCAGCCTTGCGACAGGCCACGCACTTTGGCGAGATCGGCCTGCGTTTTGGGCGGATGGCTGGCGATGTCAGCCAGTGTCTCATCGCGAGCGATCCGCCCGCGCGGGATGTTCTTGCCCTGCGCCTCGACCTCGCGCCACTCGGCGATGGCTTTCAGGCGGCCGAGAACCTGCGGGTTGCGCCCCGGTGCCTTGATCCGCTTCCACGCCTGCGCCGGGTCGTTGCGGTAGTGCTCGGGATCGGCCAGCTTTTCCATTTCCTGGTCCAGCCATTCGCCGCGCCCGGTCTTGATCAGGCGCTTGAGCATCTTGGGGAAAATCTTCGACAGGTGCGTGACGTCACCGATCGCGTATTCGATCTGGCGATCGGTCAACGGGCGGCGCGACCAGTCGGTAAAGCGGGCGCCCTTGTCGATCGTCAGGCCCTGCCACGATTCGACGAGGTTGGAGTAACCGATCTGTTCCGACTGGCTGATCGCCATCATCGCGATCTGCGTGTCAAAGATCGGGTGCGGCGTGCGACCGGTGAAGTTGAAGACGATTTCCACGTCCTGCCCGCCCGCGTGGAAGACCTTGAGCACATCCTCGTTGTCGGTCAGCAAGTCCCACAAGGGCTTGAGGTCCAGCCCCGGCGCCAGCGGATCGACCGCGGCGGCTTCTTCGGTATTGGCGATCTGCACCAGGCACAGTTCCGGCCAATACGTATTCTCGCGCATGAATTCGGTATCGACGCTTACGAATTCGGACTTCGCAAGACGCTCGCACAAATCGGCAAGATCATCGGTTTTTGTTATCAGCGGGTGAATTTTCATTGAGGCGAGGCGTTACGCCGAACGCGGCGGGGGATCAACGCCCCCCGTCGGGCTTTGTCGCATGTTTATGCGCGGCGAACGATCCGGGCCAGCTTTTGCAGCAGGGAAAGCTTCTCCACCGCGGCAAGTTCGGCGATGCTTTCCGATGTCACCAACTGGCGGCGCAGCTGCGTTCCGGTGGTGTGCAGACCGGGCGGCGGAAGGTGCCAGGCCTCGGCATCTACGCCGGTTTCGATCTCGGGATCGGCAAGCTGGCGCAGTTCCAGCAGCGCATCGGCATGCTTGAACTCAACTGGGGGAACGGGTTCTGCAACAGGCACGGCGATCGGCGCGTCGGCCCACTGCGCGAACGTGCTGGGTGCATTTCGGGCTGAGCGATCGAAAGTCTGTTCCTGAAGGTCGTCGAACATATCGTTGGAAAGCATGGCCGTCATCCGTTGCGATTCACTTGGCCCCCTGCGCGAAGTCTATAGCCTGCAATGGTTTACATGAGGTTACTGCGCCCACGCTCAGGAGGTTGGAACAGTCTTGCGCAATCCGTGTCTGGAAATCGGCGCGCCACTGGACTAGGGGCGCGGGGACATTCCCATTCTATCATCTTGAAGAAGCGCGAAACCGCCATGACCCATCCCTATCGCTCTCACACTTGCGGCGCTCTTGGCGCTGCCGAGGTCGGCCAGACCGTCCGCCTTTCGGGCTGGGTCCATCGCAAGCGCGATCATGGCGGCGTTCTGTTCGTCGACTTGCGCGATCATTACGGCCTGACTCAGGTCGTCGCCGATACCGATAGCGCGGCGTTCACGCTGCTCGATTCGCTGCGGCTGGAAAGCGTCGTCACCATCGCGGGCAGCGTGAAGGCGCGCCGCGAGGGGACGGTGAACCCCAACCTCGCGACAGGTGCGATCGAAGTCTACGCGCGTGAAGCGACGATCCTGTCCAGGGCCGAAGAACTGCCGATGCCCGTCGCCGGGGAGCAGGAGTACCCGGAGGATATCCGCCTCAAGTACCGCTTCCTCGACCTGCGCCGCGATACGCTGCATGCCAACATCGTCAAGCGCACAAAGATCATATCGGACATGCGCCGCCGCATGGAAGGCATTGGTTTCACGGAATATTCCACCCCGATCCTGACCGCGTCCAGCCCCGAAGGCGCGCGCGACTTCCTGGTGCCCAGCCGCATTCATCCGGGCAAGTTCTATGCGCTGCCACAAGCGCCGCAGCAGTATAAGCAGTTGCTTATGGTCGCCGGGTTCGATCGCTATTTCCAGATTGCTCCCTGCTTCCGCGACGAGGACCCACGCGCCGATCGTCTGCCGGGCGAGTTCTACCAGCTCGACCTGGAAATGAGCTTTGTCACCCAGGAAGAAATCTGGGAGACGATGGAGCCGGTGCTGCAAGGCGTCTTCGCCGACTTCGCAGAGGGCAAGCCGGTGACCCCCGCTGGTGAGTTCCGCCGCATTCCGCATGCCCAGTCGATGCTGGACTACGGATCGGACAAGCCGGACTTGCGCAACCCGCTGCTGATCAAGGACGTCACAGAGCATTTCGTCGAATCGGGCTTCGGTATCTTCGCGGGGATCGTCGGCAACGGCGGTGTTATCCGAGCAATCCCGGCGCCGGGCGCGGGCGCGGGCAGCCGCAAGTTCTTTGACGATACCAACAACTGGGCGCGGGGCGAGGGCTTCTCGGGCCTTGGCTATATCAACATCAAGGATGGTGTACCCGGCGGCCCGATCGCGAAGAACCACGGCCCGGAAAAGACCGCAGCGCTGATCGAGGCGCTCGGCCTTGGCCCAAATGACGGCGTCTTCTTTGCTGCCGGCAAGGAAGAACAGGCCGCCAAGCTGGCCGGTCTGGCCCGCACCCGCGTGGGCGAGCAACTCGACCTGATCGACAAGGATCGGTTCGAATTGTGCTGGATCGTCGATTTCCCGTTCTTCGAATGGGACGAGGACACCAAGAAGGTTGATTTCGCCCACAACCCGTTTTCGATGCCGCAGGGCGGGATGGACGCGCTGGAAGGTCAGGACCCGCTCACCATCAAGGCGTTCCAGTACGATCTGGTGTGCAACGGCTTCGAAATCGCCTCCGGGTCGATCCGTAACCAGTCGCCCGAGCTGATGGTCAAGGCATTCGAGACGGTCGGCCTCTCAAAGGCGGACGTGGAGGAACGCTTCGGCGGCCTCTATCGCGCGTTCCAGTACGGCGCGCCGCCTCACGGCGGCATGGCGGCGGGCGTCGATCGCATCGTGATGCTGCTGTGCGGTGCGCAGAACCTGCGTGAAATCTCGCTGTTCCCGATGAACCAGCGCGCCGAAGACCTGCTGATGGGCGCGCCAACCCCTGCAGAACACAAGCAGCTGCGCGAACTGCACATGCGGGTGGTGGAACCGACCAAGCCAGCGGCTCCCGCCGGGGGCAAGGTGGTCGCGCCCGACGCGGGATGAAGCAACGGGGCGTGCAAACGCCCCGTTAGCTGCCCTTGGTCACCCTGAAACAAGTTCAGGGTGACGCATCGTGAAGGCGGGGTACCGCCGCCCAACCTCTACGCTGGAACTGGAACTCCACCACGCGGTTTCCCTGCGGAATGGCCGCGTTCATGGGTTTCTGGCGCCAACCGCGCAAAAAATGCGTGCGAAGCGTCAGGATCGTGGATAAGGCCGTTCATCGTCTATCAAGGGTCTGATCCAAGCCTCTTGCCAGCGCGCCGCCCAGTCTTTAGGGCGGCTGTCGAAATATCAATCCTCCGGATTTTTGAAGGGGTCTATAGACATGAGCGATACCGCCGATCGGGTTAAGAAGATCGTCGTCGAGCACCTTGGCGTTGAAGCCGAAAAGGTTACCGAAGATGCCAGCTTCATCGACGATCTGGGCGCTGACTCGCTCGACATCGTCGAGCTGGTCATGGCCTTCGAAGAAGAATTCGGCGTCGAGATCCCCGACGATGCGGCTGAAAAGATCAGCACCGTCTCCGATGCCATCAAGTACATCGAAGAGAACAAGGGCTGATCCCGGCCAGCGCCCCGCGCCCCGCTCGCATGTCGGGTGGGGAAGGGCGCACTTCGGATTGAAATCGACAGGCTCGACCTCTAAGGGGGCGGGCCTGTCGCCGTTTTCGGCCAATCGAATTTCGGCCAACTTGCGTGGGCCTACAGCGTTTCGGAGAGCATAATGCGTCGTGTTGTCGTCACCGGACTTGGTCTTGTCACCCCGCTGGGTGCCGATGTGGAGACCACCTGGGCCAACATTCTTGCCGGAAAATCCGGCGCAGGGCCAATCACCAAGTTCGATGCCTCGGACCAGAAGTGCCGCATCGCTGCGGAAGTGAAGCCGGCCGACCACGAATACGGTTTCGATGCCAACAAGCGCGTCGATCACAAGGTTCAGCGCCAGGTCGATCCCTTCATCGTCTTCGGCATCGACGCCGCCGGTCAGGCGATCGAAGACGCGGGCCTTACCGACATGGACGAAGCGACCCGGCTGATGGCGGGTTGCTCGATCGGTTCGGGTATCGGCGGCCTGCCGGGCATCGAAAGCGAATCGCTGGTGCTGGCCGAAAAGGGCCCGACCCGCGTATCGCCGCACTTCGTCCATGGACGCCTGATCAACCTGATCTCCGGCCAGGTATCGATCAAGTACGGCCTGATGGGCCCGAACCACGCGGTCGTCACCGCCTGCTCCACCGGCGCCCACTCGATCGGCGACGCAGCGCGCATGATCAAGGACGGCGACGCAGACATCATGCTGGCGGGCGGCGCCGAGAGCACGATCTGCCCGATCGGCATCGCCGGTTTCGCGCAGGCGCGCGCTTTGTCGACCGCGTTCAATGACCAGCCCGAAAAGGCCAGCCGCCCCTACGACAAGGACCGTGATGGCTTCCTGATGGGAGAGGGCGCTGGCGTCGTCGTGCTGGAAGAATACGAACACGCGAAGGCGCGAGGCGCGAAGATCTACGCCGAAGTCATCGGCTATGGCCTGTCGGGCGACGCCTATCACGTCACCGCTCCGCACCCCGAAGGGTCGGGCGCGTACCGGTCGATGGCGATGGCCCTGCGCAAGGCCGGGCTGGAACCCAAGGACATCGACTATATCAATGCGCACGGCACTTCGACCCCGCTGGGCGACGAGCTGGAACTGGGCGCGGTTCGCCGCCTCTTCGGCGATGCGATCGATGGCGTTTCGATGAGCTCGACCAAGTCGGCGATCGGCCACCTGCTGGGCGGCGCGGGCGCGGTGGAGGCGATCTTCTGCATCCTGGCGATGCGCGACCAGATCGTGCCGCCGACCCTGAACCTGGACAATCCGAGCGACGGCTGCGTGGGCGTCGATCTGGTGCCGCACACCGCCAAGAAGCGCGAAGTTCGCGCGGTGCTCAACAACAGCTTCGGCTTTGGCGGCACCAACGCCAGCCTCGTGCTGCGCAAGGTAGACTGAAGGAAACGATCCGATGATGTCCCGGCGTGGATGCGTTCTGGCAACTGTCCTCGCTCTGGCCATCGTCGGAGGGTTGTGGGCCTTTCTCGGCGGCTGGTACGGTTCCGGGCCGCTGGTAAAGGAAACCAGCTTCATCGTGCCCAATGGCGCGAGCCTTGGCGACGTGGCGCAGCGGCTTGAGGACAAGGGCGTCATCCGTTCCGCAACGGGGTTCACCTTGCGCGCCCGCGTGTTCGGTGGCGGCGGCGGGATCAAGGCGGGTGAGTTCGCCATTCCCGCCCATGCCAGCGCGTCGCGGGTCCTGGCCATCATCTCCAGCGACGATGTGATCCGCCGCTTCGTGACGGTGCCCGAAGGCATGCCCGCGATCATGGTCTATGAACGGCTGAAGGCGCAGCCCGCGCTGGCCGGAGACATCGCCATCCCGCAGGAAGGCTCCATCCTGCCGGACAGCTATCCGTTCGAAAACGGCGAACCGCGCGAGGTCGTGGTACGCCGGATGCAGGCGGCGATGAGCCGCACGGTCAAGGAACTGTGGGCCAAGCGCGCGCCCAATCTGGTGGTCAAGACGCCGGAACAGGCGGTGATCCTCGCATCCATCGTCGAGAAGGAAACGGGCAAACCGGCGGAGCGGCGTATGGTCGCGGGCCTTTATTCCAATCGCCTGCGCACCGGGATGCTGCTGCAGGCAGACCCCACGATCATCTACCCGATCACCAAAGGCAAGCGCCTTGGCCGCCGCATCCTGCAGTCTGAAATCCAGGCGGTGAACGACTACAACACGTACACCATGGTCGGCCTGCCCAAGCATCCGATCACCAATCCCGGCCGCGAATCGATCGCCGCCGTGCTCAATCCCGCGAAGACCGACGCACTGTACATGGTGGCGGATGGCACGGGCGGCCATGCCTTCGCCGCGACGCTGGAGGAGCATAACCGAAACGTCGCGAAGTGGTTCGCCATCCGGCGCGAACGCGGGGAACTTTAATCCAGATCAGCTAAAGTAACCGGCCGGGCGTGCGAACTTTGCCGGTCCTCGCGCATTCAGGCAGGCGAGAACCATCCCGCTCGCTCACCGGAGGCCCCATGCTCGAACGCCAGATCCCCGACGTCACCCTGAAGACCCGTGTGCGCGACGATTCGATCGGCGGACCGAACCCCTTCAAATGGCAGGACTTAAACGTTCGCGATGCCTTCGCCGGGCGCAAGGTGGTCGTGTTCGCTTTGCCTGGCGCCTTCACGCCGACCTGCACAACCGAGCAGTGCCCCGCTTTCGAGCAGTATTATGATGACTTCCGCGAAGCCGGGGCGGACGAAGTGTACTGCCTATCGGTGAACGATGCGTTCGTGATGTACCAGTGGGGCCGCCACCTCGGCCTCTCCAAGGTAAAGCTGCTGCCGGACGGATCGGGCAATTTCACGCGCCGCATGGGCATGCTGATCGACAAGCAGCACTTGGGCTTTGGCCTGCGTTCGTGGCGCTACGCGATGATCGTGGACGACAATCGCATCACCGGATGGTTCGAGGAGCCGGGCATCAACGATGCCGGGTCGGACGAAGACCCCTATGGCGAATCCACGCCTGACAAAGTGCTCGAAGCCCTGCGCGGCTGATGAGTGAGGGGTCAGCCCCGCCCCCCACGCCGGGGCCAGCGCCCGACTGGATCGCTACCGGGCCGCGCAAGGTAGGGGCGCCACTGCTGGTCACGGCGGAACTGCCAGACGACGTGCTCGCATGGGCGGACGGGCTGCGCCGGACGCACTATCCGCCCGAACGCAACCGCCTGCGCGCCCACGTCACCCTGTTCCATGCCCTGCCGCCCTCGGTGGAAGCGGAACTGGTCGACCTGCTGAAAGATCTGGCCAAGGCCGCACCGCCGCCCGCACGGGTGAGCGGCATAATGAAGCTGGGCAATGGCACCGCGATCGCCATAGATAGCCCGGCCATGGTTGATCTGCATGGACAGATCGTGGAGCGGATGCACGGCCTGCTGACCCGGCAGGACGCCCAGCCGCTGCGCCTGCATGTAACGGTGCAGAACAAGGTGACATCGCATGCGGCGAAAGCGCTGCAGACCGAACTGGCAGAGCAGCTTCAGCCGCGATCGTTCCGTTTCCGGGGCTTTGGTCTCTACGCCTGGGAGGACGGTTTGTGGCGTCCGCTGCGCGTCGTTTCATTTCGTGGATGAAGGCATGTTTTGGGTGTTGACCGATGCCGACCTCCCCCCTAAAGGACGCGGCCTGCACCGCATCCACGGTGCACCAGATCATGCCGCGCCACGCCGCAGCATCGATGTGGCGGAGTAGCTCAGCTGGTTAGAGCAGCGGAATCATAATCCGCGTGTCGGGGGTTCGAGTCCCTCCTCCGCTACCATTTTTCCGACCGAATTTAGTCTCGTGCGTTGGCAGATAGCATGATGCCGCATCTAAGCTGTATTGAATGGCGCAGTTGTCGTCCCTTTCCCAATGTGTCCCAGCGGCTTCGGGATGTGAATGCGGCACATTAACTAACCAAGCGTGCGCTGCCCTACTCGCAATTAGGCTAACATTAGCAATCTCTGCGTAGATATCCGAATGAGGCACGGTTCTGACCGACAGAATTAATCTTGATCCAGCGGCTATCGATCGCTTTGTACCCCGGAGCGTCAAGATAAGGATGATGGACCTCATTCTCGCTTGGGCACGCCTTGATGCCGGCATCGGTCAGTTAGCAGCGCTTGGCTTTGGGATGGATCTTTCTGTCGGTGCGGTAATTTTTGGAAAGATGTCCGTCACGGATCGCCTCTTGCGATTGCGCGAACTGAACAAACAGCTTGGCCGCTCTCAAAATCAGCAAGCCTTGAAAACGCTGAAAGTGCAGTATGAACAGCATAGTAAACTGCGCAACACCATAGCTCACTCGACTTTAGCAGGCCGCTACATTGACGGCCGCCTAGTTTTTCTACCGTTTCATTCGACCGGCAATTTTGGTGAACTAGCCGTGGATCTGATCGCGACAACGGAAATTGACAGGTCCGTAAGATGGGCAAAACGGCTCAATTCCAATATCGACGCAATGATTGTGGAGCAAATGCGATCGATGGATCAGGCTCACGCGCAGATAAAGACTTGAAATAGGCAACATCCAAGTTTCACCCGGAGTGCTCGAGGTCGGGTCGCTAAAAGCGGCTACGCCGCCAAAAGCGGCTACGCCGCCAAAAGCGGCTACGCCGCCAAAAGCGGCTACGCCGCCAAAAGCGGCTACGCCCTGCCAAGCAAGTAAGATGGTACGTCTCTGATGGCTTTCCCATCGTCCTCAAATCCAAAATTGCCTTCAAATTGCCATCCCGCGAACTTACGCTTGATTTGCGTCTGATTATCATTAGCGGTGTTCGCGACTGGTGTGACCGGCCTTGATGGCCAGTCCACGGATTCGCGGATGGAGTGCATGAAGGCTTCTTTCAGGCAATCGATGGCCTGTCTGCATACCTGGACCGGGCTGCTGCCGGGGTGGCTGCTGTTCGTGATCTTCCTGTTCGGCACCTGCGCTTATTTCCAGCAGGAGATATCGCGCTGGATGCGACCCGAAGTGTCTGTCAGCCAGTTGTCCCCTCGCGGACTGGCGGCGGCGGACGCGGTGCTGCGCAAGGAAGCGGCGGGGGCGGCGTCGTGGACGCTGTCGATGCCGGACGCGCGCGGGGGCGAGGGGTTCGTCGTTTCGTGGGCCGCGAAAGAGGGCGCCAGGCGGAGCGATCGCAGTGAAGTGACGCTCGATCCCGCAAGCGGCGCGCACGTTCAGCCACGGGCGACGCGGGGCGGTTTCTTCCTCTACCGCATGCATTTCGATCTGCATTACATGCCGGTGATGTGGGCACGCTATCTGGTGAGTCTGGCCGCGCTGGCGATGCTCGTCGCGATCCTGAGCGGGGTGGTGACGCACAAGAAGATCTTCGTCGATTTCTTCCTGCTGCGCTTTGGCAAAGGCCAGCGATCCTGGCTGGACGCGCACAACGTGACGGCGGTGGTGGCGCTGCCGTTCTATCTGATGATTACCTACACCGGGCTGGTGACGCTGCTGTTCACTCTGATGCCTTGGGCCATCGCGGCGAATTTCCCCTCAGACGATGCCTATTACGCGGCGGCGTTTCCGTCCGGCACGCAGGCGGAAGTCAGCGGTCAGTCTGCGCCGGTGCTGCCGTTGCAGAACCTGATGCAGCGGGCACAGAAAGCCGTGCCGGGGTTCGAGGCTGGCTATATCTCGATCACCCACCCCGGTGACCGGTCGGCGATGGCGACGATGTGGTCGAAGTACGACAACTGGGGCGGGGTGCGGGGCGCGGTCTACCTCGATGCGGCGAACGGCAGGGTGCTGGCGGTTCCGCCCACGGGCGGCGCGGCCACCGCCACGTATCGATCGATGATCGACCTGCATGCCGGACGCTTCTCCAAGCCCGGACTGCGCGCGCTCTACTTCGTTTCGGGGCTGTTCGGCACGGTGATGGTGGCGACCGGGCTGGTGCTGTGGACGGTAAAGCGCCGGGTGCGCCTTCCTGATCCAGCGCGCCCGCACTTCGGTTTCTGGCTGGCGGAGCGGTTGAACGTGGGTGTGATCGTCGGCGCGCCCACAGGAATTGCCGCGTATTTCCTCGCCAATCGCCTTCTCCCGCTGAACCTCGCCCAGCGCGCCGACTGGGAGATCAACGCCCTGTTCATCGTGTGGTGCGGCGTGTTTGTCTGGGGCTTGGCGCGACCGGCGCGGGCGGCGTGGACGGAGGGGCTGGCCGCTTGTGCTGCGCTGTTCGCGGCGGTGCCGCTGGTCAACGCGCTGACGACCGGGCGCGGTCTGCTCACCAGCCTGAGCCGGGGCGACGTGCTGTTCGCCGTGTTCGACGCTGGCATGCTGGCCTGCGCCGCCGTCTTTGCGTTCGCCGCGTGGAGGGTGGCAAAGCATAAGCCCAAGGTGCGCGGCGCTCGTCCGGTGAGCGACGGGGCGGAGGCTTTCGCGTGACGCATCTGGTCGTCCTGGCCGCAAACCTGATTGCCTTCGCGATGTTGCTGATGGTGCAGCCACGGCATCAGCAGGACTGGCTGCGTCGCAAGCTGCCTGCCGGAACGTCAAGGCGTCTGCGTGGTGGCGGGTTCGCGGTGTTGGTCATTGCTTTCCTTGTGGCCTGCGCCAGCTGGGGCTGGGTGGACGGGGTCCTGTCCTGGTTCGGGTGGCTGACGGTGGCCGCCATCGTCAGCATCGCCGCCAACACCAATCGCGAGCGTATCCTGCGAAAGGTCCGTCGATGACCATGACCCCGGCTCTCGCCCGTAAGACAGTGTGGTCTGCCGCCTCGCGCGTTCTGGCGACGACGGTGGGGGCCTATGCGACGACGGCGCTGATCGTCATGGCGCTGTCGCGGGTGCTGATTGCCTGCGGGGTGGACGCGGTGGAGGCGGTGGGTGGCGCCACGATCGCCAGCTTCGCGATTTTCGCCGCCATCGCCATGGCCGGGTTCCACGCCCGCACGGCGTTGAAGGCCTGGACGGGGTTGGGGATCGCCAGCGCAGTTTGTGGGTCGATCCTGTTGCTGATCGGCAACGCGGGCTGACTTGCGCGATCCACGGCAGGTTGCCATAGGCGAGACCCGCTTGCGCTCATAAGGGATTGCCAGGGCCATGTCCGCAGGGACCACAGATGTGCAGGCCGTCGGCATCGACTTCGGCACCACCAACTCGGTCGTCGCGCTTGCCGATGGGAAGGGCGCGGCGCAACTGGTCGATTATCGCGCGCCGGACGGTAGCGCATCGGTGTTCCGCACCGCTTTGTGCGTGTGGCAGGACCCGGACGTGCGCGGCGGTCCGACACCCGGACTGGCGCATGAGGCAGGGCCATGGGCCATCGCCGAATTCCTCGATTACCCGCAAGGCAGCCGCTTCCTGCAGTCGTTCAAGTCGGTGGCGGCCAATCCGGCTTTCGATCAGGCCACCTTGTTCGAAAAGCGGTTTCGCTTCGAGGATCTTGGCCGCCTGTTTCTCCAGCATCTGATTGATCACGCCGGAGCAGCGATGCGCGATCTGCCCGAGCGGATCGTGGTGGGCCGCCCGGTGCGCTATGTCGGTTCGCGGCCCGACCCGGTTCTGGCCCGCCAGCGCTACGATGCGATGTTCGGCATGCTGGGGCGGGACGTGCATTACGTCTACGAACCGCTCGGCGCCGCGTATGGCCACGCCTCCCAGTTGCAGGAAGCCGCGACGCTGCTGGTGGCGGACTTCGGCGGCGGCACCAGCGATTTTTCGATCGTGCGCGTCGACCCGGAGGCGCGTCGGCGCTGCGTCCCGCTTGGTTCGGCAGGTATCGGCATTGCCGGCGACAGGTTCGATTTCCGCATCATGGACAAACTTGTCCTGCCGATGCTGGGCAAGGGCAGCACGTACCGCTCGTTCGACAAAGTGCTGGAAATCCCGGACGGCCACTTCACCGATTTCGGCGACTGGTCGCGCCTGGCTCTGATGCGCAATCGCCGCACGCTGGCGGAGCTGGCCCGGCTGCAGCACAGCGCCACCGATACCGCCGCCATCGGCCGGATGATCGCGGTGGTGGAGAACGAATTGGGGTATCCGCTCTACGATGCGGTGGGCAAGCTGAAGCGCGGCCTTTCGGGCGAACCGCACGCGCACTTCCATTTCGAAAGCGACGATCTGGCGATCGAAGCCGACGTCAGCCGCGCCGAGTTCGAGCAGTGGATCGCCCCGGATCTTGCCCAGATCGCCCTGACCCTGGACGAAGCGCTGGCATCGGCGAATTTGCGGGCCGATCAGATCGACCGCGTGTTCCTCACCGGGGGATCGTCGCTGATCCCCGCCGTTCGTGCGCTGTTCGAGCAACGCTTTGGCGAAAGCCGGATCGACAGCGGCAACGAACTAACGTCAATCGCCCATGGCCTCGCGCTGATCGGACAGGCGCCCGAGCTGGACGAGTGGACAGTAGGCGCAGCAGAATAGGATTGCGCCCCATTCGTAGTTGCATCAGACGCACCGGACGTGACCGAATTCGATAGCGTCGTGCCTCGACATGGGGGACGTTAGCGTGTTTGGAGGCGCCGCGCCGGCGAAACGCACAAGCGACACGCCTCGGACAACATCAGGCTGCATTCTGGCCGCCTGACGATGACAGGACTGGACCATGGACGAAAACCTTCGCCGCGCGGCGCTTGACTACCACCTGCATCCGCGCCCGGGCAAGCTGGCCATCGAACCGACTAAGCGCATGGTCAACCAGCGCGACCTCGCGCTCGCCTATTCCCCCGGCGTGGCCGCACCATGCCTGGAAATCGCAGCCGATCCGGCCAGGGCGCTGGACTATACCGCGCGTGGCAACCTGGTGGCGGTGATCTCCAACGGCACGGCAGTGCTGGGGCTGGGCGCGATCGGCGCGCTGGCGTCCAAGCCGGTGATGGAAGGCAAGGCCGTCCTGTTCAAGAAGTTCGCCAATATCGACGTGTTCGATATCGAGGTGGACACTACCGACCCGGAAAAGTTCATCGAGGCGGTGGCCCTGCTGGAACCGACGTTCGGCGGCATCAACCTGGAAGACATCAAGGCGCCCGAGTGCTTCGCCATCGAAGCGGCGCTGAAGGCGCGCATGAACATTCCGGTGTTCCATGACGATCAGCATGGCACCGCCATCACCGTGGCCGCAGCTGTGCGCAACGCGCTGGTTCTGCAGGGCAAGACGCTGGCCGATGCCCGTTTGGTCACGTCGGGTGCGGGCGCAGCAGCGCTCGCCTGCGTGGATCTGCTGGTGTCGATGGGCTTGCCGATCGAGAGCGTGACCCTGACCGACAAGGATGGGGTGATCCATGCCGGGCGCGAAGGCATGCTGCCCAACATGGCGCGCTATGCCCGCGTGACCGACGCGCGTTCGCTGCCCGAAGTGCTGCCCGGCGCCAACGTGTTCCTGGGCCTTTCCGCACCCGGCGTGCTCAAGCCGGAATGGCTGCCGATGCTGGCGCCCAGTCCGCTGATCTTCGCGCTGGCGAACCCGGAGCCGGAAATCCGCCCCGAAGTCGCCCGCGACGTCCGTCCCGATGCGATCATCGCGACGGGGCGATCTGATTATCCCAATCAGGTCAACAACGTCCTGTGCTTCCCCTACATTTTCCGCGGCGCGCTGGACGTGGGCGCGACCCAGATCAACGAGGAAATGAAGGCCGCCGCTGCCGAAGCGATAGCCGCGCTGGCTCGCGTCCCCGCGCATGACAGCGTGGCGCAGGCCTATGGCGGGCGAAAGCTGGTGTTCGGGCCGGAATACATCATTCCCACTCCGTTCGATCCACGCCTGATCGCCGAGATCGCGCCCGCCGTCGCCAAGGCGGCAATGGACAGCGGTGTCGCCACCCGCACGATCGATCTCGACGAATATCGCAACTCGCTGGCGGCGCTCAACACCCGGTCGGCGCAAGTCATGCTGCCGGTGTTCCAGGCGGCTCGCGGGGCGCAAAAGCGCGTTGCCTATGGCGAGGGTGAGGACGAGCGCGTGCTGCGCGCGGTTCAGGACGCCCTGCGCGAAGGCATGGTGCGCCCGACGCTGATCGCTCGCCGCCGTATCCTTGAACAGAAGCTGCCCGAACTCGGCCTCCAGTTCGAACTCGATCGCGACGTCGATGTGGTCGATCCCGAAACCGATCATGGGCTGATGGGCGAACTGGTGGAAGCCTATCGCGCCATCGCCGGGCGCAAGGGCGTGCCCGCCGCCGAAGTGCTGCGCCATACCTACCGCCGCCCCACCGTGACGGCGGCGATGCTGCTGCGCACCGGGCATGTCGATGCGGCGCTTGTCGGCGGCAATTCGGAATATTGGGGCCAGGTCGAGCACGTCCTGCGCATCATCGAGCGGACCCGGCCGCATGGGCGGGTCTATGCGCTGTCCGGCCTCATTCTCGATGCGGGCGCGCTGTTCCTGACCGACACGCACATGGTCCCCGATCCGACGCCTGAGCAGGTTGCGGAGATGACTGTGCTGGCGGCGGCGGCGGTGCGCCGGTTCGGGCTGGAGCCGCGCGTGGCACTGCTGTCGCACTCCAACTTCGGCTCCTCGCACAGCCCGAGCGCGCGCAAGATGCGGGCGGCGGCGGCGATGGTGCGTCGTGATGCGCCGCATCTTCTGGTCGATGGCGAAATGCACGCCGACGCTGCGCTCAGCCAGGCTCTGCGGGACAAGCTGATCCCGGACTCGCGGTTCGAAGGCGCGGCCAACCTGCTGGTGATGCCGAACCTTGATGCGGCGAACATCACACTGACGGCGCTTTCGGCTTCGTCCAGCTCGCCCACCATCGGGCCGATGCTGCTGGGCCTGTCGCAACCCATCCACGTCCTGACGCCGGGAGTGACCGCGCGCGGGATACTCAACCTTACCAGCATCGCGGTAAGCGGCGCGGCAGAGGCCGAACACGCCCACCGCGCCATCGCTGGATGATCGGGCCGCTGGAAGATTGAGGAGGGCGGGGCTTAGGCCCCGTCCTAGCACTGCCCCGTTTTCCTACATCGGCAATTCCTGCTATGATCGCCCAGGTTCTCTCACGCTGGAAACGCGAGCGAGCAGGGCGCTCTTGTAAAAGCACCCGGTCGCATGTGTTTCATCAACAAAACCCTCCACCACCAGCGTTGGCGGAGGGTATGGTGGCAAACTCGAAATTTATGTGAGCGGTGATCAGGCCGGAGATGTCACCGATCCGCGCACCACCAGCTCCATATCGAAATTGCCCCGCGGTGCAGCGCCGCCATCGATAATCCGGCGCACCGCCTCCGCGGCGAGCTTGGCCCAGGGGACATGCATGGACGTCAATGTCGGCAGGGTCCGCGCCGCGATGGGCGTATCGTCGAAGCCGGTCACCGACAGATCGGATGGAACCGCCACTTCCATCTGCGCGGCGGCGTGAAGGACGCCAACGGCCATCTCGTCATTGCTGGCGACGATGGCGGTGGGGCGCGGGCTGATCTCCAGCAACAGCCGCGCTCCTTCGATCCCGGAAGCGAAGGAATTGTCGCCCGATACGATCAGCGCCGGACCGCGATCCAGCCCATGGTCGGCCATCGCGTCCATATAACCCAGTTCCCGCTGTTGAGCGCTGGTCGAGTCCTCAGGCCCCGCAATGAAGCCTATCCGCGAATGGCCCTGCTTGATCAGCCAGGAAACAAGACCCTTGGCGGCGTGACGCTCGTCACAGGCGATACCCTGATCGCCCTTGGTGGCGCCCAGCCGAACCGACGGTGTTTGCGCGGTGTTGCAAATGGCGACCAAGTCTTCCCGCTCGGCCAGCGGCGGTAGAAAGACGACGCCGGCGGGGCGGAAGCGACGCAGGAATTCGCGCAGATGCGCCGGTGCAGCGTCAGAAGGCAAGCGGTGCATGACCAGCGCAAGATCGCTTCCCGCCAGCGCCTCGCTGATGCCCGTTTCAACCGCGCACACGATGCCAGCGCGGTCAGCGCCGTCATGGATCAGGGCGACCAGCGGATTGCGGCGTAGTTTGGTCGTTCTTGGTGGCGCGACGGGGGCTATACCGGCACGCTCGATCACCGACGGAGCTCTTCGCCTCGGCTGTTCGGGTGGCTGTTCCGATTTCGTCGGTTCGGTGGCCATGCGGGTAAACTCATCGGGTCCGCCATGCGGGTCAAAGGTGCTCATATTCCGCGATATTTGCCGAGGTACGATAGGTTAGCAAGCCTGCTTCGATTCAGTTGGCGTCGTCCCTGTTACAACCGCGAGATTGCGGGATCGCGTCAAGATCGCTATTTAGCCGCCATCCCGGCCCGGCCATTTGCCTTTGGCCCTGCCTCACACGGAAACAAATGCAGACCGTTCCCACCCAACGCCACTACGGAATGGACTGGTTGCGCATAGGCGCTTTCGTGCTGCTGATCTTCTATCATGTGGGCTTCTCGTTCACCCCGTGGGGTTTCCAAACGTCCACTCGCGGCGTGGTGACGTGGGCGGAAATTCCTCTGCTGGGGTTGAGCGCGTGGCGCCTGGCGCTTCTCTTCGCGATTTCCGGTTACTCCAGCGCGGCCTTGCTGGGGCGCAACGGCGATGCCGGGAGTTTTCTCAAGAGCCGCCTGCTTCGGCTGGGAATTCCCCTGCTGTTCGGCCTCACGGTGATCGTGCCGCCTCAACCATACATGGGTCTGTTGAACAGCGGCTATACCCACGGCTATGGCTACTTCCTGCTGCACGATGCCTTCAGTTTTCGCCGGGTGATGAACGAAAATCTGCCTTCAGTGATGCATCTGTGGTTCGTGATCTATCTGCTGCTTTATACCGTGACCGTCTGTCTGGCGCTCATCGCGATCCCGGCTCGATGGTGCGCCGGATTGCGGCGAGCGATGATAAAGCTGCTGGAAGGGCCATGGCTTTTACCAGTGGGTTGCGTAGCCATCTACGCGGTGCGCTCGGTTGGCACTGAATGGACTGATACGCACAATCTCCTCACCGACCCGGCAGCTCATCTGCATTACGGCGGCATGTTCCTGTTTGGGTATCTGTTGCGGGGATCGGAAACTCTTCGGCAGACGATTGCCAGACAATGGAAATCTGCTTTGGTGCTTGGTTTGGCAGGCTATGCCTTTGTCGCCTTGGAAGCATGGAACTTCCCCGGCAATGTGCGCACGCCGTACGCGTGGCTTGAACCTCTGGACTTTGCCAAAGCAGTTCAATGCTGGGGAACGGTGATCGCCCTGTTCGGCATCGCGGACCGCTTTTGGAATCGCGACGGTCGCTGGCGTAGTACATTGGTGGAAGCGGTCTTTCCCGTTTTCATAGCACATCAGACGGTCATGGTGCTGGTGAGCTATTGGCTGCGCGACAAGGGGCTTTCCGCGCTCCCTGAGTTTCTCATCCTGTGCGGCACAGTCGCCGCCGGATCATGGGTGTTCTACCTTGTTGGGCGGGAGATCGGACCACTTCGCCCACTGATTGGTCTCAAACGCCGCAAAGCGCGGCCAGTCCTGACGGGGGAAATCGCCACTTCGATGGTGCCTTGACTATAATTCCTATGGAGAAGCCAGAAATTGCTCGATGTCAGCAGCAATCAATTCGGGTATCTCCAGATTGAGCATGTGACCTGCGTCATGGTAGTCGATCCGTGTTACATCTTGGCCCTTAGCGCCTATGATCTCGGCGATCTGACGAAAGTCTTCGGTCTCGTTTTCACCCGTCAGCAACAGGGTGGGCGATGTCAGTAGGTCGAGGCGATCCGCATCAGCATGGTCTGACCGCTGATCATCACTGACCCACTGCCTGCCGTGGAACGCCTCGATGGAGGTGCGCATTTTTTCGCCGCTCGCTCTGTCTCGAAGCGTGTCGAACAGTGGATGTTGCCACCACAGTTCTCTGGCAGTCGCAAGATCTCCTGACCGCGCCGCACGACCGATCGTCTTCCAGCGTTCAACCCAATCCGCTGTCCACGACCATCCCGCCATGAGGGGGCTCACTAAAATCAGGTGTTCCGTGCGTTCTGGATGATCCAACGCAAAATTCAGCGCTGTCGCCCCCCCAAGCGATAGGCCGCACAGATCGGCTTTCTCGATCTCAAGGTAATCCATGATCGTCAGGAGATCGTCGGCATGGGAATAGCCCACGCCATCGACTCGATCGGAGGAGCCAAAGCCGCGCAAATCGTGCTGAACGATCGGTCTCTCTCCGACCATATGGTCAACCACAAGTCGCCAATCAGCGCATGAACCGCCAAAGCCGTGCAGCATCACCAATGGCACCCCGGATCCCAAGGTCCGTTCCCCGATGATCAATCCGCCGGGCACCTGGACCCTGAACGGTGATGTCGATCGTGGGGCTTTCACATCCGTTCGGCAAAGCTGCCGTAACGTCCGCGATGAAATAGCATCGGATCGTCCTCTCGAACCGACTCCATCCGCAGTACTCGGCCAAGGACGAACCAATGGTCGCCAGCTTCGGTCACGGAATAGAGGCTGCACTCAATGGCGGCGATCGAATCAGCGATTACCGGAAGGTCGTGGTCGGAGATAACATACTCCACTCCGACGAATTTCTCGGCCCCCTTCGCGGCAACGGCGCGGCAAACCTCTCCCTGGTCACTGGCCAGCACGTTCACGCAGAAGCGACCTGCCTTTTCGATCAGAGGCCAGGAGGAGGAAGACTTATCGGGAAAGAACCCTACGAGAGGAGGATCGAGCGACACCGATGTGAAGCTTCCGACGACCATCCCTGCCGGCTTTCCGTCGTCCATCGCCGTAACCACGCATACACCGGTCGGGTAGCTGCTCAAGACTTTGCGGAATGCAGCAGGATCGATCGTTGTCTCGCTCACACTTATAAACCTCTAGTTTCTCAAGGGGCGGTTAGTGCACTTTGAGTGAGCAGGGAACAAGGGCGAAAGGGAGACCCAATGCCGTTTTTTCAGAGCATGTCGTGTCAGGCTCGTTGCCCATCGCGCTACAAAAAGAGATTTAACCGCGCGATTAAAAAACTTGCTCCAACCTGATTAAAGGTGCAGAGGACGAAGCTGAAAAGCGCGCTTAATTCTAACCCAAGATGAATCCATAACCCGCCGTTCAAATAGGCTGGGTGATCCAGACAAGCGTCTGGTTACATAAGGGAAGATGCACATGGCTACTGCTGAACTCATCGCCGAAACCCCCGTCGCCACTGAAGTTGCTGAACTTATAGCGCGCTCGCGCGTAGCGCAGGCCCAGATCGAAAACGCTACTCAGGAGCAGGTCGATCGCTGGATCCGGGGTATGGTCTACGCTGTTTGCAAGCCTGGTATGGACGAGGAAATTGCGCGCGAAACCGTCGAGGAGACGCAGCTCGGCAACTACGAAGGTAAGTTCAAGAAGATTTCGGTTAAGACGCGCGCCACGCTTTACGACATCATCGACGACAAATCAGTCGGCGTTATCGAGGTGGATGACGCACGAAATATCGTGAAGATCGCCAAGCCCGTTGGAGTGGTCGGAGCGCTTTCGCCGTCGACCAATCCTGAAGCGACCCCGGTCATCAAGGCGATCAGCGCGGTAAAGGGCCGTAACTCGATTATCGTTTGCCCCCACCCACGCGCCAAGTTCATCAACGCCAAGATCTGCAATCTCATGCGCGATGCGCTCGTCAAAATGGGCGCTCCTGCTGATCTCGTGATCCCGATCGAACAGCCTTCGGTTGAGAAGACCAACGAAGTCATGAAGCAGTGCGATCGTGTTCTCGCCACCGGTGGCACGCCGATGGTCAAAGCAGCTTATTCGTCAGGTACCCCCGCGCTGGGCGTGGGCGTGGGCAATGCGGTAATCACGGTCGATGATACTGCCGATCTGGACGATGCTGCTTCCAAGATCCTGCTGTCGAAAACGCTGGACTACGCAGCATCGTGCTCGTCCGACAACTCCGTCATTCTGCTTGATGGTATATACGATGCGATGCTGGAAAAGCTGAAGGAGAAGGGCGGCTTCATAATCGAGGGTGAGAACAAGACCAAGCTGCAGAACGCGATCTGGGAGGACGGCGAGCACATCAACGCCAAGGTGGTCGCCCAATCGGCCCAGTTCATCGCCGATTACGCCGGGTTTGCAATCCCTGAAGGCACTGCGTTTTTCATCGTTCCGGAAACGGGCTATGGCCCGGATCACAAGTTCTCGGGCGAGAAGATGACGGTCACCATGGCGCTTTACCGCGCCAAAGACATTGACGATGCGGTCCGGCTGACCAACGCAATTCAGGGATATCAGGGGCAGGGCCACTCTTGCGGCATCTACTCCACCAGCGATGCCAACATCATGAAGCTGGCTGAGGGAACGAAGACTAGCCGCGTGATGGTCAATCAGCCTCAATCAGCGTCCAATTCGGGCAACGTCTGGAACGGCATGCGCCAGACGTTCTCCCTGGGCTGCGGTTCCTGGGGCGGAAACGGTACCAATAACAACGTTACGTGGCGGGATCTCATCAATGAGACCTGGGTGTCCAAGCCGCTGGCCCAGCACAAGGTTATCCCTTCTGACGAGGCGTTGTTCGGGCAAGACATCATCCAGCTCGTCGGCTGAGGCTGTTCGCGGCAACCGGGTGGGGTCGGAGTGCGTTTATTCCGACTTTATCCGGTGCCGTGAAATGGAGACAACCGATGATCCGTGCACTTCCTGTTATTGCCGTGACCGTCGTTCTGAGCCTTGCGGCTTGCTCGAAAGAGCCCGAACCCCAGCCAACGCAGGCTCAAGTCACTGAAACGGAAGAAGTGTTTCAGGAGGAGGCGGCCCCGGCAAGCGAAGAGCCTCAAACGGAAGCAAGCGCCAGTAGCGCACCGGTCGATGAAATCCCGCTGGCTGTGCAGGGCAAGTGGGGGCTGGTGCCAGCCGACTGCGCAAGCAAGCGGGGCGACGCCAAGGGACTGCTCGAAGTATCGGCGGATCAGCTTACGTTTTACGAGTCCGTAGCCAAACTGGGCACGATCAAAGAGGCTGGTGAAAATCGCATTCGTGCCACGTTTTCCTATTCCGGCGAGGGACAGAGCTGGACGCAAGACGTCGTTCTCGATGCTCAGAACGATGGCAAGACTTTGATTAGACGGGATTACGGTCCGGACGCCATGCCCGGACCGCTCAAATACACCCGCTGCACGTGATTGATCGCGGCAGCTAGATCCTCTGGGGGACCGATGACCGAACAGTTTGGGCTGACCGAAGATCAGCTTGCTATCCAAGATACCGCCCGAAAATTCACTGCGGATCGGATCACTCCCTTCGCGGCGGAATGGGACGAGAACCACCATTATCCCGTCGATGTATGGAAAGCGGCGGGCGAACTGGGTTTTGGGGCCATATACTTGTCCGAGGATAGTGGTGGTATCGGACTTGGGCGGCTCGAGGCGGCTCTCATCATGGAGGCCATGTCGTACGGCTGCCCGGCCACCAGCGCCTACATCTCTATCCATAACATGGGCGCATGGATGATCGATACGTTCGGTGACCAGCAGCTCAAGGAGCGCTACCTTCCAGACCTCGTGACGATGGAAAAGATCGTTTCCTATTGCCTTACCGAACCGGGGTCCGGTTCTGACGCCGCTGCCCTCAAAACAGCAGCGCGCTTGGAAGGCGATCACTATGTGTTGAACGGCACCAAGCAGTTCATTTCGGGCGGCGGCGTCAACGATGTCTATGTCGTGATGGCCCGCACGGGTGACCACAAGTCACGCGGAATTTCCTGCTTCGTGGTGGACAAGGCCACTCCAGGCATGAGCTTTGGAGCGCCCGAAAAGAAGCTGGGCTGGAACAGCTCGCCTACCGCTCAGGTCATCTTCGAAGATTGCCGCGTACCGGTCGAAAACCGGGTCGGAGCGGAAGGCGATGGCTTCAAGTTCGCAATGGCCGGGCTTGATGGCGGACGCATCAACATAGGTGCGTGTTCGCTAGGCGGGGCCCAACGTTGCCTCGACGAGGCTGTGCAGTACTCCAAGGATCGCAAGCAGTTCGATCAGCCGATCGGAGATTTCCAGAATACCCAGTTCCGCCTGGCCGACATGGCCACGGAACTGGAGGCGGCACGAGCTCTGCTCTACATGGCGGCGGCGAAGGTTACGGCGGGGTCGTCTGACAAGACGCGCTTTGCAGCCATGGCCAAGCTGCTTGCGAGCGACACTGGCTCATCCGTCGTGGATCGTGCGCTTCAGGTGTTTGGCGGTTACGGATATCTGAAGGACTATCCGATCGAACGCTTCTGGCGTGACTTGCGCGTCCATCGTATTCTTGAGGGCACCAACGAAGTCATGCGCATGATCGTTGGCCGCGATCTGCTCCAGTAAGGGAACTCCCATGACCGATGAAGTGCTTTTCCGGCGCGATGGCGCTGCGGGCATCATTTCGCTCAATCGACCCAAGGCGATCCATGCGCTGACGCTCGACATGTGCGAGGCCATGATCGCGCAACTGTCCGCCTGGGTAGATGACGATGATGTGAAAGTCGTGATGATTGACCACGCCGAGGGCAGGGGGTTTTGCTCCGGCGGAGATATAAACCTGCTGCGTCAGTCAGCATTGACGGATGAAGGGCGATCAGGTCGGCAATTCTTCTACGAAGAGTATCGCCTAAACCATCAGCTTTTCACGTATCCCAAGCCTGTCGTCGCGTTCATGGATGGTATCACCATGGGTGGCGGGGTGGGCATTTCTCAGCCTGCCAAATATCGCGTCGCTACCGAAAATACGCGTTATGCAATGCCTGAAACGGGAATAGGCCTATTCCCTGACGTCGGCGGCGGATGGTATCTCTCACGCCTGGATGGGCGGATAGGCCAGTTTCTTGCTTTGACCGGCGCGCGATTTGATGGCGCGGAATGTTTGTGGGTTGGCCTTGCTACTCACTACCTGACGTCCGATTGTCTCGACGACGCCAAGCGTCGCATTGCTGCCGGCCATGATATCGCCGGAGTGCTGTCGGCGATGTCTTCAAATGCGCCAGAACCCAAAGTGGCGGCCAATGCCGGTGCGATACGCAAGCACTTTGCATTCGACACGCTCGAGCAGATCCTCGCCTCCCTTGAGAGCGACGACAGCGACTGGGCAGCGAAAGAGTTGGCGACCTTGCGTACAAAGAGTCCGCAAGCCTGCAAGGTGTCGCTGCGTCAACTCGAATCCTCTCTGGGACTGGATACTTTCGCCCAAAATATGGCCATGGAGTATCGCATCGGCGTGCGGGTTCTGATTCTGCCTGATTTTGCCGAGGGCGTCCGTGCAGTCATCGTCGACAAGGACCAGAAACCCCAATGGGACCCCGCCGCGCCTGAGGGTGTGACCGAAGAAATGCTGGACGCGATCTTCGCGCCCCTTTCGCCTGAAGAAGAATGGAAGCCATAATGACCTACGAAACGATCCTGGTCGAACGGAAGGGTGCCGTAACCCTCATCACGCTGAACCGCCCGCAGGCGCTCAACGCCCTCAATTCAAAGGTGCTGCAAGACCTTATAGGGGCGTTTGCGGCATTCGAGGCGGACAAAACCCAACGATGCGCGGTGATCACGGGGTCAGGCGAGAAAGCCTTTGCCGCAGGCGCAGACATCAAGGAGATGTCGGACAAGCCAAGCGCGGAGTTCTACTCGGAAGACTTCTTCGCTGGTTGGACATCGCAGATCGTGAAGACCACCCGCAAGCCTTGGATAGCCGCTGTGAACGGCTTTGCGCTGGGCGGCGGATGCGAACTGGCGATGATGGCGGATTTCATCATCGCATCGGAAAATGCAAAGTTCGGTCAGCCCGAAATCAAGCTTGGTGTCGCTCCGGGTATGGGCGGATCGCAGCGCCTGACGCGGGCCGTTGGCAAATCGAAGGCGATGGACATGTGCCTTACCGGCCGCATGATGGACGCTGCGGAAGCAGAGCGTTCCGGTCTCGTCAGCCAGGTTGTGCCTTTGGACAAGCTGTTGGAGACGGCGCTTAAATCAGCCGAGACGATCGCCGCGATGCCGCCCCTTGCGGCCACGATGAACAAGGAAATGGTGAACCTCGCGTTCGAGACGACATTGGATACCGGCTTGGTCCTCGAGCGCCGGATGTTCCAGGTTCTGACTGCGACTGAAGACAAGGTCGAAGGCATGACCGCATTTGTTGAAAAGCGCCCCGGCGTCTGGAAGGGCAAGTAATCATGAAAGTTGCTTTCATTGGCCTTGGAAACATGGGCGGCGGCATGGCTGCCAACCTGGTAAAGGCAGGCCATCAGGTGCAGGCATTCGATCTTTCAACCGACGCGTTGGCCAAGGCTGCGGAACATGGTTGCACGACGTTCACCACAGTGCCCGATGCGGTCGCAGGTGCGGATGCCGTCGTCACGATGCTGCCTAACGGTGGCATCGTGAAATCGGTCTACACCAGCGATGTTATTGGCAAAGCACCAGCGGGTGCCCTGTTTCTGGACTGTTCCACGATCGACCTTGCGACGGCTCGTGAAGTGGCGGAACTTGCGACGGCCGCGGGATATCATATGGTTGATGCTCCGGTATCGGGTGGTATAGCGGCGGCCAACGGCGGTACGCTGACCTTCATGGTCGGCGGCAGTGAAGCGGCGTTCGAAAAGGCTAAAGCTGTTCTGGAGCCAATGGCCAAAGCCGTTATCCGCGCCGGAGACAGCGGCGCGGGTCAGGTTGCCAAGATGTGCAACAACATGCTCCTCGCCATTCACATGATCGGCACTTGCGAGGCGCTGGCACTGGCCGAGAAGGCCGGACTGGATCCACAAAAGTTCTTTGAGATCAGCTCCAAATCTACAGGATACTGCTGGTCGCTCAATGACTACACCCCGGCTCCGGGTGTGGGCGCGTCCAGCCCCGCCGATAACGATTATGCAGGCGGTTTCGCTTCGGCGCTTATGCTGAAGGATCTGAGGCTCGCCATGGCGGGCGCTGGTACGGCGGGTGCCACGGTGCCCTTGGGCGAGCATGCCACCAAGATCTACGAAGCCTTTGTCGATGGCGGCAACGGCGGCAAAGACTTTGGTGCCATCTTCACTACGCTCTGAAACGTGGCCCCTTCTCGGTTGCCGGGGAGGGGCTTAAATTTCGATTAGATCGGCGCTGACGGGCTTAGGTATTTTCAGACCTTTGGTACGGCTCGTCAGATGGAATTTCCGGCAAAGCTGGCAGCGGTAGACCCGTAGTGGAAATGCCGCTCTGACGGCCGCAGCACAGGCATCGGCCTCAGTAGCGAACCGAGCCTTGCGCTGGCAAATGCCAAGACGCGTTCGCATTGTCAGTCTAGCAACCCTGGCCCCAAAAGCGTCAGAATCTTGACATCGATCGCATACCCCTCATTGCGCCAGCGTTGCACTGCGTTCGCAACGGCATCGCGCTTGACGCGGTGGACGACGATGTCTTCACCATCGACCCCGCCGCCGTCTCCTACTTTGGAGAGGTCTCCGGCCCGGAACAGGGTAAAACTTTCACTGACCATACCGGGAGACGAAAAGAACTCGCCGACCGCCTTCATGGATCCAGCACGGTAGCCGGTTTCTTCCTCTAATTCACGGGCTGCAGCAACCGCTGCCTCTTCGGTAGCGTCCCCATCGCCCACGAGACCAGCCGGCAATTCGATGCATCGCTTCCCAAGCGGCACCCGGAATTGGTCCACCAAGATGACGTTATCGTCGTTATCGACAGCGAGTATAACTGCCGCCCGAATACCCCGCGCCCGGCTGACGTATTCCCACCGACCTTGGCGTTTGGCGGTGATGAAACGCCCTTGCCACATCGTTTCTATGGGTGCGTCGGCATCATGATGATCGGACGGCACGTTTAACGGAGTGCTCATACTTCGATAAGCCTGTCAGGCAGTTCGTTCATATCATCCGATTGCCGCGGAACATGCAGCGCAAGGATGGGGGCAACGTTTGCGATTGCCGCGATCATCGCATCCGCCGTCCTTCCTTCTCGCAGTTCGGCCAAGAGCGCATTCATGGCATCGGCCCAAACGTCCGGTTCTACCTTGGTGGCAATTGCCTGATCGGCGACGATTTCGGCACGGTGTTCGCGCATTGAGAGATAGATCAGTATGCCCGTCCGCCCGGTGGTGCGCTGTTCGGCCCCGATGCGAAAAGCCCGCAATGCCCGGTCATGGACGCGCATCGTGCGAATGGGAGCCGGGATCAGGAAAAACTTTAGAGGCTGCCAAAGCTGCAGGAGCATCATGGAGGCAAACTTAACCGTCGCCACGGCCAGCGCCAGTGAGAGGATCAGGCGCGGCGTCCATTCATGGCCCCAATCTGCTATCAACCGGTCGTAAAGACCCATGTAAAAATCCGGTGCAATGGCCAGCGCACCTAACGCAAGGAACGCCACAAACGCGGACCACGCAAGGGCGACATCGGTATAACCGTCCGAGCGATCGGCAAGGATGGTGACGATCTCACCCGCACTGTTCAGCTCAGCCTCAGCCACGGCGGCACTGATGCGTTCGTGATCGTGTTCGGACAGATAGGTCGGACGCTTCATCTACCAGCTCCCGCTCGATCCGCCGCCGCCAAAGCTGCCGCCGCCCCCAGAGAAACCACCGCCGCCCCAACCGCCGCCGCCGCCGGACGATCCTCCGCCGAAGCCGCCAGGCATCCAGATGATAGGACCACCAAAGCCGCTGCTTCTGCGTCCTCCGCCGCTGGCAGCCCGCAGGATGGGCAGCACGAAAAAGAAGATCACGAAGAGAATGAAGATAACGGTGCCAAGCGAAATATCGTCCCCTCCGTCAGCGCGTTGCCGATCGGCTTGGGCAGCAATTTTTTGCGCCTCCGCAGGGGGTAGCGTAAGTTGCTTGATGATGGCGTCGGTACCGGCCTCGATGCCACCTGCCATGTCATTGGCTTTGAAACGAGGGAGTATTGCATTGTTGATGATCAGGAAGCTCATTCCGTCGGTCAGCACAGGTTCCAACCCGTAGCCGACTTCTATACGTACCTTCCGATCGTTGGGGGCAACGAGCAGGATCGCCCCATTGTTCTGGTCTTTCTGGCCGATGCCCCACGCTCTGCCTAGCTGGTATCCGTAATCCGATATTTCGTAGCCCTGAAGGCTTGGGACGGTGGCTACCACCAGCTGTCGCTGTGACTGTTTTTCCAGAGCCTCGAGCTTTTGTGTAAGCTGTGCCTCCTCGGCATCCGGGATGACGTTTGCGGCATCCACTACGCGGCCGGTCAGCTTGGGAAATTGCGGTCCGGCTGCCGCCTGCGCCCATGCCTGTGGCCCCGCGAACAGGGCGCACAAGGTCAGAACTGTGACCGTCAGAACGGCCCTTAGGCGGTTCACCGGATCAAATCTTGCCTTCGAGGCTGGGCGCCGTCTCGGCACCCGGCGTGACGGATTTGTAGGGAACCAGGGTCTCAGCTCCGCGCAGGCGTGCTCCGATCATCGAGGGGAAGGTACGAACCTCGGTATTATAATCCTGCACCGCCGCGTTGTAGTCGCGAATGGTGATGCGAATGCGGTTTTCCTGACCCTCCAATTGGCTTTGAAGCATCTGGTAGTTGGCGTTGGACTTGACGTCGGGATAGGCTTCCACGCTGGCCAACAGCCTGCCGATATTGGCACCAAGGTTGGCTTGCGCCTGCTGGAACTGTTCCATTTTCTTGGGATCGTTCAAATCGTCGCCTGTCACCTGGATCGACGTGGCTTTCGCCCTTGCTTCAGTTACGCCGACGAGGATGCCTTTTTCCTGCTCGGCAGCGCCCTTGGCTACAGCGGCGAGATTGGGGACGAGGTTTGCCCGTTCCTGAAACGCAGCTTCCACATCGGCCCACTTGGCCTTGGCGGCTTCCTGCTTGGTTGGCACGGAATTGAAGCCGCAAGCGGTGAGCGACAGCGCGGCGGAAAGCACCATCACGGTGCGAACGCGGGCCATTGCCTTGGGGGCGCCGTTGAAGAGCGTCATCTGCTATGTTCCTCCACTTCGCCGGCGGTACCGGCGGCTTCCATTCGCGATAGATAGCTATGCTGGAACCCGGATCAAGCGCGGCTAACGATCTATTCGGGTTAACAAGTGTTTGAGGGCAGGAGGCAACTGTGTCAAACAGCACGGACTACAGTAGCGGCGAAGGGGCATACGAATGGCGATCGTAGACGAATTCAAAAAATTCATCGCTCGGGGCAACGTACTGGACCTTGCCGTAGGTGTGATGATCGGCGCAGCCTTTGGAAAAATCGTTACTTCGCTGACCGAGAACGTCATCATGCCTGTCATCGGATGGGCATTCGGCGATATCGATTTCTCGCAGTATTTTGTTCAGCTCGGTCAGGTGCCGGCGGACTACAAGGGAAGCCTTACCGACTACGTCGCGCTGAAAGCGGCAGGCGTCGCCATGATCGGCTATGGTGAGTTCATTACCCAGGTAGTCAACTTCCTGATCATCGCGTTTGTGCTTTTCCTGCTGGTCCGGTCCATCAACAAGATGGTGGAGTCGGTGAAAAAGGAACAGGCAGACGCCGCGGCAACCGCCGAAGCAGAGGCGGTTGCTACTGATCCTCAATTGGATGCGCTGAAAGACATTCTTGAAGAGCTTCGCA
>NZ_JBVFVM010000003.1:0-47947 GCF_055521575.1 Novosphingobium sp. BL-S-24
CTGAGCGCCGGTAGCGGTGGACGTGGCAACGGTGAGGGGACGTGCTGGGGCAGGCGCTGCTATGGACGGTCGTTCCGGGCGCCGTCGTCCGCGCGCTGCCGGAGTGAATGGCCGTGAGCACGTTCGACCTACCGATGTGGGGAGGCAGTCAGTATCTCATGTGGGTTGCGTTATGGCTTTGCCAGCATCGCCTATAGTCATGGGATCATTACTGCCAATCGGCGAGGTATTAAAGGGATGCCAAAGATCGCGAAGCAGTGAAATGTACCGTGAGTAGCAACACAGTCGAAACGCCACTCATAGCGGACCTAAAGATCCGCTTTACCAGCCAAGCAGGGCGAATATTAGATCAAAGCGGTTAGAGAAATAGAATTTAGCGCTAACGCCTACTCGTGCGGGACTGATCTTCAGCGATGACGAAGGGGGCCGTCACGTTTGCCTGCGGATCATAATTTTGATCAATCCGGTTGCGGATGCGATTCTGCACACGGTTTTGAATTCGGTTCGTGATACGAGCCATTACCTCAATCCCGGTTTTGCTGGCCTCCGTATCACGGGTTTGTCGCTGGCCTACCTGCCCGATTGAAGAGCCTGCGGTGCGTCCGGCCTGATTAATCTCGAACGATGTTTGAGGCTGCTGTTGCGGCAACGCCACTTGCTCGTCGTATTGGCTGTCAGCTTCGGAGGTCGTGCTCTGGGTCTGCCGCACTTGCGCGACTAAAGGCGATCCAACAAGTAGGAATCCAATACCGATTAGGCTATAAAGGGACATCACACTCTTTATCATCGCGCCGTCACTGGAACCAGTTCGATGCGGTCGATTTGGCCTGACAAACCAGAAATGGCATCCGATGGCTGTCCTATCAGAACGAGGGTTTGCGCCGGACAATTTTCCGGGACGCTGAACGTACCAAAAAAATTGCCGCTCGCGATATTAGAATTTGGCACTTCTATTCGCCCGAGCTCCTGTCCGTTCCGACAGATAAGCGTCCAGTAGGGCCGAGAACTATCAGCCTGCTCGATCGCGATGCTGTGTCCGGTCAGGCGATAGGTGCCTGGGGGAAGCAGCTGGAATTGCTGCAGCAATGGTCCGCCGACACTAGCTGGAGCAGCGAAATCGAAGAGGCCGCCCTGAATACTCGTCGTGAGACCCGACCCGTCATTGAGCGGCAACCAATCAAATTGCGATGGTGTATCCGGGGTTATCGCAAAGCGTGGATCGCGTGACCGGCGACGATCAACACCCGGGTGGGTGGCGGCATAATAGGACCAAGCGGCATCGATCTGGCCAGCTAAAATCAGCGCGTTCACGGCACCAGCTCGTGCTGCCTCGGGTATACGGACGCCGGTACGGCGCAAATCGAGAAACAACGCTGCGGTTAATTTCGGATCAACCCCGTTAACTGCCACGAAGCTGATGAAGTCCTCACCCCACAAAGGCTTGTCAGCCAGTGTTTTAACCAATTCTTGTCGGATCAGTGGATCAGCACTCGCTGACGCTAGCACAGGATAGAGCACTTTGCTGAGCGTCGGAAAGACACGCAAGGTAATGTCATACTGATGTAGCGCTCCCCGAATATCGCCCCGCCGTACCGCATCTTCGATCATGAATAGCTGAGTGCGCAGATCCCTCCGAGACAGTCTTTGCGCATAGGCGAAATAGCGCCGTGCCGTTGAGCTGTCGCCTCGCAGATCTGCGTTCACACCAAGCGTCGCTGCCGCAGCGACCGCTGTTGAATCTTGTTGGAGGGCATGCTTCGCCAAAATATCGGCATGGGCACGATCCTCCGGTGTCGCATCGATCCCTGCCAGTGACGTCGCATAGGCAGCAGTGACCCGACCATCATAGGGCGCAAGTCGATAGGCAAGCGCCGGGTTACTCCTGAGCAGCACTTGTGCGATCGAAAAGGTTACGCTGTAATATCCGAGCACGATCGCAATGGCGGCTAGTGCAAGACGTACCGTCCACTCACTAGACGAACGTCGTTTCAGATCGCGATAGAGAGACATGGTCGAGGCGCTTAAGCCTTCACATCTTTATCGCGGCCATAGCCATATCCGTATTCATAACCATATCCGTAGTGCGCCTTTCGGGCTTCAAACTTTGTGAGCACCCCGCCGAAGATTCGGGCATTCGCAGCAGCGAGGCGGTTAAGCGCGGTTTTGACCATACTCGAGCGAGTGCCATGCGATTCAACTGCGTAGATGACGCCCTCGACCCGGCTCGCGATCAGCGGTGCATCGGCGAGACCCATGACGGGTGGGCTATCGATAACAATATGATCAAAACGCTCAAGCAATCGATCAAGCAGGATGCCTAAACGATGGCCGGTCAGAAGCTCGGCCGCATTCGGCGGGATTGGGCCTGCCGTCATCGCAACAAAACCGAGATCATCCATAGAGAAAACCAGCGAATCGATATCATCATCGCCAACCAAGAAATTGCTGAGCCCACGGGCATGATCAACACCGCCAAAATGATGGACTGACGGTGAACGCATATCGCCATCGACCAGAATCACCCGCTTGCCCGCTCTTGCGAGCATCGTTGCAAGAGCCAGCGACGTTGTCGATTTACCTTCCGACGGTCGCGTTGACGTGACTATAAAGGACCGCGGTGCACCATGCTCAGTGGTGAAGCCAAGATTGGTGCTGATCGCGAGATACGCATCGACAAGGTCGGACTTGCGATCAAGTAGTTCTTCGCGTGGTGCCGCGCCATCAGTAATCTTGGGTACGGCACCAAGCAGTGGCAAGCCAAGACGACGCTCGACCTCCGCGGGATCTGCAATGGCCTCATCCATTTGCTCAAGTACAAAGGCTGCAAGCCCGCCGAGGACCAAGCCAGCTAGGAAAGAAATGAGCAAATTGACGAGAATAAGCGGACTTGAAGGCCGCTGCGGGATGTCAGCGGCATCAACTATCGAGATATTATTAACACCAACACCGCCAGCTACACCAACTTCCTTGTAGCGCTGCAACAGGCCATCATAAAGTGCGCGGTTGGTATCCACTTCCTGCTGATAGATATTGTACTGAATACTGCGCCGACGGTTATCGAGATAACCTGCTTTCAGTTCATTGACGCGAGTTTGAAGCGCACTTTCGCGTTGTACCGCTTCTCGGTACTCAGCCTGCAACGATCCGGAAACACGGCTTTCTTCGCGCGCAATTGAGCGATCAAGCTGGTTAATCTGGTTTTGAATCGCCTTTGCAGCCGGATAGCCTGGCTCAAACTGAACCATTAGCCGCTGATATTCACCCGAGAGTTCTGCACGACGTTGACGCAGGTTGTTGATTGCTTGGTTACGCAGCGCTTCAGCTGAAGCGCCGCCGCCGCTGCCCTGTTGTGCGCGAGCTTCGGCTTGGATACGTTCAGCAGTCGCTTGTGCCAAAGAAGCATTAAAGGCGGCCAGATCGTCAGCGACGATGGAACGCTCAACGGTCGTCGGGCTGCCAGTACCGGTGCCCTGCGCAGGCAAATTAATAATTTGCTGTGCGGATGCGTAAGCGACTAATTGCCGTTGGCTGTCGTCAAGTCGCTGTTTCTGCAATGCTAACTGACGTTGGAGCAAATTGCGGCCGTACGACGTGGCCTGAACCTTGCGCTCCAGGTTTGTTTGGATGAAGTTGTCCGCCCAAGCATTCGCAATACGCGCAGACAAGCTTCGATCTGCACTGGTAAATGTGATATCTACAAGGCGCGAGAAACGCGTCGAATTAATTTTTAAATTATCTTGTAATATATCCCCAGCGGTCCGCTGACGTTCAGCACGTCCCGCAGGAAGGTACCGGCCGTTAACAAGGCGAAATGCAGGATTGTCGCTTTTAAACTTAAACAATTCATAGAACTTAGGATCATCAACAAGGCGCAACTGTGTTGCCACCCGTTCCGATAAGGCTCGGGACTTTAATAAGCCATATTGGGTCTCATAAAATTCTGGATCGACAGAACTAGATTGCCGCTCGACGCCTTGAAAATTGGTTACTTGGCTTCCTTCACGAGCAATCTCGACGGTAGCGGTCGCCGCGTATTTCGGCGTCATGAGCAGAGTAACAATAAGTCCCAGTAGCACACATGCAATGGTTGCGCCGAGGATCACCCACCGCCATCGCATCACAATCCGAATATACTGACGTATGATAGACGGACCGTCAGTCGCTGATGGCGATACGATCGCAGACTGCGGGTGGGCAAAAGTACCCGCATCTAGGTTGGACGAGATGACATTCATGATCGTTCAAACCTTCACTGCAGAATAGCGATAAGCGGTGCCGCAAGCAGCGGCGCTAGCGATACAAAATCGCGGAACAGGCGTCGCTGCGGGGAGTCCCCGACGACGATGACATCGTTAGCGTATATGGCAGGATCGTCATACGAGCCTCGCCGGATAGCATCGATATTATAGAGACCAGCCATCTTGCGCCCCTCGACCGTGCGCAGGATCACCACATCTTCCTGGCGTGCAAATTCGCTTAACCCTTTGGCTGAAGCGATCGCACGCAGCAGTGTCATTTGGTTAGTTACTGGATATAGTCCCGGTTCGATCACCTGCCCATCAATAGTCACGACTTGGCTGACCGAGCTCTTAATGTTGATGGTGACTTCTGGATTGCGGACGTAGCGTTCTTTCAGCGCTATATCGATGGCTGTAGCAAGTTCTTGTGCGGTCTTGCCGCGTGCATCAACCGTACCAACTAGTGGCATTGCAATACGCCCGCTGGCATCAACTTGCATTTCTCGGCTTAGGTCAGGCACATTGAACACATCGACTTGGATCGTATCAAGTGGGCCAATCAACGCAGGTCGATCAGATGCAGTAAGATCTTGACGGGCCGGTGCAGGCAGCACGGTCGTATCTTGAACAACGGTCAGTCGTTCTGTCGAGGCCAAGGGCTCACGACGTGCGCACGCTGATAAGGCCAACATGAGCAAAAAGGCGGTGCAGATCTTTCGCATGCGCTAGGAATTTCCGATAAGCTGGGATCAGGCGCTATAGATGTTGGTTTCGCGCAGGTAAAGCTGACACCGTATCCTCATCAGATTGGCTTGAAAGCCACGCGCCAGCCAGCACCATCAGCGCCATGATTAACGGCGTTCGAGCGGGATAATCGAACCCGCTAGCGACAATGACAAGCAGCAACATTGCTGAACCAAGGCGTTGAAGAGTTGATCGCTGGTCTGCTAGACCGCGCCAAGCGCCAATGCTTGCCCATGCCCACCAAGCCAAGGCGGCGAACAGCAGCACCACCCCAGGCACACCGAGCCCGAGCGTCACTTCGATAAAATCATTGTGGGCATGATTGAAGTAGGTCGGTTTCAACAGAGCTTCTGGCTCACGAATCCGGAAAATTGGATCGAAACCTCCCAGTCCGCTTCCTGCCGGGAGGGCGGCGCGGGTCATTTCCCATACGACTGGAAAGGCGCGACTGCGCATGTCCTGATCGACATCAACTGCTAGGCTGCGTTGAATCGAAACTGCACGATTCGCGGCTACGCTGGTAAGCACGAGTGCTGCGGTAACTGCGATGGTTGCCGTTAACGCAGCTGGGAAAACCCAACGAGGTGCGTGACGTAGTCCCCGACGTAGCCCACGCAACGCAATAACTCCAGTGATGCTGATCGCCAGCGCTCCAACCGCCAAGCCCGCCCGCGATCCGGTAGCGAGTATCGTAAGCATAAAAAGCAAGAGTAACCCTAGTCCGACCGGGCCGCGCCACCGTAACGGCTTCCCTTCACGAAACACCCATACCGGCAAAAATAGAATGCCCAATGCCAAGAAAAGCGCGAAATGATTACGGTTCGCAAATGTACCACTAACGACGCCTGGCGTATCATTGACTAAAGGATTGCCGATATCGGCCCCGGCGAACTGCAGCAATCCTAGCAACATGGATCCCACCGCAAGTATCAAAATAAGATTAGGTAACCATGCTCTCTCGACCTTGTTTAATGCCGAGGTCGATACCAAAACAGCTAGCGGGACAATAAGCGCAGTCAGTGCATTAACGGTAGCTCCGGGCACTAGCGAGAGCCTTTGCCATGCCCCTTTAGCGTCGTTTTCGGTCGCTGCGCTGACGAAGTGACGGTCAGGCAATACCTGCCAAAGGCTTGCTGGAAGCGGCAGCAACTGGATTGAAGTGATCGCGATTGCGGCCCCAAGGAAAATCCATACTGGCCTAGCGTATGTGGTCGTGGGCGGCCGTCCAATCAGAATCACAATCACCAGCGCAAAGGATGCCGCCGTCCGAACAACGATCTGTCCGGCTGCATCACCGCGCGAAGCCCCGCCGGCGAACCATAGAGTTATCAGCAATAAGCTTAATGTTACAAATGCTGGACTTGGCCGGAGCGCGAAGCTGGAAGATCTGATGAGCATTTGCGATGTCTAACTGGCTATTTGGGATAAATCAGAGCCACAGAAGCACCTGTCACAAAGCTGACAAGACGCCAATATTCTCATAATATTCCCAATCTGATGACCTAGTGACAATCCAAAAAAATGCGCATTGACACCACTTAACGATGCGTATCTCGCTCCGCACCTTCGATCCAATCAGCCCATCGATCCGCCAGCATATCACGCGCGAAGCGACTCTGGGCAAGATTCTTGGCGTGCCGGCCCATCCGTGCTGTCATTGCACGGTCATCGGCAAATCGCTCCAATGCGTCGGCAAAGACTGAAGGATTCTCAGGTGGTACGGCAATGCCGCATTCTACCTCAGTAATGATTTCGGATAGCCACCCAGGATAATTGTTCAGCACCGGCAGTCCGGATGCAATGTAATCGAAGAATTTGTTGGGCGAGGTACCATAATAAAAAGCTGGCACATTCGCTAGTACCTGCAGTCCGACGTCTGCCCGCTTGAGTAACCCAACAAGCTGTGTTTTACGCACGGGATCAAGGAACAGGATATTGTCCAGTCCCTCATGCGAGGCGCGTACCTGAAGCATAGGCTTACACATGCCATTGCCGATCAGGACGAGTTTGATATCGCCGCGCCCACGCTGCTTAAGGATCGCGGCTGCGTCCAGTACGCTGTCAAGTCCGTTGGCAAGACCGTGCGCCCCCGTGAAGACTGCAACTAGATCTGTATCCTGCACCCCAGCAGGCTGCCAGGGTGCCACATCGGTTGAGAAAATATCAATGTCGCAGCCATTGGGTACGGAGACGATACGCTCTCGCGCAACGCCGCGACGGGCAATGCCATTCACAATACCAGGCGAAAGCGCGATGAGGCGGTGCGCCGAACGATAACTGATCCATTCCAGCATCGACATCGCGCCAAGCACCAGCGGATTGCTGATAACCCCCATCGCCCGAGGCAGTTCGGGCCAAAGGTCGCGAACCTCAAACACGAATGGCTTGCGACGAAACCAGCGCCCAAGGACACCCGGCACGCCGACCGTGAGCGGAGTTGTGGTCGCGAATAGGAGGTCGTATTTTTCGGTAAAGACGAGGCGGCTCGTACGGAACATGAACTGAAGAAAGGTCTTCGTCCGCTTGGCGAAGCCGTCCTTGTTGGAATAGACGAGATCGACCTCGATCACGTCGATCCCATCGACCGTACCACGGCGGATACCTTTTTCGAACGGGCCAGCGAGACCGCTTTGACCATCCACACCACGGCCGCACAGCATCGTTACTCTATGGCCGCGCTCGATTAGGCGGCGCGCCATCTGGTAGGATCGGATACCGCCAGCGCCCTGCGGCGTGGCGAAATGCTGATGGATATACAGCAGCCTCATAAGATTAATGACACTCGCTCATGATGTGTCGCGTCCGTTAATTGTCACTTCGAGTAACGAACGCCGGTTTCCCCGAAATAAGCGGCTTTCTGGACCGATAACAAAGGCTCATTACTGACAGTCGGATATGGCAAAACGCCAATCAGAACCCTTTCTCACAAGTGAAGCCGGGCACCGTCGGTGGACCTGCTTCCCAAGCGCGTACGCATCGTCAGATGTCATGCGCCCGGTTGCTCCGATCAGGCCACCTTGTTTGGCAGAGCTTCGGTCCCGGTCCACAGCCCACGCGTGTCAATCACCTGTGCATCAGCCGACAAATGAACCTGTGCCCCGCGAAACGCGGCGTGATCGACCAGCAGCAGTGCGATATCGGCAGCCTGCAACGCTGTCGCGACATCTTCCAAACGAACCCGTCCGGCCAGTCGTTCGGGCAGCACGTCGATATGGGGTTCCACAGCGATCACTTCGATTTCGGGCATATCGACCAAACGTTCACAGATAGCCAACGCGGGGCTCTCACGCAGATCGTCTATGTTGGGCTTGAAAGCCAACCCCAAGCAGACGACACGCAGAGTACCGACACGACGCTCGCGCAGATCAGTCACGGCGGTACGAACCTTGTCGATCACCCATTCAGGTTTGCCGTCATTAACCTCGCGCGCGGTCTTGATCATCCGGGCCTGCTCCGGCGTAGAATGAACGATGAACCAGGGATCGACGGCTATGCAGTGACCGCCTACGCCTGGCCCTGGCTGCAGGATGTTGACCCGTGGGTGGCGGTTGGCCAGCTGGATCAGCTCCCATACGTTGATGTTCAACCGGTCACATATCAGCGAAAGTTCGTTGGCGAATGCGATATTGACATCGCGAAAGCTGTTCTCCGTCAGCTTGCACATCTCTGCCGTGCGCGCATCCGTGACGATGCATTCCCCCTTCACGAACGAGTCATAGACCGCGCGAGCAGCCCCCGAACACGCCGGGGTCAGCCCGCCGATCACCCGGTCATTGCGCACGAGTTCGACCAGGACATTGCCCGGCAGAACGCGTTCTGGGCAATAGGCGATCGCGATGTCGGCCTCTCCTTCGACATCGTCGAACGCAGGGAGCCGCAGGTCGGGACGGGCCGCGGCGATCCAGCCCGCCATCTTCTCCGTCGCTCCCACCGGGCTGGTCGATTCAAGAATAACCGTATCCCCCTTTTTGAGGACCGGTGCGATAGCCTCGCTCGCTGCCTGAACATAACGCAAGTCTGGCTCGTACGACTCCTTGAATGGCGTCGGCACGGCGATGAGGAACGCGTCGGCCGGTTCAGGCGTGGTCGTTGCGCGCAGCTGACCACTGGACACGGCCTTGGCAACCATATCGTCCAGCCCCGGCTCGACGATATGGATGCGCCCTTCGTTGATCGTCTCGACAGTAGAGGCATTTACGTCGACGCCGATCACCCGAAGCCCCGCCGTGGCAAGCACGGCAGCAGTCGGCAGGCCGATATAGCCAAGACCGATTACGGAAACTGTAGTCATCGTCATGCTGTCTGGAACTTCCTGTTTATTGCCTTGCCCTCCACCCAGGAGACGAGGCCGTCAACGATGCGCGCAGCTGCGGCACCATCCCCATAAGGGTTGTGTGCGAAGCTCATGCGGGCATATTCGTCATGATCGGTAAGAAGCGTAGTGACCTCGCGCAGGATGACATCCGCATTCGTTCCCACCAGCTTGACCGTACCTGCCTCGACCGCCTCGGGGCGCTCGGTGGTGTCACGCATCACCAGAACTGGCTTGCCCAAAGACGGCGCCTCTTCCTGCACCCCGCCGGAATCCGTCAGCACCACATACGCCTGATTCATCAAATAGACGAAGGGCAGGTAATCCTGCGGCGCAATCAGGTGGATGTTCGAGATACCGGCCAGTAACCGATTGACCGGCTCCTGCACGTTCGGATTCAGATGTACGGGATAAACAATCTCTACATCGGGAAAGCGCGTGGCGACGGTCGCCAATGCCTGACAGATGCGCTCAAACCCGTCGCCGAAACTTTCCCGTCGGTGACCGGTCACCAGTATCATGCGAGAACCGGGGCGAAGCTCAGGCAGTTCCGCACGGATTGTAGTGTTGAGCTTCTCATCTTCCCGCAGCCGCTCGGTCACCTGCAGCAGCGCGTCGATTACCGTATTGCCGGTGATCATCATGGTATCTTCGGACACGCCCTCTCGGCGCAGATTTGCGGCGGAAGATGCAGTTGGTGGGAAATGTAGCGTTGCCAGCGCTCCGGTGAGCTTACGATTCGCTTCCTCAGGCCAAGGAGAATATAAATTGTGAGTCCGCAACCCCGCTTCGACATGCCCGACTGGGACCTGATGATAATAGGCCGCCAAGCTGGCAGACAGAGTTGTCGCCGTATCACCATGGACCAGGACAATGTCTGGTGTGAAGGAACGAAATACGTCGCGCATTCCTAGTAAGATTGCGCTGGTCACGTCGCTGAGATCCTGCTTTGGCCGCATGATTTTTAAATCATAAGCGGCCTCAAGCCCGAAGATACGTAAAACCTGATCCAGCATTTCACGATGCTGGCCTGTGACGCAGATTCGGCAGTCGAACCGCTTATCCTGCATGAGCAACATTGCGACTGGCGCCATCTTGATAGCCTCGGGCCGCGTCCCGAAGACCAGTATCACTTTGATCGTCATTGTGAAACGGTAGCCCCTACCTCGGAAATGCAACGCCCTTGGCATAAAGTAGTGACAGGGGCTACCCCGTTGATAGGCTACAAGCCCGTTATTCTGTTTTAAAAATGCAGGCTGACCGCCGAGAATGTCCCTTTGCGGCAGCTAACTATTGACACCAATCTGTCCCCCTTTAGGCGTTCCGGCAGATTTCCGACTGCGGTCACCGTTCCTTGTTTGAGAGGTTTTTGTGCCAGATCGTCTTTTTCTGTCTGCGCCGCACATGGGCGGCGCTGAACCTCAACTCGTCCAAGAAGTGTTTGCTTCGAATTGGATAGCGCCGACTGGACCGATGGTGACGGCATTCGAACAGGATTTGTCAACGCTGACAGGCATTTCTCATGTCGCAGCCCTGTCAAGCGGTACAGCAGCACTCCACTTGGCACTCCGACTCAGCGAAGTTGGGCCCGGCGATGAGGTGTGGGGGACAACCATGACTTTTATCGGGGGAGTAGCCCCGATCCTGTATGCTGGCGCGACACCGGTTTTCATCGACATCGACGCAGACGATTTTTTGATGGATCTGGATCTTCTCGAAGCAGAGCTCTCGCTCGCGCAAGAGAAAGGTAAATTGCCCAGGGTCGTCATCACGACCGATATCTATGGCCATGTTATCGATGGTGACCGTGTCGCCCATCTGCGTAAGGAATTTGGCTTCATCTGGATCAGTGATGCGGCCGAAGCCGTAGGTGCATATCGCAATGGGCGGCATGCGGGAAAAGGCGCTGATTTCGCGATCCTGTCTTTTAATGGTAACAAGATCATCACAACTTCCGGGGGCGGCGCGCTGGCGAGCGACAACGAAGAGGCCATCGAGCAGGCACGATTCCTATCGACTCAGGCTCGCGATGCGGCCCCCCACTACGAGCACACAACTTATGGCTACAACTATCGCTTAAGTAATGTTTGCGCCGCGATTGGGGTCGGGCAGTTACAGGTTCTTGAGAATCGTGTGGACCAGCGGCGACGCATCCATGACTGGTATCGCGATGCACTTGGATGCGTTTCGGGGCTGGAATTCAGTCCGGAAGCCGATGGAATGCGAGCCAATCGCTGGCTGACGACGGTTTTGATTGATCCAGATGCTTCAGGCTTCGATCGTGAGACGGCACGATTAGCGTTAGAAGCTCAGAACATAGAAAGCCGGCCGTTTTGGAAGCCGATGCATATGCAGCCAGTTTTTGCCAATGCCCCGTGTCGTGGTGGGCAAATGGCTGCTGCAGTGTTTGAGCGGGGACTTTGTTTACCCTCAGGTTCGGCGATGACGTCTGGTGATGTCGATCGTGTGGTCGCAGTGCTGCACAAGCTTGTTGCTTGATGTCGATGCTTAAACGGTTCGTGGATATCGTCGGTGCCGGAGTGGGTTTAATCTTGCTTTCACCAGTGAGCATGGTGTGCGCCGTTGCGGTAGCGCGAAGCATGGGGCGGCCGGTGTTGTTTCGACAGAAACGGCCAGGCAAGGGAGGTCGCCAATTTGGCATGGTGAAATTTCGCACGATGTCGGATGCGCGCGATACCGAGGGCCGTCTACTGCCAGACGGGGAACGACTGACTCGCGTCGGTCGCTTTATGCGATCGACGAGTCTTGATGAATTGCCCGAGCTTTGGAACGTGCTGGTAGGTGATATGAGTCTAGTCGGGCCACGTCCGCTGCTAACGAACTATCTAGAACGTTACACTTCTGAACAGGCACGCCGGCATGATGTGAAGCCGGGAGTCACAGGATGGGCTCAAATTAACGGTCGCAATGCAATTTCTTGGGACGAGAAGTTTGCTTTGGACATATGGTACGTGGACAATCAGTCTTTCTTTTTGGACCTAAAAATACTCTACTTAACTGTAATGCAGGTAGTGCGGCGTAAAGATATTAACTCAGCTGAGGCCGCAACGATGCCAGAATTTCTAGGAAGCTGTGATAAGCCTTAAAGGACTGTCGTCATTATCGTTGCAGCTAGTAGCGAATTTACCAATGAAAGAGACTCGTGACCCGCCCCGGCCGATGAATTTCCAATTCTAGCACTGGAAGTGCTGTTTTCTCAAGATAATGACGCGATTCTAGTCCTTCGACAATTTCCAAGCGAGTGATTGGAGAGTCGCTGCTGAGCGTAATACGCATTTCGTTGCATATGACCCCATCCGGGGTTAATTGCCACTGACGTGGTGCTAGCCGCCACCGTAAAACGGCACGTTGCGCAAATCCGTCAATATCATCGATCACCTCTAGAGTGTTCGATGTGAGGGTGACGGCACGAGCATGTGATGCTCCCATCCAATCGCGGTAACGAGCTGCGAGATGTGCTTCCAAAGCCGATTCTGTTGTATATGGGCTGGCAAGAATATCGCCTTGAGGCCAAGCGCCGTAAAGAAAGCGGCTCAACCGGGGCATTTGATCGCGATCGTCAAATTGTACCGTGTTATGGCTACGTACGCCGCTGAAATAGTCGAGCAACTCAGGGTCGAGTGCATAACTAAAGCTGCCGCCATCCCGAAGCCAGTTTTCTCCCGCAATGGTGAGGTCGAGATGAAGCGCATCAGCCTGTGATGGCCGAAACCGGAACCGTGGAAAGCGCAATAACACTGCGGCATTTCCGCGCCGAAGCACGCCGAAGCCGCCATCTTTAGCGATCCGATCGCCAAGCGGAGCAAGCCTTTTTTCAATCGGAGAAAGGTTTAACCAGCGGAGCTGATCGTTCCACCGTCCTTCACCATAAGCGACCCGATCTAGGAACAATTGAGAAGCCAATTGTACACTAGGTCGGTAATCCCGGAATGGTGTATCACTCAGCGGTATTAAGCGAGAACCATCGTTTTGACCGGTGTTGGGTACATCTCCGGTCACCGGATCAGTCAAGGCGCGTAGCCACTCAGTCGCGCGACCCGCCTGACGGTAAAAAGTGTCGGAAAATGGCGGCAGCTTCAGCTTTCTCCGCCAGAGCTCGATCAGTGACAATGTATCTAATACGGAGCGGTGATAATTCGTCGAATATAAGCTGAAAGTGCCATCTGCACCAATTAACCGCGAGACGCGATTTTCGAGCCATTTGCGCCCACTATCACGCCAGCGCTTTGCTCGGGCATCGCCGCGCAACGCGGGCCAACTGCCAGCTAGGAACAGCGCTGCTGCCTCCGATGTTCCGTGATTATTGTCTTGGGCGATGGCATATCCGATAGTCGGATGGATCCGGGCGGCATGACAGGCAACTAACCCGGTCAACCCTTCGGGCGGATCATCATGTTGGTTCAGCACCAGGGCGGCCGTTACCAAGTGCATGATACGTATCGATGCTTCTTGACCGCATTTCCAATTGGGTCCGCGCGCGGGTGGGTTTTGCGCACACCAACGCGTGATCCAAAGGTTCAGTTTCTCGATTGCAAGCGAATCACCCGCGCGGGCCTGCTGAGCAAAAGCAGGAGCCCAAGCAAAGCGCGAAAGTTCCCAAATTTCTTTAATATCACCGGCTTCGGCTGTGAAGTCGGGGATGGTCCACCAGAGTTCGGTTGCCGCGCCGAACTGAGCACCGGAAAGTGGATTGCTTAGAAAGTCAGGAATCCCATCAGGAAGAGAAATGCAATGTTTTCCAAACAATAATCCTCCTTCTTTCCAGCTCGAGACGGCAGGAAAGGTGACGATTGCTTGGCTAGAGTCCACCGGTCGAAAATAGGGACCTTCAGGCAGATGTGAGTCAGCAGGTGGGCGGGTGACTTTCAACAGCAAACGATAACGAAAGACCCGGGCGATGTTGATCAGCCCAAGCGCACTGGCAGTTCGCGCCAGCATCAAAGTATGCTTTAGACGAGCCCGCATTATTGAATTAGATAATCGTTGAAAGTTGATAACCAAGTATCCAGCGCCCAAGCAGTGAAGATTTGTCGATTTGCAACAGATCGGTCCCCATTGAGGAACTTTTCCCATAGTGAAAGCAACGCAGGACGATCCAGGAAGCCATAATCGTAGATTGCAGCATTAGATCGGAAGAGCGTGTCTAAATGATTTCGTAATGGTCCGCGCAACCATTCTTCCTGAGGATTAGAAAATCCCTGCTTATCGCGACGCCAGATGATCTCTCGAGGAAGGATATCCTTGAATGTGGTGCGCATCAGAGATTTGGTCCAGCCTCGCGAAACTTTGAGTTCCGTTGGCAACGACAATCCGAACTCGACGATCCGGTGGTCGAGATAAGGCAAGCGCACCTCCACACCATGCGCCATCGACTGCCGGTCCTCATAATGGGTTAAGTAAGGCACAGAGTAATGCTGAAGATCTGAAAGTTGCCGCTCTGCAAGCGTTTTGCTTCCTAACGCGACGTCGCGGCGATGGACTACGCTTCGTATTTGCGGGTTAAGAGCCGAGGGAGCGCGCCCTTGGCCAGGGAGGTAACGCTTGGCATCACTGTAGTTGAGTTGGCTCAGTACCGTCCCGGAAATAGCTGACCCTGCCATATTCCCGAGAGCATCAGTCAACCGATGGCGACGAAGTTGATCTCGCATTGCCCAGAAAAAGTATTTCCGATACCCACAGAAGATCTCATCTGCGCCCTGGCCACTAAGAGAAACAATCAGCCCTTGCTGACGCGCCAGTTGCATCAGTCGGAAAAAGGCAACGTTGGAAAAGCTTCCGAGCGGCGCATCGTTGTGCCAAGTGACATTCGGCAACAGCGCCGCATTTTCATGAGCATCAGTACCCAGATCGACACGATGGGCATTGATGCTCAATGACTTGCACACGCGGTCTATATGCATTGATTCGTCACCAGCCACCCCCGGTGAAACTGATGAAATGGCATGAACACGCGCGGGATCCCCTGCTTGCAGGGCCATCTGTGCCGCAAGAATGCTTGAGTCCAACCCACCCGAGAGGGTGATCCCTACTGGAACATCTGCGCGCAACCGGATCCTTACCGAATCCTCTACCAACTCGCGAAGTTGGGCCTCAGCTTCAGGGCGATCTATCGCAATAGGACGCGTTTGTGGCGTCCAATATCTCATGCTGACCAAGTCCATTGCCCCGGAACGTCCCCAGACGATCTTGGCTAAGGTGGCGGGAGGCAACTGCTCAATGCCATTCAGCCAAGTCTGTTCGGATACGTCCTGTAAACCTTGGTCTATATAGTCCGAAAGAATCTGCTGGTTTACGCTGAACCCGGTCCCCGCCAACGCTGCCACTGTCTTCATCTCCGAAGCAATGACGATGCGCTTGTCCGTCCGGTATATGTAAAGTGGCTTTTCGCCTGCTCGATCACGCGAGATATGTATGTCGTTCTGTTCGGGATCAACATGCACGATTGCCCACATGCCATTCGCTGCCCGCAGTGTCTTCTCTACACCGTTGAGTTCGGCAAGTTCCAGCAGAACTTCGGTGTCGGTGCCCGTGCGCCGCGGACTGCGCATTCCAGGAGCCAGTTCGACATAGTTGTAGATTTCGCCGTTAAATATTATCCACTGTCGACCGCTGAGTGAACGCATGGGCTGAGTGCCAGCATCGGATAGGTCGAGTATCGAAAGCCGCTGATGCCCAAGCAGAACGCGACAGCCATTTGCCAGCGTCTCGATGGTATGCGCCGTCTTATCCGGCCCACGATGTCCTTGGATGCGGGTGGCAATAGCAGCCATTGCTTCCGCTTCACCGTCGGTGAATTGACCGACTACGGCGAAGATGCCACACATTATATTGTCTCCATATACTCAGTCCACCGAACCCTCAATCGGCTCGGTGGACCTCGCGATCAATCATTTTGGCATCGGGGACGTTGAGGCGGATAAGCGCGATTATCACCAGAACCACTTGGATTGTTCGATAAGATGCTTGGGTCAAGCAGAAGATGACGATCAGCGTCAGCGAAAGAAATGCGAACCAGTCGCCTCGTGCAAGCTGGCGTAGGTATGGCCTTGGCAGTACGGAAAAGAAGTACAATGCGATCCCGATCACTCCTAACGTCATCGCCATATAGGCGAACGAAGAATGAACATAGCCCACATAGGCTTCAACAGGACCGCCGGTGTCCTCCACACCAAAAAAAGTTATTGATGTAGGAACTTGCCAGCCTACTCCCTTGCCGATGATGGGTGATTCCCGGAAGCTGTCGAGCGCATAAGCCCATTCCAGTTGGCGAGACCCCATCGCATCATTGTTTAAATCTTCGAAACGCTCCGTCAGCCCGAATGAACCGAATACGCCATACCGATAGAACAGAAAAAAGCCGACGATGATTAAGGCGAGCGAAAATAGGTTTAAGCGGCGGAGCCGTTCCAAGAAGTAGATTATGAATGGTACTGACATCAGTACCAGTCCAACTCGATAACCAATCCACACATAAGAATATACTAATACAAGGAGTAGCAGCCATCGTTGCCATGCTTTGAAAGTCGTATTTGCGTATAAAAGATAGGGTACCATGATGAGTGGGTATGGAAGCACTGAATCGGCGACGTTGAAGGTGAGGCGCGCAGAGAACACACCTCCTTTTGTTATCTGCAAAAACACGGCAGTGAGCAGGATACGGATCAGCCAGCACAAGCCCGCCACAAACAGGGAATGCGACAGCCATTGGTGATCGCGTTTGGTCAACTGGGGGAGAAATATCGAAAGTATGAAAAAGAGGAAGGGCGTCACGCCTCGAAGCCACTGCTCGAGACCCCAACCATTTGCTATAAGGGTTACTACACTTACCAACGCATATAGTACGAATAATAACATCGCGAGCGTACGGGCGTCGGGGATGGTCGGTCGAACCACAGCAATTTGGTAAAGGAAAACACCACCAAGAACGGCAACGAAGATGCCAGTACCGATATTTGCGCCAGGCACGTAGCTCATGAAAGAGGAGGCAATCAGCAGATATCCGAACGCCTTCACACCCTTACTGATCGGCTCGCTATCAGCGACGACGGTATTGGCGCTAGAAAAATTGTACTTCATGGGCGCTCAGATTGCATGATTGCGCTATAGTCGGCAGCGGTTTCTCCAACACGACGAGCTGGCATTCCAGCGATGACAGAATTCGGAGGAAAGGACTGAAGAACCACGGCATTGGCGCCGATGATTGATTTAGAGCCGATTTCGATGTCGCCGAGCACCCGTGCGCCTGCCGCGATGTAGACCCCATCGCCAATCCGTGGGCACGCCTTCGCGTCCTTGCTGACATAGGCTTCACGTGCGCCAATCGTCACTGCTTGGCCCAGCAGACACCTTTTGCCCACTACAGCATTGGCATGGATCACAAGCGACATCCCACCATATGCGACGATTGATCCCTCCCCTATTTGGCTGGAGGAAGGAATGGAGCAGCGCGTGATCAAATGATTCAGGCGATCAATAACCTTTGCCGTTCGCCGCCATCCGCGCCGATAAATGGCGTGACCGACTCGATAGAGAAGCATAGCATTCATGATGATAGCCGGAACAAGAGTGTCGCAAATCCTACTGTAAGCGTCGCTACTCCAACCGCCACGACCAGAAAACCGGCGACCAGTAGAGCGCCAATTCCAGCAAACAGAAGCGTGAAAAAAACTAGAGGCAAGAATTTTCTGGAAAAAATAACAGCCAATACAAATGGATAGAGCGCAACGCAGACAATTAATGAAATGGCGTAGTACTCGAGATCGCGACCAACTAACAGAACCCCTGCAGTCACAAGTGCGAATAAACCTACCGCTGGCCCAACGGTGCGGATGCCGTGGCGGTTGAGCAAAACTTTTTCAAAAACAGCGCTGAAAAGGACAACTGGATAGACGGCCAACGCATACAAATACAAATGATCGCCGTCAGCCATGCCGATCCAGCCAATTGCAGTCATTGCAATGAACCAGCAAAAAAGCAATATGGCGAACACAGGCGCAAACGGCTGCATAACGCGAATAAGATCTGTAGGGTTTTTAACCGTGTTGCTAATAGCGTACAACATCTTTGGATTAACGGGACTCAGAGAATAGCCCATAAGAACGAAAGTTGTTAACAAACGCAGGGCACCAATTTGCCCGGCCGGTAAGTGCTGACTGGCAATGATGATTGCGCCGAAAGTAGCAATGATTTGGAAGGCCGCGAACAATACGCGATAGGGCAGTTGGCTAAGCATAACGGCATTGGTCGTGCGCGGCGCTGGGGCAACGAGTGGTGCAGCCCGTCGATGTTCAAAGAACAGTAGACCAGTTCCTATACAAAACCCGATAATATTTGTGATAGTTAACGCCAGTGGTAGGTCGGTTCGGCCCAGCGCAAACCAAATTAGGGTTATAACAAGATGGAGTGTGCCAAAAGCCGCAGCATACAGAAATTGTGAAACCCGGCTACCAATCTGAAACATCAAGTTCAAGACGACAGTGGAAATGACGAGTGATAAAAATAGTCTAAAATCAAATACCGCCTGCAAAGCGGTAGGAAATAACAAGCGTGCTCCTGCCAATATGATCAAAGCACCGGCAGAAACAACCAATGACGACTTAATGAGAGTCAATGGGTCACGTTCGACGATGGTGGATTCGGCAATCAGATCGATGATTCTTTGAGTAATAAAGGTGAGCACGGTGGCCGTTGCAAAATGGCCATAAGCGGTGAGTCCGAATAATAGAGGATACCCATAGCTCACGATCAATGCCGAGCCTATCAGCGAGGCTTGGGTAAGACTCGGAAGAAGGGAGTGTAGGACTCTTGCCATTACTGCGAGGGCATTGCCTGGCGCTCCGGGTTGTAATGATTTAAGCAGTGAGGGAGGCGGCATGGCGGTGTCCAAGGCATTCCTGTAGTGTTTACTGCGCCCGCCACTGCTTGGAGCTGAGGAAGCCCGCTAGCAAATGGCAGCAAAGCCCGCCAGCGCAAAATCTTGGAATGCGTTATCCCGATTGGCACTTGCATCCTGATAGGGGGTGAAATCAACATCCTCCACATGAGCGGCTAGAAATTTGGGCTTAGCTCGTTTGACCTATGCCGACCAATTTAGCTGGCACGTCGAATTATCATTCTAGCCGTTGATAGGTTGATGCCTGCGGGGTATCGATTAGTAATAGTGGTGCCACAATCTCTTAGATATTTTATGCTGCTCAATCAGATATCTATGAGATTGTGGCACCACCCGCCCATTCATATCAGCCGTGAACGGCTTCAATAGTCCCAACTATCGTCGCATGGGATCGTACCTTTTCAGGTTTGTCCCCTAAGGCCCATCGATTAGCTAGAATATGCGGATTATTGTGCGGTGTAGCCACCATCCACGGACATCGTCGTGCCCGTTATCCACCGAGATCCCTCGCTAAGCAGAAAAAGCGCAACATTGGTGACATCGTCGGTTCGACCGAAACCAAGAAGGTGTCGGCGTTCGTAATCGGAAATGGCGGCGTCGCCCAGTGTCTTAGCCAAGCGTTCGTGCATTTCGGTTTCTACGGCGCCAGCTGCGATGCTGTTGACCCGAACTTGGCGTGGGGCGAGCTCACAGGCGAGCGAGCGGACCATGCCGTCGACCGCGGCTTTGCTGGTCGAGTAGCCAACCATGCCCGCAGTCCCGCGCAGGCCAGCTACAGACGACATAAATATTAAAGATGCACCATCGTTGAGTACACCGCGCGATGCTGCCGCACGAGCTATACCAAGTGAGCCGAACAGGGTCGCTTCAAACAGGCTGGCCGCATGATCGTTTTTAAACATCCGCATCGGACGGACGAGTTCCAAACCGGCGCTGTGGAATATGCCATCGAATGCGCCTCCATCGACAGCGATTGCCTTCACGATGTCAGCTGTCGTCTCAAGATCCTTGAAGGCGACTGCATGCACGGTATGTCCGTCACCCTCGAGCGATGTCCGGGTTTCTTCCAATCTTTCTTCATTTCGGCCCATAAGCGCAAGGCGCCCACCGGCTTGTGCGAAGGCGATAGCTGCAGCCCGTCCGAGACCCGATGACGCGCCGGTCACGAGTATGTGTCTTCCGGCTAATGTGCCTGCTGCAAAAAGAGCCATTGCTGCTTCTCCGAATTGTGCCGCCTTCATTGTATCAGCGGCGAGGGGGGCTATAGCGGTTTCCATGTAGTTGGAGTGGATGTGATGGAAAAGGGGCGAACAATCATTGTTGGTGCCGGTGGGTTCGGTCGAGAACTTATCAATTGGGCTCGGGATTGCCATCAAGCCGGGTCGTTACCCCCAGTTGTGGGGCTATTGGATGATGATCCGATAGTAATGGAAGGGTTTTCTTACTCGATTGGCTTAATTGGAACGGCTAAGGATTTTACCCCGCTATCGAATGATTTATTGTTGATGGCGATTGGAACACCGGCCGTAAAAAAGCGGGTCGCCGAGATGTTGATCGCCAAGGGAGGGCGTTTTGCGACGCTGGTCCATCCCAGTGCCGTGATCGCTGCATCTGCACAGATTGGCGAGGGGTCGATCTTGTGCCCACTTTCGCTGGTTTCTGCGGATGCTGTTATAGGACGCTATTGCAGCATCAATGCGTTATCGAGCGTAGGGCACGATGTGCGTCTTGGTGACTATTCGACATTGAGTGCGCATGTTGACTTGACTGGTGCGGTGTCGGTCGGTCGTGGCGTTATGGTAGGAACTGGTGCGAAGATTCTGCCGAAGGTGAAGATCGGCGAGGGAGCTACGATCGGTGCTGGTTCGGTGGTCTATCGGACTGTCCCGGCAGGTCGCTCAGTCTTTACCCCCCCTGCCAAGCTGCTTGGGGTTGCTCGATCTACAGATACGGATTCGCGATAACTTTGCCGAAAATGAAGAAGTTTTTCTTCTGATGTCGACCAAAAACGCGGCGGGTTCATCGACCAGGTATCGGTTGGAACCCGCTTGCATATGTCATGGTCTTCCTCAAACACCGCTCGGTTCATCGTCGCGGAGGACTGCATCAGCGAAGTGACCAGTTCTGGTTTTATCGATGATTTTAGCTGTCCAGTAAACAAACGACTGGTGAAATAGGATCGCTCAGCATCCTTACCAGGTAAGAAGTGCTGAATTGATTGCGAAAACCCGAAAGTTGAGGAGATCATCGTAAAAGGGAAAAGATAGAGGCTCTCATACCCTTGGAACTGATGTTCCAAGTCGAACATCCGCGTTAGCGAACGCATTCGTTTTGCGATACGCTCGTCACCGAGTGGGGATGACCATACCGAGTTGCGACCGAAATATCGATTTTCACCTGGTGTTAGTTTCAGAGTGTTGAGCGTATCCGGGTGAATTGCATTAACATGGTAGGGCTCGAGTGCATTTTCGAGCGCGATACGCCAATCAGCTTCGTACACATAGCGATTGAAATCCCACCGCGCGGCAATGCTGTGAGATATTGCTTCGAGTATCGGAGCTAGTCCGGCAAGCTGGGTATCGAGATCTTGCGCAGGCGCGCGCGATACGAATGCAAAGTCTCCCACCCAAGCTATTTGAAGATTGTTGAGCGAGAGATTGTTAAGATCGCAGTGCGACAATGACGGCGCGTCTGCGATGAAGATGCGTCCTTTAGCATAGGACCAGTTGTGATAGCGACAGACGAAGTGTTGACGCCCGGAGTTCTCGTCGAAAATGCGTGCCCCACGATGCGGGCAGCGATTGTCGAAAGCAATAACTGACGCGCCATCGTTAAAAAGCACGACTTCATGACCAGCGACGTCGAACCTGACGAAATCACGAGTCTGTGCGAGTTCGCTGCGATGCGCGAGGAGGTGCCAATTTTCTTCCCAAAGCTGGAGAGAATGGCGACTGAGGTCGAGGGGGGGCATGGCGGTCACCGGTAATCGATCGTCTCGACGCACAAGAGCGGCCCAACCGCAACGTCTGCCGAACCCCAAGAGAAGCCTACGCCAAAGCCGAACATGCCGAGCCGGAGCTGCTCCGACTGCAGCCGATCGGCCATGTCGGTCGTCATCAGTAACGGGATCGTTGCGCTACTGGTGTTACCGAACCGATCGATGTTAATTGGTATCTTGTCCATCGGCAGTTTGGACTTCTTGGCCAGATGCCGCAGCATGAAGGCATTTGCTTGATGGAATAGGAAAGCGTCAAACCGGTCGACACCGCCAGCCCGTTCAAGTGTATTGGCGACTAGGGGGGGGACAGTTGCGAGTGTAAAATTGAAGATGGCCCCGCCATCCATGTAAAGTGCGTCGGCTTTCGCCCCTTGCATATCTTCGCCCGGGGGCGGGGGTTTTCGGTAGGCACCCTCGGCGATCATCAGCTGCCGTTCGCCCAAACCATTGGTACCTAAGACGAAATAAGCTTCGCCGGTCTCGTCAATCTCTAAAGCTGTGGCGGTACCGGCATCGCCGAATAGCATTGCAGTGCTGCGATCATCGTTATCGACCGTCTTGGTGATTGTATCGCCGACTAGCAGTAACACCCGTCGTGCTGCACCGGATGCGATAGACGTCATGGCCAACCACAATCCGTAAGGGTAGCCAGAGCAGCCAAGATTGATGTCGAAAGCTATGACCTGCTTGCCAAGTCCCAATCGGCCCTGCAGGGCACAGGCGGTTGCAGGAAGGCGGTAGTCGGGGGTTTGTGTCACGAAAAACAGCGCATCGACGCTGGTGCGATCCCATCCGAGCCGATCGAGCAGATGTTCGGCCGCATGCTGACAAAGGTCTGCAGTTGTAGTATTTTCGTCAGCCCAACGGCGTTCGAGAACGCCGGTCATTTTCTCAATATCGTTAGCCTTGTCACCGAATCGTGCACGAAATGAAGCATTGTCGACAATACGCTGGGGCACGCACGAGACTACGCCAGCGATCCGGCTACCCGTGACCGATACGGTTCGTCCCGGCGCCATTGTCATGCTGCAGCAGCAAGCTTTTCGACTGCGCCGACAGTCGTGCATTCAACAAGTGCGTCGGGGCTGACCGAGCGATCATACAACTCGTCAATGAGCGCTATCGTCGAGACTATCGCAAGCGAGTCCCAAGCTTCGCCAAGCTCGTAGCCGTGACTGATCTCAGATGCGTCCACGTCTAGGATCTCTGCCATGCCTTCATAGAATTCTGACATCGGTCGTTCTTTCAATTTTGAGATTAAAGGGTTACTAGTGCGCCAGCCCATGACAGGCCAACGCCGAATCCAAGTAGGGCAATACGCGCTCCTGCTGATAGCCGACCAGCATGAAGTTCTTTTTCTAGAACGAACGGTATGGTTGATGAAACGGTATTGCCAATCGTCTCGTAATGACGAGGTACGATCGCGTCATCGAGGCCGAGCTTTTTCTGCAAAGTATCAAGCATAAATTTGTTTGCCTGATGAAGAACAACGGCTGAGAGATCGGACACGTTTATATCTGCTTTGTCCAATAGACGCCGGAAGGTACGAGGCACTTCACGCAGTGTGAAATTGAGGACAGCGCCGCCGTCCATGAATAGATTGTCGCTACTACGCAGGTTATCCGAGCGATCCTTGCCTTCGATGGCCGTCTCTGGGCCATGGGGCAAACGGAACCCTCCCGCAGGCACCATCAAGCGGTCTGCACCGGATCCATCAGTGCCGAAGATGAATGGCCCGATCGATGCAGTACCGACGTCGTGAGCGGTGATGACCGTTGCCGCAGCACCGTCTCCGAACAACGTTCGGACACTTTTATCGCGCTTGTTGATATATTTGGAATAGGTGTCAGCGGTAACTAACAGCACTGAGCCAGCAGCGCCCGACGCAATTAAACCGGTGGCGAGTGATAAGCCGTACACGAACCCAGAACAGCCGAGATTGATATCAAGTGCGCCGATCTCGGTCGGCAAACCGATCTTATCCTGGAGCACGCAAGCAGAGGTCGGTAGAATATAGTCCGGTGCTTGGGTACACAGGATTAGGAAGTCGATCGTCTCGCGCAATTCCGGCCGACGGTCGAACAACGCAGTGCAAGCTCCAACAGCCAAGTCGAGCGCTGTTTCGTCCGATGCAGCAATCCGGCGTTCGCGAATCCCAGTCTTGTCGAAAATCTTTTCTTCTGGCCAATCTGGAAAATCACCCGCCAAGTCCGCATTGGAAAGCACTCGATCAGGTAGATGAGTCGCGATAGCGACGATTTTTGCAGGCGTTGAAAGAATAGGTTGAACTGACACGATGAGGCTTCTCGCTGATGCAGCAAACCCTTAGAGGGGATAAGCCATATCGTCCAGCCCTACCTAAGCCCGCTTGCTTCCCAAATGCTCGGCGACCCGAACACGCCTACTGCAACCCCCAGTAACTGGGTAAGCCATGTCTGATTTGATAGGGATGCACTTTGAGTCACCTTCGCCTCGAAAGCCGGACAGTAATTTTTGCGCAGGCCTCGCCTACTCATTCTGCTTCCGTCTCACAGCCATGCTGACCGCTTCTTGTTGGAGCTGGATTAGGTGCTTTTGGCGACCGCCATGTCATTCCATCCCGTCGCGGTCGCGAGATGGGTCCAATCCATCAGCCCGTCGCTCGGAGCAAATTCTTCAACTAGTTGTAATAAAAGTTGGCGGAGGGCCATGGTGTCCTGTGCAGCAATATGCCGCGCGACGAGTTCAAGGTTTTGTTGAAGCTCGTCCCAAGGGAGTAATTTTTCCGCTGCCATCATGATACGAGGGTGTGGTGTTTTCTGGGGATTGCTGCCAATTAGCAGCTCCTCGTACAGTTTCTCACCGGGGCGTAAACCGACTGTTTTAATCTCGATATCGCCACTAGGATTATCTGCGTCGCAAACCGTCAGCCCTGATAGTTGGATCATATTGCGGGCCAAGTCGAGGATGCGGACTGGCTCACCCATATCGAGTACAAACACCTCGCCGCCCTTAGCCATGGCACCGGCTTGCATGACGAGTTGTGCCGCTTCTGGGATGGTCATGAAGTAACGAGTTATGCCCGTGTGGGTGATCGTCACCGGGCCGCCATTGCGGATTTGTTCGCGAAACAGCGGAACGACCGAGCCGCTCGACCCTAGTACGTTGCCGAACCGGACCATCGAGAAGCATGTCGAGGGGCGTGTTGAAGCAATTCCCTGTAGAATCAGTTCTGCAAGCCGCTTCGAGGCCCCCATTGTGTTTGACGGTCGCACTGCTTTGTCGGTGCTGATGAGAACGAAGTTGTCAACGCCATGCTCGATAGCGAGGCGGGCGACAATTAATGTACCTAGTGCATTATTGCGGACACCTTCGAGGATGTTGTGCTCGACCAAGGGGACATGCTTGTAGGCTGCGGCGTGATAAATTTGCTCCGGTCGCCACGTCTGTATGATTTGCTTTATGCGGGCTTCGTCCGTCACGGAGGCGAGAAGGGGAATGAGTTCGCAGCCCGCCCTGCTCAGACCTTCAAGTTCTCGGTGGACTGAATAAAGCGCATATTCACTGTTTTCGATAAGTATAAGGCGCTGGGGTTGCAGTGCCATCACCTGCCTCGTCAGTTCGCTGCCTATAGAACCTCCAGCGCCGGTGACCATAACGGTGCGGCCGGTGATTTTAGCCGGCAGACGGTTGGTTTCGGGCGGGACAGGCGCGCGGCTGAGCAAGTCGTCGATCGACAGGGGGCGCAGGTCATCGACCTTTACTTCGCCTCGGGCGAGATCGACGACGCCAGGCAGGATACGCACCTCGATATGAGCTTCGCGCAGCCGGGAAATGATCTCATTGCGCCGACTACGCCCGGCTGAGGGTATTGCGAGAAGGACGTGGTGTACATCCAGATCAGTCACAAGCGTGTTGAGCATTTGGGGATCATAAACAGGCAAACCATTGACCGTTCTACCCTGCAACGTGCGATCATCGTCGAGGAACCCGACGACCTTCATCGTGCCACCATTAGCGATTGCAGCCGCCAGTTGCCGGCCTGACATGCCCGCTCCGTATATCATCGTGCGATCGGAAGAGGGAGAGTGGACCAGCTTGCGATAGGCCCCGCCCAGCCAGTAGCTAGCGCTGGTACGTGATAGAAGAATGAAGGCAAAAAGCAGCAGTGGTTGGATCATCCCCACCGTTCGTGGGATTCCATCAACACCATAAACCGCGAAAATTGCTGCATAAATGACACCATAGCTGGCGCAGGCCCGGATCGTGACCCAGACGACTTCCTGCTCGGCATGACGCAGCACTGCCCTATACAAGCCCGATACAATGAACACAGGAATAGCAACTAAGATAGAAGCGACCACGGCCAAGGTCGGCCTGCCATCAAGCGATAAAAACTCGCCTAGACGCAGATAGTAGGCGAGCCACACGGCCACGATGCAGAGCGCGATGTCGATCGCAATGGAAATTATGCGCTTTGACGCCCGGGACAATGCCAGCAAGGGCCCGATAATAAAATTTATCATTTAGATAGAAGCTCTAGAAATTTGCTGCGTCAGAGGAGAAAATGCCTCTAGAAACGTGCCTACTGCCACCGTCCTAGCTAAACAAGCAAGCTCTGGTTTGCCATACGAAGCTATATAGAGATGGTCAGGCAAAATTCGGCAACGGGGTAAGCATATTTTCTGCTCGAGGCAGCCAGGATGGCTGCGAGATGGAAGAAAACGAGGACCCGTTCGCTGAAAACGCTTCGTACGGCAAAATCGGTGAACTGTGGCTGACACAAGTCTATTTAACGCTTCTTCAGCAAATTTAAGCGTTTCTGAGCTGTTGCTCACGCTATGACAGCTTAGACGATAAATTTCTTTTATCACATCAGCTTGTATCCATCCGCCTAGGTGGATGTCATGAAGCGCTTGTTTAGACCGAGTAAGCTCCAGAAATATGAACAGTTCCGACTTTGTCTATTGTGATACCACCCGCGCTGGCTCCATCAGCAACCGTGTAAATCTGGATCATCTTCGTACCAGGGATTACTGCTGCCCCAATCAGACCCGTGAAAGTTAGATCTGAAGGTAAAATCTGAACGGGGACAAAGTGTCCCGCCGCGTTGAAGGCGGTGAAAGGGAGCCCGGTCAATCGCATGGGGCCGGCACCGGTGTGAGCCGTCCATGTGAGCGAGATTTGGAATGTGACAGTGCGCCCGACCCGTGAGAAACGGCCAATCTGCAGAGTGTAAATGCCAGTCCCCGACCTCGTCGCGCCTTCCAAGATTGGCATGAAAGCACCATCCTCGTAATGGTCAAGCTTCGTCCCTTTCTCGAAGGTGATGCCGCCCTCTTCCACGCTTAGTGTGCCGGTTCCCGCACTGACAATGTTGACCCGACAACTCGAATAATAATTCCCCTGCAGTGTTGTGTTGACGCTGCCGCCTTTTACATCGATTGCGACATTTAGGCTTTCAAATCTATTGCCAGCAATTGTGTGACCTTCACCGCAAACATGAATGCCGTCACTGATGTGGTCGGGATGCTCGATACCGTTGTTGAGAATGCGCAGATTATTAGGCGCGAAACTAGCTTGGCCAAATATTTCGATCCCGCGCCCGCCAGCCACCCCGATCTGAAACCGGTTGTCTCTGATCGTGTTGCTATTAGCGCCGCGTTGAAGCATGATCCCGACTTCGGCCAAGCCGAAATAGCAATTCGAGACTTCGTTATAGGTGCATTCAGTCGCTCCAAATGTGCCGGCCGCCATCAATAGCGCCCAGCAACCTGCGCCTGATCCAAGCGCCCATACATCCTCAACCGCTCCGAATTGCTGCGAGCCGAAATTAATCACGACTTTGTTGGAGCCTACCAGTCCTGTCGCAATCAGCTTAAAATGATGGAGGCTGCAACCGTAGCGCGTGACTGAAGTCCAAAGCGGGTTCCAGATCGCGGGTCCTTCAGTTGGCTTATAAACGAGCACGGTCGCATAGCGCCCTCGGCCGACAAGGCTCACATTATCATGATTAAATGCAAGCCGAGCGTTAAGGGTGAGCATTCCTTCCGGCAGCAATACCTCGCCTCCACCGCGAGCGCCCACAGCATCCATTGCCCGTTGGATGGCGAGATGCGAGTTGGTCGGATCAAGGTCGAAGTCGGTAACGTGAACGAAAGAACGAAGCTTCGCCTGCGTAGTCGTTTCTTTGGCTCCGTCACCCGATTGGAGGAATCCATTAAGGGTTGTGCCGTTTGAGGCCAGGGGCTCCCTATCCTCCGGCGCGTTGATCTGCGATCCGCGGAGGGTGGAAGCGCTTGTTATTAGCCAAGCGCCCAAAGCCCGTCGCGTTGTGCTCAATGAATTCATTGATAGGCTCCGAAAGCAAAATATTGACAAATTTATAATTTGGTATCTTTTCAAAAAGATAGCGGATTATCATAAGTCGAAGTGTCTATAACGATGAACTGAATGGTTTATGATATGTCGGATCTGTCGAAAGCTGATCTCTAGGCCGATAGGGAAGTGGTCGATCTGGCTAAGCAATTGCCATGATGCAGTCAGCGGTCAGATGAACCTCTAAGCATACATGTGGACGTATCGTAGTCTTGCACTAACACTTGCGCTTTCAGTAAGGATTGGCATAGCCCTGCTATGGATATTCCTGGAGTATACCACGACTGGATCATATGGATTGGCGACGGAACCGGTTTACCTGATGCAATTCTGCACATTCACGCAGGACTGACGATCCTTCTCATTGTGCGATTGGTCATTAGGCGTTCACTTGGTACCTTTATTCCATTCGCGGCGGTCGTCCTCGGAGAATTTTTCAATGAGGCGCTGGACTATCTGCATTATGGCTTACGATTGCACGATACGCTTTCCGATATTGGGAACACGTTGTTCTGGCCTTTCGTGATTAGCCTTGCCATTCACTTGCGTCCTATGAAGGCGAGACAAGTTCTAACCTAAATGCACAACATGTAGACACTCAGACAATAAGACGCGGCAACTTGCTTGGATGATTAGTTGCGACGTCCTGCCTTAAGGCACGGATTTTAACTGTTTCGTGGTGATTCGCCAAATTATCGAAATGCCGGAAGCATTTGCGTTCGACTGCATCGAGCGAGCGCAGCCATGATCACGAGCAGGCGCACCAAATTCGACGTGTGAGCCGCCCACCCAACGGCCAGAAGACAGGAACGTCGAGGGTGATTTTTCTATAGCTACGCAAAAGGTGAAGGCGACCGACCGGCTTATAAGAAGTCCTTTGAGCGATCGAAGCGCAAGGATGCCGTACGCCGATAATGCCGGCGGCCGTGCGCGGGGCTTGGGAATGGATTGAAACTGCGATTCGTTTATCTCGTGCAAGCGTGCGTCATCAATACGATTACCTAACGTGAGCCAGATAAAGGGTGTGAGTGAGCGTGCTGGTGAATACCGTCACGACGATCTGCTTGATCTTCAGACGGACCCTGCTGTCGTTTCCTGTGCCCCACTCCCATCTCGAACGCCCGCTTTCCGCGTCGTTTCCAGAGAGTGAGTGTTTCGCCGGTAACATCGCCACGAGCGCGGTCGGCCAGTTCCAGTAGCGCGCCGTAGATGGTTGCGCGATCGTCATCGGTTAGATCGACCAGGCCCGCCTTTTGAATGAGGCCGCCCAGTTCGATCAGGTGGCGGGTGCGTTCGCGGCGTTGCATGACCCAGGCTCGGGTATCGTTACGACGCCGCGCCGCTTCCAAGCGCTGGATCAACGCCCGGTTGCGGATCTGTGCTTTTGCTGTTGCCGCCAGAAGCTCGTTTGCCTTTGCCCCCTTGCTGCTGAAAGAAAGCGGCGCCTTTCGATCGCCACGCCTCCCGTGCTTCGGTGTTTTGCGAAGCGACGGCATTGAGCAGCGCGCCGGCGAGTGTTTCCATATCCAGCCCGTCAGCACCGGTCGCGGTAACAAGCTGCCCGAGTTGTTCGACCCGGCGTGCCTTTAGGGCACGCGCCTTGTCCTCCAATGCCTTCAGTTCGGTATCGTAATCACGCACCTTTCGCATGGGGCCTCCGTATTCCGTCTCGATATCGCATTAGTCTAACAAAAAGGTTGGATCAGACAACCCGCCTCACCAGATAGCGCAAGTCAATCATGGGTTGCGTAGCAACTTTGAATGCGCGCTTATACGTCGTTGCCGACGTGGGCAGAAAAGTGCATTGTGATTGTTACGATGGCGATCTACCATTTCAGCGCTAAAGTTATCAGCCGTGCAAATGGCTCCAGTGCTGTGGCGTCCGCTGCGTATCGCTCCGCATCTGAACTGTTTGATGTCCGGCTTGGGCGCGATCATGACTTTTCGAACAAGGCCGGCGTCGTCCACTCTGAGGTGCTCTTGCCGCAGGGAGCACCAGACCGCCTTGGCGACCCCACCACGCTCTGGAATGAGGTGGAAGCGGGGGAGAAACGCAAGGACGCGCAACTGGCGCGGGAGGTGGAGTTTTCGATCCCTCGTGAGATGAACGAAAAGCAGGGTGTTGCGCTGGCTCTTGATTTCGTTGTGGAGCACTTTGTTAAACGCGGGATGGTCGCGGATCTCAACGTGCATTGGGACAAGGCGCCGGACGGCAGCCCCAAGCCACACGCGCATGTCATGCTGTCGATGCGCGACGTGGGGCCGCAAGGATTTGGCCAGAAGAACCGGGAGTGGAACAGCACGGAATTGCTGAAGGAATGGCGCGAGGCTTGGGCGGCCCTCGTCAACGAGCGCATGGTGGAGTTGGGGCTGGAAGGGAGGATCGATCATCGGTCGTTTCTCGACCAGGGCATTGAGCTGGAGCCGCAGCACAAGATTGGCCCGGCAGGAATGCGCCGACTGGATCGCGGTGAGGAGGCGGAGCGGGCCGAAGACCACCGCCGCATTGCCCGCGAGAATGGCGAGAAGATCATCGCTGATCCGCGAATCGCGCTGGATGGCATTACCCGGCAGCAGGCGACGTTCACGGTTCGCGATTTAGCCGCGTTTGCCTTCCGCCATTCGGACGGAAAGGAGCAGTTCGATCGCGTGATGGCGGCGGTGCGTGCCTGCCCCGAGCTGGTGGCGCTGGGCAAGGACGGGCGCGATCAGGAGCGGCTTACCTCTCGCGAGATGATCGCCACGGAAGCGCGCCTGGAGAATGCGAGCGACGACATGGCGCGGCGTGATGAGCATGGCGTTTCGGTGGTCCATCGCTCCGGCGCGCTGGATACTGCGCAGGGGAACGGGCTGGTGCTGTCTGGCGAACAGCGCGATGCCTTCGACCATATTACCAAGGGTCGCTCGCTGGCATCGGTCATCGGCTATGCCGGTACGGGCAAGTCGGCGATGCTGGGTGTCGCTCGCGAAGCATGGGAGCGCGAGGGCTATCAGGTGCGTGGAGCGGCCTTATCGGGCATCGCGGCCGAGAACCTGGAGGGTGGATCGGGCATTCAGTCGCGTACCATCGCCAGCCTTGAGCATGGCTGGGCGCAGGGGCGCGACCAGCTTGGGCCTAGGGACGTCCTGGTGGTGGACGAGGCCGGGATGATCGGTACCCGGCAGATGGAGCGGGTGCTGTCCCACGCTCGGGACGCTGGCGCCAAAGTGGTGCTGGTGGGCGATCCCGAGCAGTTGCAGGCGATCGAGGCGGGGGCGGCGTTCCGGTCCGTCGCAGAGCGGCACGGCGCGGCCGAAATCACCGAAGTGCGCCGACAGCGCGAGGACTGGCAGAAGGACGCGACCAAAGCGCTGGCGACCGGCAGGACGGCGGAGGCCCTTCACGCCTATGCGGATCACGGCATGGTCCAGGAAGCCGACACTCGCGAGGCGGCGCGGGCCGAGCTGGTGGAAGTCTGGGATCGCCAGCGTCAGGCCGATCCTGACAAGACCCGGATCATCCTCACGCACACCAACGCCGAGGTGCGGGAGGTGAACCTAAAAACACGTGAGCGTGTCCGTGCGTCGGGTGGCCTGGGTGAGGACGTGGGCATTATCGTCGATCGCGGACAGCGGGCCTTTGCGACCGGCGACCGGATCATGTTCCTGCGCAACGAGCGCTCGCTTGGGGTCAAGAACGGGACGCTGGGGACCTTGGAGCGTGTCGATAATGGGCGCATGGAGGTGCGGCTCGATGGGGGCGGTGGCGCCGCGTTCGATCTCAAGGACTATGCCGCCGTCGATCACGGCTATGCGGCGACGTTCCACAAATCGCAGGGCGTCACCGTCGATCGCGCCCATCTTCTCGCCACGCCGGGCATGGACCGACACAGTGCCTATGTCGGCCTGTCACGGCACCGCGACGGGGTGCAGCTTCACTATGGGCGTGATGATTTTGCCGACCAGCGCCAGCTGGCCCGCGTGCTCTCGCGCGACCGGGCCAAGGACATGGCTGCTGACTATGCCCCGCCCTCCCCTGAGGAACGCGCGCAGGCGTTTGCCGAGCGACGTGAAATACGCTGGCCTGAGCGGGCGCGGGAAATCGTCCATCAGGTTCGCGACAAGGCCCGGGGCATGTTCGCCGGGTTCAAGCCGAAGCCGGTCACGCCGTCGCTCGATCGGGAAGGCAAAGAGGGGGCAATCAACACCGGTCAAGGCAAGGCCATCGAACGCTATGCGCGGGCCGTGGCCGACATAGGCCGAATGCGCTCGCAGTCCTTGCCGGTGCTTCCGCATCAGGAGAGCGCCTTGCGCAAGGCTGGCGAGGTACTGAATACGGTGCGGCCTGATGCTGTGCGCGATCTCGCATCCGCGTTCAGCAGCAACCCCGGCCTGATCGGACAGGCGGCCGCAGGGCATACCGATGGTGCGGCGCGCGCCATGGTCGAAGAGCGCCGGGTGCGGCTTGACCCGGAAGCCCGCGCCGAACGGTTCGTAGAAAGCTGGCGCGGGTTGGCGCGCGAGCGAACAGGCGGCGATCCCGCTCGCATGGACAAGGCCACCACCCGCATGGGCGCGATGGCCGACGGCCTGCGTCGCGACCCCGAACTCGCAAAGGCGCTGGAGCGCCGCGCACCCGAGCTGAATGTAAAACTGGAACACGGCCGGAGCATCGAGAAATCGCTGGAGCGCTCGATCGGGATTGGCCGTGATCGCGACAGGGGCCTGAGCCGATAGAGGAAAGCCAAGTGATCGACGAAGAAGGCCTGGATGAAGCCGCGCAAGCATTCGAGGAACTGCGTGCCGAAGTCACGCTGATGCGCCGCGCCGTGGAGCGTTTGACGGCCGAGCGCACGGAGATCCCCGATGCGCCCGACTATTCCGAGACTCTGGGCGTCATCGCCAACAATATCACCGTCACGGCGCAGCGGGTCGATCTGCTGGCAAAAAGCCCAATGCTGGAGATGACGCCCGAGCAGATGGCGGCGCGGATCGCTGCCGCCAGCAGCACGGCGCGGCAGGAGGATCGGCAGATGATCGCCACGACGCGCATGAGCTTGGAGGACACGACCCGTCAGCTTCGCAGCTACGTCGCGTTGGCGCGGCGCAATGACGAGCAGAACCGCTGGCTGGCGATGGCAGGCGCTGCCGGAATACTAGTCGGCATGGTCTTCTGGGCAACGCTGGCCCCGCCCATCGCGCGTGCCCTGCCGGCAAGCTGGCATGTACCAGAAAAGATGGCCGCATCCACGCTCGATCGGCCGATGTGGGAAGCTGGACGCCACCTGATGATCACGGACGCCCCGGCGAGCTGGAACGCGATCGTCGATGCCTGGAACGTCGTCGAGGGTGATCGCAAGACGGTCGAAGGCTGTCTGAAAGCCGCGGCCAAAGCGAAAGACACAGTACGCTGCACCATCATGGTCGAACCAGAGGTGAGGCGGTGATAAGCTCTACCTTCGCCACCAAGGCAAACGGTTGGTGACCGCTGCGGCGACCAGGGGTGTGGCAATGCGATTGCCGGGTTAGTGCTCCCAACCGCCCTGTCGGCCTCACCCTGCCTTCAGGGCAAGCCGCTGGGCGCGGTCGGCGGTGGCGGTGGCGAGGTCCATCGTGGCGGTGGGGGCGAGGCCCGTCACCGTCACGCCTGCCGCGATTGCAGCCTCCACCGCGCGGGCCAGCGCCAAGGCGCGGCGGCGCAGGTAGGGGGCGGTCAAACCGGCGTCGGCGGCGAAGCGCGTGAAGCTCTCGGCGTCGATCTCTTCCAGTGTCGCCGCGCCGCCGAAACGCATCGCCAGGCGGGGTGAGAGTTCATCCCACACCCGCGTCGCCACCAGGTCGTAGAGGGGGGCCAGCACCACCTCTCCGCCTGCCCGGCCCCCTCCATCGCGGCGCAGCAGGCTAAAGTTCTTGGCGTGGGCATCGGCGTTGCCGACGATCACGTTGAACAGCGCCGCGTCCGCCAGCTTCAGCACTTCGCGCGCGGGGCGGGTGGCAGCGCGGCGCAGCAGGGCGAAAGAGTCGCGGAACGTCGGCCCGCCCTCCGCCGCGTACTTGCGGTTGGAGGGGACGCCCAGAGCTTGCGCGAAGTCCTCCTGATGCAGCCGCCGGGTCGCGCCGTCTCCTGCCGTGCGGTCGTAGCGTTCGACGAGAAGGAACGCCCTGCCCTGTGCCGCCCGCCATTCGCCATGTGCTGCGTCCAGCCCGATCGCGCGGGCAAGCGCAAGACAGAACGCCTCGTTCGCGGCAAGGCCCGGGAAGCGCGCGGGCTCGGGCTTGATAAGGTGCGTGGACGGTTCGCCGGGGCGTGGCACAGCCACTGCGCCATCGACCAGCACCACCGGCAGCTTGCCTTGGGCGCCTGCAAGGCTGAGGCGCGCGCCGCCCTCCCCCGCCAGCATCGGCACGCGCGGCAGGCGGTCGAGCAGCGCCGCTAGCGCCGCCTCGTCCAGCGCCTGCGCGGAGTGGGCAAGGTCGGGCGCGGGCGGCACTTCCCCGTCCGGCAGGAACGCGAGCGCCCCTGCGACATCGCCGCCCAGCGCCTGCAGCAGCCGGAACGGATTGTCGGGCGAAACGCCAAGCGCGGCGGCGACGGCGGTGCGCTGGCCTTCCTCGGGCAGCAGGCCGCCGAACACGGCCTTGCACACGCCATCGGCATAAGACTCCTCGCGCCGGGGCATCGCCTGCGACAGCGGCGGCGCGGCGGGGTCTGCCAGCCACTCTGGCGCATAGGTGAAGTGCATCGCCCCACCCCGGTCGATCACGAGTTCGCCCGCGACGCGCGTGTTCCACCAGACCGTCAGGCGATCGACCACCGGCAGGCTCATGCGCCCTCCGCCCCCGGTCGTGCGATCTCCAGCGAACAGCCCAGTGCGGCCAGCACGGCGAGGACCTTTCCCAGCTGCACGGTGTCCTTGCCGCGCTCCAGCTCAACCAGAAAGCGCAGGCCGACGCCGCTGGCCGCCGCCAACTCGTCTTGCCGAAGCCCCTGCGCCTTACGCTCGGCGCGGATTAGGCTGCCAATGTCTGTGGCGTTTTGCACGAATTCGCTCCCCGGTTTTACCGAGCGGGAAATTATAGCCATCAAAAGTCTATTGCAAATACAATATTCCCGAACGGGAAAAATCTATGACGCTACGACGAATTTGTGCAATTAATTCCTGAACGGGAATTTTTCAGGACCTTAGAGTAGCGCTTCTACGAATATTGCATAACTTGCCGAGCAGAGAGATCCTGACATTCCCGTCGCATTCCGAGCCTTCGGGGCCGAATGTTTCCCCGGGGAAACATCCGTCAAACATTGGGTCCGACCGATGAAAGGTGTCACCCCGCCGCCTCGCGAACCAGCGGTGCGTGCCGATCTACGAGTATCGCGCTGGCTTGGTTGAGGCCGATCAGTTCCACCCGCATACCATGGCGGCGCATCTTCGTGACGACTTCCTCCAGGGCGCCCACCGCGGTGATGTCCCACAGATGGGCTGCGGTAAGGTCGATCCGCACGTTTTGCGTCGTGTCGCGCAGATCGAAGCGGTCCGCGAAAATCTCGGCGCTGGCGAAGAAGATCTGGCCGGAGACCGTGTAGGTCCGCGTGTCGGTCAGAGGATCTAGGTCTTCTTCGACGCGCATGAGTTTCGTCACCTTGAAGGCGAAGAACACGCCGCTAAGCAGCACGCCGACCGCGACCCCGGCAGACAGGTCGTGCGTCGCGACCGTCACCGCCACCGTGGCCAGCATGACGACCCCGGAGACCTTGGGATGCCGGGCCAGATCCGTCAGCGAACTCCAGGAGAACGTGCTGATCGACACCATGATCATGATCGCGACGAGCGCCGCGACGGGGACCTGAGCGATCCATGGGCGCAGCGGAACCATGACGACCAGCAGGAAAACACCGGCCACAAGGGTTGAGAGGCGCCCCCTGCCCCCGTACCGCACATTGCCTACGGTCTGGCCGATCATGCCGCACCCCGCGATGCCTCCGAAAAAGCCGGCCGCAACGTTGGCAAGGCCAAGGCCTGTGCACTCGCGCGCCTTTGAACTCGTCGTCTCGGTCAGGTCATCGACCACACTCGCGGTCATCATCGATTCCAGCAGGCCCACCGCCGCCATGGCGAAAGCGTAAGGTGCCACAACCCGGAACGCTTCAAGGGTGAGCGGAAAGTCGGGCAGGTGGAACGAAGGGAGCGACGTAGGCAAGCGGCCGAGATCAGCGACGGTGTGGACCGGCATCGGGAACGCGACGCTGATCAGCGTCAGGATCACGATGCAGATGAGCGGTGACGGGATGGCCGTCGTCAGGCGGGGCCACAGGTAGATGATCCCCAGACCGCCAGCGATCATCATGTAGGTGTGCCAGGTCACGCCCAGCATCTGCGGCACCTGCGCGGAAAAGATGAGGATCGCCAAGGCATTTACAAAGCCCGTCCGGACAGACCGTGACACGAACCGCAGCAGGACGTCGAGCTTGAGCAGGCCGAAAACGATCTGAAGGATACCGGCCAGGATCGTCGCAGCGAGCAGATACTGAAGGCCATGGCTGTGAACCAGAGCGGCCACGACCAGCGCGACCGAACCGGCAGCGCCGGAGATCATCGCTGGTCGGCCACCAGCGATCGCGATGACGATCCCGATCACGAACGACGCGAACAGGCCGACCTCGGGATCGATTCCGGCGACGAAGGAAAAGGCGATCACCTCAGGAATGAGGGCGAAAGTGCCGACCATACCGGCCAGCACATCGCGGCGCGCGCCACCGGCGCCGCTGAACCATTCAGCACGATACCGGGCCAAGGGTGTGATGTTCATTGATATATTATTCCGCAGAAATCGCAGCAGCGCCGTCTTCGAGAAGCGGCGTGATATCAGGGTGCGAAGTGCGTTGTCCGGCGGATCGGCGGCCGGAATAGCCACCCGGAATTGCACCGGGTCCATGCGAATGCCGCCCCGTTAGCGGCAAATCTACTGCGCCGCAACATGGCGCCCCCTCAAGAGCGGAACGGGCCGCCCACGTGGCAGGTGCCGTTAAACCGAAAGTCGGTAGGCTGTCTTTGTGAGCCCTGTCACCAAACGAGACCCGGCCATTTCGGCATCCCCGTCAGAGAATGGAACGCGGCATCGGTCGAAACCAGCGCCATCCCTCTTGTGATCGCCGTCGCCGCAATGATGCGGTCGAAGGGATTACGGTGGCTCCAATCCATCGTCGAAGCGAACAGGCTGGCTTCTGGTGACACCTCGATCAGACGCCCGCCCTGCTCTTCTGCCAGTGGGATCAGGCGATCAAGGAAGGGGGCCATTTCCGGCCATTCTCCCAACCGGACTTTCTGACCGATCTCGAACAGACTGATAGCACTGATCGACACCGTTTCGGCCTGTTCCATCGTAGCGATGGCGGCGGCAGACAAACGCACATCCGCCGTCAGCGACCATACCCAGGCGTGCGTGTCGAGCAGGATATGCTTCACTCGCTGCCGCCCTCCCAAAGCGCCAGGTCCTCATCATCCATAGGCTCTAAGAAATCCGGCCCGGTACCGATGATTTGACCCTTGAGGACACCGATCTTGAACCGACCGCGCGGAAAAGGAACGAGCTTGACCATGGGCTGCTTCCCCTTGGCGATAACCACCTCTTCACCTGCGAGAGCAGCCTCAATCAACTTGGAGAGATTGGTCTTTGCCGCATGAACAGTGACCTGCATAAAAGAGCCCTTAGCTAAGTTAGCCCACTTTATCTTACCTAGAAGTTGTGGGCTAGCCCTTTCACCAAGGATGAAGCGACCAAAAGAGGCAGACTGAACGGACCGTCGCTTCTTCGATATGCTAGCGGACTATAACCACCTTCGCGCCCACGGCGGAGGCTAGGTCTTTCCACGCTCGATCGGCGGTATAGGCGGGCACGTTGAGTTGCTTGGCCAGCGCCAGGCAGAAGCGATCGCCAAGCGACAGGCCCGCTGGACTGGTGGCGGCGCGCAATGCCCCGGCCTCCCAGGCTAGTGTCTCGTCAGCGGGTATGACGGTGTAAGGCAAAGCGCCCAGCATCGCGCGGATTTCGTCCAATGGCGCGCCAAGGTGGGCGAAATGGCTAACGACTTCGGCCTGGTTGAACACGCCGACCGCCGCCTCACCGATAACGCCAGCCACCTTGCTTGCGCCACGCTCGCCTTTTAGCAGCGCGATGATTGCAGATGCATCAAGAACCGCTGTCGTCACTGGCCACTGTCCTCGCGCCGTCCAGCGATGAAGGTATCGACCGAGGCATCGGGATGATCGGCGTATTTCTTAGCGATCGCCTGGGCGCGGGCAACCGCTTGGGCCACGGTTCGCAGCACCACGCCGTCACTCGTTTCTTCGATGAGCACCGCGCCACCGGCTTCGAGGCCGAGACGTTTGCGGATCCCCACGGGCAGACTCATTCGGCCATTGGGCGTGATGTTCACTTGCAAGGACATTTGGCCCCAACCTCCATTACGAATTTGGAATACAGAAATAGCACTGGATAGTGGGTATGTCATCAGATGCAGCAAGTGACAATAAATGCATTTTATGTCATACGGTAATCTGATTGGTGCATTTTAGCGTGTCTGGCAGATCGCGCACTTTAATGGCGCATTTTGTGAGCAGAGCACTTTCCCGAAAACGACCGTCCAGCGGGAATGCGCACGCCCTGCCCTCGCTGAAGGTCGTAAGCGGATTTCGCTTTCCCAAAATCTGTTCCCGATTTAAGATTCCCGAAATTATCGAATTTAATGGGATAACGGGAAAATGCTGATCGGGTACGCGCGTGTTTCGACAGCCGACCAGGATTTGTCGCTTCAGACCGACGCCCTGACCAAGGCCGGATGTGACAAAGTGTTCACAGACAAAGCCAGTGGCGCGAAAAGTGATCGACCCGGCTTGGCCGAGGCTCTGGCCTTCGCGCGCGCTGGCGATACACTGGTAATTTGGAAGCTCGACCGGCTCGGCCGCTCGATCCAGGGGCTGATCGCGTTGGCGGCGGACCTGTCCGCGCGGGGTATTGATTTCCGGTCGCTGACGGATGGCTTCGACACCTCTACCGCGTCTGGGCGCCTCCTCTTCCATATCCTCGCCTCCGTCGCTGAAATGGAGCGCGAGTTGATAAAGGAACGGACCGTGGCGGGCCTCGCTGCGGCCCGAAAGAAAGGCGGCATCGGCAGCGGCCGAAAGCCGGCGCTGACTCCCGACAAGATCGACACTGCCCGCAAACTGCTCGCCGCAGGAGACAAACCCGCCAAAGTGGCGAAGCTGCTCCAGGTCGGCCTTTCGACATTCTACCGACATTTCCCGGCAAGCGAGCGGGAAGCGTAATCGCCCCTGCTCGACCTGATTATCTTGTTTCGCGATCATGAGCCTGCCTTCGTCCTTACGGACTGGCGTGCGATATGATTGCTCACCACCAAACCCAGGCGGTAAGGTGGCTATACATGGATACTAGTAGACTATCATACGTGTAGACATGTATGATTATATGGCCTGCAAACTCCCTGACCCCGGCCCTACCTGCGCTTGGGCAAAAGTTATGGCAACCAATACCGACGTGTCTATTCGAAGACATGTAGACAATGATACATCTGGCAAGATGTCGATCTATGGCTTGCGTTCGCTGTATGGATCGGCATGGCCAAGACATGGACATTCCTGGCATCTATCACGACTGGATCATGTGGATCGGCGACGGCACCGGCCTGCCCGATGCGATCCTTCATATTCACGCGGGTCTGGCGATCCTTTTGCTTGTGCGTCTGGTGACCGGTCGTTCGCTTGCAACCTTCATACCCTTCGCGGCTGTCGTTGTTGCCGAATTCGGCAATGAGCTTCTCGATTACCTTCATTACGGCATGCGGGTGCAGGACACGCTGACCGATGTGGGCAACACGCTGTTCTGGCCTTTCGTCATCAGTCTGGGCGTTCGCTTGCGGCCTATTACAGCCCGAGATCGACCTTCAGACATGTAGACACGTCTAATAATCAACTTGTATAGAAGTCTATGAAGAAGGCCATTTCACGGGATGCGTGTATTTCTACTCGAAAGCACGAATCCAACACATTCTACCGCTCTTCCCCCACGGCGAACCGGCTTTTCCTCCCTAAAGTTCGTGCTTTCGAGTAGGAAATCCAACATGACGTCATCCGAACCGAAAAAACCCCGGAAAACCGCCGTTTCGCGCCGTACCGATATATCCCAGCGCGATCTGTTCCAGCTCGACAGCCCGTTGTTGGGGGAGATCCGTGGCGAGCGGTCTCTCATGGCATTTCCGTTCTTTGCGCTGGCTAAAAGTGCCTGGATGAAGCCGGTTTCCTACCATCACGGCCCTGTCTCGATCGAGGTGCGCCCATCGGCCAATGGCGTCGCCACCATCTACGATAAAGAAATCGTCCTCTACATCGCCAGCCTCATGTCAGCGAAGCTCGATGCGGGAGAGCAGGTCAGCCAGGATTTCGTCTTCACCGCGCATGACTTGTTCACAGTCACCGGGTCGAACCAGTCAGCCAGGTCGTACAAACGCCTCTCTGATGCTCTGGAGCGGCTGCAGGGTACGCAGATCAAGACCAACATCGAGGCTGGCGGGGAAGGGGAGGAGGGCTTCTTCTCGTGGCTCTCAGAGGCCCGCCTGCATTATTCCAAGACACGCAGCGGGGAAAAGCGGCTGAAAGCAGTCCAGGTGCGGCTGTGTGACTGGCTGTACCGCGCAATCCTGCGCGATCGGCAGGTGTTGGACTATGCATCGACGTACTTCCAGCTCGGCCCCATCGAGCGGCGGATCTACGAGGTTGCGCGGGCCAGTGGCCCCGATGCTCCCGGCCAGGAACTGCAGATCGACCTGGAGACGTTTCGTCGGCAGATCGGCTACCAGAATCCGCTTTCCAACTTCCGCACCGCGCTCAGGCAGGTTGCCGGAACCGGCACGATCCCGGACTATGACGTCGAATTGGTAGAAGCCGAAGCGCCGGCGGAAGCCACCCGCACGCGAGGGCGCAAAGCGGCGTCGATCAATGTGATCATCACTCGAAGGCCTACCGATCCGGACGATTTGGAAGAAGGTAGCGCTGACACAGGCGAATCACGCGAATCAGATGAAGGCCTTTCCGGTTGAGCACCTTCTTCGGATCGTAATTTCTACTCGAAAGCACGAACTGCAACGCCATTTCCTACTCGAAAGCACGAATGGAATGGCCATTTCCTACTCGAAAGCACGAACTTTTTCTGCATTTCCTACTCGAAAGCACGAACCGTAAGCGCTTTTGATGTTGGGTTTAATCTGCGACAATGCCGCCACGCTGCCGGCATGGGGCCGGTAACAGGAATAAAGGTGGCCGCGTGACCCCATAAAAGAAAGCCCGGCACGAGGCCGGGCATCCTAAAAGGGTAGATGGAGCGACGTCGCCAAACGTCGATCCGGAACGTAAAATACCAGTACGTTCCCTCCTGATACCCCAGAACTTGATCCCGTTCAAGGATGCGCGTTTCGCGCCACGCCCTCTTTTTGCCTGCGTCCCGGCCCCTGAGGGGGAAGGAAGATGAGTACGCTTACCCTGGGTGAGGCGACAGCGATGGCGCTTGGCCGTGTGGGATCAGGAGTCCAGTCCCGGCGGCGGACTGCTCACAGTGGTGCTTTGCATCGCACAGGGGCGCCTGTACGCCGCGACAGCATCGAGGCAGGCACCTTCGAAGAGCAGTTTTTCGCCGTGCCTGTCAAAGGTGAAACCGATCGTCTTCTGCGCATGGCCCGGGGTGCGCTCGATGCGGGACGGCGTCTAAAGCGCGCCGTGCGTGCCGAGGGGAGGGCGCTATCGCCTGCCGAAGCGGCGCTTACCGGCATGACTGCCAGCGCTGTACGTGTATTCGAGGAAATCTGCACGTTGGCTCGCCTCAATGCTGGCCGCGTGTTTCCCAGCTATGATCGTTTGTCCCAGGCGACAGCGCTCGGCCGCGCTACCGTAGCGCGAGCGCTTTTTGCGCTGGAACAAGCCGGTTTTCTGGTTCGGCAACGACGTTTCAAGCGTGTGGAAGGGGAGGGGCCGCGCTATGCCCAGACATCCAACGCCTATCGCCCGGTTACGCCCAAGGGGCTTCTGCAGCATCTCCCGCGTTGGATGGCCCCATCGCCGATCCCTGATGACGCCGCGTACCGCCAAACGGAGCAGGCCGAGCAGCTTGAAGCAATGCAGCGCAGCCTCACCTGCCGGGAACTGGCTGAAACGGTTATAGGCGGGGCATTAGGCCGTGTTCTCGCCAAACTGGGAGCCGCTCTCGACCGTGAAAATAGTGTGTCTTCGTGCGAGTCTCAAAAACAGTCTGAACCGCTAACCCAATTATATTATTCAAGCATAAATAGCGTCGGCCTAGTCGGCCGACATAGTCCGCCTGACGGCGATTAAACGCAAAGTCCGATATCACACCCACCGAACTCACAATCTGCAACGTCCAAGCGTCGGCTACGCCGCCGCAGTGCTCCCAAGGGGATCAGGTCATTTCGGCATTGCTTGATCGCACGCTTCATCGTTTGCGGAAGCCAAGAAATTGGCGATCTTACATATCGACAAGACAACGTGTAGACACGTATGGAGGTGTTCATGTCCAACATCCCAAAAACCGTTGCGGTCATCAGTCAGAAAGGCGGGGCTGGAAAAACCACTTTGGCCCTTCACTTGGCGACGATCGCCCAAGATGCAGGCCGTGTCGCCCTGATCGTTGATACCGATCCGCAGGCGACCGCAAGCCAGTGGGCTGCGTGGAGACAGGATCAACCTCCCGAAGTAATTGACAGCCCGCCGCCCCGGCTTGCCGCCAAAGTAGCTGCTGCGCACACTCAAGGCGCGGAGTTCGTCGTTATCGACACGCCGCCACATGCCGACAGCGCAGCTCGGGCAGCCGTCGAAGTTGCCGATCTTGTGTTGATCCCATGCCGACCGAGTGCGTTCGACCTGGCCGCGATCCAGACAACGGCAAAGCTGGTGCAGCTATTGCGCAAACCAGCCTTCGTCGTCTTCACCGCAGGCCCACCCAACGCACCGCGCATCTATGCTGAGGCGAGCGAGCTGGTCGACAGCTACGGTACACCGGCTTGCCCGGTTATCCTCCCTGACCGCGCCGCCTATCGCCACGCCAGCGCTGAAGGGCGCACCGTGACGGAAGCCGATCCCGCAGGACGTGCGGCCGACGAAATTCGCGACCTATATAAGTGGACGTGTCGACAATTAGACATGGCGCCACCCCGCTATCGAAAGATCCCCGCATGAGCCGCAAGCCCAGTTTCGCCAACCTACGCACAGCGGCCCCAAAACCGACCGCTGCCGAAGAAGCCCTAGCCCCGGTTCAGCAAGAAGAAGGTGCCGTCTCTACCCGGCCGGAAAGCCGCATAGGCCGTAAGCAGATCGCAGGCTTCTTCACCCCCGAAATGAGCTTCGCTATGCACATGCTGGCGCGGCGTCAGGGCCGAAGCCTGCAATCGCTGATGGCCGAAGCCTTCAATGACGTGCTGCGCAAGCATGGTGAAAGCCCGATCGGGGAGTAGGGGGCTAATATGGAGATATGGGTCCTTCACAGATTATGGTGATTGCTTAGAAGTAGATAAATGATCCACCCCACATAGACTGCTCAAGCCACCTGATTTGCTAAAGCTGCCTTTGCATCTGTCATGAAAATGACTTGGGCCGAAATCTCCGGCGAGTTGTTTCCAAAATCGGGATTTTCCAGAACACCGCGCAGATAATGAGCGTAATCCGATTTGCCCAGCTTACGGATAGACGCTTCCATCTCGGCCGCCCCGATAAATCCCTGGCGGAAAGAGATTTCTTCCGGGCTGGCAATCTTGAAGCCCTGTCGTTTCTCAAGTAACCGGACGAATTCGGCTGCATCGAGCATGCTGTCAGGCGTTCCGGTATCCAGCCAGGCGTAACCCCGGCCCATGATCTCGACCGATAGCTGATCCCGCTCCAGGTAGATCCGGTTGAGGTCGGTGATTTCCAATTCCCCCCGTGGGGAGGGACGAAGATCGGCGGCGATGTCCACTACCTGTTCATCGTAAAAATAGAGGCCCGTCACCGCCCAGTTGGAACGTGGATCTTTGGGTTTTTCCTCAATCGAGACAGCCTTCATGGCTTCGTCAAATGCGACCACGCCATAGCGCTCCGGATCTTTGACGTGATAGGCGAAGACATTGGCGCCGTTTTTGCGATGGCCTGCCCGGTTCAGCAATTCCGGCAGGCCATGCCCGTAATAAATGTTGTCGCCGAGGATCAGGGCAGATCGTTCTCCCGCAACGAAGTCCGCCCCGATAACATAGGCTTGGGCTAGACCGTCGGGGCTGGGTTGCTCGGCATATTCCAAGCTCATGCCCCACTGCGAACCGTCGCCCAGCAACAGCTGGAAAGAAGGCAGATCGCGGGGGGTCGAGATGATCAGAACTTCCCGGATTCCCGCCAGCATCAGCGTGGTCAGCGGATAGTAGATCATTGGCTTATCGTAGACCGACATGAGCTGCTTCGAGGTCGCCAGCGTCATTGGGTAGAGCCTGGTGCCGCTACCGCCCGCAAGGATGATGCCTTTCACGTCACGTTCCTTTCACAGAGCTGCACAAGCCGGCATGGGTAATCGACAAACCACGTCAGGCAGCGCAGCTCGCCAATCAGGAAGCACCATCCCGTGTCTTTGACGTAGGAGATCGCAATCGAGCCGTGAGTTTGCGGGGCGGGTTGCAGTGGTCGGATAATCCGCCGTGGCTATGCGCCGCACGCTTGCAGACGGGCCACCCAATTCAGCGAATGTGCCGAATATGGCTTCCGCGAAATCCGCCCACGACGCCTCTCCCCGAGCGGCCATGTGGAATACTCCGCGAAGCTGCGGGTCGGAATTTGCAACAAGGTTCTGCGCTACCTTCAAAATGCCATCGGCGATATCGAGCGCGTTGGTCGGGTTGCCGATCTGGTCCGCAACGACGGACACTTCATGCCGATCCTGAGCCAGACGCATCATGGTCTTCACGAAATTTCCGCCGAACGGGCTATAGACCCAAGCCGTCCTCAAGATCGCACTGTTGCGGCCATGCGCTGCCAGCACGGCCTTTTCGCCTGCTAGTTTGGACGCGCCGTAGACGCTGGCAGGGCCTGTCGTATCGGTTTCGAGATAGGGTCGCTCAAGCCTGCCGTCGAAAACATAGTCGGTCGATAGGTGAACCAGCGGCACCCCAAGGGATGCAGCAACCTGCGCGACCGCATTGGCTCCGGCGGCATTGACGGCATATGCCAGCGGGCTTCCCGCCTCGGCCTTATCGACGGCTGTGTAGGCAGCCGCTGACACTACCACCTCCGGCTCAGCCGTCGCAATCGCACGCTTCACACTGGCAGGGTCGGTCAGGTCCAGTTCTGGTCGCCCCAAAGCAATAATCACGTGTCCTGCCGCGCTGCCCCGCTCGATCAGGCTGGTGGCGACCTGCCCGACTTTGCCGGTGACGACGATCCTCATGCCGCGACCTTGGCGCCCGCCAGCGCGACGTCGGACAGTCCCAGACGCGCGCCGTCGTAGCGGTCGCGCAGCGGGCGCCACCACCATTCGTTATCGAGATACCAGCGGACGGTCTTTTCGATGCCTGTGTCGAAGGTTTCGCGCGCGTGCCAGCCCAGTTCGGCCTCAAGTTTCGTTGCGTCGATGGCGTAGCGAGCGTCATGCCCTGGTCGGTCTGTGACGAACTCGATCAGGCTTTCTCGAGGTGTGTGGCCGGGCATCAGCTGGTCGAGCAGCCCGCAGATTCGGCGCACGACATCGACATTGCGGCGCTCGTTGCGTCCACCGACGTTATAGGTTTCCCCAACCCGGCCGCGCTCGGCTATCGTATCGAGCGCGCGGGCGTGATCATCGACGAACAGCCAGTCCCGCACGTTTTCGCCCATGCCGTAGACGGGCAGCGGACGCCCTTCGAGCGCGTTGAGAATGGTCAGCGGGATCAGCTTTTCGGGGAAATGGTAAGGTCCGTAATTGTTCGAGCAGTTCGACACCACCACCGGCAGCCCATAGGTCCGGTTCCAGGCTTTTGCGAGATGGTCCGAAGCGGCTTTCGAAGCGGAGTAAGGTGAGCTGGGATCGTATGAGGTCGTCTCTGTAAACAGCCCCTCGTCACCGAGTGATCCATAGACTTCGTCGGTCGAGACGTGGAGAAAGCGAAATGCCTCTTTTGCAGAGCGGCCCAGTCCATTCCAGTAAGCCCGGGCAGACTCTAGCAAGCTGAAGGTGCCCACCACGTTCGTCTGGATGAAATCCGCCGCGCCGGTGATCGAGCGATCCACGTGGCTCTCGGCGGCCAGGTGCATGATGCGATCTGGGCGAAACTGCGAAATCGCGGCGTCCATTGCTGGCCTGTCGCAGATGTCCGCGTTTAGAAAATGGTGGTTTTCACTGCGCTCTACGGCCTTCAAAGAGGCTTTGCACCCTGCGTATGTCAGCGCATCGATGATAAGGACGTCGTAGCCTTTGTTCAGTACGAGATGGCGAACGAGAGCCGATCCGATGAAGCCCGCTCCTCCGGTAACGATTACACGCATGCTCGGCAGCCCTCGATCGATCCAACGAGCGGACGACCGTCATAGAAAAAAGGGCTGTCGAAATCAGCAAGGCGAGGTTGCGCCGCATCTTTGGCTGAAAGCTCGGGTGTCACACCATCGGGGATTGGCCAATCGATGCCGATGTCGGGATCGTCCCAGGAAATCCCATGATCATGCTTGGGCGCGTAGGTGCTGGAGCATTTGTAGCTGATTTCACAATCCGGCTCGAGCGTGAGAAACCCATGCGCGAAGCCAACGGGAATATAGAGCTGGTTCCCGTTCTCAGCTGACAGTTCCGCCCCAACCCACTGACCATAGGTGGGCGAGCCTTTTCTGACATCCACCACGACGTCAAGAATACGTCCGCGAATGCAGCGTACCAACTTGCTTTGACCGAAAGGCGGCGTCTGGAAATGGAGGCCCCTCAGAGTGAAAGGAGCAACGGACAGTGAGTGATTGTCCTGAACAAAGTGGCAATCAATACCCAAAGCCGTGAAGACGGGTTCGGAATAGACTTCGGTGAACCAGCCACGGGCATCGCCAAAGCGACGGGGTATGATCAATTGGATGGGAGAGGCATTCTGGATCATGCCTTGGGTTAAACCCACCTGCCTCGCATAACCATGTGGCGGTTTACGTGGTATCTTTCACTAATGCCAATTGAAGAGGAACCCTGATTATCAGAGTTTTTACTCACATCATTTTGAGTTGAAAACTTGTGCGTCCCGATCCCCTTGATCCCGTTTAGCTGGCGCGATCAAACCCCCGATCCTCGGTCAGATAGGTCCGGCCTTTGTCGCCAGTTTCACCTCGTCACATTTCCTGCCTGCGCTGGCTTTGTTTGTGTGGGACCGG